>JBJXHD010000001.1:0-171628 GCA_046160845.1 Hyphomicrobium sp.
CGTTGGCGCCCTGCGTTACTGATGTGACTGCGCGACCGGCGTTCTCGAACGTGTCGTTGGTCAGCACGTTGAAAGTGACGGCCGTGTCTTCGTTCGTCGTGACGCTGTCGGCCACAATATCAACGACCGGATTGACCGTGACCGCGATCGAAGCGTTGGCCACGCCGACGCCATCGGTGGTCGAGATCGAAATTAGGTCAGAGCCGTTGTAGTCGCCGATTCCGCGATAGGCGAGCCCGTTCAGCGCCGCTGTGATCGCGGCCGGGCTGCCCGTGATGACCACGGTATCTGTGCCGTTGCCCGTGACCGTGACACCCGCAGTGCTGCCGAGCGTCAGCGTGCCGTCGTTAACGCTCAACGTCGTCACCAGCGATGCGCTGTCGCCGTCGTCGACCGTAATCGCATTGCCGTTGGCGGCGCTGAATGTTAGTGGCTGGTCTTCGGCGACGCTTTGCGCGCCAGGGACGCTGTAGAAGGGGTCGTCATTCTCGGGATAGATCGTCAGCGAAACCGTCGCTGTGCTGACGCCGCCGTCGCCGTCGATCAGCTGATAGGTGAACGAATCTGAGCCCGTGTAGTCGAGGTCCGGCGTATAGCTGAACGTTCCGTCCGAATTGAGCACGAGCGTGCCGTGCGTCGGACCGGACACCGGCGTTGTGTTGACTGTCAGCGCATCATTGTCCGGATCGCTATCGTTGCCGAGAACGGTGTCGAAAAGCGGCGTGTCTTCTTCCGTCGTAAAGCTGTCGGCGCCTGCAATCGGTTGCGGATTCGTCACCGTCCACGTGAAGCTGCGCGACACAGACCCGCCCGCGCCATCGTTGGCCGTGACCGTCACCGTGTAAACGCCGCCGGCGCCGCCCTGCGATGCGCTTGAAGCAAGCGTTCCGGAGATGATACCGGTTGCCGGATTGATGCTCAATCCCGCCGGAAGGCCCGTCGCCGAGTAGGACAATATATCGCCGTCGACATCGCTGAAGACGGTCGAAGCGTTATAGCTGTCGGTCTCGGCGTCCTGGCTCGTCTGATTGGCGAGCGCGCCGGCCGTCGGCGCGTCGTTGACTGGCGTGACGGTGATCGACACTGTCCGCGTGTCGAAGCCGCCGTTGCCGTCCGAGACGGTGAACGTGAAGCTGTCGGGGCCGTAGTAATTGGCGTTCGGCGTGTAAGTGTAGGTGCCGTTCGTGTTGACGACGGCGACGCCGTTCGCCGCGGGCGACGCCAGGCTGTAGGTGAGCGTATCTCCGTCGACGTCGGTTGCGACGGGAAGGGTTCCGGAGAACGGCGTGTCTTCCGCCGTCGTGATCGACGTTCCGGACGCCACCGGCGCGTCGTTGACGGAGGTGACCGTCACGGTGACCGTCGCCGTCTCGGTGACGCCGCCCGACGTGACGGTGTAGGTGAACGAATCGCTGCCGTTGAACTCAGCGTTCGGCGTGTACGTCACCGCGCCGTTGGCCAGGAACGTCACCGTGCCGTTGGCCCCCTGGGTCACGCTGGTGACCTGGGCCCCGACGTTCTCGAAGCTGTCCGCCGTCGCGCCGCCGGTTCCGGTGATGACGTTGAACGTCGCCGCCGTATCCTCGGCCGTCGTCACCGCGTCGTTGGCGATATCCGCCACCGCCGTCACCGTGATGGCAATGGCGTTCGACGCCGTCAGAGACCCGTCCGTGGTCGAGACCGACAAGCTGGTGGCGCCGTTGTAATCCGCCGTCGGCGTATAGGTGATGCTGGCGATCGCCGCGTTGATCTGCGCCGCCGTGCCGGCAATCGTCACCGTGCCCGTGCCGTTGTTGGTGATCGTCGCGCCGCCGCCGGTCACAACTGTGATGGTCCCGGCGCCGACCGGCAGGGTCAGCGTCGTCGTCAGCGCGCCGCCGTCGACGTCGGCGACCGAGGTTCCGGCGATCACTCGCGCCGTATCCTCGGCCGTCGTCTGCGCGCCCGGCACGACCTGCGTCGGAGCGTCGTTGACCGGATTGACAGTTATGGTGCGGGTGTCGACGTCGGTCAGAGCGCCGCCGGCGCCGGTGTTGCCTCCGTCATTGGTGGTCATGGTCAGAGTCACGGCGCCGTTGGCGTTGGCGGCCGGCGAGAACACAGGGGCGGAACCACCGCCGAGGAACGTATTGACGTTTGCGAGCGTGCCGGTGAGCGTGATCGTGCCGGTTCCGGAGCCCGCGACGGTAACGCCGCCGCCCGACGTCGCGGCGAGGGCGCCGGAGCCGACGTTCAAGGTGACGGTGATCGTGCCGGAGGCGACATCGACATCAGCGACCGACAGACCTGTCAGAGCTACTGAGGTGTCTTCGTTGGTGGTGTACGACGCCGGCAGCGTGTTCACCGGCGCGTCGTTGATCGCGCTGACCGTAATCGTCACTGTGGCAGTTGAAATATCGCCATCGGCATCTGTTACGCGATAGGTGAACGTATCCGTGCCGTTGTAGTTGGCGTTCGGCGTGTAAATGAACGCGCCCGTCGTCGTGTTGAATGATGTCAATGTCCCGTTCGCCGGGCCGGTGACAACAGTCACCGACGTGATCGGCGTGTCGCCAACGTCATCATTGGTCAGGACGTTGCCGCTGATCGCCGTGTCTTCGTTGCCTGAGGCAGCGTCATTCACCAGATCCGGCAGGCGGTCGACATTGATCGTCGCAACAGCAGCGTTCGATGTCGATATTCCATCGCTGACGGTAACGTTGATCGTTCGCGGCGTCGCCGACGGCGTGTCGGTGGTATTTTCGAACTGAACCGATTCGATCGCCGCCGCATACTGCGCAGCCGTCGCCGCGCCAGAAAACGACACGGAGGAGTCCGTTCGCGTCCAGGAGATCGAACCAATTGTTCCGGACGGCGCCGACGAACCGCCCACCAGCAGCCGATCGCCGGTTTGCGGATTGGAAAGCACGACGTTAGCCGCCGTCATATTCGTGTTGTCGCTGTCGAAGACGGACGAGTCGGTGTCGGCGATTGAAACCGCGGACCCGTTCTCAGTGTATGTCGCGGTCCAGTTGTTGTTGGCCGTGTCGGCCGTGGTCACAGTGGTCACGGTCGTGCGCGTCGAGGTGAGCACGACGTTGTCGATGGCAATGTCGTCATTGCCAGCGCCCGACGGCCCGTTGCCGTACGTGAAGACGAGATTGCCCGACGCGGTGACGCCCGCAGGCAGCGTGATGGTGACGGTCGTCAGCGCGCCGGTAACTTCGTTGGTGACCGAATTGGTCGTGGCCGGGCCGCTTGCGCCGTTAAAGTACGCCCATGTCCCGGCGATCCCGGCGCCGTTGAGAATGCCGCCGCCGGCCGTCGTGAACGTCGCGTAGGTGACGCCAGCATAGGAGATCGTCACCGTATTGTCGTTTGCGGTGAGGATGTCATCGTTCTGCCAAGCCAATCCGAAGGCAAGCGACGTGATCTCATCGTGGGTCGTCACTGTCGTCGTGCTTGAAGGGCCGCTCGTCGTCACCGACGTGTCGGCCGGCACCGTGATCGCCTGCGTCAGCGTCGAGTTGGCGCCGGGGTTCTGCGTCCAATCCCAGCGTCCGTCGCCTCCGCTCAGCACTACCGCGCCGGCGTTGGCCTGCGAGCCCTCGGTCCAAGGCGCCGGCGGCGTGCCGGATGCAGCTGTGCCGAAATTGCCCGATGTTACGAGATTGGACGTGGTTGTAGCGCTCGACGGCGACGGGACCGGCGTGGAATTCAAATCGACGATCGGCGCGTAGCTGTTATAGCCGAAATCCTCGGTCAGAAGACTGGCGCCAATCTTGTTGAGCGTCGCTGTTTGCGTTGCGCCGCCGGTCGTCGACGGGGCCGTGCCGAGGACGCCATTCGTATCGGTCACGCGGATGATGTAACGGCCCGGCGTCACGCCGGAGAAGAGATAGTTGCCGCTAGCGTCGGTCGTATCGGTCGCAAGAATGCGCTCGCCGACATCGACGATGCCGTTGTTGTTGACGTCGTCGATCAGCTGAACGGTGACGTTGGCGATGCCCGTGTCGCCGCCATTGAAGACGCCGTCGGTGTTGTTGTCATCGAAGATCTTGTCGCCGATCGAGCCTGTCTGCGGAATCCACGACGCCGCGTCCGGCGGAGCGGTGATCGGTGTCGTCCCGTCGGTCGTGATCGCGATCGCAGCGCCGACGTTGGCGCCCGTCGTGGCGTTGACCTGCTGCAGCGACGTGGTGACGACATAGACGTTGCCATTGGCGTCGTGAGCGGACTGCGGACCCGTGGCTGCATAGGCGACGTTCGTCAGCTGCGCACCGGTCGTCAGGCTGTAGCGCGTGATGCCCGTGGCCTGGCTCTGGCTGACCAATGCATTGCCTGCCACGTCGATCGTGAGGTCGCCCCAGTCATTCGTGCCGGTGATGGCGGCGCCGAACGCAGCTGCGGTCGCGACCGTGCGGCCTGCGCCGGTAAACGTTATCGCGTACACTTGGTCGTCGCTGCCCGTGACGTTCTCGACGCCCAGGTAAAGCACGCCGTTGTAAAAGGTGGCCGATCCACTGCCGAGACCCGTCGTGCCCACCGTAATGCTGGCGCCAGCGCCGTTGTTCGTCAGATCGCTGTCGATCAGGATGTGCGTATCGTTGATGAAATCGTAAGCAAACAAGGCCCGGTTGGTGTTAGCGCTTGTGTTGTCGCAGTAGTAAATCAGTCCGTTGGTCTGATCGATGGCGATCGAGTTCGCTGTGCCACCGAATGCAACTCCACCGATCGTCCCGGGAATCGTCGTGATCGCTGTCGCTTTGCCTGTCGTCGTATCGACGGTGTAGAGCGTATTGGCGACGCCAATCACCAGCGAACCATTGCCGTTGTTGACGGTCACGGACAGAAGATCGTCGTAAGAGTTTTGGTCATTTGCGCCAAAGGCGATTTTGCTTTCGATGACGCCCGTCGCGTATTCGAGATCGAAGTCGCCGCCGCTCGCGAGACTTCCCGTCGCGTCCGTTGACACGGCGACATCCGCCCCTGTCAGAGACGCAAGCAAGTCGGCCGCTGCGCGCCCGCTTTCGCTTGCGCCGAAATCGCAGCCATAAATCAGGATGTCGCCATCGGCGGATAGAGCATTGCCGACTGCAGCGAGTTCGCTGGCGTAGGCTGTCAAGTTTTGCCCGGTGACGATGCTGTTGCCGAGGATCAGCGAGCCATCGTCGCCGTGGGAAACAATATGAATGCTGCCGATGTCTGTCCGCCCGGCGAGATACGACGAAATCTGTTCGAGTCCGCCGCTGTTGGCGTTTAGGAATACAACTTCCGCCGATGGATCGATGCCTGCAAGATGCTCGGCGGCGTTCGTTACGCCAGCGTCGATAAACACAACTGATTGAGTTGAATTCGCCGACGATGCGGGTTCGCCGGCCATCGCAACGGCGAGGTCGCTGGCGTGGATCGGCTCAGAGTGATCTTGCGTCGATGCCGCATCATTTGCCGAAGCGTGACCCGGATCATTGGAGTGATCTGCCGCGGCGACTGTGGCGGTCGTCGCGACAGCGGCGCCGTCGAACGCCATGCGCTGCTCAAGCGCGCGATACGACAACCCTGACGCGTGCTCTCGAATCAACTCATCGAAAGACTTGGGACTCTTCTGCTTAGAGAACGCGCTGCCGCGGACAATCGAGTTCATCACGTGCACTCACAAACAAGACGGAGCTCCGGCGAGGGCCGGATCTCTACTCCTATGCACGAATAGACAGGATATTCATTTTGCAATCATTTATAACATCTGTGGTTTTGTAGAATTTTAGCGAAAGGAAATGTTCCAATTTGAATAAATTGTTGAATTGATAATTCTAATGAATTGTAAATCTCCATTACAATTCCATTGACAACGAGCGGGACGGCACGGTGCGGAACAGACGCCGGAGCGTCCTCGCCATACGCTTTAGATGCCGCTTTCGCGCACGAGCACGGACGCGATACGGCGGAAAGCCTCGCTTGCGAAACTCTGCGCGGTTCCTCGCAGATGCACCACGCCCCGCACCGCCAAAGGGGCCGCTTCGCCGCCCGGCGCCTGGAGTGTCGCCAGGTAGACCGCCTGGACGGGGGCAAGCCGCTGCTGCGATCCGGCAGAGCGGGTGGGCCTCACGGCGACTGATCCGCCATGGGTCGAGGCCAGTTCGGGAATTTCAAGCGCCCCGGACCCAGCTTCGGAAATCGACGTTAGGCGGACCGGCGCTCGCTCGAAGCCGACGCCATCGGGCACGAAGACGCCGTCGGCGCCGAGAACGACGCGCTCCACGTCATTTTCCCTGAGGTACCCCCGCGCGACTAGATTCGACGGGCCGCGTATGAGCGCGACGAACTCCGCCCGGCCAATAGACCGAGCCGGGTGCACTTCGGAATTGAACTCTGCGATCAGACCTGCAATCGGAGCGCGGATTTCTAGTTCCGAAGCTTCGCGCTCAAGGCCAGCGATTTCCGACGCCAGCGACTGCTGCTCTTCCGATAAAACAAGACTGTCGAGACGATCGGCATCATCGGCCCCCCGTCGCGCCATGCGTACTCTGACAAGCGCCAGTCTGCGTCGCGCGACTGCGAGGCGATATTCGAGATCGCGCGACGATTGCACGATCAGAATGTCGCCCTGCTTGACGCGATCTCCAGCCTTGACGCGTACCTCGGTGACGAGGCCCGATCGCTTGGGGAAGACGCGGGCGATCTCGGAAGACTCTAGCACGGCCGGCACATGGATTTGCGTCGACCATGGCGTGACCGCAATGACGAACAGGCTCGCCGCAATACCCATGCTGATGCGGCTGCGCCGCGTCGCCAGGATCGCCCTTCCGTCCTGGCGCCACGCCGTGATCTCGGCCCAGATTGGCCGCAGGATGAAATAGACGATTTCGATCAGGAACAGCACGATGCCCAGCAACTTGAAAGCCATGTGATAGACGAGCAGCGCGATGCCTGTGAACACGACGAGGCGATAGAGCCACGTCGCCCAGGCGTAACCGATCAATATTCTCTGCTTCGATGGTGCGAGGCGTTCAGGCGCCGGGCGACCGAGGTCAAACAAAAACTCGCGCAGTCGCCAACTGCCGAATTCAAAGGCGCGCGACTGCAGGTTCTCGATTCCGATCAGGTCCGCGAACAAGTAGTAGCCGTCGAACCGCATCAGCGGATTGAGGTTGACTGCAAGGCTCAACACCCAGCCGACGGTCGCCATGGTGAATGCGACGCTTTTCGCCGGTCCCTCGGGCAGGAACGTCCACGCCAAGGTCGCAAAGCAGGCGATCGCCAATTCCACCGCAACGCCGGCGATGCCGATCTGCAGACGTTTGCGCCTCGAGCTCAGACGCCACGCATCGGTGACGTCGGTATAGAGCACTGGGAACATGACGAGAAAGCAGAGTCCCATGCTCGGCACGCGGCACCCGAACCGATAGGCGGTAAAGGCGTGACCGAGTTCGTGGAGACTTTTGACCACGATCAATGCGGCCGCATAGGCGAACGCGCCGTCGAGCGAGAAGAAGTGCTGAAACGTCGTGACGAAGGCGTCCCATTGGCGGGACGCAAGGTACAGCCCGGAGATTCCGCAGGCGACGACGGCCGCAAAAAAAGCGCGCGTGTAGAGCGGCGCAACAATCGGGGAAAAGCGCTTGAGAATCGGTTCGGGATGGACGAGCGGAATCTTAATGTAGAGGTAGTTGTGAATGGCCCACATCAGCCAGCCGTGGCGCGCGCGGTCGGACAATCCGGAGAAGTAGCGCCAATCGCCCGTCGGCGAATCGAGTGTCAAACTCTGCTCGCCAAGGAATTTGACGAGATCGGCAATTTCATCCGGAGAGACGTCATGGCCAAAGCCGGATTTGCATTCGGCTCGCAATTCATCGTAGGCCGCGCCGGCGCGCCACAGCGAAAGCAGCTGATAGGCGGTTTCGCCGAGCGCGATGTAACGATGCTGGGCCGCGTCGACGATGACCCACGTAGGGCGCCCATCGCTACCGGCACTTCGAGACTCGAGTCTGAGGTCTTGTCGCAGCTCGGGCAATCGGGGTTCGGCTGGAGCCGTCATATTACATACCCAGCCACTGGCGCATCGCCGTCAGCGGCCGGCGGAAGAGGTAGAGCCCGAGCGGCACATCATCGCCCGAGATCTGCGCCGTGCCGCGCACGCCCAGACGGGGAACTGGTCGGGTCTCGCCTTCGGTCGCGAGCGTTGCAATGACACGGAATGACATGACGTCATTTTCGCCGACGCGCGCCTTGTAATCGGAACGCTTGATCGAAGCGGTCAACGGTCGCAAGGGATCGCTGTCGAGAAAAAGTTTGACCCGGCCACCCGGCGCGAGCGCTATGGCATCGGTGACCGGCAGATCGATCCGCGCCTCGACCGCATCCGCATCGGCTACCTCGAGTATGCGTTCGCCGACCGAGACAGGCTTGCCGATCAGCTCACGTTTGTCAGAATAGAGGGCAAGTCCGGCTCGCGCGGCGCGAATCTCGGTTTTCTCCAGGAGGTCGCGGGCGAAGTCACGTTCAGCCAGCTTTAGTGCAAGTTCCGAACGCGCGATGGCGATGTCGTGCAGCCCACGGGGGTCGCTGAACGCCACCTGGTTCGCCTGTTTCAGTTTCGCATCGGCCACCTGCACTTCGCGCTCGGCGACGGTCACACGATTGCGCAGAGTCGTATCGGTCAATTTGACCAGGATGTCGCCGGGTTTGACCGACTGGTTGGGCTCGACCTTGATGTCATCAATGACGCCATCGAGGGGCGAAGCGACTATGAACGGGTCGCGCGGCGCGATCTCGACCGGAGCCAGCGCCGACAGCGGAACGCGAATGAAGGCAAGCGCGGCGAGCACTGCGACGGTCGCCAACGCGCCGACCTTCTTCATCCGAAGGAGGTCAAGCCCTGTAGTGCGACGCGCGCCACCAAGCGCGGCAAGCGCATGGGCATAGGCGCCGATCAGACGATTGGCAACGATCAAATCGGCGTCGGTCCAGGCGTCTTCCCGCGCGAGGACGATGCCGCCGAGACGCGGCCTGTTCTGCCAGCGCAGCGGCAACCACATCAGAGCGGGAAAAGGGTACGACGCAGCGCTCGTCGGATCGGCGACGTTTGCGACGTCGATCGAGAGATTGGCGTCGAGCGCGCCGTCCCCACGGGCGGCGCGGACAAGCTCTTCGATCATCTGCACCAGTGGCGCCGATCGATCGACCGAAGGCAATGAGGAGACGGCTTTCACTTCTTCGCCGCCGGTCAAGCCGGGACGAAGTACGAAGACCTGCCGCGCGCGCGTCAGCTTGCGGGTTTCGTTGGCGATCAGAAACAGAAGGTCGCGTTCATTGGCGGCTTCGCGAGCGGCGGCCTCAACTTTGAGCAGGGCAAGCATCGCCGATTGCCCGTCGGCGCCCTGCAAGGCGCGTGCGGGGGCTTCGGGCTTGACGTTCGCGGCGAGCGTCACCTTTTGAATTGGTTCTGTCGCCGGCTCTTTGGTTGTGCGGACGATGCGCTCGGTTCGCGACATGGCTCAGCCGTTGGTCCCGGCGAATTTGGCGACGCCGCTCATTCCGGGCAGAACGTCAGCGAAGGCGCTGTCGAAGACGGCGATGATCTTGATCATCTGGCTCACGGCGTCGACGGCGGCGCCGATGCGCACGACGCGAGCGTCGTAATCGTGGCCGGTTTCATCGGCGGTGAAGGTGAACTTCTCGTCGGGCTTCAACCATCCGAGCCAGTTGGACGGAACAATCAATTCAATTTCGAAGCGGCCGTTGCCGACGATCGTGAGGAACGGCTTTCCCATTTGCGGCTGCTCGTAGACGTTGATCGCGAGGTCCGCGACGCGGCCGTTGAATGGCGCGAAGATCTCGCAATGGCTGACACGAGTCTTGAGCGAGCGCGCTTCCGCCTCGGCCTTCGCGACGCGGGCCTTGGAAATATCAACGTCGTGGCGACCAACCGCGCGGAATTTCTCCAGTTGCTCGTTGCTGTCGACCGTTAGCTGCATTTCTTTCCAGACCGCCTCGGCGGCCTGGGCTTCGGCTTTGTATCGCTCGCAGTCAAAGGCGATAAGCAGATCGCCCGCGGCGAAAGATTCGCCCGTGC
Organism: Hyphomicrobium sp.; assembly: GCA_046160845.1. GTDB lineage: Bacteria > Pseudomonadota > Alphaproteobacteria > Rhizobiales > Hyphomicrobiaceae > Hyphomicrobium_B. The sequence goes on from JBJXHD010000001.1 coordinate 10,052, forward strand.
GGAAGCCGATTTTCGACACTGGAGCGACGATGTCCGTCGAGATAGCGGCTTGATCTACGGCCTTGACGACGCCGCGCACCGGCACACCGCCATCGTCGATGGGCGCGCTGCCAGCGCCGAACGCCGCGCCTGCGGTCGCGGTCGCCAGCCCAATCGCTAGTGCAAGTCTTAGACGTGATCCGGCCGACATCGACGCACCTCGCATGACGACTGCGGCCCGGGTGACGCGCAAATCGACCATTGCGCAGCCGCTGTCGCCGAGTCGCTCAGCAGACCCATTGCTCGACGAAGTTAGTTAAGGATCTGTTAGTTCGGCTTCGCGGCGGATGCGAGCCGCTTGGACCAGCCGGCGGCGAGGTCGCCGCGCTCGAACCAGAGTTGTTTCAGCGCCGCAGTCACTTGGCTGACGCTCTGTGACCGATCTAGCTCCCAGGCGTAGGGGTCCAGACCCAGCGAGGAGAACAGGTTGGCGAAGGCGTTCTGCATTTGCGCATAGGCGATATCGTACTTCGCCTCGGCAATGAGGGTGTTCATCTGCTCGCGGATCAGCGTCTGGTTGCTGATGCGCTCGGCGGTGGCTTCCGCGCGCATCTGGTCGAGGAGACGACGCTGCACATCGCGATATTCAGCAGCCGTCCGCAATTCCTTCTGGGCGTGGAAGAAACGGATTCGCGAGACGTGGACCTGAGTCATGACCGCCATTGTGACCGCTAGCGCCCGTTCTCCCAGCAACTGATCCTGCAAACCGACGAGGTCGCGCCTCGCGGGGTAGGAGAAGACCTTCAACAGGTTCCAGCTCGCCTTGGCGCCCCAGTTGGTCCAATCCTGATTGAGCAAGAAGCTGTTGCTGTCGTAGTTGGCGCCCGCGTAAAGCTGAATGCCGGGCAGGAGTTCGAGCAGCGCTGCGTCCGCCTCGTGCAGGTTGATGCGCTGGCGATACTGGATCTCGCGCAGTTCAGGTCGGTTGTAGACCGCCGTCGCGATCATGTCGTTGAGGTCAGCGCGCAGCTCGAGCGAGCCCTGCTTGCGTCCGTCGTACGACAACTTGAAGGGCGTGCCGGGACGCAGGTTCATCAGCGCTGCGAGCTGGGCCTTCGCCGTATTCAGGTCGCGCTGGATTTCGCCGATCTTCTGTTTGATCTCGACCAGTTCGCGCTCATAGGTCAGCGCCGTGATCGGCGAGGTCTCCCGCTGGCTGTAAAGCGTGCGCGTTTCTTCAAGCGCGCGGCGGGTCTCGCCTTCAAGCGAGGCGAGCTTCGACATCAGTCGTTCGGCGCTGACCGCTCGCCAATAGGCGGTGCGGACATCTTCGACGACGCGGTGGATCACTTTGCGGCGAAGTTCTTCCTGGACGAGATATTTGTCGGCGTTTTGCCGTGCGCGGATGTAGGACAGCCCGAAATCCAGAATGTTCCAACTGAAGCCGATGTCGGCGGAGCGGATTTCTTTTTCTTGGCTGGTCGATGAGCCGAAGTTGGGCGTGTTGGTTTCGAGATTGAAACTCGATGAGGCGTTGAAATTATCGCGTCCGGCGTAACCGCTTCCGGCGACGATGCTGGGCAACAGGCTATAGTGCGACAGATCGAGTTCGGCGAGGCGAACGGCGGCCTCGGCTTCTTCAACGCGGTGATCGAGGTTGTACTTCAGCGCGCGCGCCATCGCTTCATAGAGCGTGATCTCGTGGGTGATTGGCTCCTGATTTGCGGTCACCGACGCTGTGTTGAGCTCGGCGGCGGCGGAGAGTTCAACGTCGGACAGCCCTGTCGGATTGATCGAGCACCCTGCGAGCGCACTGAGCGCAAACAGATTTAGCCCGATGATTACGAATTCTCGCATTTCACAGCCCGGTTGGTCGGCACAGCAAGCGACGCAACTAGGCACCGGCCGCGATGCCCAATTCAGGCCAAGCGGCTCGAAGCGATCCGCCAACGGAGCGAATCGTCAGAACGATATAGAACCGATTAAAGCCGTCCAAAAGGTTATCAAGATATTAAACACCTAGTTCAAACTCTTGAATTGCTTGAATGCCACGGTTTGAAAACTCCTAATTGCAGATGCAATTGAATTGGCGCCCGAGGATTGCACCAGTGGCGATTCACGGGGCGACAGGGCCGGTTTGACTCCGGCCGACGCGGCAAGCAGAGTGCGGCCATGCCGCGCCTTGAGTTTGTGCAGATTCCCTGCCTTTCCGACAATTACTGCGTTTTAGTCCACGCTCCCGAGACGGGCGAAACGGCGGCGATCGACGCGCCCGAGGCAGCTCCGATCAAGGCGGCGGTGGCCGCCCGGAATTGGCGCCTGACGCGAATTTTCACCACGCACCACCATCACGACCACACCAACGGCAATCTGGAGCTGAAGGGCCACTATGGCTGCGCGATTACAGGCCCCGAAGCCGAGGCCGAGCGCATTCCGGGCATCACCGCGACGGTAACCGCGGCGACAGGCGCCAGTTTCGCAGGGCAGAAAATCGAAATCCTCGAGACACCGGGACACACACTCGGCCACGTCACCTACTACCTACCTGCGGAAGCCACGGCTTTTACCGGCGATACTCTATTTTCGCTCGGCTGCGGACGGATGTTCGAGGGCGATGCGCGGACGATGTACGCTTCGCTTTGCAGAATCGCGGCGCTGCCCGACGAGACAGCGATCTATTGCGGACACGAATACACTGTTTCCAACGGCCGCTTCGCGCGCAGCATCGAACCCGAAAACGAGGCGCTGGCGGCGCGCTGGACGGAAATCGAGGCGTTACGCGCGGCCGGCCGGCCGACCCTGCCGACGACCTTGGCCGTCGAGAAGGCGACCAATCCATTCCTTCGAACCGGATCGACGGCCATTCGCGCCCGACTCGGTCTCGAAGGCGCGGAAGATTGGCAGGTTTTCGCTAGGCTGCGCGAGCTCAAGAACCGGGGGTGACGCTTGGCCGACACGCAATGCTCCGGGACGCCCGAGCTGACCGCCGACGACGTCATCGCTCTGCTCGGCCTCGCTCCGCACCCCGAAGGCGGCTACTTTCGCGAAACCTTTTGCGACAGCGGGGCGACGACGGGGCCGCGTGGAGAGCGGGCATTTTCGACGGCCATCTATTTTCTACTGCGCCAGGGCGAAGCCTCGCGCTGGCACCGCGTTGACGCGGCTGAGGTCTGGCACCACTACGCCGGCGCGCCGCTGCGGCTAGAAATTGCGCCGCCGAAAGGTCCGGCGACGGCGAACCGGCTCGGGGGCCGACTCGCGGACGGCGAGCGTCCGCAGGTCGTGGTCCCTGCTGGAGACTGGCAGCGCGCACAGAGCCTCGGTGCCTGGACGTTGGTCGGATGCACCGTCGCGCCCGGCTTCGACTTCGCAGGATTCGAAATCGCAGACGCCGGCTTTGAACCTGGCGCCTAGCGGCCGTTTGCTATGCCCAATCCCTGCCCCGATGCGCCCCGGCCACAAGTCTAAGTCTTTTGCTCGATTACCCCCAGGACATGCGCGCCCACCTCGTCGCGGGAGAGATCGCGAAAGCCTTCAATCCACGGGATAAATGCGACTCTCTTGACGCATGTGGCGCGGCTGCCTTGCTGTCCGAAACCGACTCGTAAACAGTGACCGCGAATCAGGACGTCCGGCTCACGGGGGATGCCGTCTATGAAACGCGAGTCCGCAGGACCCATCTACACGACGGTGTTCGTCGACTACGACAACATCTACATGTCCCTGAGGCGCAAGAACGAGGATGCGGCGAAGCGCTTCGCCAAGGACAGCGGCGTGTGGCTGCAGGCCCTGATCTCCGGCGAGCTCATCACACCTTCGTCGGTCTATTCCACTCCAGTGGAACGGCGTCTGGCGATGACACGCTGCTACGGAAATTCGACGCCGCGCCGTAACTCGCACGACAATTCAACGGACATGAACTCGTTTCCGTTCGTCAAACATCACTTCCTGCGCGCCGGCTTCGAGATCATCGATTGCCCGCCGATGACCCAGCAGCTCAAGAATGCCGCCGACATCCGGATGGTGTTGGATATCGGCGATATTCTGACCCACAACACGTTCTTCCACGAGATCGTCATCTTGTCGGGCGATGCAGATTTCACGCCATTGCTGCACCGGCTTCGCGCCCACGCGCGGCGTTCGGTGGTGTTCGCCAACGATTCAACTGCACAGCCGTTCACGGCCATCAGCGACGGCGAAGTCCGGGAATCCAATTTGATTTCGCTGCTGCTCGATGGGCGTGCCGTGGCGGCAGACGCACCTGCGCGCGAACTCGCAGCCCCGCGGTCGGCGCTCGTCGACCTCGAGGAGGCGCGCCGCGCGACGCTTGCCGAAGTCGTCAGCTTCGTCAGAGCGGCTCCGCAATCCGTGCCGCTTGAAACGCTCGCTGACCGCGCGGTTCGCATTGTCGGCCGCGATAAGACGGTCGATTGCGACTGGGGCGGCTACGGCAGCTTCCATAAGCTCTTGCTCTCCGGCCTCCCGGACGACCTGCATTTGAGCGACACGCCGCCCTACACCGTGTTCGACGAAAAGCGGCACATCACCGCGACTGGGCTTCTGGGACCGCAGGTCAGTTCTGCTCTTGCGTCAATTGAGCTTCGCGCCAGCGCGCCGGAGCCCTCGCCGCTGTACCGGCCGGAGCCGCATCCGCCGCAGATCCCGTCGCGGCACACCGAGCCGCTTCGCCAGTACGTGCCGACGGCGCCGTCGTTCTCGCCTGCACCGCATGACTTCGCCGCCCAGCCGAACTATTCGGCGGCGCTGGAGACGTCGCACCTACATCAGCCGGCGTTGAATCGCCCAACGGACGCGTTCTATGCGCCGCCGCCGGCGGCCTCTGCTCAGGCCTCAACCGCCTCGCCGCTCTCGACCCCGCATGGCGCCCCACAGCCGTTCGGCGATCTGCGCCGAGACGCGCCGATCACGACCTCGCAATCTGTCGGCCATCAGGCGCCGCGCGCTGCCGATCATGCCACTCAGATCCAGCAATCCATTTCGCGCATTCATCAGGCGTGCCAAGCTCCGGCGCTCGCGCCGGCGGAATATCGCGTGCTGTTCGACATCATGGCGCACGAGATCACCGCAAACGGTCTTCTGGGATCGCAGACGCTGGTCAACCTGACCCAGCGCGCGCGCGAATTCGGCCTCGATCTCAAGCGCGACGATCTGCGCTTCATCCTCGATGTCGTCAGCGAGAGCGATCCGTGGTTCGAACAGGGCGCATCGGCCAGTCTGTTCGCCAGCCGCTTCCGCAACTTCGTCGTCGCCCGCTGCCGCAGTCAGGGGCTCAGCCTGTCATCCGACGAACTCGATCTGATCGAGGCGTGGTTCTCGTCGCAGCCGCAGGCCCCGCGCGCGCCGGCCTATGGCCGCACCGCGCCTCCGCCACCGGCCGCGCAACAGACGCAGCCGTCAACAGCGGCTCTCGCGGCGGCTCAGGGAGGCGATCGCTGGTGGAGCCTTGAGGACGGGCGCCAGCAGAGCGCCGAGCCGCAAGGCGGACAAGGCGGCGGCTACGGCGCCGGCGAGACGATTGCGGATGACGAGTTCCCGCGGATTGTCAGGACGCGGCTGAGGGGTTGATTTCCAGCTTTTGTAGAATTGAAGTCGGCGCTGCGGATTATCCGACGCGCCGTCTTTGTTTTGCGTCTTCCGACTCTCCTTCGTCGATTTCGGCTTTCGCCGGGAGGTTGGAAAGCGCGGAGCGGCCGTCTTTACATGCGACTAAAGCTGAGGCGCGCACCCTTGATGCCGGTTCCTTTCGTGTCAATGGAGACCGATACCGATTGGCTCGAAGATGAAAAGCTCATCACAAGGCTGCCTGCGAGACTTCCGCTGAACTTAACATTGAGTTTACCGGGGGCAGCTGTGCCAGAGGCTTCGCCCGTAACATTATACGTGCGCTCCTCCCAAACCCCGGAGACCTTGTCGCCCTCGGACTTCAACAGCTTGCTACGCAGTTCAAAATTGGAGGTAGGGCCTTTGCAGCGGAAGACGACGCTCATGTTTGGGTCGGCTCTGTAGTAGCCGGTGCAAGTGATGTTTTCGCTGGTCCCGTCTTCGAAAAGCATTGTCCCGTTGCCGCGCCATGTGCCGGCGAGGACATCAAGGCTCGATTCGGCTATTGCCGGATTGGCGGACACGTTGATGATGGCGGCGCTGATGAAAGCGAGGGCTCGTAAATGCGCGAGAAGCGTTTTGTAGGCGTGCGCATATCTCGACATGAGCCCAAATCTCCTCAGCACCCCTTCGGCAATTATCTATGGGAACAGCGTGTTCGTCCACGCTGTTCCTTGGTGCGGCGTGCCCCGGCCAGGAGCGCCGTTAACGTCACGCCAGATACTGTCCGCCGTTGGCAGTGAGCGTCGCGCCGGTGATAAAGCCTGCGTCGTCAGAAGCCAGGAATACGACCGCGCGCGCGATCTCGCTCGGTTCACCAAGGCGTCCGACTGGGATCTGCGGCAGGATGGTCTTCTCCATCACGTCCTGCGGCACGGCTTTCACCATCTCAGTCGCGATATAGCCTGGGCAGATGACGTTGACGGTGATGCCGGCGCGCGCGCCTTCCTGCGCCAGGGCCTTCGTGAAACCAATGTCGCCGGCCTTCGAGGCGGAATAGTTGACCTGGCCCATCTGGCCCTTCTGGCCGTTGATGGACGAGATGTTGATCACGCGGCCGAACTTGCGGGCGCGCATGCCCTCCCAAACCGGGCGCGTGACGTTGAACAGGCCATTGAGGTTGGTGCCGATGACCTCGTCCCACTGCTGCTTCGTCATCTTGTGAAACATCGTGTCGCGCGTGATGCCGGCGTTGTTCACGAGGACGTCGATGGGGCCTACCGCCTTCTCGACCTGCTTGACGGCGGCTTCGCTCGCTTCGAAGCTCGCGACGTCGAACTTGTAGACGGGAATGCCGGTGTCGATCTGGAAGGCTTGAGCAGCCGCGTCGTTGCCGGCGTAGCTGGCTGCGACGCGGTATCCGGCGCTCTTCAGCGCGATAGAGATCGCGTGGCCGATGCCGCGCGTGCCGCCGGTGACGAGGGCGACTCTTGCCATGGTGTTTCTCCCTAATTTTTTGATTTTGATTTTTGAAGTGTTCGTCGATTGCCCTCTTCCCGCAAGCGAGAAGTGGGCTTAGTCGTCAATCGCGGGCGACGCAGAGCGCGACGCCCATACCGCCGCCGATGCACAGCGTCGCGAGACCCTTCTTGGCGCCGCGGCGCTTCATCTCGAACAGCAGCGTGTTGAGCACGCGCGCGCCGGACGCGCCGATCGGATGGCCGATGGCGATGGCGCCGCCGTTGACGTTGACCTTGTCGGCGTCCCAGCCGAGGCCCTTATTGACGGCGATCGCTTGCGCGGCGAAGGCTTCATTGGCCTCGATCAGATCGAGATCACCGATGGTCCAGCCGGCTTTTTCGAGCGCCTTCTTCGACGCAGAGATGGGGCCGGTTCCCATGATCGACGGGTCGACGCCGGTGGTAGCCCAGGAGACGATTCTGGCGAGCGGCGTGATGCCCCGCTTCTTGGCTTCGGCGAGGGACATCAGAACAACAACAGCGGCACCGTCGTTGATGCCCGATGCGTTCGCTGCCGTGACCGTGCCCTCCTTCGGGTCGAAGGCCGGACGCAGCTTGGCGATGCCTTCGAGCGTCGTGCCGTCCTTGATGTATTCATCTGTATCGACGACGGTGTCGCCCTTCTTGCCCTTGATGGTGACGGGGGCGATTTCATCCTTGAACTTGCCGGCCTTCCTTGCGGCCTCGGCCTTGTTCTGCGACGCGACGGCGAATTTGTCCTGGTCTTCGCGGGTGATCTGCCATTGGCGCGCCACGTTTTCCGCGGTCGTGCCCATATGATAGTTGTTGAAGGCGTCCCAGAGGCCGTCTTTCACCATCGTATCGACGAGCTTGAAGTCACCCATCTTGGTGCCGTCGCGCATGTGGCCCGCATGCGCCGACTGGCTCATGCTCTCTTGCCCGCCAGCGACGACGATCTTGGCGTCGCCGGAGGCAATCTGCTGCATGCCAAGCGCAACCGCGCGCAGGCCCGAGCCGCAGATCTGGTTGATGCTCCAGGCCGGCGCGTCGACCGGGATGCCGGCCCCGACGGACGCCTGACGGGCCGGACCCTGACCCTGGGCGGCGGTCAGAACCTGACCGAGAATAACCTCGGAGACGTCGCCGGGCGCGACGTTGGCCCGCTCAAGCGCGGCCTTGATGGCGACTTCGCCGAGCTTATGAGCCGGAAGCGAGGCCAGCGATCCGTTGAACGAGCCGACCGGCGTACGGGCGGCGCTGGCGATCACAATCGTCGAAGAATCCTGGCTCATCTCTGCCCCTCCCTGGGCGCTCGCGTGTTTTGTTTTGTACGAAAGTCGAAACGTCGTGCGACCGCCGCTGAACGACGGCTCGTCACCGTGTTTAATGTATTTTTACTGTGAGGGGATCGGTGATTTTCGACAATTGCGACTTGTTGGCTAGACCTGCCCAACCGTGTCGCGCGCGACTGCCCAAAGGGGTGTTAGAAACGTGTAGCGGGGGAGCGAGGCGGTGTGGTACGCTGCCGCAGTGCAACAATGAGCGACAAATCAGAGATCCGCCCCGCGATGTTGAGCAACGCAGAAGCGCAAACTCCAAAACGCGAAGCCGTCGTCGTCAAGAAGTACGCCAATCGCCGTCTCTACAATACCGAGACGAGCACGTACGTGACGCTGGAAGACCTCGCGAAGATGGTGCGCGGCGACAGAGATTTCGTCGTCTACGACGCCAAGAACGGCGACGACCTCACGCACGCAGTGCTGACCCAGATCATCGTCGAGCAGGAAAGCCGCGAAGGCGGCCAGGCGCTGCTGCCGATTCCGTTCCTGCGACAGCTCATTCGCTTCTACGACGACAGCATCGCCCGCATGGTGCCGAGCTACCTGCAGTTCAGCCTCGAGAATCTTGTCAAGGAACAGGGCAAGTTCCGCGAACAGTTCGCGTCAGCGTTCACGAACCCTGCTGCAGCATTCGAGTTTTATCAAAAGCAAGCGCGCAACAACATGGCCATGTTCGAGCAGGCGATGTCGGTTTGGACGACCTTCGGCCCGAATGGCAAGCCTGGAGAAGGCGGCGCGGCCCCGATGGCGGGCGCCCCGCCGCAACGCGACGAATTGAGCGAGCTCAAGTCACAGCTGGCCGCTATGCAGCAGAAAATCGAAAAGCTCTCCCAGACGCGCGAGTAGCGCAGAGTCGGCGGTCGGTCTAACTGCCTCGCCGCGCTATCGCTTCAGCGCGTCCAGCCGTATTCGGCGGCGTCGAACGGCAATCCGTAGTGGAAGCCTTGAAGGTAGCTGATGCCGCCGTCCTTCAGGTGTTTGACGGTCTCTTCATCGGTGACCCACTCGGCGACGGTCTCGATGTTCAGCGACTGCGCGAGCTCGATCATGGTCTTGACGAAGATCTGATCGCTGGTGTCATGGACCAGGTTTTTGACGAAAGCGCCGTCAATCTTGACCATGTCAACGTTGAGCAACTTCAAGTTCTTGAAAGATGTGTAGCCGGCGCCGAAATCGTCGATCGCGACGCGGCAGCCGAGCTCCTTGAGCGTGTCGACGAAGTTGACGGACTGGTCGAGATCTTCAATTGCGGCGGTTTCCGTGATCTCGATGACCATGCGGCTGAGGATTTCACGCCGGCTTCCTGTCAGACGCTGCAGCGTCACCAGCCATTCGTGATCCGAGCACGTTAGGCCCGAAACATTGACTGAAAGGCAGAGTTCCGGGTGGCGTTTGAGTAGGTCGACGGAGAGCTCGAGCGTGCGCCGATCGATCAGCCGCGACAGCCCTAGTTGTTCGGCGACCGGAATGAACTCGCCCGCCGAGGCCAAGCTGCCGTCGGTTTTCTCCATGCGCATCAAGCACTCGTACATTTCCGGCTTGTTGGACTTTGCTCCCATCATCGGCTGCAGGGCCAAGCGCATGCGTCTCTGGTCGAGCGCCTCAATAACGTTGTCGGCGATCGCACGATTTAGCGTGCGCGCGCTTTCGGATCCGACACTCGATTCGTAGGCCATGAAGCAGTCGAAGCGCTTGCTTCGCGCGCGGTCGAGGGCGCGCAGCGCGTTGTTCAGCGTCTGCTGCATGGTGCCTGCCTGATCCGGCATGATGACGCCGCCGATCGACACTGTCACGGAAAGTTGGCAGGCGGACGTCTGGATCGTCGTGTCGCGGATGGCTTTCATGAACCTCTCGGCCGCAATTCGCATGGCGCCGGGGCCGCAATCCTGCATGATGACGCCGAACTTGTTCGACGAATACCTCCCGATGATGTCGCCGCCGCGCAGCTTTTCCTTGATCCTGCGACCGACGACTGCGACGGCCTCGTCGCCGATGTCGAAGCCGAATGTCTCATTGATCACAGCGAGGTTGTTCACGGCGATGATCAAGAAGCCGGCCGATTGGCGATCGCGCTCGGCGCGCACCAACGTTACGGACAGGGCTTCCGTCAATCTGATGCGATTGAGCTGACCGGTCAGTTCGTCGAGATCGCTGCGAAAGAGCTGCCGCTGCTCCTCGATATAGTTCTCGTTGAAACGACGCAGGACGCCGCGGGCGCGCACAGGCGCCCCATCGGGACCGGGCCACCAGCGACCATGGTCCTCGAGGTGAACGGACGCATCTCCTCTCGGACCCTTCGGCTTGAAGCGATACTGGATGCGATAGGAGACGCCGCGGACCTGTTCACTTGAACGCGCGGCTGAGATGGCGGCAAGCCGCCGGCCCAGATGTTCATCGGCGATCAGGCGTTGGAAGTCTTCGCCGGTGGTGATCGTCGCGCAATCGACGACGCCCAAAATTTCGGGCGCATTGCTTTCCCAGTCAATGCGGTCTGTCGTGATATCCCAGACGTAGGCGGTTTCTTCGACGGCGGAAAGAATGCCGACGAGGTCCAGTCCCTCGGATTCGGTCAGCGGATCGCCCGTCGGCTGCGCGGGGAAGTCCGCGTCCATGGCGGTTGGGTTGGCGTCCTTCAGGGCGGCGAGACCCTGGGCGGTGCGCGAAAAAGTCAATTTCAACCTCAAACGAACTCATCGCGCGCCCGCGAGAGCGCGCCTAATCCGGCGCGCCGGCCGGACGGCGAAAAAACTCTTAATGATCAAGGTTAGAGGGAAATTACTAACAAGACTTGAAAATGGAGGGGGTCCGCACTGCATTCAAATAGAAACGGCTGGCCCGGCGGCCAGCCGTCTCAATTCCGGGCTTCGTTGGCGCCAAACCGCGCCGACTAGGTGTCCGAGCCGATGTTCAAATCGCGCCGGGCGACGCGGATGCCGATGGTATAGCCAGCGACGACGTCGATTACGGCGGCGGTCAGGATCAGAAAAAACACGGACGTGGCGGCCTGGGGGACCATCAGGAATTCCATGCCCATGGCGATGAATAGAACCATCGACAGCGCGTGATCGACGAGCGTCGAGGTGGTTGTGAAGGTCGATTTCACGAGTTCGATGAACAGCAGGAACAGGGTGATCAGCAGGATTAGGTCGCCCCAGTTAAAAGTCCAGAGTCCGCCGCTTAACAGCCGAATGGTGAAGATGGGCGAAGCCAAAGCCGCGGCGGCGCCAGAAACGACGGTCGTTCCGTCGCCTGCCGGAACGGCCGTGTCACCCCCACCGGAAACCAAAACGATGAGGTTGTAGAGAATGAAGGCGATGACCAAGAGCGGAATGGCTCGAAGCGACATGAAGCTCCTCCCGTCGAAGCGGGCGCGTGCGCCCGAAAGCAAGGCGAGCCTTGTGACATGCTGAACCGTGTTTGCCAAGCCAGCTCAACGCAAAGTGCGCTGAGCTTCAGGAAAACGCGCACAATGAGGCGCAGGTTGGCTCTGACTTAGGCTTCGGCCTTCGGCGGCAGAATCTGGCGGCCGCGGTACTTGCCGGACTTCAGATCGATATGATGCGGACGACGGCGCTCGCCGCTGTCCTTGTCCTCGACGTAGGCCGGGGCGACGAGAGCGTCGTGCGAGCGGCGCTGGCCTCGCTTCATCGGCGACATCTTACTGCGCGGAACTGCCATATCACGTGCTCCAATTCTGACGCTTGCGCGGCGCGGCGGAGAGTATCCGCAACGCCGAGACCGCCGCAACGGGCGGGCGGCAAACGCCAAACACCTTTGAGATTGCTTTGGCTCGGCCACCCACGGCCAGTATTGGCGCGAGCGGCACTCGGGCGGGGCTTATACGCGCAAAGCTTCCCCGGCGCCAGCCCCCGTTCCGCTTAGCTTTTTGGGGGTTAGGGTTCGGGTCGAATGATCGCATCCCAAGCGCCGTCCGACTCGGGATTGGCGTCCTCGGACTTGATGTTTTGGCGCCGCGACCGGCCTGAGACGACGCAGGACGTCTGACTTGCCGGGGCCGCCCGCATGCGCGCCTGAATGTCCGTGGCCAGTCGTCGCGTTCTAGGGCCCGGATCGCCGGCATCGCGCAGAAATGGGTTCGGCAAGGCGACGGCGAGCCGCGCCGCCTCAAGCTGATTCAAACGTCGCGCAGATTTGCTGAAATGATGCTGGGACGCCGCTTCAACGCCGAAGACGCCAGGACCCCATTCCGCGACATTGAGGTAGACCTCCATAATGCGCTGCTTTGGCCATAGCGCCTCCATCGCATAGGTGAGCGGGATTTCGATCGCCTTGCGGACGTAGCTTTTCGACGGCCAGAGAAACAGGTTCTTGATGACCTGCATTGATATGGTGCTGGCGCCGCGTGGGACGCCGCCGTCGCCCGCACGGTCGATGGCGTTCTGCATTTCTTCAAAGTCGACGCCGGAATGCTGACAGAAGCGACCGTCCTCGGACAACATGACGGCGCGAATAACGTCGAGCGAGATGTCGTCGAGCGCGACCCAATGCTGCGTGATCTCCTGGCCCGTGAGCCGCTGCTGCAGCATCAGCGACGACAGCGGCGGATCGACGATCCGGTAGACGACGAGCAGCGCCAGGATCGCGACGATCCATCCCGCGAACGCCAGCGCGGCGATTCTGACGGCGCGGCGTGCGAGGTCGAACCAGGATCGGGGCGCATGAACACGAGGCGCCGTCTCAGTCGCGACGGCCGGCGCTTCTGGCGCAGCGGCTTGGGTGGTCGCGGTAAATTTCAGCTGAGGCTGCGCGACTAGTTCGACAGGCGGCGCGGTCACCGCCGCCGCAGGTTCGACTTGCGGATTTACCTGCACGAACGGCGCCGAGGGCGTCGGCGACGTCCAACCATAGTCGCGTGGGGCTAGCGGTAGCGGCGGCGAGAGCGCCTCATCGTCATCGACGTCTCCAGCGTCGACGATCGGCGGCATCTCGAAGCCATACAGCCGCGGCGGCATCGGAAGCGGCGGAAACGTCGGCGCGAACGCAGCCGGAGGCGGTCCCGACTCGCAGGCCGCGCCGGGCGTACTTTCAGCGCTATCGTCGCGTTGATCCATGATGGTTTCGTTCGACACTTCGAAAGGCTTGGCGCGCGCCGCCAGTCGGCGCCATATGGCCGCGGCGGCTATACCCAAACCATGGCTGGGTTATGGGCGACAGCAACTGAAATTCCGAGAGAGGTTTAAGGCCGTGTCGCCCTTCCCCGTCCAGCTTGCCGATGCCGCAGCCCGCGTCGACGCCCACCTGACCAAACTTCTCGATAACGAACAGCGACGCGGCGCGCCTGAACGGCTGGTCGCGGCCATGCGTCACGCGACGCTCGGCGGTGGCAAAAGGTTTCGCCCGTTCCTGGCGTTAAGCAGCGCCGCGCTTTTTGACGTCGCAGAGGCCTCGGCGCTCTCGGCGGCGGCGGCGATCGAGCTGGTCCACTGCTACTCCCTCGTCCACGACGATCTGCCCTGCATGGACAATGACGAAACGCGACGCGGTCAGCCGACTGTGTGGAAGGCGTTCGACGAATGGACGGCGATTCTGGCCGGCGACGCGCTTCAAGGTTTGGCGTTTGAAATCCTGGTAGCGCCGGAATGCCATGACAATCCGGCCGTGTGCGCCGAACTCGTCAGAGCATTGGCTTCGGCGGCCGGCGCGGCAGGCATGGTCGGCGGACAGGTGCTCGATCTCGAAGCCGACAAGTTGAAAGCTCGCCACGGCGCCGTCGCCGCCGAGATTGCGCGGTTGCAGGCGATGAAGACGGGTCGGCTAATCGCTGTTGCTTGCGAGATGGGCGCGATTGTCGGCGAAGCATCGGAAAAGCACCATGCCGCGTTGAGCAACTACGGCAAATCCGTCGGCGCCGCGTTCCAGATCAGCGACGATCTCCTGGATGCCGAGGGCCGCGCAGAAACGGTCGGCAAGGCCACGGGCAAGGACGCCGCGGCCGGAAAGGCGACGTTGGTGTCGCTGCTGGGCGTGGCCGCAGCGCGCGCAGAACTCGAAAAATCGATCACCGAAGCCGTCGACGCGCTTGCGGCATTTGGCGCCAGCGCCGACCCGCTTCGGGCCGCGGCCAGGTTCATGTCCGGTCGAGGACACTGAAGGCGCGGGCGAAACTGCTTGTCGCATTCAATTCGGATGTGAGCGGCCCGCGCTAAAGCGTCGCGCGCGCACGACGATTTGTTGGCGATTTGATTTGCAAACTCTGCAGCGCGGGCGGCAGTAAGCGGCGTCGCGCTTTGACCGCTCACGGCGGACCGGTTGGTTCGCGACGCACCCCCGATTGAAGTCACAGAAAGGAATTCACGTATGACAATTTCGCGCCTTGCGCTCTTCGGCGCCGCCGCTCTCGTGTCGGCCGCTGCATTCGCCGCGCCCGTCGCCGCCGGACCTTCGGCCAAGCACATCATCGCCGCGCTCGATCCTGACAAGGACGGCACACTCGACAAGGGTGAAGTTCTTCGCGGCGCCATCGCGAAGTTCAAGCGCATGAACCCGGACAAGGACCGCACGCTCGAGCCGAACGAAGTCGTCGGCGTTGTGAGCCCGCGGGCCTTCGTCTATTCTGACCGCAACAAGGACGGCAAGCTGTCGCTCGGCGAGTACCTTCACCTGACGAAGCTGGCGTTCCTCGCGTCGAATCCCGACAAGGACCGCACGATCGAAGCCGACGAGCTGCGCACCAAGCACGGCCGCGTTTTGGCGCGGATGATCTACTGAGATCAGGCGACGAACTTCGGCCAAATAAAAAAGGCGGGTCACGAGACCCGCCTTTTTTACGGGCGCAGACATGACGCTAAAATTTGTAATTGAGTCCGACTCGCGCGAGCTGGGCATCGGTGTCGATCTTGGTCGTAAACCGATTTCCGAGATCGTCGGAGCCCGCGACCGTGTCGCCGCCGAAGTCGAGATAGAGATATTCGGCCTTGGCCGACCAATTCCTGTCGAGCTTCCACTCCAGGCCGCCGCCGACCGCGTAGCCTATGCGCGTATCGGAATCGCGGAACGCGATCGGCACGCCGCCGTCGACGACGTCGAGGCGATTGTCGATATCGGCGAACGCGACGCCGCCTGTGACGTAGAAGAGCGCAGGGCCACTGGTGACGCCAGCGCGGGCGCGGATTGTCGAAAACCAGTCGATATCACTCTGCGCGCGGCCGAACCCGCCGGCGAATGTGAAATTTCGGCTGTCGTCCATGTCGCTCGCCTGGATATCGCCTTCGAGGCCGAAGACGAAGCGATCGCGCTGCCAGTTGTAACCGAGCTGGCCGCCGCCGAAGACGCCTTCGGGGTCAGCTTCGCCGGAGTTCGCCCAACCGTATCCGCCGTTGATGCCGACGTAGGCGCCTTGCCAGATGGGTGCTTCGAACGGCGCTTCGACAACCGGCGGCGGCGCCTGATATGGTTTGTAGGGGCCGAGATCGGCGGCAAACGCCGTTGAACCGGTTGCGAGCACAAGAGCGCCGGCGACAATGGCCGAGAGTTTCGATGTTATAGCGGTCATTGGGTCATCCCCCGAATTTCGTTCGGCCTGAGGCCGTTCTGCGGGATGAACTGCGACTCAGCGCGAAGAGTTCCAACTCATTAGGACTGCGGCGAAGCGACTGTCCTGGTCGCGACGTCGAATTTTCATGCATCCCCGCGCTGCGACGCGTCCTGCGGCCATGCTTGCGCGAGGATGACGTTGAGGTTCAGCCGCGCCCGAAGCGCTTCTCGATGTAGTCCTCGACGAGGGTCTTGAAGTCGGCGGCGATGTTGGGACCGCGCAGCGTCAGCGCCTTCTTGCCGTCGATGAAAACGGGCGCGGCGGGGGTTTCGCCGGTGCCGGGCAGTGAAATTCCGACGTCGGCGTGCTTGCTCTCGCCCGGGCCGTTGACGATGCAGCCCATCACCGCAAAGTTCAAAGTCTCGACACCGGGATAGCGTTTCTTCCATTCCGGCATGCGATCGCGGATCATATTCTGCACGTCGCGCGCGAGTTCCTGAAAAACTGTCGACGTCGTGCGGCCGCACCCGGGACAGGCGGCGACGACGGGCACGAACGAGCGCAGGCCCATCGTCTGCAGCAGTTCCTGCGCAGCGCGAACTTCCTGCGTGCGATCGCCGCCCGGCTCGGGAGTCAGTGAAAAGCGGATCGTGTCGCCGATGCCTTGCTGCAGCAGAATTCCGATCGCGGCGGCGGAGGCCACGATTCCTTTCGAGCCCATGCCGGCTTCGGTGAGCCCGAGATGCAGGGCGTAACGCGAGCGCGCCGCGAGAAGCTGATAGACGGCGATCAAATCCTGCACAGACGAGACCTTGCCGGAGACAATGATCCTGTCGGCGCCGAGGCCCATCTCTTCGGCGCGCGCCGCCGAAAGCAGGCCCGATTGCACCATCGCTTCGTGCATCACCGTGCGCGCGGAGGCGGGCTCAGTGCGCTTGGCGTTCTCGTCCATCATGTGGGTCAGAAGTTCGCCGTCGAGCGAGCCCCAGTTAACGCCGATGCGCACGGGCTTGTCATGCTTGAGCGCCGTCTCGATGATGGCGCCGAACTGGCGATCCTTCTTGTCTTTGAAGCCGACGTTGCCGGGATTGATGCGGTATTTGTCGAGCGCCTCGGCGCAGGCTGGATGATCGGCGAGCAGCTTGTGGCCGATGTAGTGGAAGTCGCCGATCAGCGGCGCCTTGACGCCGAGTTTGCGTAACCGGTCGCGAATATGAGGCACGGCGGCGGCGGCTTCGTCTCGATCGACGGTGATGCGCACCAGCTCGGACCCGGCGCGGTCGAGAGCTGCGACCTGCTCTGTCGTGCCAGCGATGTCGGCGGTATCGGTATTGGTCATAGATTGGACCACGACAGGCGCGCCGCCGCCGACCACCACCGCGCCGACGCGGACGGCGATCGTTTGGTGTCGCGTTTTCAATCCGTCGCCGCCTGGCGCGCCGCCATCCGCTGACATCGTGATCGCCTTCTAGAGCCTGATCCGGTTTTAGCCTGCCTTACAGCCGGCCGCCAACAGGGAGATGTCGGCGCAGCCGCACATCGCCAATACGATGCTGGGGCCGCCGGGGGCGTCCACGTTCAGTGATAGCGTTAAGTCGAGGATCATGCTGACGGCGGCGATGACCGCGGCCAATTCATTCAATTGCCGAAGTCGAAAAAATCGCCCGGATCAGCCTTTGCGCTTGCCGGCGCAATCCGAGCACGTCCCCGTAACCTCGACGAAGCGCACGCGGGGCTCGAATTTGGCGCTGCGCGAAGCAGCGTCGATCGAGGTGAATATTTCTTCGCCGTCGGCTTCCGTCACCGTGCCGCAGTGTTCACAGCTCAGAAACATCGGGCGGCGTCCGGTGCGCGGCTGGTGCAAGCGGCGGCAGGCGAAATAAGCGTTCTTGCTTTCGAGGCGATGCACGACGCCGGCCTCGAGCAGGGCGTCCAGCGCGCGATAGACCGAAATCGGCGCCAGTCGCGTGCCCTTTTTGGCCAGCCGGTCCAGGACCTCGTAAGCGCCGACGCTGGCCGTCGTCGAGGCGATTTCCTCGAACACCTTGCGCCTGAGATCGGTGAATCGCAGGTTCCGTTCAGCGAAAATCACGCTGGCGCGCTCAACGGAGGATTTGGCCCGCTCCTTGGCGCGATGATCTTCAGTGGCGTTAGCGGACATCGAGAACCTCAGACTGCGCGATCGTCGGGCCGGATTGTCCGGTCGGAACGCCGCAACAGATCACATGGATACTATAACAATTTGCGGTCGAGCGCCACGCCGGCGCGGCGGAAGTTAACTCGCCGGAACTTTCCCCTCTTGCCCGAGCTGCGCTAACATGGATTCAATTTCACCCGGCGAGCACAATTTATCACAATCTCGCCGCCAAACAGCCCGCCAGTTTGCGGATTGTGGCGAACTTGCGTGATCCGAGCCACTGGGATTCATCGAGGGAACGAGCCGGAATGGACGTCAAACTGCTGGTCGATACGTTGGCGGAATACGCCCGCCCGCTGGGAATCGCGCTTGCCGGGCTTGTGGTCGTGCTGGTGATCCTGCGCTCCAGTTTCATGCAGCGCCTCAATAAAATCGCCGCCGAGATGTTCTTCGAGAACTGGCAACTCGGCCTTCTTGGGACGGCCGCCCTGGTGCTGTCCATCGCCGCCGGCTGGCGCACCTGGGAGGGCATGACCAACTTCACCAACGATCCCGTAGCGTCGGCGCTGATCACCTTCGGCCTGCAGGCGGTGATGCTGATCGTCGCCTGGCTGATCGGCGAAAGCTTCGCCACCGGCATGAACGTGCAGTCGCAGAGGTCCGAGTCGACGCTCGTCAACCGGGCGGCGCAGAGCTGGATCGGCGTCGTCATCGGCGTGCTGCTGTTCGCGGCGTTGTTCATGCTTTTCATGCAATGGACCGGCATCGCCGACGTTCGACGCGCCAATGTCGCCGACCTTGCATGGTCGACGACCGGCGATAAGTTGCTGATCTTCGGCACGGGCCTATTGCTCGTCGCGCTGTTCGCGCTCTACGCCGCGAGCGACCTCGTCAAGCCCTACCTGCAAGGCGCGCGCGTGATCGTGCGCAATTCCATGCTTTGGGTGATGTTTCTCGCCTGCATGGCGACCAGCGTGTTCTTCTCTTTCGACAGCTTCTTCACGGCCATCTTCCCGCAATCGGAACGCGTGCGCGCCGCCGAACTGCGGGCGCAGAACCAGGTGGCCGGCATCGTCGCGGACATCCAGCAGACGATCGAAGGCAAGCGCAACAGCGAGGCAGAGGCGCTGTTCCAGTCCGAATCTTGGACCGCTTACGAAGGTCAACTGAAAGGCATTTCGCTGGCGGCGGCGGCGTCCGAGGGCGCGATCGAACGCTACGTCAACGAGCAGATCGAACAGCGCCGCACGGCTGTCAAACAGCAGCAGGAGCGTATGGCGTCGGCGCAATCCGGTCAGGCCGGCCTCGCCAATCGCAAGGCCTCGCTGACGGAGGAGAAAGGCCGTTTGACCGCCGATCGTCCCGCGCTCGCGGCTGAGTTCGCCGAGCGCAAGGCCGACGTCGACGAGAAACAAAAGGCCGCCGACGCCAAGCGCGTCGAAGCTTTGGCTGAAGACAAAGGCGTCGAAGGCACCGGCAAGGAAGGTCGTGGTCCGGTCTATCGCCAGCGGATGAGCGAGCTTGGCCTGCAGCAGGCGACGGTGAAGATCGCCGAAGAGCGCATGCGCGACGCGCAAAAGCGGCTTTCAGCCACGGAATCGCGGCTGTCGCAAATTGACCGCGAACTCGCGCTGATCGACGGCGATCTCGCAAAACTGAAAGGCGAAGCCGAGACGGCGGAGCAACGCATCAGCTTGGCGGAAGAAACGGCGAAATCCGACGGTGGACCGAAGCTCGACCCGTCGCGGCTGCTACCGTCATTTGAACAATCGATTGCCGAGTTCCGCGCCGGACCGAACCAGGATCGGCTGGCGTCCATTCAGCGTTTGTGCGGCGACATCAGCGGGGCGCTTTCGGCGACTCCTGACACCAAGGCGATGATCGAAGGCTCCGATTGCGATCCCAAAACCGTCGCTGACGCCTCAGGCGCTTTGTTTGCGCTGCAGGCGGGCGGGCGCATGTTCGAGCAGCAGTGCGTCGGCGGCGACAAGCTGAACGCCAACGTCGGCACTGATGCGCTGTTCGGGTTCGCGAGAAAGTGCCTGGCCGACAGCGCGCTGCCTAGCAAGGAAACCGACCAGCTTCGCGCCAAGATCAATTTCATGGAGCTGTCGCGCGATGACAAGGCGCACCGCTTCGTCGTGACCTGGAACGCATTCCAGGACGGCAACCGCCTCGCCTATCTGGCGCTTGCGATCGCAATGGGCCTCGACGGGCTGATCTTCATGTCCGGCCTTTTCGGCGCGAACGCAGTGAGATCGCCGCTGTCGGATATCCCGACCCACAAATCGCGGTCGGCCTCGCAGCTGGAATCGACTATCAACGCCGCCCTGGGGCCGCACCCCTATGAAACAGCCTGGCTTACGCTTAATTCGTTGCGGCCCATGACGAACAGCGACGGCTTCTCCGCCATAGCCGACCTGAGTTCCATGGAGCGGTCCGCTGCCGACCGCGTACGCATGGTGCTGACGGCTGGCGCAGACATCGGCGCCGTCGAAACCGTCAGCACCAATCCGGAGCGCTACCGCGTGCGCAGCGAAATGCGCGAATACTTGTCCAGCGTCTGCGACAAGCACTTCAAATCAAATTCCGGCGCCAAGGATCGCGCACGCCTCGACCAACTTGTCTCAGCCGCGCTCGCGCCGTATCCGCGCGAACATGCCGAGATCGTGCTGCATGAACTCGAACCGATCCGCGAGACCGAAGGGTTTACGTCGATGGTCACGCTGTCAGATATCGCAGATGCCTACGACAATCGCGTCGTGCGCCGGGTGATGAACGCCGGCGCGGCGCTCAAGGCCGTCGCGCCAGATCGCCAGATCGACGACCGTTATTACATCAGCCCGGCGCTTTACGAGACGCTTCTGACCATTCGCGCCACGGCAGAGGAATCGGCGAATTACGGCTATCACCGTCGACGCTTTGGCGACGCGCTGGATCGCCCAGCGATCGACGCTGGAGCGCTGCGTGACGCGCATCCGGAGTTGCCGCTGCAGCCTGGTCCGCCGAAACTCGAAAAGCCGCAACTAAAAATGTCGCAAGTCGCCGATTTGACAGCTGAAGAGCGTTCCAAGCTTGTCGCCTACTATCGCGGCGCTATGCTCGACGCCGTTGGTCTGACGCCAGCCGACGTCGCGCAGAAATTAAGCTCAGGCGACTCTAAGGAGTCCGTGCGCCAAGCTTGGCACGCGCTCGATGTGCATGGCCGGAAGAACGAACGGCTCGGTAAGATGCTTCGCGCATTTCAAGAGGAACAGCAACGCTTACTCAGCCTGACCTACTCAAACCTTCGAGGCGAGGTGAATGGCGACGCGCGCAAGTCGCCCATCCTCGACGCCGTCAACGATCAGATAGATGAAGAATTAGAGCTTTATCTGCTGTTCCCCGAGATGCACCTCATCGACTACTTGATCGAAGAGATTGAGAGCGCCGCGCAGTCCGACGACGGGTTGCAACCGGGCGAGCAGGAGCTTCGCGATCAACTCAAGTATGCCCGCGTGGGTCTTGGCCAGTTGAACCTGTCCAACCCGCGGTCTTGGGATGAAATCCGTCAGCGGCTCGCGGCCGGGTATCGCAAGGACGCGCCAAGCTTTCTCAACAAGTTAAGCCCGCGAGACAGGCCTGACGGCGACGACATCGTTTGAACGCTCAGACTGAAAAACCGCTTCGGACTATTCACCACAAGATTAACAAAGGCTACTCACAACGAGTCGGGGATGAACACTGTTTTGTCTCTTTGCGCCGGTAGTCGAATCATTCGAAGGATGGCTGATGCGGACGGTCAAGTTCTTGGGAGAACGACCATGTTCCTTTCACGCTATATCGGCATCCCTTTTCTGGCCGCGATGTCGGCTGCGCTCGGCTTAATGATCTTGTCCATAGACAGTGTTGGCGGTGGACCGAACACCGCCGCGTCCGGCGCAGGGAGCATCGGTCAGTCGCGGCTCTGATCCGAAGCTGTCCTAAGCCTCAAACGCGACGACGGTCTGGCGCTGCTCGCCCAGACCTTCAATCTTCAGCTTTATGACGTCGCCCGCCTTCAGATATTCCGGCGGTTTTTTGGCTGAACCTACGCCAGGCGGCGTGCCGGTCGTGATGACGTCGCCGGGCTCCAGCACCATGAACTCGGTGACGTAAGCGAGCAGCTTCGTAATTGAAAAAATCATCGTCGCAGTGGATCCAGTCTGCTTGCGCGCGCCGTTGACGTCGAGCGACATGGCGAGGTTGTGCGGATCGGTCAGTTCGTCGGTCGTGACGAGCCATGGCCCGAGCGGCCCGAAGGTCTCGGCGGATTTGCCTTTTACCCACTGTCCATTGCGCTTCACCTGGAAGCGGCGTTCCGACACGTCATTGCAAATGCAGTAGCCGGCGATGTAGTCGAGCGCTTGGGATTCCTCGACGTAGCGCGCCCGCTTGCCGATGACAAAGGCGATTTCGCACTCCCAATCCATGCGGTCGGAGTTCTTTGGATACATGACGTCGTCGTTCGGCCCGCAAATGCACGTCGGCGCCTTGTTGAACAGGATCGGTTCGGCGGGGAGCTCCTGTCCGGTTTCCTTGGCGTGGTCGGCGTAGTTGAGGCCGATGGCGACGAAGTTGCGCGTGCCGGCGACCGGCGCTCCTAGACGCGCTTTGGCGGGGGCGAGCGGCAGGACGCCGAGATCGAGTTTGCGAATCTTGTCCAGCGAAGCAGCGCCCAAATGCTCGCCGGCAAAATCGGGAATGTGCGCCGAAAGATCACGGACCTTGCCGTCTGCGTCGACCACGCCGGGCTTTTCCGAGCCGATAGCGCCAAATCTGACCAGTTTCATGAACGTCACGTCTCCGGAAACGCCGAGGGCTGATGGGCGGAAGTGGTCCCGGCGTGATTTCGCTGATAGCCGGAAGGGCGCGCTCCGACAAGGGCGTGAGGCGCCTCAGAGCGGCGCAGCGACTTCGGAAGCCGCCGCGTCGATCAGCCAGTGCGCAAAGCTCGCCGCATAGCTGCGCGACACGGCGAGATCGAAGGTCGGTGTGTCGTCGATTTTCCAGATCGCGACGCCGATGTGGGCGGCGTGCGTGATCGCGGCGTCATCGACGTTAAAGGCGCGCGGATGCAGGTCGATCGGCACGCCCCGCGCGAGAACGGCGCGCGCCCTGGCGCCCGACAAACGCAGGATGGCTCTTCCGTCGGAAGCGTCCGTCACGGAGGCGCGCGGGCCGAGGTTTTGCTTGAACTCTCGTTCGAGATCGAAGCCGTCGACGCGGTCGGCAATCGCTAGCCAGCTGCCGGGCCCTGCCCAGATCAGCGCCAGGCCAGCGAACGAATTTCGGCGGCCGGGGCCCGGCAGGCTGACGCCATAGGTTTTCGATAGCGCCGCATCGACGTCGGAGAAACCTTCAGGCGCAACGCCGATCGCGACGATCGCCAAGCCTTCAAGCTCGTGAATTGACAGACCATCCGAATGCGCTTTCGCGATATCGGGGAATGCCGAACGCGCGAGGAGGGGCGTATCAGCCACGGAGCCGCTCTCCCATTGGATCGAAGAAGACCGGCGACGTCACTTCCACCTCGAAATCCTCACCGCGCAGAAGGTCAACCATTCGGATGAATTCGCCGTGCCGCTCAGGCCCGCGCTTCAGCAGACCAAGCCCGATCCAGCGGCCTAGCGTTGCGGAGAAAACTGCGGAGGTCACGTAGCCTTCGTCGTTAGGCGCCGTGGCGTCCGCGCCGCGGGCAATAAAGTGCGCGCCGGCGCGCAGGCGCCGATTGCCTTCGACAGGCGTTACGCCGACGAGCGCCGGCCGATCAGGATCGACCATGCCGGGCCGCAAAGCCAAGACTCGGCCGACGTAGTCTTTTTTCTTCGAGGCCATCCCCGCGAGTCCGAGATCGCGCGCTGTCGTCGTGCCATTGAGTTCCGGCCCGCTGACGTGGCCTTTCTCGACGCGCATCACTCCCAGCGTTTCAGACCCGTACGCCGTGACGCCGAGCGGCGCGCCCACCGACATGAGTTGGCGCCACAGCGCATCGCCGTAACGCGCCGGAATTCCGATCTCGAACGCCCGCTCGCCCGAGAACGACAAACGATACAGCCGCGCTTTGACACCCCCGCAAATAGTGATCTCGGCTGCCGCCATGTAGGGTATGGCTGCATCGGAGATGTCGAACGCGTCATCGACAATCAACCGCAGCAGATCACGCGACTTCGGCCCGGCGACGGCGTACTGAGCCCAATGATCCGTCGCGGACGCCATCCGCACATCAAGATGCGGCCAATGCCATTGATGGCAGAATTCCATGTGCTGGAGGACGCGCGCGGCGTTGGCCGTCGTGGTGGTTACGAAGAAATGCGATTCGTCGAAGCGCGCGACGGTCCCATCGTCGAAAACAACGCCGTCTTCGCGCAGCATGACGCCATAGCGCGCCTTCCCGACTGACAAGGTTGCCAGGTTGTTCATGTAGATGTGTTCGAGGAATTCCAGCGCGTCGGCGCCTTGCACGTCGATCTTGCCGAGGGTCGAGACATCGCAAACACCGACGGCGCTGCGCACGGCCGTCGTCTCGCGAATGACGGTCTGCAGCCAATCGCGCTCTCCGGGCATGGGAAAATGACCCGGCCGCAACCAAAGTCCAGTTTCAACGAATTGCGCGCCTTGTTCCTTGGCCCAGGCGTAGGATGGCGGAAGCCGCGTCGGCTTGAAATCGCGGCCCCGATGATGGCCGGCGAATGCGCCGATGGCGACTGGCGTGAACGGCGGGCGCGCCTTGGTGACGCCGGTCTCGGGGATCGAGCGGCCGGTGATCTCCGCCATGATGGCGAGGGCGTTGACGTTGGCGGTTTTGCCTTGGTCGGTGGCCATGCCGATCGTGGTGTAGCGCTTCAAGTGCTCGACGGCGCGGAACCCTTCGCGCGCGGCAAGCTCGATGTCACTTGTCGTCACGTCGTTCTGAAAATCGACGAAAGCCTTGCCGTTGACGTCCGGCACGCGCCAAAGCGGCGTGCTCGTATCGTCTTCCGGTTCGACGGAAGATATCGTGGGCGTGCCGACATGAAGGCCCAGAGATTGGGCGGCCTGGGCGCCGGCCGCGGCGCCCGACGACAAAGCGTCGGCAAGCGTCATGGCGCCGCTCGCCGCGCCGACGACCGCCATGCCGTGCGGAAGCGCGCCGGCGGTGAACGCCGCGATGCGGACGTCCCACTTCGGCGTTCCGCCAAGATGTGTGGTCAACTGAATGGTTGGATTCCATCCACCTGACACGGCGATCAGATCGCCGTGCATCGTCGCGGTTCGCCCGTCCGCCGTTCTGATCGACGCCGCCGTGACGCCCTTCGCGCCGATGGCCTCGGTGATCATCGCGCCCGCGAAGAGTGGCGCGCGACAGGATTCCGCAATGGCGCGGACGGTTGGCGTCGAACCCGGCCGGCTGTCGACGATCGCGGCGATGTTTGCGCCGGCGCGATCGAGTGAAAGCGCGGTGGACGCCGCATCGTCGCCGTTAACGAAAACGATGGCGCGGCGGCCCGGCACGACGCCAAAGCGATGAATATAACTGCGAACCGCGCCGGCGAGCATGACGCCCGGCCGATCATTGCCGGCGAAAGCGATCGGCCTTTCAATCGCGCCTGCGGCGAGCACGGCGCGCTTGGCGGCGATGCGCCACAAGCGCTGGCGCGGCGCGCCCGCCGGTGGCGTCGCTCGATGATCGTTGACGCGCTCGATTGCGCCATAGGTTCCGCCGTCGTAGACGCCGAATACACAAGTTCGCGTCAGGATGCGGACATCCGGATTGGCGGCGAGTTCGCGCCGGAGCGCGTCAACGTACTGGGCGCCCGGGGCAGCGCCGACCTTACGCCCGTCGTCGATCAGGCGGCCGCCGAGACCCGCATTCTCTTCCGCGAGGATCACGCGGGCGCCTGCCTTTGCAGCCTGCGACGCCGCCATTAAGCCTGCCGGTCCGGCGCCGATGACGAGGACGTCGCAGAACGCCGTGACTTTTTCATACGTGTCGGGATCGGAGGTCGCGGCGGCGCGTCCAAGTCCCGCCGCGCGACGGATCAACGGCTCGTAATATTTTTCCCAGAAGCTCGCCGGCCACATGAACGTCTTGTAGTAGAAGCCGGCGACGAAGATCGGCGACAGCAGCGAGTTGACCGACATCAGATCAAAATTCAACGACGGCCAGCGGTTCTGGCTGACAGCCGTCAGACCGTCGTAGAGCTCGGCGACGGTCATTCGCGTGTTGGCCTCGCGGCGCGCGCCGGTTCGCAGTTCGCACAGCGCATTCGGTTCTTCCGAACCGGCGGTCAGGACGCCGCGCGGGCGATGATATTTGAATGATCTGCCGCACAGTCGAACGCCGTTGGCCAGCAGCGCCGAGGCGATCGTATCGCCGGGATGGCCGACGTATGTTGCACCGTCGAAAGTGAAGCGCAGCGTGCGGTTGCGGTCGATCACGCCGCCCGAAGACGTTCGGTACGGCTGACGGCCTCGCGATCGATCGCGCGCGCTCACGCGACGCCTCCTCTGGTCCCCGGCCGCCTCATGCGCGCGACGTCGCTGGCTATGGCGACGGCGCTGATCTCGTGATTGAGCGTATCGCGCGTCACGACCAGCCAGGATCGGCAACCGGCGATGTGCTGCCAAAGCTCATCATTGACGCCGGGCCGGTTGGCGCGTTCGAAGGCGAAAGACGTGAAATCCTCCACCGCCGATGGCAAGTCTGGAGATGGTCGCGTCGGGGCCGCATCGCCCATGAATACGAACTCGTCGAGGCCGCGTTCTCCGCAATAGGGGCAGTTGATTCGCATTTCGGTCTAATCGCTCGCCGCTCGGCTCAATGAAGGTTTGGTTGCGGGCCCATGCCCTTTTCGTCGATGACGTGGCCGGTTTCGAAACGATCGAGGCGGTAGCTGCGCGCAACTTCATGCGGCGCGTCTGTAGAAATCAGATGGGCGAAGCACAATCCCGATGCCGGCGTCGCCTTGAAGCCGCCGTAGCACCATCCGGCGTTGAGATAGAGCCCTTCGATCGGCGTCCTGTCGATGATCGGGCTGCCGTCCATCGACATATCCATGACGCCGCCCCAGTGGCGCAGCAGACGCACGCGGCCAATGCGCGGCATCAAGGCCATCGCGCCCTCGCAGACGTCCTCGATGGTCGGCAGATTACCGCGCTGCGCGTAGCTGGCGTAACCGTCGAGATCGCCGCCGAACACGAGGCCGCCCTTGTCCGACTGGCTGATGTAGAAGTGCCCGGCGCCGAATGTCACGACGCCGTCGATGAATGGCTTCAGCCCTTCGGAGACGAAGGCCTGCAGCACGTGGCTCTCGATCGGCAGTCTGAGGCCTGTCAAGTTTGCGACGCGCGAGGTGGCGCCAGCGACGGCCATACCGATCTTGGAGGCGGAGATGTAGCCGCGCGTTGTCTCGACGCCTTCAACTCGGCCGCCGTCGATCCTGAAACCTGTGACTTCGCAGTTCTGGATGATGTCGACGCCGAGCCGGTCGGCGGCGCGCGCGTATCCCCAGGCGACCGCGTCATGGCGCACGGTGCCTCCGCGCCGTTGCAATAGGCCGCCTTGGATCGGAAAGCGCGCGTTGTCGAAGTCGAGGAACGGCAACATTCTCTCGACTTGTCGGCGGTCCAGAAGTTCCGCGTCGACGCTGTGCAGGCGCATGGCGTTTCCGCGGCGCACGTAGGCATCCCGCTGCCCGTCGGAATGA
The DNA here is from genome assembly GCA_046160845.1 of Hyphomicrobium sp. GTDB lineage: Bacteria > Pseudomonadota > Alphaproteobacteria > Rhizobiales > Hyphomicrobiaceae > Hyphomicrobium_B. Next base: position 37,753 of record JBJXHD010000001.1, read on the forward strand.
AACAGATTGAGAATGCCGCGCTGACTGACCATCGCGTTGTAGTTCAGGTCCTGCTCCAGACCCTCCCAGAGTTTCAGCGACTTTTCGTAGAATGGGATGTTTCCGGGCAGCAGATAATTGGAACGTATGATCGTGGTATTGCGGCCGACGTTACCGCTGCCGATCCAGCCCTTTTCGACGACGGCGATGCGCAGCGGTCCATGATTCTTGGCGAGGTAGTAGGCGGTTGCTAAGCCGTGGCCGCCGCCGCCGATGATGACGACGTCGTAGCGCTCAGCAGGACTGGCGTCGCGCCATGCCGGTCCCCAGCCGGTATGGCCGCGCAGCGCTTCGCGCGCGACAGAGAAAATCGAATAGCGGTCGTTTCGCATCGTCGTGTTCTCTCGCGCGCGCCCAGCCAATGCATGGCTTTTTGCGCGCTAAGCTCAACCTATCAGACGTCGAGCGTGTGCTCACGCTCCCATTCCGTCAAATGCGAGGCGTAACTGTTCCAGTCGGCGGTTTTGAGTTTGATGTACGACGCAGCGAACTCCTCGCCGAGCAATTGCTTCAGTTCCGCATCCTTGTCGAAGTTGCGCAGCGCATCGAGCAGGTTCAACGGCAGACGCGGCGCGTCTTTTACCGTATGTCCTTCCTGATACATGTCGATGTCGAGCCGCTTGCCGGGGGGCAGCTTGCGTCTCACGCCGTCGAGACCGGCGGCAATGATCACGGCCTGCAAAAGGTACGGATTGGCGGCGCCGTCCGGCAGACGCAGCTCGAAGCGGCCTTTGCCCGGCACGCGCACCATGTGCGTGCGGTTGTTGCCGGTCCACGTCACGGTGTTGGGCGACCACGTGGCCCCCGAAATCGTCCGCGGCGCATTGATGCGCTTATACGAGTTTACCGTCGGATTGGTGATGGCGGACAACGCTTCGGCGTGGCGCATGATACCGCCGAGGAAATGGTAGCCTTGCTGTGACAGCCCCATCTCGTCGTTGGCGCTATAGAACATGTTGCTGGTTCCGGTCGCATCCCAAACCGAGATGTGGGCGTGGCAGCCGTTGCCGGTGAGGTTAGAAAACGGCTTCGGCATGAAGGTCGCGCGAAGTCCATGCTTTTCGGCGATCGATTTGGTCATAAACTTGAAGAAGCCGTGCCGGTCGGCGGTCACCAGCGCGTCGTCGAAGTTCCAATTCATTTCCCACTGGCCGTTGGCGTCCTCGTGGTCGTTTTGATAAGGGCCCCAGCCGAGTTCCTGCATGTAATCGCAGATTTCGGAGATGACGTCGTAGCGGCGCATCAAAGCCTGCTGGTCGTAGCAGGGCTTTTCGGCATTATCCTTGTCGTCGGATATCATGGTGCCGCAGGTTTTAGTCAGGAAGAATTCGCACTCGACGCCGGTCTTGACGCGCAGCCCTTCGGCTGCAGCCGCAGCGACGACTTTCTTCAGGACGACGCGTGGCGCCTGCGCCACAAGCTTGTCGTTCATCATGCAATCGGCGGCCACCCAGGCGACGTCCTTGCGCCAGGGCAATGGAATGACGGCGGCGGCGTCAGGCATGGCGAAGAGATCGGGATGCGCCGGCGTCATGTCGAGCCAAGTGGCGAATCCGGCGAAGCCTGCGCCGTCTTTCTGCATATCAGCGATGGCCGACGCCGGCGCGAGCTTTGCCCGCTGGCAACCGAACAGGTCGGTGTAGGAAATCAGGAAGTAGCGGATGCCGCGCGCCTTCGCGAAGTCGGCAAGATCCTGAGCCATGGCGTCATCCTCACCTTTTTTGTGTTTCTCTGCGTCGAATTCCACGCCCGCGCGCCGCCTAAAACCCGTCAGCACCCTTTCCCGGATACCAACTGGTGCCGGCCAACGGCACCCGCGCCATCGCCGCCGCTTCGAGCGTCAGCGCGCACAGGTCTTCCGGTTCGAGGTTATGCACGTGATTGTGCCCGCAAGCGCGGGCGATGGTTTGCGTCTCGAGCGCCATCACCTTCAGATAATTTGCAAGGCGGCGCCCGGCGCGGACGGGATCAAGTCGCTTCGAGAGCTCGGGGTCCTGCGTGGTGATGCCGGCGGGATCGCGACCCTCATGCCAATCGTCATAGGCCCCTGCTGTGGTCGACATCGCCTGGTACTCAGATTCATAGGCGGGATCGTTGTCACCAAGCGCCACGAGCGCCGCCGTTCCGATCGAGACCGCGTCGGCGCCGAGCGCCAAGGCTTTGGCGACGTCTGCGCCGCTGCGGATGCCGCCGGAGACAATCAAATGAACTTTGCGGTGTTCGCCGAGATCCTGCAGCGCCTTGACTGCGGGGCGGATGCACGCGAGCGTCGGCTGACCGACGTTCTCTATGAAGACTTCCTGCGTCGCGGCCGTGCCGCCTTGCATGCCGTCGAGCACGACTACGTCGGCGCCGGCCTTGACGGCGAGCGCCACATCAAAATAGGGGCGCGCGCCGCCGACTTTGACGTAGATCGGCTTCTCCCAGCCGGTGATTTCACGCAATTCTAGAATCTTGATTTCGAGGTCGTCGGGCCCGGTCCAGTCGGGATGGCGGCACGCCGAGCGCTGATCGATGCCTTTGGGCAAGGTGCGCATTTCGGCGACGCGGTCGGATATTTTCTGACCCAGAAGCATACCGCCGCCGCCAGGCTTCGCGCCCTGTCCGACAACGATCTCTATGGCGTCGGCTTTACGCAAATCGTCGGGGTTCATGCCATAGCGCGACGGCAGATATTGATAGACGAGCGTCTTCGACTGGCCGCGCTCTTCCGGCGTCATCCCGCCGTCGCCTGTCGTCGTCGACGTGCCGGCGATGGTGGCGCCGCGGCCCAGCGCCTCCTTGGCATTGGCCGACAGCGAACCGAAGCTCATGCCGGCGATGGTGATCGGGATCTTGAGTTCGATCGGCGTCTTGGCGTGCCGGGTCCCGAGCACGACTTCTGTCCCGCATTTCTCGCGATAACCTTCGAGGGGGTAGCGCGACATGGAGGCGCCGAGGAACAGCAGATCGTCGAAATGCGGTACGCGGCGCTTGGCGCCCCCGCCTCGGATATCGTAGATGCCCGTCGCCGCCGCGCGGCGGATTTCAGACAACGTGTAGTCGTCGAAGGTCGCGGACTTACGCGGCGTCGTCGGCGGATTCTGATATGTCATCAGTAGGCGTCCGCGTTGTCGATGTTGAAGGTGTAGAGCTTTCGGGCCGACCCGTACCGGCGAAATTCGCTGGTTTTCACATCAGTGAGGCCGGCTTTTTTCAGCAGCTCCGCAAGTTCGGCGTGATGTTCGGGGCGCATGTCCTTCTCGATGCAGTCGGCGCCGAGGCTCTTGACGTCGCCGCGAATGAACAACTTCGCCTCGTAGATCGAATCGCCGAGCGCGTCGCCCGCGTCGCCGAGCACGACAAGCCGGCCGCTCTGGGCCATGAACGCCGACATGTGGCCGATGTCGCCCCTGACCACGATGTCGATGCCCTTCATCGAAATTCCGCAGCGCGACGCCGCGTTGCCTTCGATGACCAGCAGACCGCCGCGGCCCGTCGCGCCGGCGTACTGACTGGCGTCGCCCTTTATGACCACCTTGCCGGACATCATATTCTCCGCCGTTCCCGGACCGGAGGACCCGTGCACCGTGACGGTCGCCTTCTTGTTCATGCCGGCACAGTAATAGCCGACGCTGCCGCGAACGTTGACCGCAATCGGCGCGTCGATGCCGACGGCGACGGCGTGGCTGCCGCGCGGATTGAGGATTTCCCATTCCGTCTCGTTTGCGCCATCGCGCTGACGGCTGAGCCCTTCGTTCAGTTCGCGGAGCGAAGACTTCGCCAAATCGACGACGCGCATTCGAATGTCTCTCCCGGCCTCAGCGTTCCCAGAAGTAGACGGTCGCCGGCTCCGGCTCCCACACCCGCGCGCCTTCTATCCCCGGTAGGTTGACGAGGGCGCGGTACTCCGAGCCGAACGCCACATAGTCGTCGGTCTCCGCCATGACGGCCGGCTTGCAGGCGATTGGATCGCGCAGGACGCCGAAGCCTGACTTGGATCCGACGACGAAAGTGTAGAAGCCGTCGAGATCGTCGAGGCTTTTTTGCAGCGCTTCACCGAGGTCGAGGCCCTGGCCCATGCGTGACGTGAGATACGCTGCGGCGACTTCGGTGTCGTTCTCTGTTTCGAAGCGCATGCCGGTGCGGGCTAGCTCGCGGCGCAAATTGTTGTGGTTCGACAACGAGCCGTTGTGCACGAGGCATTGGTCTGTCCCGGTCGAGAACGGGTGCGCGCCGAGCGTCGTCACCGCCGATTCCGTCGCCATGCGCGTGTGCCCGACCGCGTGTGTGCCGCGCATCTGCGACAGGCCGAACCTCGCCGCGACGTCGGTCGGCTTGCCGACGTCCTTGTATATTTCTACCGCCTCGCCGACGCTCATGATTCGAATGTTGGGAAATCCGGTTCGAATCTTCGTTGAGACTCGTGAGACATCGCCTTCGTTGATGGTCAGAACCGCGTGATTGGATTTGACGATGATCGCCGGAGCACGTCCGGCTGCGCGCTCGAGCGCGCTGGAGAGCGCCGGAAAATCCTCGCCGGGCTTCGAGGATTGTAGCGTGAATTTCACTTTGCCGGGCCTGACGGCGCCATAGACCGCGAAGCCGGCGGAATCCGGACCGCGATCGCACATGGTTGCGAGCATGTCGGCGGTCAATTCGCCGAGCTCAGGTTCGAGTTTGGCGTCCTTCAGGAACAGTCCAACGATGCCGCACATGCCGCGAACGCCCTCGTCGCCATTCTGGTCTCGGGTACACTAACGGACGGCGGCTTGTTGGTCAACTGTGAAGCAACAATTTTGCTTGTGACGCAACTTGCACCGACGGGCTGGTTGAAGGCGCTACGACCCGCGCAAATAGACGATGATCGACAAATAGATAGCTGGGAGGCGGATCAGCCGCTCCGGTCCGTGGAGGTCTGCTGAATCGAACAGGATCGAGTCGCCGGGTTGGAGGTGGTATTTGCTCTCACCGTGCGCATACATGAGCTCGCCGTCGAGCATGTAAATGAACTCAATACCTTCGTGGCGGAACTCGGTGTAGGCCTCGGCATCCTTGCCGAGCGTGATGAAATACGGCTCGACCGCGATATTGCCCCCGACGGATTGACCGAGTAGCTGATAGTGATGGCCGACTTTGGTGCCGCGCCGGTTGATGGCGACGCCCTCGCCCCGCTTTACGTACGAGCAGCTGCGCGCGCTTTCCGTGCTGGCGATCAGTATGGATATAGGCAGATTCAGAGCGTTCGATAAAAGCTGCAACGTGCCGAGCGAGGGAGAAATCTGACCGTTCTCAATTCGTGACAGCATGCCGGCGGAGATTTCTGCGGCCGTCGCGAGTTCAGAGACGGTGAGGCCCGCCATTTTGCGATAGGTGCGCACCTGGGCGCCAATCGCCTGCTCGAGGGTGCGGACCATGACTTCCGGCGCGCCGGACCCCGTTGTCAGACCCTTGGAGCGGACCGCCGCAGGCCGATCGGTTTTCGGCTTCGAAGTAATCTTTAGCGAGCGAGTCTTGGCCCGCTTTCGATCTGAAGCCATCGGTCGCTCTCCGCAGCCCGGGTCGGCTATGCACACACTCGGCCGGGCGCTCGCAAGGCTAGCGCACATTGTGCGCCGGCGCACGGCGCCAATTGCTGCGGGGCTGAGCCTACGTCAAAACGATGTTTCGTGAGAGTTAAAGACTCTAGATGGGCTTAGGAGCGAGATCGCGAGATTCAGCGCCCTACGCTGACGTAATCGAAGCCATGGCTGCGAACCTCGTCGGGCCGATAGACGTTGCGCAAATCAATGAATGCAGGCGTCTTGAGCCGACGCTTCATTTCGCCAATGTCGAGCGCGCGGAAGACATCCCACTCGGTGACGAGTACGAGCGCGTCGGCCCCGTCTAGACACGCATACGCGTCTTCGGCGTAGGTCAAGTCATCGATTACCTCGCGGGCGTTGTCCATCCCAGCCGGGTCGTAGGCGCGGATGGCGGCGCCGGCGTCCTGCAGCGCCTTAATGATGCCAATTGACGGCGCGTCGCGCATGTCGTCGGTGTTGGGCTTGAACGTCAGGCCGAGAACGGCGATCAGTTTGCCCTGGACGCTGCCGCCGCAGGCCGAGACGACCTTGTCGACCATGGCGCGCTTGCGATCGACGTTGACGGTCGCGACGGCCTCGACGATGCGCATCGGGGACTCAAAGGCCTGGCCGGTCTTGATAAGCGCCAGTGTATCCTTTGGAAAGCAGGAGCCGCCAAAACCTGGACCGGCGTGCAAAAATTTCGGGCCAATGCGGCGGTCAAGGCCCATCCCGCGCGCGACGTCCTGCACGTTGGCGCCGGCCTTCTCGCATAAATTCGCAATTTCGTTGATGAACGAAATCTTGGTCGCGAGAAAGGCGTTGGACGCGTACTTGATCAACTCCGAACTACGTCGGTCCGTGAAGTAGACCGGGGCCTGGTTGATGGATAGCGGCCGATAGACCCGCTCCATGACCGCGCGCGCGCGATCGTCGTTCATGCCGACGCCGACCACGACGCGGTCGGGCCGCTTGAAATCGTCGATTGCCGCGCCTTCGCGCAGAAACTCCGGATTGGATACCACCGAAAACTGATCGCTCGATAGTGTTTCGGAGATGATTGCCTCGACGGCGTCGCCCGTGCCGACGGGCACTGTTGATTTGATCACGACCACCTTGTAGCCGTCGACCTGTTCGGCGATTTCTCGGGCTGCGGCCATAACGTAACTCAGATCGGCGTGGCCGTCGCTCGGCCGGGTCGGCGTGCCGACGGCGATGAAGACAACCTCGGCGTTCCTGACGGCGCGGGCCAAGTCCGTTGTAAACGACAGGCGCTTCGCATTGACATTCTTGGCGACAAGTTCGCTGAGGCCCGGCTGGTACAGAGGCATCCGGCCGGCGCGGAGACTGTCAATCTTGTGAGCGGCTTTGTCGACGCAGGCGACATCAAACCCGAAATCCGAGAAGCACGCGCCGGAAACCAAGCCAACGTAGCCCGTGCCTATCATCGCAATTTTCATTGAGTTCCTCGTTGGAAGAAACGGCGTCCATTGAAAGCGCCGTGTTTCCTAGCGCAGATCGGGTCGTCAGGCCAAGCGATGGTCTGACGCGGCCCGCTTCAAGCGATAGGCCGCGCGACAGCGTTTCGTTTGGCTCGATCGGCTCGACAAGACTCAGGTTCGATCGGTCTGCGGCTGCGACGCCAGGCTGTCGATCACAGCCTCTATGTACTGCGCGTAGCCGCTTCGACCCAGGCGCTTAACCCATGCTGACAGCTGCTGCGGCGTGACGAAACCCATGCGCAGCGCAATTTCCTCGGGGCAGGCGATCTTCATGCCCTGCCGCCGCTCGATCGTCGCCACGTAGTCGGCGGCGTCGAGCAGACTGTCGAACGTGCCGGTGTCGAGCCATGCGAAGCCGCGGCCGAGTTTTTCGACATGCAATTCGCCGGCGTCAAGATACATCTGGTTTAGCGCCGTGATCTCGAGCTCGCCGCGCGCCGACGGCTTCACCTTTGCAGCAAGATCAGCGACGCGGCCATCGTAAAAATAAAGACCTGACACCGCCCAATTCGATTTCGGTTCGACAGGCTTTTCCTCGATTGACGTTGCGCAGCCTTGCGCATCGAACGCGACGACGCCGTAGCGCCGGGGTTCCGCAACTTCGTAGGCGAATACGGTAGCGCCGATGGGGCGATCCGCGGCTGCGCGCAGCAGCTCGGATAGACCGTGCCCATAGAAGATGTTGTCGCCGAGCACGAGGACGCAGCGGTCGCCGCCGATAAAGTTGCGGCCGATGATGAACGCTTGCGCGAGTCCTTCCGGTTTCGGCTGAGCTGCATAGGTCAGTGTTAAACCGAATTGGGAGCCGTCGCCGAGCAACTCCTTGAACAGCGCCTGATCGTGCGGCGTCGTAATGACCAGAATATCGCGCACGCCGGCCAGCATCAAAACGGACAGCGGGTAGTAGATCATCGGTTTGTCGTAGACCGGCAGCAACTGCTTGGAGATCGCGAATGTGAGTGGATATAGCCGCGTGCCGCTACCGCCGGCCAGTATGATGCCTTTCAACGGCCGCATGCGAGAACTCCGTGAGGTCTTGTGTTGAGGCCACGGCGCCAGGCGTGACGAGTCATCGCCGTCATGACGGCGCCTCGGCGGTAGTCGGCAGAAGACCGAGACGCGCGCCGGAATAGACGCGATCGCGCAGCGGCCGCCACCACGCTTCGTTGTCGAGATACCATCGGACAGTCGCGGCAATTCCGCTGGAGAACGTCTGCTCGGCGCGCCATCCGAGCTCGGACTCGATCTTGGTCGGATCGATGGCGTAACGGCGATCGTGCCCGGGCCGGTCTTCGACGTGCTGGATCAGGTTGCGGCGCGCGGTCCCGACCGGCCGCAAGTCATCGAGCGCATCGCAAATCGTTTGCACTACGGCAATGTTCTCGATCGGCGCGCGGCCGCCAATGTTGTAGGTTTCGCCGACGCGGCCGCGCTCGACGACGCGCGTCAGTGCTTTGACGTGGTCATCGACGTAAAGCCAGTCGCGAACCTGGCGCCCGTCGCCGTATACCGGCAGCGGCCGCCCTTCGAGCGCATTCAGAATCATCAGCGGAACGAGCTTCTCGGGAAAATGATAGGGGCCGTAGTTGTTCGAACAATTGGTGACAAGCGTCGGCAGTCCGTAGGTTTCGCGCCAGGCGCGCACGAGATGATCGGACGCGGCCTTGCTGGCGGAATAGGGTGAGCGAGGGTCGTAAGGCGTCTCCTCGATGAAGAAGCCGTCGGGTTGCAGGGTGCCGTAAACCTCGTCGGTCGACACATGTAGAAATCGGAACGCTGACTTCGCCGGCGCTTCAAGTCCGGACCAGTAGCGCCGGGTGGCCTCGAGCAGCACATGCGTGCCGACGATGTTGGTCGCGATGAAATCCGCCGAACCCGTGATCGAACGGTCGACGTGGCTTTCGGCGGCAAGGTGCATGACGGCGTCGGGCGCGGCCTCGGCGAAGACTGCGTCTAGAGCCTCTGCGTCGCAAATGTCGGCGCGGACAAAACGATACGCCGGGTGGTCGGCGATCGCCGCCAATGACGTCAGGCTGGCGGCGTAGGTCAACTTGTCTAGGTTGACGACTGTCCAGCCGCGCGACGCCACGAGGTGACGAACCAGCGCCGACCCTATGAAGCCCGCCCCCCCCGTCACCAGAACCCGCATCACCTGTCCCCTCCAGACCGCGTGATCATTTCAGAACCTGAAATTCATGTCCCTAAGTCGCGGCAAGGTCGCGTCTTTGTCCGAAATGACCGCCGAGCGCGGGCCGAGCGGCCAGGCGATGCCCAGATCGGGATCCGACCACAACACACCGGATTCGGCCTCCCGAGAATAGTAGCGAGTCACCTTGTAGATGACCTCCGTATTCGGCTCCAGCGTACAAAATCCGTGCGCGAACCCGTCAGGCACCAGGAGTTGAGCGCCGTTGTCGGCCGACAGCTCAACCGAAACGTGTTGTCCGCAGGTTGGTGAATTGCGGCGCAAGTCAAGCGCGACGTCGAAAATCGCGCCCCGCACCACACGCACCAATTTGGCTTGCGCGAACGGCGGCTTCTGGAAGTGCAGGCCGCGGACCGTCCCCACCTCGGCCGACATGGAATGATTGTCCTGGATAAAGACGTCGTTGAAACCCGCGCCTTCAAGGATGCTCGCTTTGAAGACTTCGGCGAAGAAGCCGCGGTGATCGCCGTGCCGCTTGGGGACGAGGTGGAGAAGTCCGGGGATTGCAAGTTCGGTGAGGAGCATGGGGCGGCGCTCGAAGACCTTTACTACGCATGATCGGGGACGCCTCGAAACGACGCTACCGACCTAAAATGAATCGAAAGGATTTCCTATCGGTGTAATGCGCCGTTGCACAACGAGGTAACACGAGATGCAGCCTTCGGCGCGCGCATTTCAGCGCACCCTGTATTCAGGCGTTTCGACGATCGCCGGCGAGGAACGCGGCGTAAGCAAGCCCTAGTCCTTCGCGCAACGAAGTTTTGCCTCTCCAGCCGAGGCCGGAGAGACGCGAGACGTCCAGCAATTTGCGCGGCGTGCCGTCGGGGCGCGATGGATCAAACTCCAGTCGCCCGGAATAGCCGACCGCCTCGGCGATCAATTCGGCGAGCTGCCGGATCGTGACATCTTCGCCGACTCCGACGTTGATCGGTTCTTCGGAGGAGTACCTCTTGGCAATCAGCACGCAGGCGTCGGCAAAATCGTCGACATAGAGAAACTCGCGTCGCGGCGCGCCGGTGCCCCACACGACGACGCTGTCCGAACCTACATCCTTGGCCTCATGGAATCGGCGAAGCAGGGCGGCGGCAACGTGGCTGTCCTCCGGGTGATAGTTGTCGCCTGGGCCATAGAGGTTCGTTGGCATAAGGCTGATGAAGTCCGAGCCGTACTGCCGACGATAGCTCTCAGCGAGTTTCACTCCGGCGATCTTGGCGATCGCATACGGCTCGTTGGTCGGCTCCAGTGGACCGGTGAGCAATTGCGTCTCATCCATGGGTTGTTTGGCGAGCTTTGGATAAATACAAGATGAGCCGAGGAACACCAGTTTCTCGACGCCATGAAGATGGGCCGCGTGCATGACGTTGGCCGCCATCATGAGATTGTCGTAGATGAATTCGGCCCGATAGACGTTGTTCGCCTGGATGCCGCCTACCTTGGCGGCGGCGAAGAACACCGCCTGCGGCTTGCGCTTTTCGAACCAGTTTTGAACCGCTCGCTGGTCGCGCAGGTCGAGATCGCGACGCGCCGCCGTCAAGATTTCGCAATGCTCGCTCGCGAGGCGGCGCAGCAGCGCGGCGCCGACCATGCCGCCATGGCCTGCGACGTAAACGCGCTTACCGGCAAGCTCATACGCCACGGCCTGCGCCCTCTCGCTCCTTGCGCGCGGCGAGATGATCGGCCGCCACCATCTCTTTGACGAGCTCGTCGAACGACGTTTTCGGCGCCCAGCCGAGTTTTGACCGCGCTTTCGACGCGTCGCCGATGAGAAGGTCAACCTCTGTCGGACGGAAATAACGAGGATCAATGCGCACAACCGTCTTGCCGCTTTGCTGATCTATCCCGACCTCGTCGACGCCCGAGCCCTTCCAGGCAATCCGACGGCCCAATTCCGCGAAAGCGGCTTGCACGAACTCGCGCACGGACCGCGTTTCTCCGGTCGCCAGCACATAGTCGTCCGGGACGCTTCCCTGCACGATCATCCACATGCCCTCGACATAGTCGCGGGCATGGCCCCAGTCGCGCCGGGCCTCGATATTGCCGAGGTAGAGGCAGTCGTCGAGCCCCGCCTCGATCCGCGCCGCGGCGCGGGTGATTTTGCGCGTGACGAACGTCTCGCCACGCAGCGGGCTCTCGTGATTGAACAGGATGCCGTTGGAAGCGTGCAGGCCATAGGCTTCGCGATAGTTCACCGTGATCCAATAGCCGTAAAGCTTGGCGACGCCATAGGGCGAACGCGGATAGAACGGCGTCGTCTCCGTCTGCGGCGTTTGCTGAACCAGCCCGTACAGTTCGGAGGTCGACGCCTGATAGAAGCGCGTTGCATCCTGCAGTCCGAGAATGCGGATCGCTTCCAGCAAGCGCAATACGCCGACCGCGTCGGCGTTGGCTGTGTATTCGGGCGTCTCGAAACTGACGGCGACGTGGCTTTGCGCCGCAAGATTGTAGATTTCGGTCGGACGCACCTGCTGCAACAGGCGGATGAGGTTGGTCGAATCCGTCATGTCGCCGTAGTGCATCAGGAACGGCACATTTCCCTCGTGGGGGTCCTGATAGAGATGATCGACTCGCTGCGTATTGAACGACGACGAGCGCCGCTTGACGCCATGGACCTCGTAACCTTTGGCAAGCAGAAATTCGGCAAGATAGGCGCCGTCCTGTCCGGTCACACCTGTGATCAGCGCAACGCGACGGCCGGCAGTGTTCACGCCCATCTTCAAGGTCCTCATTCTACCGGGTCGGATGGCCGACGCCGGCAGACTTCATGCCTCGCACCGCGGCGGGGCGCAATCCAATCGTTGCGTGAGCGTTATTTGAGGCGGGAGCTTACAACGCCGACGTAGTTGTGCCGGCGCGCGAGATGGCTTCCTCTATATCCTGCCGTATCGCGGCAAGCAGGCGTTGCCCTTTTTCGACGCTGGCCAGCATTGGATCGCCGTAGCTGCCGCTTGGGGCGTAGTTCGGCGAACCGGGGTCAAGCGGGGACAGCGGTCCCGGCGCGCTGCCGCGGCCAGGGGGCGAGGCTTCAGCGCGAGTCATATCGACGGCGTCGGGCGCCAAGGCGAGCATTATGGAGGTTTCGATTTCTTCGGCGTGGCTGCCCATATCTTGTTGCTCGATCTTATCGCGCGCCACAATCAAGCGAGCGCCTTGGTAGATCGTCAGGTGATGCACACGGGATGGCGCCGACGTCGCGGCGATCGCTTTGCGCGCCGGCTCAATCGTGCTGACGCCCGTGTCGATGACGAGGACGAATGACGCTGTCTGCTTGAGCAAGCTCTCCACGACATCACGCACCAGCGCTTCAAACGTCGCCTGCTGCAGCGAGACCGAGCCGGCGTAATCAGCGAATGCCGGATAGTATCCGTAGGTCAGCGTCGGCCAGATCAATCCGCCGGCGCGCTCCGCCGCCTCGACCGCGAAGCGCTCGGCCTGGCGCGCATCGGTCGCGAGAGGCATGTGAAGTCCATGCTGCTTACTGCCAGCGCCGATCGGCAAAATCGCCGACGCGCCGGCTGCGAGCGCGTCGCGCACGACGTCCCAGGTCAAGTCGGCAACGAAGGGGCTTTTCGTCATAAGGCTAGACGTGCTTGGCCGACGTCAGCATTTCTGTCGCGAGCCATCCTTGCAGATATCCTGCTGCGCGCACAGCGGCGGTATCGGGATCATCGAACGTCGCCAGCATTTCGCACAGAACGTCAAAGCGCACGCCGCGGCAAGCCTCGGTCCACATCATCGTCTCTTCGGCGCCCATGACGCGCGCCATGGGCGCGAGTTTCTGGCGCCAGATGATGAGACGATCCGGTTGCCGCAACGTCGCGAGCGCAGGCGGCGCCTCGTCGTCCTTGAGCGCTTTCCAGATCGCGAATGCGTTGGTTGCGGCGTCGAGGTGCGTCGCGGACGGATGCGGCGCGAACGCAAGGCGCCCCCACGCGTCGGGTGGAAAGGCCGCCATGTCAGGCAATCCAATAACCGGCGCATCGGCGGCGTCGAACGCGTCGGAGACCGCCTTCTCGATGCCGGCGAGTTCAGCGAACTGCGGAAGCTCTGGTACGTGATCGGCAAGAAAGGCTGGAAGTCTCACGCCGACCCAGCGCGCATTTTGCGACCGCGACGGGTTCGCCGCAATGTAGGCGCGCGCGAATCGGCCGAACTCTTCGTCGCCGCAGTAGGCGTGTAGCAGCGCGTATTCGGTTTGGAGAATTTCAACGAGCCGGCCGACGTAGGCAATTCGATACACGCCGAACAGTGTGTCGCGCGAGGTGCGTGAATTGTCGAGAATGGTCGCCAGAATTGCGTCATCGCCGGTCAGGATCGCAGCCTGCAAGCTATCCTGTATTTCCTTGAGTGTCGGCGCGTTCATGACGCCGTCTTCAGCGCCAGCTCCGGCAGCATCTCCTGAGCGATCGACCGCGCGACGCTCAGTTCCGCGACAAGCTCGTCTAGCGGCGGGATGTTGTCGTCGCGTTCGATGATCGTCGAGACCGGGCCGAAGCGCTTGACGGCGGCGCGGTAGAGTTCCCACACTTCTTCCGGCACGAGGGCATCGTGCGTGTCGATGATGTGCGTCAAGTTGTGTTCGTGGCCAGCGAGATGGAACTGCACGACGCGGTCGGCCGGCATGCCATTGATGAACTCGTGCGCGTCATACTCGTGGTTGAAGGCGCTGACGAACACGTTGTTCACGTCGAACACCAGCCAGCACCCCGTCCGCTTGGTCATTTCCGAAATAAATTCCCACTCTGGCATTTCGGAATGGCCGAATTGTACGTAGGTCGAGACGTTCTCAAGTGCGATCGGACGCTGCAGGTAATCCTGAACGTAGAGCACGCGCGAAACGACGTGATCGAGCGCTTCCCGCGTATAGGGGATCGGCAGCAGGTCGTGCAGATTGACGCCGTGGACGCCGGTCCAGCACAGGTGATCGGAAACGAACTTTGGTTCCGTGCGCGCGGCCAGCGACTTGAGGCCGGCGAGATAGGTTTCGTCGAATGGCGCCGTCGAGGCGATCGACAGCGATACGCCGTGCATCACGATCGGATAGCGGGCGCGAATTTTATCCAGCATGCGCAACGGCTGGCCGCCGGGAACCATATAGTTTTCCGAGATCACCTCAAACCAGTCGACCGCCGGGTCGCCTTCGAGAATCTCGGTATAATGCTGAGGCCGCAGGCCAAGTCCGAAGCCGAGATAAGGCGGACGCTCCGATTTCGTCGCTGGCGTCGTCGGGTGATTGGGCGCCCTGGATGATTTCGACATCATGCACTCCTTCGGCATGCTCGACGTTCTTATAGCAAATGCGGCCCGGCGGCCAAAGCCGCCGAGCCGCACGATCGCGGAGGCCTATTTGGTGCACGGGGGGTGCGCATCCGTTAAGGCCGACTCGCGCGTCTAAGCAAAAATATTGCTCGTCGAAAAGGCGACGGCCTCTCCAGGATCTGGAGAGGCCGCTTGCGTGCTTAGGACTTCTTCGGCTCTTCAAACTTCGCGCCTTCGACCTTGGCGCATTCAGCCTTGGTCGCTTCTGTGAAGCCCGTGCCCTTGCAGGCGTTCTGGCCCTTGCAGGCGTTTGCAGCAGTCTTGCAGGCGCCGGTGCCCTTGCAGGCGTTGGCGCCCATGCAATGACCCTTGGCTTCTTCAGCGGCGAATGCCGGAGCGGCGACGGCGCCGGCCAGGAACAGCGCAGCGGCAGCAGCGGCGATCGAGGCGCCGGACTTAGCAGAGAGCTTCATTTGGTATTCCTCCAGGAGATGAATTAAATCGATTCCGGGGCTTTTAAGGACGCCCGATCCCTCGGGTTGACGTTCAATTTGGGCGTCTGAGCGGAGTTACGCTGGGGCCCGCCGGTACGTTTCAACTTATCGCCGCTGCTTCTTAGTATATTTATGTTTCCGATTGTTGCAGCGGCTAACGCGCCAGGCTGGCGCCGTCGCGATGTGACATTTGCATGATAACACCCTGAAGTTCCTCAACGGAAAATGCCGGTAGCGAGCACAGTCTGTTGCTGCAGGCGAACGCCGCCGGTCGATCCAACTCCGGATAGGTCACGTCCGGATTGGACAGCGGCCCTTCGCGCACATCCCACCAATCGATGCGCTTGTTCATATTGGGATACTTGCGCGCCGCGGTATGCAGGCCGATGGCGTCGGCGTCGTCCTTATGACCGACAACAGTGATATGCGTTGGTTCTTGAGACAATTCATCGTCGGCCAGCAGAGCGCCCGGCGCAGCGCGTCCGCTGGCGACAATGGACTCCGACGCCAGATAGCGAACAGCGTGCTCGGCAAGGGACTTGAACTGCGAGTCGCCGAGATAGCGCGCCGCGCGATTGGCGAAACGCGCGGCGAAAACCTGCTCCTCTATGGCTTTATGTGGCGTCGCAAGGCCGCCGGATTCCGCCTCCGCAGTCATCGACGTATAATATCCGCCTTTCGGATCGCGAAAGTCTGCGAGAGAGGCCGCGGCGTCGCGCGCTATCGCGAGCCACTTGCGCTCGCCGGTCGCGGCGTAGAGATCGAGCGCGGCGGCGCCAAAAGCGATTTGATCGCCAAGGAACGGCCCGCCGCGATCGTCGGCGCCATGGCTATAGCGGCCGTCGGCCCTGCGGCGATGGCCGACGATCCATTCGGCCGCGCGCAAAGCCATCGACAGAGCCTCGTGTTTATCTGCGACATTGGCATAGGCGACCAGACCGCTGACAGCCCAGCCGTTTTCTCGGGTGTACAGATTTGAATCGATGCGTGGCTGGCGGCCAAGCGCGTCGCGTTCGGCCGCTTGCAATGCATAGAAAGCCTTGCCCGGCGTCGCATGATCGACGTCCGCGTCCTGAGTGGGGTAGAAGGCGCCCTCTGGACTAAGGAGTTTGGTCGATAAGTATCGGTAGATGTCGTCGGCGGCCCGCAGATACGAAGGTTCGCTGAACACCGCGTAAGCGCTGGCGTACTGCCGCAATCCATTCGCCTGATACCACATGATCTTTTCGTAGTGCGGCGACGACCAGTCCTGCTTGTCGGAGTATTGATAGACGCCGCCCCAAACCGGATCGATCAGCGCGACGGCGGCGTCGAGCGTCTGCCGGGCCATGCGAATGGCGTCCTTGTCGCCGCGCTCCGACTGGCGCAGCGCCCAATCCATCGCATCGGGGTCGATGAATTTATGCAAGCGACCCCAGCCGCCATTGTCAGCATCGTAGGCTGTGGCCCATGTCTGTTTCAGTTGTGCGACCACGGCTGTGGTCAACGTCGAGCTTGCCGCCGGCACGACGTCTTGGTTCGCCGTCACCGATGGACCGGGCGTCGGATCGTCGATGACGGCCTGCAGAAGCGACGCCATGTTCTCGGGCGCGATATAGCCGCGCCGTTTCACCAGTTCCTGCCCGTCGGGGGAAAAGATGATGGTCGCCGGCCAACCCCAGTCGCCATATCGCGCTGAGAGATCCGGGTTTGCATCCTGGTCGACGCGGATCGGCAGATACTTCGATTGCAGCAGGTCGACGACCTTGGGATCGCGATAGGTCGTCTGCTCCATCACGTGGCACCAATGGCACCACACCGCTTCGAGATCGAGAATGACGAAGCGCTTCTCGGCTTTTGCCTTTGCAAGCGCCGCCGCGGACCAGCGGGTCCATTCAATTTCGCTGTTCGCAGCTTGTGCAGCGGCGCCAAGGCAAAGCGCGATGACAATTAATCCCAACCGCAGCACCGTCATTGCAGGACCCTCGCAAGAGCAAAGTCGTTGGGCCCTGTACGCCATCAATCGTGTCGAAGTTTCAAAGGCGTCTTGGAACTGTCACGGCATTCGAGCCCGGCCAATGCAACCAGCGCACAATTCAGACGTACCTGTAACGCCCGCCGTTAACGGCGCGTAACCGAGTCAACGTATTCCCCCGGGGATCAAAGACATCTCGGGCCTTCTCAAGCATTAAACCCCGCAAAGGCGACCACCATGACCCCAGCGACATCGACCGTCCGACTTGAAGCCAAGAGGCAAACAATGTCCGCAATTGTCGATTGGCTGATCTCGATGCCGGAGAGACGTTCAGCGATCTTCTCGTGGCTGCCGTCCTTATTTGCGCGCATCGTTGTCGGCTGGGTGTTCATGGGAACCGGCTGGACGAAGCTGAACAACCTCTATCCGACGGCCGATTTCCCGGGAATGATCGCCCGCTTCGGAGAGTGGGGCATTCCGTACCCTGAGATCATGGCGCCGTTCGTGTCGGGCGTGGAATTCTTTGGCGGAATTCTGCTGCTGCTCGGACTTTTCACGCGGCTCGCCGCAACCCCGCTGGTCATCGTGATGATCGTGGCGATCATCAGCGCGAAATGGGGTCAAGTGGACAGCCTTGAAACGCTGCTCGGCTTCGAGGAAGTCGCCTACATGGCGCTGTTCGGCTGGCTCGCCGTCAAAGGTCCGGGACCGATCTCGCTGGATCATCTATTGCAGCGATGGATTGGCCGCACGTAGCGATCACGAGCTTAGGTTTGCTGGAGTGGCGGAGAGGGAGGTAATAGAAGGCACGGCGCCTTTACGAGTACTCCGCGTTCCCAGTGCGGGGCGATCGACCACTCTGCCACCTCTGGAAGCGCAGCGCCTGTCGGCGAAGCGGATTCGTGACTTCTGGCGGGGACGCGCGCAAGCGGCTTTGCCCGCGCCGTCATGTCCAGAATTGCAGGATCACATCTTCAGTTCCGGCGACTGCATCACTGGGTTGAAAGGTTCATAGGTTTGCGCGACCAGTCGTCCCGCGCGCGTCCGCGACCCCGACGAGCCTGGCGTGGCAGTTGAGGATCGGCGGCTTCAGACAGGGGAACGTCGAGTCGAAGTCTGGCGCCAGTCCGCTCATCATGAGGGCCCGACCCGTGCTGTCGACGTCGCGCGCGTGCCCGCTCCAGCTTGCGGCCTCCCATGCGCTGATCACGGTCAAGAGCCGGGGCGATAATGTCAAGCTCAGCCAGGAGTCCGCTGGTATGCTTTGAAAATCGCTGTCGTGGCTTGATCCGCTCGGATACGCGGAGACGCACCGCCTATTGCTTGGGAATGATTATTGCGGATCGAGGGATTTTGCATGACGTCGGAAGTTGTGACGCTGACGCATGAGGACTTGCTGCGTCGCCTTCAGCTGCTCGCTGATCGCGCGCTGCGGCGCTACGAACTGCCCGACGGCGTGACGGCGCGGCTGATCAATCTTTCCGAGAATGCCACCTACCGTGTGGAAGCTCCTGCGAGCGGGCGGAAATGGGCGTTGCGCGTCCACCGCGAGGGCTATCATTCCCGCACAGCGATCGCTTCGGAGCTTGCTTGGCTGCACGCCCTCTCGACCGATGGCGCGGCGGTAACGCCAAGCCCCATCAAGGGCCACGACGGTGATGTCATCCAAACGGTCGCCGGCGATAGCTTTGTCGTGGCGCGCAACGTCGTTCTGTTCTCATGGGAAGCCGGGAGCGAGCCGGCTGAGACTGATGTCGCCGGGTTCGAGCTGCTCGGCCAAGCGGCGGCGCGCATGCACGCACACGTCAAAAGTTGGCGGCGCCCGCCCTGGTTCGAACGCCATTCCTGGGATTTCGACACCAGCCTCGGCGACCGGCCGCATTGGGGCCGCTGGCGAGACGGCATGGGCATGACACCCGAAATTGAAGCCATCATGGCGGAGACGGTGGCGCTGATCGGCCGGAGGCTCGAGCGCTTCGGCAAAGGCGCCAACCGCTTCGGCCTTGTTCACGGCGACATGCGACTCGCCAATCTTCTGATGGATGGCGGAAGCGTGAAGGTCATCGACTTCGATGACTGCGGCTTCTCCTGGTATCTCTACGACTGCGCAACGACGGTTTCCTTCTTCGAGCATAAGCCAGAAGTTCCGGAATTGCTGAAGGGATGGGTGCGCGGCTATCGCCGTGTCGGCCATTTCAGCGCAGAGGATGAAGCGGAAATCGACACGTTCGTCATGCTGCGCCGGCTGCTGCTCGTCGCCTGGATCGGTTCGCATGCGGAAACCGAGCTGGCGCAGTCGATGGGCGTCGACTACACGCGCGGAACGGTGCCGTTGTGCGAGCGCTATCTGTCGCGTTTCGGAGAGTCACGATCGCCTGCACACGCACGCGCCGACGCCCCACAAAGTGGCGTTTGGAAGCGACTGTTCGGCTAGCCCTCGCCTCCAATTTGGGCGCCAGTTCCAACTCTTAACCAGGGTGCTTGGCTTGACCGCCGTTCAGCATCTGTTAGCCTTTTGCTGAGCAGTGCTTGAAACGGGCCTCTGTCCGATGGCAGCCAGCGTCGACCAAATATTGTCGCAAACGCACTATGGCGCCACTTCGGCGCTGCCGGAGCCGCTCATTCTTGCGTCGGCCGCGACCGGCATCGTCGCCTGCATCGAGAAACAGAACGGCGATATCGATCGCATTTTCGGCCACGCCGGTATTGCGCCAGAAATGGCTGGCTCACCGACGTTGCAATTGGGTCTCGCCCCGTTCTGTTCGCTGTTCGAACAAAGCGCGCACCTGACGCACAACGATAACTTCGGGCTGTGGTTCGGCAACAAGTTCGAAGCCCGCGATCTCGGCCTGTGGGGTTATGCGGCGGTTTCAGCTCCGACAGTCGGCGCCGCATTGCAAACGCTCTGTGAGCTGTTTCCACATCACCAGCAATCGAGCATGCTGCGCATGCGTGGCGGCCAAAATGGTCTGCTGCAACTCGAATACCGCATCGAATCCGCTGAGATCGTCGCTTGCCGGCAAGACGCGGAGCTTTCACTCGGGACATTCCTGAATGTCATGCGCGAAGGGCTCGGGCCGACGTGGGCGCCTGAGGAAGTGCATTTCGAGCACCCCAAGCCCGAAGGCCATCGCGAGCATCGCCAAGCGTTCAATGCGCCGGTTTTCTTCTCGCAACCAACCAACGCCCTGCTGTTCCGGCCCGAAGTGCTGGCGACGCGCATGCCCGCCAGCGACCCGCGCCTGCTTGCGGCAATGCGGCTCTGCCTGCAACGGCTTTCGGAACGCAATGACTGGAGGGTCAGCGTCACGGATCGCGTGCGTAGCGCCGTAAAAGCCCGATTACCGGAGGGCTTTCCCGCACTCGAAGAGATTTCGTCCGAGATCCGGCTACCGCTGAAGGCTATCGAGCGCGAACTCCGGCGCGACGGGATCAACTACAAAGACCTGGTCGAGAAGACCCGCCAGGATCTCGCGCTCATGTATATCGGGCAGCGGCAGCTGCAGATCTCCGAAATCGCCCTACTGCTCGGCTACTCGGAGCTTTCGGCTTTCAGCCGCGCCGTTAGGCGTTGGACCGGCCAGTCGCCCAGGTCACTCCGCGCCCGCATGGAAGGCGAACACAACCGCTAGTCTGTTGTGCGAGTTCAGGCTTGCGTCAGCGCATCGAGGCTTTCGGGCAGAATTTGACCGCCGTCGACAATGATCGTCTGGCCGGTTATGTAGGCCGCCTCCTTCGACGCCAGGAACAGCGCGGCGTAGCCAATATCCTCCACCGTTCCGAGTTTCTTGAGCGGCACTGAGGCTGCCATCGAGTTCTGGTAATCTTCGCCGAGCGAAATCAAGCCTTCGGTCAGAATATTGCCAGGCAGCACGGCGTTGACTGTGATGCCGTACTTGGCAAGCTCGATACAGGCCGTCCGCATGAAGCCGAGCTGGCCGGCCTTGGACGCTCCGTAGTGCGTCCAGCCCGGGAAACCCGTCACCGGGCCGGTGATCGACGATGTGATAACGATGCGCCCCTGGTCGGACTTCTTCAGATAAGGAATGCACGATTTGATCGCCAGGAACGTGCCCTTAAGATTGGTCGCCATAACGTGGTCCCAGTCCTCGGCCGACAGGTCCTCGATCTTGGCCTGCGGGAATATACCGGCGTTGCAGCAGAGCACGTCGATCCCGCCGAACGCAGTCGCGACCGCGTCGGCCAGCATTTGCATGTCGCCGGGATTGGTGACGTCTGCGGCGTGCGCCTTGGCGGCGCCGCCCGCGTGACGCAATTCATCGGCGCACGCCTCGGCTTCATCAAAATTGCGCGAGACGACCATCACCTTCGCGCCGCTTTTGCAGAACACGCGGGCTATCCCTTTACCGATACCCTTGCTGGCGCCCGTCACCACGACCGAACGGCCAGCGAGCGAAGTCAACATGATGTCCTCCTAGTTTGTGGGCGACGCGATGGCCCCCAAAAAAAACCGCGGGCGCTGCCACCAGGGAAGCGCCCGCTCTATTATTCGGAAATACCGGCGCTTCGCGAGCTATCGTGCTTCGCGCCAAGTTCACGCTTTCGGGCTAGCCGTTCAAGACCAGTCGGCCAATGCGCGAGTAGGTATCCGGCGCAACAAATCGCAAGATCAAACCATAGAGGAAGCCGACCGCCAGGATCGCCAGTGCGATGTACGGGATATTACCGCCGAATGCGCCGCCGCCGCCGAACGTCGCGAGGTTCGCCACCAGCAGGTACACGAGGTACATCTGCGCAATGAACGCGACCACCGGAGCGAGGAACGTCGTAACGAAGCTCGTATCGTCCGCGTGATGCGTACGGAAGTAAACAATGATCGCAATCGACACGACGGCCTGCAGAACAAGTAAAAGCATGGTGCCGAGAATAGCGAGCATCGTGTAGACCGCCACATAGGCTTGAGCGTTCGGATCGTCCGTTCCGAGGAAATAGGCGAAGAGACCGAGCCACGCGGCTGCCAGTACCGACTGAACCGTCGAAGCGACGTGCGGGCTGCGGAATGTGTCATGGGTGTTGCCGAGGAACGACGGGAACACGCCTTCACGGCCGAGCGAATAGAGGTAGCGGGCGGCAGTATTGTGGAAGGCCATGCCGCAAGCAAACGAGCTTGTCAGGATGAGCACGGCCATCAGTTCCTTTGCCCACGGGCCGACAAACTGCTCAATGGGCCCAAGGAAGAAATTGCCGCTGTCCTTTGCCGCCGTCTTCAGCATATCGCCTTCGGTCGGGTAAGCAGACACAGCACACCAGCTCGTCAGAATGTAGAACAGGCCAAGGCCGATCACCGAGATGTATAGCGAGCGCGGAATGATGTGCTTGGGATCGCGGCTTTCTTCGGCATAGTTCGGCGCCATTTCAAAGCCGACCCACGACCAGAACGCCATGAAGATGCCAACCGCCGCGGCGCCCGCAGCAATGTCGACATCGCCGACTTTCTGTTCCGCAACCGGCGTCGCGACGGCGAGGAGATTGAGCGCTTCAGTATTGAAGTTGACCGCGCCGCTGGTAATGACGCCGAAGTTGAAGATCGCGAGAATGATCACTTCGAGAATGAGCGCGACGCCTAGCACCGCCACCGAAAGTTTCACATCGCGGTAGCTGAGGATCGAGGCCAGCACCACGCAGAAGAGGGCAAGCCAGATCCACGAGATATTGATGCCGAATTTTGTCTGGATCCAGGAATTCGCAAAGAATGCAAACAGACCATAGAGCGAGGCTTCGAACACGCTGTAGCAGGCAAAAGAAGCAAGGCCGGCAGCCATGCCAAACTCGCGGCCCAGTCCCATGCTGATGTAAGAATAGAAGCCACCAACAGATGTAACCTTGCGGGCCATCTGCGCGTAGGCGACCGAGAAAATCGTCAGCACGATCGTCGCCAGCAGGAAAGCGGCCGGGACGTAGATGCCATTGCCGAAGCCGGCTGCGAACGGCACGTTGCCGAGCATGGCCGACATCGGGGCCGCACCTGTAACAGTCAGAAAGAGCACGCCGACCAAACCAATGGCATTGCCCTGGAGCCGTTCGACGCTTCGGTCGGCGGCAATGTCAAAGCTTTCCGGCGCGACTACGCCCGCTGTGCTGTCGACCACTGTTGTTCTCCCCTCGATCTGACTCTTACGAACCCTGCTTAGACACGGCATTGCCCATCGTGGACCGGCCTGCTCTGGCCTGACAAAGCTAGCCCATGCTTTTCATGCCTAATACCACACGGGAGCCGCCCGACATCAGGTTTCGAGCGATCATTCTACGCATTCTTGCCGGCGATCAACTTGACCGGCGGCGATCAACTGTTGACCCGGAGCGTTCAGGTGAGCCCCATCAACGCTGCCAATTCCTCGCTCGACATGACCTGGCAGTAGATCATGTTGATGATCTCAAGTTCCTTGTCATGAAGCTCGTCCGAACCCGCAGCGCAACAGTCTTCAACCACGACAACGGCAAAGCTCTCGTCTGCCAGGCCGCGGACGGTCGAGGACACGCACTGGTCTGTGAATATCCCGCAACATACGACGGTCTTGATCCCGAGGTTGGTTAAAGTCAGTCGGAGGTTGGTGCCTGTCAGCGCGCTGTCGGTGGTCTTGGTGACGGCAATTTCATCGCCGACGGGCGCAAGTTCGCTGATGATCTGGCCGGGCAATTCGTCCTTCGGCAGCAGCAGGTTGTTCCAGCCCGGCATTTTTTGCGACAGCGATCGATCGCGGCCATCCTTGGTATGGCAGGCGATGCGCGCGAACAGGCATTCGACGCCGTTCTTGCGGAACAGCCGCAGCAGCTCCTTGGTGCGCGGAATGACGGTCGCGTGCATGCGGTCGTGGAACGGCGTCCAGGCATCGTAGCGGCGCAGTTCGTCGGGCGGCAGCGACGCCCTGTCGGGACGGGCGAGATAGGTGTTCTGGACATCAATGATGAGGAGCGCCGTTGTCGCCAAGTCCAGATTGGGATCGGCCGGCTCCGGCGCACCCTCGTAGTACATGGACCTGTAGGCCGTCTTCCAACTCATGCGTCCCCCTTAGAAGCGCATCTTGAACAACCCGCGCCGGTCGTAAACTTCCGCAGCTTCTCTGATGAACGCCGCCATCGCCGTCGCGCCGTATTTGGCTTCGAGATCGTGCGCCGCTTCGACGAGCTCGGCCTTCGAACCTGCCCGGCCAGGCCTCAGCATCTCATAGAGCCCCATGATGACTTCCTGCGGCACGTCGACGAGGTCGGCTGCGCGCTCGAAGTTCTGAGCCAGTGTTGCACGGCCCGCATCTCGCGCGATTTCCGCCTGCTGATGGAGCGCGGCCGCTGTGATTTTCAGATCATCGAGCGTGACACGCCCATCGAGTACGCCTTCGAGCGTGATATCTGCGAGTGTCTGGCCGCGCTTGCCCTGGACGAGTTCAGGGCGGACTTCGGCAAGCGGATAGTCGGCGATCGACAGCTTGGCGTTGGTCATCGCGCACCTTTGAGGAACGTGACTTCGATCTCTTCCGGCGCAGCGCCATCGACGGTCATTTCGGTCTCGATGGCATAGATCAGCGAAACGCGGACGTGATAGCGCGAACCGAGCGCCTCCCCGCGTGTCGGAACCACGATGGGCTCCGGCAAATCGCCCCGGGCGTATGCGGCTGCGTTGATGCCCATCTGGCGATAGTGTTCGAGGCGGGTGATCGGTGAATTCGAGAACAGCTCCAGATTATTATGCGGCAAGCGATCCTTCTGGTGGATGACGGCCGTGCCTTTCGCCTGTATGCCGATGCCGACGCCCGACCCCGCAAGCCGCGCGGCAGAGAGCCCCAGAAACGACGTGTCGGCCGTGTGGCGCATGCGCACGACGCGGGCCTTGCCGTCGCCGTGCTCGACCCCAGTGACAAGTTCGCCGAGGACAGCCGACAGCGGATGTCCGGCGACTGTTCGAAACAGCCTATCGCCGAAGGCTGGGCTGACGCCGATCACGACGTCGGCGGCTTCTTCGCCAATGCGCGCCGGCCCCATCGACTTGTACGAGATGCGCTGCGCTTCGCCGGCCTTGTGGACGGCCTCGGCGCGCAGAATCTCTTCGCGCGTCAGCACGTCGCGAATGGCGACGATCTCGCTCCGCCTCGTTTCGGACAGGCGGTAGCCGGTGCCGGGCCCGCCATAGACGTTCGGGTCGTTGATGGCCGATTGAACGCGGCCGTTGCGGACGACGGCGGATGTCTGGAGGTAGTCGCCCGATACCCTGAGGCGCACCAGATTGAGCAAATTCTCAGCTTCCTCACGGAACTCGCGCACATGCAGCGCCTTTATGACATCGACGACGGTGATGCCGCGGTCATTGATTGCCTCGCTGATCAACGTGACGTCGCGCGGCATGTAACTGCTGGTATCTTCGGACCCAGAGGCCATCACGACGCTTCGCTTCATGGCAGGGGAGGGATTCCCGAGGCCAAGTTCTTCGAATACCGCGCTCAACGCTTCGACAGCGCGCGTCCGCACATCGAGAATGCGACTCTCGTCGACCGGCGTCAGCCCACCATCGGCTTCGAAGTCGCGCTGCAGAACGAGATAGTCCTCCAGCTCCTCGCCATTGAGCAGCGACGGGTTGAAAGAATTGTCGTACTTCAGGATCGAGCCAAAGCCCGAACAGATCAGATCCGAGCCCGCGATCAGGAATGGCAAGATTTTTGCTCCGACGCGAATCTCCGATTCGGTCGGGCGCGCGTCATTGCCGGATGCGCATTCAAGATCGAGCCAGACGGCAATCAAATTTTCAGCCATCAGTTCGCGCATGCCGCCCGGCACCGAGCAGGTAACCGGCGCGCCGTCGATGCCGCCGTTCTGCGTGCCCTGCGAACCCATCGCGCGCTGCAGGCAAAGGCAGCGGGCTTCGAGGTAGAGCATCGATTTCTTCTCGTGGAAGCCCATCAGAAGTTCGGAACCTGCGCCTGAGGTGCAGCGCATCTTGATCCCGCGCGACGCGTAGGCAGCGGCCAGAAAGCCTTTCGACCACGGCGTATCGTCGCCGTCGATGAAACTCTTTTCAGTGCCGTAGACAGACACGGTCTCGGCGTAAGACGTGAAGCCGGCCATGCCGATCTTCAGTTCCTCGGCTTCCTCGCTCGAACACTGAAACAGTGTCCCCCAGCGTCCGACGGCGGCGCCAACAGCGCAAGCAACGGCATTCGACCAGGCGTTGCGCGCGACGCGCATCGTGGTTTCGATCTCATCGAAGCCGAACGCGACGGCTGTTGCCGCATCGGCGGCCATCTGCAGTGGATCGTCCTTGGCATTTGTGACGTGGGCCTGGTTGCCCGGCGACTTTCGCGCGCGCATCTTGCTGTAGGCAAACGCGATCTCGATTGCCGAAAGGTGGGCGACGACTTCGGCAAGCCGGGCCGGCGTCATGCCGCGAGCGAGCCGCACGAGTTCCGCGCGCGGGACATTCATATCGACCAGCATGCGCGCGACTTGCAGCGGCGGCAGCGCCATGGCTTCGGGCGCGATGTCAGGGTCTATGTGGTAGCGGGCAATGAACCAGTCGATCATGTCGAAGTCGCGCGCCGCCACGCCATCCATCGCGGCGACGCCGTCGGGCGACAAGATCAGGCCGGGCGTTGGGTCGTGCTTGCTGGTAAACGCTGCGAAGCCGTGCTCGGCATCCTCGACGGCGAACTTGTCGAGGCGCAGTGGGCGCTCGTCCCACTCTGAGAAACGCTTCCAGCGATTGCCGTGGGCGGTATCGTTATCGGTCATCCCGGCGATCCAAACTGGCGATCCTGGGGCTACGTCGGTTCGTGCTTCTTCCTCGTAGCGCAAACCGGGGCTTACGGCTTGACAGGTGCGCGTGCTTAGTTGGCAGGGCGGCGTGAGCACCAAGCGTGCGGTGGACCGGCGAACGGCGCTGCGGTCAAGACGGGCGACGCGCGACGCCTTAGAATGCCGTTTGCGAAGTTAAAGCCGCAGCGGCCGCGAAAACCCCGGTGTGCTAAGTGATGACGACGGCGAAGCAGAAAATTCTCGAACTCAACGCCTTTGATATGCTGGCAGGCGGCGGGCTCGACCCGTCGACAGCGGCGCTCGTTTCCCGGCGCCGGCGCACTTTCGGTCCGACATCGATGCTGTTCTACAAGAAACCGCTCAATCTGGTGCGCGGAGAAGGCGTCTGGCTTTATGATGCCGACGGCAGCCGATATCTCGACGCCTACAATAACGTGCCGTCGATTGGACACTGCCACCCGGGCGTCGTCGCCGCCGTCGCCCAGCAGATGGCGACGCTTAATACGCACACCCGCTATCTCTATGACATCGTCTATACCTACGCCGAACGCCTGCTCGCGACGATGCCGGCCGACATCTCCAACATCGTTTTCACGTGCACTGGCAGCGAAAGCGTCGACCTCGCGCTGCGGATTGCACGCAATGTCACAGGCGGGACAGGTTTCATCGCGACGGCCAACGCCTATCATGGCAACACCACGACTGCGACCGCGGTCTCCCCGTCATCGGCCAATGCCGAGTCGTCGAATCCGGATGTCTATTTCGTGCCTGCGCCCGACACCTACCGGCACGATTCCGACGAGGCCGGCCGCCGGCTCGCATCCGACGTGCAGCGCGCAATCGACGCGATGTCCGCGCGCGGCATCCGGTTTGCCGGAATGATAGCCGACAGCATTTTTTCGAGCGACGGCGTTCATCCTGGAGTCCCCGGCCTTATCTCAGCGACGGTTGAGACGGTTCGGGCCGCAGGCGGCCTCTATATCGCCGACGAGGTTCAGCCCGGCTTCGCGCGCACGGGCGATGCGATGTGGGGATTCGCGCGGCACGGCATCGTTCCCGACATCGTCGTGATGGGCAAGCCGATGGGCAACGGCTATCCGATCGGCGGCGTTGCCGTGAAGCCTGCTCTACTCGACGCCTTCGGATCCAAATCAGGGTATTTCAATACCTTTGGCGGCAGTCCGGTTGCTGCCGCAGCTGGCCTCGCGGTGCTCGACGCGCTCGAAAGCGAGGCGCTTCAAGCGAGCGCACGCGAAACCGGCGCCTATCTGCTTGATCAACTCAAATCGGTTGCCGCGCATCACGAAAAAGTGGGCCACGTGCGCGGGGCCGGGCTCTATCTCGCAGTCGAGTTCGTCGAGGACAGAGCCTCGCGCCAGCCGGATAAAGATGCTGCCGTTACCGGCGTCAATGCACTGCGCGAACGCAATGTTTTGTGCGGCACGGCGGGTCTGCATGGCAACATCTGGAAGATTCGCCCGCCGCTCTGCTTCAATCGTGACCATGCCGATCTCTTCGCGCAAGGGTTTCGAGACGTCCTGTCGTCGCTCGACTGATTAGGCTTTCGCATCACGAACTGATCGGAACAGAGAAAAGAGGAACAGCCATGGCTGGCAGACTGGCAGGCAAGATCGCACTCATCTCGGGCGGGGCGACCGGCATGGGCGGGGCGTCGTCACGGCTGTTTGCGGCGGAGGGCGCGAAGGTCGGCGTCGTCGACCGCAATGAAGAAGCCGGCCGCGCCGTCGTCGGCGAAATCCAGGCGGCAGGCGGCACGGCTTTTTTCGCGAAGGCCGATGTCGCCGATGAGTCTGAGGTCAATGCTGCTGCCGCGGCCGTCACGGAAGCGCTCGGTGCGCCGAACGTCCTGTTCAATCATGCCGGCACCATCATCATCAAACCGGTCCTCGAATTGTCGCTGAAGGAATGGGACTGGCTGATGGGCGTCAACGTGACGAGCATGTTCCTCATGACCAAGGCCATCCTGCCCGGCATGCTAGCCCAGGGCGGCGGCGCCATCGTCTGCACGTCGTCGATATCGGCGATCGCCGCAACGCCGCGCGAGGTCGCCTACAACGCCAGCAAGGGCGCGTGCCATATGTTCGCCCAATCGATCGCCGTCGAGTACCGCGATCACAACATCCGCTGCAACACGGTGTGTCCGGGCTTCGTTGCGACCCCGCATGGTCTGCGAGAAGTGAAAGAGTTATCGGCGCTCGGCGTCGACATGTCGGAAGCCGCTATCGCCGTGCAGCAGGGCCGACTTTGCAGGCCCGAGGAAGTGGCGCGCGCGGCTCTATTCCTGGCTAGCGACGAAGCGAGCTTCGTCAACGGCGCGCACTTGTTCGTCGACAATTGCTTCACGGCCGTTTGAGCGGCGCGGCGATGTGGGAGCTGCTGCCAATGCTTCCGGTCAGTTCAAAATTGCTCTGCAATGCGCTCGACATCGAGGCACAGCCGCCGTTCCCCACCGGCGAGTCTTGTCAGCCCATAAATACGCAAGTCACGCTGTGTGAGTGGCGACTCGGGTAGGTTTGATTTATCTAGGTAATGCACCGAAGAAACGAGGCGATTTGGCGGAGAGGGAGGGATTCGAACCCCCGGTACCCTTGCGAGTACTCCGCATTTCGAGTGCGGCGCGATCGACCACTCTGCCACCTCTCCGGAAGCGCAGCGCCTGTCGGCGAAGCCGGGCTTGTAACTTCTGGATGCGACGCGCGCAAGCGGGGATCATCGGCAGACTTACATCGACAGTTCCAGCGGCCTCGTCACGGGTCCGCTGGTCTCATAGCCCTGGGCGACGAGGCGTCCCTCGCGCGCATCCGCGACCATGACGAGCCGGGTGTGATGATTGAGGATCGGCGGCTTCAACCACGGAAACGTCGGATCGAAGTCGGGCGCTAGGCCGCTCATCATGCGAGCCCGGCCGGGGCTGTCGACGCCGCGCGCGTGTCCGCTCCAGCCCGAGGCCTCCCAATGATTGGCCGCGATATGAACGCCGTCGCGCACGCGCGCTTCTCGCTCGGTTCGTTCGATGACGACGGTTTCATCGGGGTTCACTCCGGCCATCGAAAAAATTGCCGGCGTCGAAATCGGGTCTTCGATCAATTTGCGACGGGCTTCCGAAAAAGTCGTGCAGCGCTCGGCGACGTCACGCAGCAGATGCGCCGGCGTTGGATGCGGCATACCCCAGACGCGGCGACGGTTCGCAGCCCAGTCGAGATAGAACAAGCCAACGGCCTTGCGCATGGGCGCCTGGTTCAGGGCAGCAGAAAATCGGCCCTTGGCCATGACCTGCAGCACACCGGTGTAGCCTGGCCACGTCAGCAGCGCGAACGGGCCGGCCGGCGCGCCGACGACGCGCGCGGCGACGAGATTGGCACCGAGCCCCGGCGTCAGCCAGTCAAGCACGCGCGTCAGCCGCGCCGAAGTTCGGTCGGGCGAGGGTGCGACGCGGCAGGTGCAGCCCCACTCGTAGTTGACTGAGAAAAAGTAGGCGCCCGGCCGGTCCAGCACCTTGGCGATGGCGTCGATTTCAGGCAGGTGTGCGTTGTCCCATCGTGCGAGCCACGCCCGCGACACGCGATCGAGCGCGACCAAGGCGCGGTTGGGATAGCGGCGCGAGGCGATGTCCAGCAGCGCGTGTGTTCGTCCCTTATGATGCAGCAACGTCTGCAACGGGAAATCTTGCCCCGTCTCGACGACCGGGATCTCCGGCAGGACGTCCGACTTCGCGCTGGCGTCGTCGCGAGCGGCGGCCGTCGCCTCGGCGATCGCGGGGGCCGATGTCATGGCATCCTCCATCAAGACTGAGCGATATGGCCGCGGGGCGGGTCGATTCCAAGGCGGCTTGGGGTGAAGCCGAGCCGTTGACAAGGCCCGGCAACTCGACAATAAAGCGCGCTTCGCTCGCGAATATAATCGCAGAGCGACTAATGCGCTGCCCGAGGCTCCGCCAGAAAATCTGGCAAATACCTGAAAGTCCATCGTTTATCGATGGCGCCACAGGGCGCGGCAACAGGCCGTAAATGGCCGAAAGGACGTCCCATGTACGCTGTCATCAAGACAGGCGGCAAACAATACCGCGTCTCCAAAGACGACATCCTCACCATTGAGAAGGTTGCCGGCGACGTCGGCGGCAAGGTCGAGTTCGACCAAGTGCTGATGGTCGGATCCGGCGCAGACGTTAAATTGGGCGCGCCGATCGTCTCAGGCGCCAAGGTTGTCGGTGAGTTGGTTGAACACACCCGCGGCCCCAAGCTGATCGCGTTCAAGAAGCGCCGCCGCAAGAATTCGCGCCGCAAGAAGGGCCACCGTCAGGACCTTTCGACCGTCCGCATCACCAGCATCACCGGCGCTTGACCGAAGCCGAGATCCATCGAGGAATTTGAGCAATGGCACAAAAGAAGGCAGGCGGTTCGACGAGGAACGGCCGCGACTCCGAGTCGAAGCGGCTCGGCGTCAAACGCTACGGCGGCGAACAAGTCATTCCCGGAAACATCCTGTGCCGCCAGCGCGGCACTCAATGGCACCCGGGCTCGGGCGTCGGTATGGGGACGGATCACACGATTTTCGCCGTTGAAGAGGGTGTCGTCGAGTTCAACACCAAGCGCAACGGCCGCATTTACATTTCAGTCCGCCCGCAAAAACCCGCCGCCGCCTGACAGGCGCGACGCGCGGACGGTTAAGAGACGTAAGGGGACGGCGGCGCCGTCCCCTTTTCATTTTTCGCCATGTTTGTCGTATGAATTCCCGCAAGCTATGAAAACGCCGCACCTCAACCTCCGCCCGCTTCACTCCGAAGACGCGCCCCGTATCGCCGCGCTCGCCGGAGATTGGGCCGTAGCCAGCATGACCGGGCGGATCCCTTATCCCTATTCCGTCGACGCGGCGCACCAGTGGGTCAATGGATTGGCGACGGGCGAGATGGTGTTCGGCATCGAGCATGCGGGCGAACTGATCGGAATCTGCGGCTACACGCTCGAGCCGGACGGCCACGCGCAGATCGGCTACTGGATCGGCAGACAGTATTGGGGCAGGGGCTATGCCACGGAAGCGGCGCGCGCCTTGATCGACTACGGGTTCACCAAGGGCGGCGTCAAACGTTTCAGCGGGCGGCATTTCACCGATAATCTGGCGTCTGCGCGGGTGATCAAGAAACTCGGCTTCCGCGCGCTCGGCGCGGACATGGGCTGGTGCGAGGCGCGCCAACAGGAATTTCCGACGATCGCCTACGAACGGCGACGGCCATGGTCCATGGCGATCAAGGCGCTTGCCTCATGAAGTTTCTCGACCAAGCGAAGATCTACGTGGCGTCGGGCGCGGGCGGAAACGGGTGCGTTGGATTCCGGCGCGAAAAATTCATCGAGTTCGGCGGACCCAATGGCGGTGACGGCGGCCGAGGCGGCGACGTCTGGGTCGAGTGCGTCGCCAATCTCAATACACTCATCGACTATCGCTACCAGCAGCACTTCAAGGCCAAGAGTGGCGAAGGCGGCATGGGCCAGGATCGGGCCGGCGCGAACGGCGCCGATTGCATCATCAAGGTTCCGCCCGGCACTCAAGTGTTTGCCGAGGATCAGGAGACGCTGCTCGCCGATCTGGTCCATCCCGGCCAGCGCATGCTGATCGCCAAGGGCGGCAACGGCGGATTCGGCAACGCGCATTTCAAAAGCGCGACCAATCAGGCGCCGCGTCACGCGAACCCGGGATTGCCCGGCGAGGAGCTGACGCTGTGGCTGCAGTTGAAGCTAATCGCGGACGCCGGTCTCATCGGCTTGCCGAACGCCGGCAAGTCGACATTTCTCGCCGCGGTGTCGGCGGCGAAACCGAAGATCGCCGACTATCCGTTCACGACTTTGCACCCGAACCTCGGAGTCGTGCGCGCGGGCGACGTGGAGTTCGTGTTGGCGGATATTCCTGGTCTCATCGAAGGCGCGCACGAAGGCGCGGGCCTCGGC
Source organism: Hyphomicrobium sp. (assembly GCA_046160845.1). Lineage (GTDB taxonomy): Bacteria > Pseudomonadota > Alphaproteobacteria > Rhizobiales > Hyphomicrobiaceae > Hyphomicrobium_B. The sequence goes on from JBJXHD010000001.1 coordinate 70,469, forward strand.
GACCGCTTTCTCGGGCACGTCGAACGCTGCCGCGTTCTCTTGCACCTTGTCGATGCGACCGAGGCCGACGTTGCGACGGCCTACAAAACGGTTCGCCGCGAATTAAAGGCCTACGGCAACGACCTGGACAAGCGGAAGGAGATCGTTGCACTCTCCAAGGCCGACGCGCTCGACGCCGATACGCTCTCTAAGAAAGCCACCGAACTCAAAAAAGCGGCGCGCAAAACGCCGTTCGTTGTCTCTGCGGCATCGGGCCAAGGCGTGAAAGACGCACTTTACGCCATCGTGCGCGAGATCGATCGCGCCGAGGCGCATGACCACCCGGACGACGAGGAGGCGGACGCGCCGTGGCGTCCCTAAGGACGCCCTAGCGCATGCAGCACTCCGCCAAGACTCCCGTCTGGACATGGCTGGTTCCGCTGGCCGGCATCGCGTTCTTCGCTGCTGGAACCGCGATGGGCTTCGGCCCGGACTTCGCAACGAGCGCAACCGGCGCTGCGATCGCTCTATTGCTTGTGCCGTTTTTGCTCGGCGCGGTTTTCGCGGCCGTGTATCACGCCGAAGACGCGGCCCACATGACGGGCGAACCGGTCGGCACGCTGATCCTGACCATCTCGGTCACCATCATCGAAGCCGCCCTGATCTTTTCGGTGATGCTGTCCGGCGATTCAAATCCTAGTCTGGTGCGCGACACAGTCTATGCCGTCATTATGATCATCTGCACGGGCCTCGTCGGGGCTTGCATTCTACTTGGCGGATTGCGCTATCGCGAACAGAGCTTCGATGTCACGAGCGCCAAAATCTACATCGCGGTGCTGATCGTGCTGTCGTCGCTGACGCTGATCCTGCCGAACTACACGCAGTCGACGCCGGGTCCGGCGTTTTCCAACAGTCAGCTCGCGTTTGTCAGCGTCGTCACGATCGCGTTGTATCTAGTCTTCCTCTACACGCAGACGATCCTGCACCGCGACTATTTCACCGGAGAGCGGACGGAGCCCGGCGCGATGGCGAAGGGCGGCGGGAAAAAACTGGTCATCGCCATTGCGCTGTTGTCGCTCGCGCTCGCGGCCGTCATCCTGCTGGCCAAGAAATTCGCCATCGTCATCGGTTACGGCGTTGGCGCCATCGGCGCGTCCGTTGGCGTCACGGGCGTCGTCATCGCATTGATCGTGCTGACGCCTGAAGGCATGTCTGCGATCAAATCGGCGCGCAGCGATGATCTGCAGAAAAGCCTCAACTTGGCGCTCGGCTCGTCGCTGGCGACTATCGGACTGACCATCCCGGTCGTCGCCGTCGCCAACGTCGTGCTGCAAAAGCCGTTGATCCTCGGCCTAGAGCCGCGCGACACGGCGCTGCTGATCACCACGCTCGGCGCCAGCATCCTGACGTTTGGAACGGGCCGGACCAACATTCTGTTCGGCTTTTTGCATCTCGTGCTGTTCGGAACGTTCCTTTTCCTAACCTTCGTGCCGTAATCTCGCCGACAGGCCCTTGCGAGCGCCCAGCCATTTGCGGATAAGGCTGGGCTTTCAGCAATTCGGAACCCGTGTCGACTCAGATGGCGACGTCCGTGACACTTCCTGCCCACAATGCTCCCGCGCGTCCCGAATGGGCGCGGGCGAAGCGCATCGTCGTCAAGATCGGCTCTGCGCTGCTGACCGACCGCGCAACCGGCGCGCTCAAAGTCGATTGGATGAACTCACTGATGGACGATGTCGCCGCGCTGGCGAAGGCCGGCAAGGACGTGGTGCTCGTCTCATCCGGCGCCGTCGCGCTCGGCCGCCACAAACTCGGATTGCCGAAAGGTCCGCTCGAACTCGAACGGAGCCAGGCGGCGGCGAGCGTCGGCCAAATTGCTCTGGCCCATGCCTATTCGGATTTCGCCAGCGCCCGCGGGCTTACCGCGGCGCAGATCCTGCTCACACTCGGCGACACCGAAGAGCGCCGTCGTTACTTGAACGCCCGTAACACGATCGAGGTGCTGTTGGCATTGAAGGCGATTCCAGTGGTCAACGAGAACGATACGGTCGCGACCACGGAAATCCGCTACGGCGACAATGACCGGCTGTCGGCGCGCGTCGCCTCGATGGTGTCGGCAGACTGCCTCGTGTTGCTGTCCGACGTCGACGGGCTCTACACGGCGCCGCCGAATGACGACCCCGCCGCAACGCACATTCCGCTGGTCACTGAGATCACGCCGGAGATTGAGGCGATGGCCGGCGACGCGGGGACGGAGCTGTCCAAGGGCGGCATGAAGACAAAAATCGAGGCGGGCCGGATCGCCCTCGGCGGCGGCGCCAACATGGTCATCGCTGAAGGTAAATCGCACCACCCGCTGCGCGCCATTTCTGAAGGCGCGCGCGTGACCTGGTTCCTGGCGAAATCCGATCCCGTGACTGCGCGGAAGCGCTGGCTGGCCGGGCATCTGGTTCCGGCCGGGCAAGCGTTCGTCGACGCCGGCGCCGAAAAGGCATTGATGTCGGGAAAGAGCCTGCTTCCAGCTGGCGTGACTCGGGTCGACGGCAGTTTCGGGCGCGGAGACGCCATCATCATCCGCTCCGCCGACGGCCGTGAACTCGGCCGTGGCCTTGTCGCCTATTCCGCCGAGGACGCGCGGCGTATCATCGGTAAGAAATCGAAAGAAATCGCCGCAATCCTCGGTTACGAAGGCCGAGACACGTTGATTCACCGCGATGACATGGCGCTGGCCGGCGCCCCTAACAGGACGTGATGCGATGAACACCGTCGACCGCATCAAAAACGAAACCGCGGCGCTGATGCGCCAGATCGGCGAAGCCGCGAAGGCGGCGGGCCGTGACCTCGCGCACGCGACGACCGAGCAGAAGAACGCGGCGCTGACGGCGGCTGCGCAAGCGCTGCGCGGCGCGACTGCCGACATTCTTACCGCCAACGTCAAAGACACCGATGCCGCCATAGCCGCGGGCCGTCCGGAGGCGTTCGTCGACCGGCTAATGTTGAACGAAAATCGCGTCGCGGGGATCGCGCAAGGGCTCGACGACGTTGCCGACCTTGCCGATCCGGTCGGGACAGTTCTCGCCGAGTGGACGCGACCCAACGGACTCAAGTTCCAGCGCGTGCGCGTGCCGCTCGGAGTCATCGGCATCATTTATGAAAGCCGCCCAAACGTCACCGCCGACGCGGGAGCTTTGAGTCTCAAAGCCGGGAACGCCGCCATCCTGCGCGGTGGATCGGAAAGCCATCATTCGAGCGCCGCGATTCATACGGCGCTCGTGCATGGCCTGAAGGCAGCTGGCCTGCCCGAAGCCTCGATCCAGCTGGTGCCGACGACGGACCGCGAGGCCGTGGGCGAGATGCTGAAGGGGTTGGACGGCTGCATCGACGTGATCGTGCCGCGCGGCGGAAAAAGCCTCGTGCAGCGCGTGCAGGACGAGGCGCGCGTGCCGGTTTTCGCGCATCTCGAAGGCATCTGTCACACCTATGTCGACAGCGCGGCTGATCTCGGCATCGCCGTGCCTATCGTGCTCAACGCAAAGCTACGCCGCACCGGCGTGTGCGGGGCGACCGAGTGCCTGCTGGTGGACGGCACCTCGCAGAGAGATTTGATGACACCGCTCGTTGCGGCATTACTCGACGCGGGGTGTGAAGTCCGTGGCGACAGCGCGGCTCAGGCGGCAGATCGGCGCGTCAAGGCTGCGTCCGAAGACGATTACGGCAAGGAATTTCTTGACAGCATCATCGCGGTCAAGACCGTCGATGGCGTCGACGGCGCGATCGCGCACATCGCAAAGTACGGCTCGCAGCACACGGACGCCATCATCACTCAAGATGCGGCGACGGCGGATCGCTTCCTTGACCGCGTTGATTCGGCGATCGTGCTGGTCAACGCCTCGACGCAGTTCGCCGACGGCGGCGAGTTCGGCTTCGGCACCGAGATCGGCATCGCCACCGGCAAGATGCACGCCCGCGGCCCGGTCGGGGTCGAGCAGCTGACGAGCTTCAAGTACAGGGTGCGCGGGACCGGACAGATCAGGCCGAAATGAACATCGTCGCCACCGTTGGCCGCAGAGCAAGGTTCTGACGCGTTGGCCCGAAAAATCCCGCTGCATGATTACGGCTCGCTTCGCGTTCGCCCGCCGCTTGTGGCATCCGGTCAGCGCATTGGCGTGATGGGCGGCACGTTCAATCCGCCCCACGACGGCCACCGCATCATCGCGGAGACGGCAATCAAGCGGCTTGGACTCGATCAGCTCTGGTGGGTGGCGACTCCCGGCAACCCGCTCAAGGGCCACGACGACCTGTCGCCACTCGCTGAGCGGCTAGCGGATATGCGCGACATCGCGCACGGACCGAGGATGAAGCTCACGGGCTTCGAGCGCGAGCTCGGCACGCCCTACACGGCTGCGACACTGGCGTTTCTCAAGCGGCGCTATCGGGGCGTGCAGTTCGTCTGGGTGATGGGCGCCGACAATCTGGCGACGTTCGACCGCTGGCAGCATTGGCGCACGATCGCCGCGACCATGCCGATCGCCATCATCGACCGGCCCGGATGGCGACTGAAAGCGTTGGCGGGGGCCGCAGCCGGGGCGCTGGCGTCGCGGCGCATTCCAGAGGGCGAGGCTGCCGGACTCTGGCGGCGCGGCCTGCCAGCCTGGGTGTTCCTGACCAGCCGGTTGTCGCCGCTGTCGTCGACATCGCTGCGCGGAGACACATCGGCCCGTCGCGTCGCGAGAGCGACAGCCTTATGAATTGATTGATGTTTTTGCCTACGTCTCTGGCCGAAATTCGTTTGCCGGTCTGCGGCGCGGCGGCTATGATCCCGCCGGTTCGACCCATTGGACCGCCCTGGATCAACCAGCAAAGGACGCCCACCGCTTGATCCGATCCACTGCCGAGGGCGCCCGCAAGGTCCGCGCCTCCGCCAAGCCCGCCTCAAAGGCGCCAGGCTCGGCTTCGCTCCTCGCCGAAATCGTCACTTGGCTTGACGATGCGAAGGCCGAGGACGTCGTCACTATCCCGCTCGAAGGCAAATCCTCGCTCGGCGACTACATGGTGGTCGCCACCGGCCGCAATGATCGCCACGTCGGCGCGATCGCCGAGCAGCTGCGCGAGAAGATCAAGGCCTCGGGCGAGGCGCGCGTGCGGGTCGAAGGCATGTCGGCGTGCGACTGGGTGCTGATCGACACCGGCGACATCATCATTCACGTGTTCCGGCCCGAAGTGCGGGACTTCTACAATCTCGAGAAGATGTGGAAGGCGGAATTGCCGCCCGACACGTCCGGCGAAGTTCCGGGGCCGGATTCTTCGCAGCACTGATCGGCGGGGCGCGGCGCGAACCTCATGCGTTTGCTGATCGCCGCCATCGGCAAATTGAAAGACGACGAAGAACGCGCGATCTGCGCGCGCTACGCCATGCGACTGGCGGGCGCCGGCAAAGCCATCGCGCTTGGGCCGCTTGAGATCGTCGAGCTGCCGGAGAAGCGCGCGGCAGCAGCGGTTGATCGCAAGGCGGATGAGTCGGAGCGCTTATTGAAGGCCGCGGCTTCGGCGACCTACACAATCGCGCTCGACGCAGCGGGACGGGCTTTTTCCAGCGAGCAATTTGCGGCTTTACTCGGCGCGCAGCGAGATGCGGGCGCCAAATCGTGTGCGTTTTTGATCGGCGGGCCGGATGGGCATGGTGATGCGGCGCTCACGGCGGCGAATTTGAAACTCTCACTTGGCGCGCTGACGCTTCCGCACGGCCTTGCACGCGTCGTTCTGTGCGAGCAACTCTACCGCGCCGCGACGATACTATCCGGCCACCCCTATCACCGCGCCTGAACCATGCCGCCGGCTGCAATCAAGATCGGTCTTCCACCTATCGTCGAGCCCGCGGCGCGCCTGCTGATCCTCGGTACGCTGCCGGGCGACGAGTCGCTGCGCAAACAGGAATACTACGGCCATCCGCAGAATCATTTCTGGCGCGTCATCGCCGACGTCGTCGGCGAAGCACAGCCCGACGGTTACGCCGCTCGCATCGCAATGCTGACACGCCATCGCCTCGCGCTGTGGGACGTTCTCGCAAGCGCAGAGCGCGCCGGCAGTCTCGACGCCGCGATCCGACACGCTAAAGCCAACGACATTCTTGAGCTTCTGGCCCAACTCCCGAGCATTCGGACGATCGCCTTCAACGGACAGGGCGCGGAGAAGCTCTTTATGCGCCACGTCGCGCGACCGTCCGGCGGCGCACCGGAGGGCATCGCGCTCCTCCGGTTGCCTTCGACCAGCCCGGCCTACACCAAACGGCTCGCGGACAAGTCCGCGCAATGGCGCGATGGCCTGCGCGCAGCCCTCGCGGAGTGACAGCTATTCCCCGTCGCCACGCGTGATCCCATAGGGCGCGACGAGCCGCCAGACGTGCGCCGGGATCATGGTTTTCATCCGCTGCGGATGGGCGCGGCGCAGATGCAGCACCGTCTCGATCGCTTTCATCTCGACGCGGGCGCGGGCGAACTCTAGCCCGCGCGGGCCGATCTTCGGCATCAGCCAGCCCATGATAGGCCGCATGAAATTCGGCATGGCGCGTAGCGGCAATCCACCAGCCGCCAGTTCGACATTTTTCATGAAGCCCTTGACGGGAGAAGCCCGCTTCCCCGCGCTTCCCGGCGCTTCAAAGACAATCTCATCGCCAAGAAGCGAGAGAAGCTCTTCGCCGCGCGCGTTGCGCACTAGCAGCCACTGTCGGCCCTCGCCGCCCATGTAGCCGACGGTGATGTCGGCCAGCACGTTGGTGTAGTCGACGCAGGTGCGGCACGTCATCGGAAAGAAATCGCCCGGAAGTTTCGAGAGGGGCAGCATCAAGAACGGGATTTCTTTCTTGCGGCCATCGGTAAAGCGCAGCTCGACGTGATAGTCGGCGCGGAACTCCAGGTAGGTGATGGTCGCGGGGTCGTCCGACATCAGTTCGAGGAACTGGTGGAATTTTTCGGTCGTCGTGTTGTCGGAGCACGGCGTGCCGACGACATAGATTTTTTCGAAGCCAAGTTCGGCTTCGAGGCTTCGCAGCGCGTAGACCTGACAGGGAATGCCAATCACGGCGATGCGCTTGAAGCCTTGCGCTTGCGCAGGCTCCAGAAGTGCGAGCAGCGGCGCATAACCCATGCGCATGCCGCGGCAGTGAGCCATGCCGTCGGCGCGCGTGACAAGCACCGGGACGGGGCGCCAGGAATCGTTCGGGTCCGGTCCCATCGTCAGGACGGCGTCGACGGCTCCGGTTTCCAGAAGCCGCTCGCCGATGCGCGTGGTGATGCCGGTCCATTGCGCGCCCGGTTTCGGTTCGCTGAGTTTTGCTCGCAGCATGCGACGGAAGGGGCCGAAGTGCAGCTCATCAGGACGCGCGGGGTCGCGCGCGCGCCCATGAACTTTCGCCTCCAACGCCGGATAGTCCGGGTGGATGAACTGACAGGCGCGGCCACAGCGCTTGGGCTCGCTCGATCGCGAAATGCCGCAATCGGTACAGAGTTCGCGCGGCGCCGCGTCGGCGACGGCGGGGGTCAGGATCGGTCCTGCGCTGGCGATTGGAACCCCGTCCACGCGATCTCCCGTCATGAATTCACGGCGTCATGTGACCACGGATCGCGCGCCGGTTCCAGGCGCAAGACGTTGGAATTGGCCGTCAGAATTTCCTGGCGAAGTATTCGGTGGCGAACGCGGGCAAAAGCCGCTGGAAGCCTGCGGCGAGATACGTCGGTATGGTGACGTAATACCGGCGCTGCGGACGCGAACTTTCAACCGCGTGAATCAGCCGCTTGGTGACGGCAGCTGGTTCAAGCTTGAACACCGATTGTCCGCCTGCCTTCATCGCTTCGAGCCGCGCCAGATAGGATTCGCGGTGGGCAGACCCTTCGATGTCGATGTTGGCCTGAAAGCGCTGCATCGCGGACTCAACGAATCGAGAGCGGATCGGACCGGGTTCGATCAGCGAGACGTGGATGCCGGTTCCTGCCAGTTCGAGGCGCATGGCGTTGGTCAAGGCTTCGAGCGCGTGTTTCGAGGCGCAATAAGGACCGCGGTAGGCGACGGCGACGAAGCCGAGGATCGACGAACACTGCACGATTCGCCCGGCTCCGTTGCGGCGCATCGAGGGAATGAAGCGGCGCGTCAGATCGTGCGTGCCGACGACGTTGACCTCGAGCTGCTCGCGCAGCAGCTCCGGCCGGATGTCTTCGACCGCGCCCGGCTGGCCGAAGGCGGCGTTGGAAAAAAGCGCGTCGAGCTTGCCGCCGGTCATCTCCAGCGCCGCTTCGGCGCAAGCGGCGATGGATTTTGGATCGGCCAGTTCGAGATAGAGCGCGTCGACTCCGACTTCGCGGCGCAGTATTTCGAGGTCTTGTTCGCGCCGCGCCGTGGCGATGACGCGCCAGCCGCGCGCCTTCATGGCGCCTGCGGCGTCGAGGCCGATGCCGGATGAGCAGCCGGTGATGAGGATGGATCGGGTCATGGGAGTATTCAGTTTGTTTGCGTGACGGCGCGGGGGCGCTGGCCGCTCATCGTGTGAAGATCGCGACAGGCGCGCCCGCCACGTCCTTCAACCTCATCGTTCCTTCAACGAGATCGAACGACTTTGCAGACTCGAGCGCAGCTATGAATGCCTGCTCCGTCTCCATCTTGCCTTCGCAGAACATCCGCGTCGAAATCAGCGGGCCGATTTTCACGTCCGCGTCGGTCATGATGGCGGGGCCTGAGATGCGATTGCACCCGCCCGTTCCCGAAAGCCGCCCGTCCTCGAGCGTCAGCGACGGACCGCGCACCGGTTTCCCGGCCACCTCAATCGCCGACCAAGCGCCGCTGATGTCCTCAGCCTGACTCGAGCACGCAGTCAGCGCGCCGGCAATTGCCGTCGCCGCAACCACTCGGAACAGGGCTGGCGGCCCCTTCGCCATGTCAGTTCGCGCCTTCCAGCAGTCGGCGCGCAATGACCTGCGCCTGGATTTCCGCCGCGCCCTCGAAGATATTCAGGATGCGCGCATCGCACAACACGCGGCTGATCGGATATTCGAGCGCGAAGCCGTTGCCGCCATGAATCTGCAGGGCGTTGTCGGCGTTGGCCCAGGCGACGCGCGCGCCCAAGAGCTTGGCCATGCCGGCTTCGAGGTCGCAGCGCCGGCCCTGATCCTTCTCGCGCGCGGCGAAGTAGGTGAGCTGGCGCGCGATCATGGTCTCGACCGCCATCATCACGACCTTGTTGCGCACGCGGGGGAAGGCGTAGATCGGCTTGCCGAACTGCACGCGGTCGAGCGCGTACTTGAGGCCCAAATCCATCGCGCACTGCGCCACGCCGACGGCGCGCGCCGCCGTCTGGATGCGGGCGCCTTCGAACGTCGCCATCAAGGCCTTGAAGCCCTGGCCTTCGGCGCCGCCGAGAAGATTCTCGGCTGGCACCTCGAAGTCGTCGAAGGAAATCTCGTATTCCTTCATGCCGCGATAGCCGAGCACCTCAATTTCGCCGCCGGTCATGCCCTTCGCCGGAAACGGCTCGTCGTCGGAGCCGCGCGGCTTCTCAGCGAGGAACATCGAGAGGCCTTTGTAGCCCGCCTCGTTCGGATTTGTGCGAGCGAGCACCGTCATCACGTCGGCGCGGACGGGATGCGTGATCCAGGTTTTCTGGCCGGTGATCTTGTAGACAGCGCCGGATTTCACGGCTCGCGTCTTGAGCGACGCCAAGTCCGACCCTGTGTTCGGTTCGGTGAACACGGCGGTCGGCAGCGTTTCGCCCGAAGCGATCTTCGGCAGATACTTCGCCTTCTGCTCCGGCGTGCCGTTGTGCAGGATCAGTTCGCCGGCGATTTCCGCGCGCGTGCCGAGCGAGCCGACGCCGATGTAGCCGCGCGACAATTCCTCGGATGCGACGCACATCGCTTCCTTGCCGAGACCCATGCCGCCGAATTCTTCGGGCAGCGACAGGCCGAAGACGCCGAGTTCGGCGAGCTTTTGAATCACTTCAAGGGGAATGTATTCGTTGTGCAGGTGCCATTCGTGGGCGTGCGGATAGACCTCTTCCAGACAGAAGCGGCGCATCAGGTCCTGGATTTGCGCGTGGGTGTCATCGAGCCCCGTATCGCCGAACGTCATGGCGTCGGGCTGGCTGGCGACAAGCTCGCCGAGCCGCGCTTTGACGGTTTCCGATCCGCCTTGGGCGACGAGGTCGGCAACCGAATCCTCGAAGCGGCGCAGTTCCGACTTGGCGACGCCGAGTTGTTCGGCGCGGCTGATCTCGACTTGGCTCATCGGGATGCCGCCGCCGATCTGCGCCAGGTATTCGGCGAAGCCGGCGGCCATCAGCAGCTGTTCGAATTCGCCGAAGCGGCCGTCGTTCGATCCACGCGACGCCCACTGATGCATCTGGCGCAGGCCCGCGACCGTGGTCGCAAGCCACGCCAGCCCGTGCGCGGCGTGCTGCGCGTTATCCATGCCGCCAGCTTCCTGGATCTTGATGCGCACGCCGGCTTTCGCCGCCTGCAACACGCGATCGGCGGACGCCACGGCCTCCCCGCAGCGTTCGATCAGCTTGGCTGGGCCGGCGGCAAGAATGTTCGGCTCGGCCTTCAGCGGCGCAACAGGCATCGGCATCTCCGTCGACGATTAAGGATGGCGCCCGGGAGGTCGCCCAAGAACAAGGATCGCAGCAATCTAGACGTCTTGGGCGGCTTCGCAACCGCCGCGACACGCGGCGAAACGCGCGACAATCTCGATTTCACGTGCTGGTTATGCGCGCGCTGGCTGCGTTCGGATCACCGGCCAACGCAGCGCCCGATGTCGCGCGCGGCGTCGACCTGCATCGGGCCAGCATCGGGATTTGCTGTGACACAAAGGCCGCGCACCCTTCCGCCCGGATGGTGGACGACCCGTATGGTGGACGACCGGCGGCCGAGCGATTAGGGTCCGCGCCGGCGGCCGCCCCGGAAAAATGGACGAGCAGCATGAAGCGCTTCCGCGCGGTCTTCGACGCTTTGTACCACCTCTACGAACACTCGGGCTTCGCGATGGCCGGCGCGGTGGCGTTTTCGTTCGTCGTGTCACTATTTCCGTTTTGCATTTTTCTCGGCGCGCTCTCCGGCATCTTTGGCGGGCGCGAGTTGGCCGATCAGGCGATCAAGCAGGTGTTCGATATTCTTCCCGAGCCCGTCGCCAACGGTCTTGCTCCCGAGATCAACGCCATCATGGGCTCGAGCCGCATCGATCTGCTGACGGCCAGCGGATTTCTGGCGCTGTTCTTCGCGACCAGCGCCATCGAGACGATGCGCGCCGCGCTCAACGGCGCCTACCGCGTGCATGAGACGCGCCCTTACCCGCTCTGCCTCTTGATCAGCGCGCTGTTCGTGTTCGTCAGCGCGGTCAGCGTGCTGGTGATGACGTGGGCGATCGTTGTCGGCCCTGGACTCGCGACGCGGTTTCAGACCGAGTGGATCAAGGATTTCCTCAGCGCCAGCTGGCTGGATTCAAGCTGGCTCGGCGCCTGGATGCGCTATGCGCTGGCCGGCATCGTCATCGCCGTTCAGTTGTTCGCGTTCCACCTGTGGCTGGCGGCGGGGCGACGGCGCTATCAGGACGTTTGGCCGGGCGTCGCCTTGTCGATCGCGCTGTGGCTGACGCTGGCGGCGCTGTGGTCACACTATCTCGAGATCACCAACTATTCGCTGTTCTACGCCGGCCTGTCGCAGCTGATGGTGGCGATGATCTTCTTCCAGTTCACGGCGATCGCCATCATCCTCGGCGCGGAGCTGAACCGCGGCATCATCGAGGTGAAGCGCATGCGGCGCGAAGCGGAAGCGCTGGACCGCATGGCGTCGCCGCAGGCGTGAGGCCATTTCGCCTAGGCGCGGCGCGCCGAGGCCTCGATGCAATCCTCGACTGTGCGAAGTCCCGTCGTCGGCGCCGTCACGAGCACGGCCATGTTGCCCGGCTTGTGCTCGTTGCGCATCATGCGCATGTGGGCCTTCGGAATCTGCTCCCAGGAGAACACTTCCGACATGCAGGGGTCGATGCGCCGCTCGATCACGAGCTTGTTGGCCTGCGCCGCCTGGGCAAGATTGGCGAAGTGCGAGCCCTGCACGCGCTTCTGGTGCATCCAGAGATAACGAGCGTCCATCGTCAGATTGTAGCCCGTGGTGCCGGCGCAAATGACGACCATGCCGCCGCGCTTGACGACCTGCACCGAGACCGGAATCGTCGTTTCGCCAGGATGCTCGAAGACGCAGTCGACGTTGACGCCCTTGCCGGTGATTTCCCAGATGGCCGCGCCGAATTTGCGCATTTCCTTGAGCCATGCATGATACTCGGGCGAGTTCACCGTTGGCAGCTGACCCCAGCAATTGTATTTTTTGCGGTTGATGACGCCTTTGGCGCCTAGCTGGCGCACGAAATCGAATTTGTCGTCCTCGGAGACCACACCTATTGCGTTGGCGCCCGACGTTGCGCAGAGCTGAACTGCGAAGGCGCCAAGTCCGCCGGCCGCTCCCCAGACGAGCACGTTATGGCCGGGCCGCAGCACGTGCGGGCGGTGGCCGAACAACATGCGGTAGGCGGTGGCGAGCGTCAGCGTGTAGCAGGCGCTTTCTTCCCAAGTGAGATGCTTCGGGCGCTCAAGCAGCTGACGGTCCTGCACCCGGCAGAACTGCGCGAACGATCCGTCGGGCGTCTCGTAGCCCCAAATGCGCTGCGAGGGCGAAAACATCGGATCGCCGCCGTTGCATTCTTCGTCGTCGCCGTCATCCTGGTTGCAGTGGACGACGACTTCGTCGCCGACCTTCCACCGCTTCACCTTCGAGCCGACCGCCCAAACGATCCCGGAGGCATCCGACCCGGCGATGTGATAGGGTTGCTTGTGAACGTCGAACATCGAGATCGGCTTGCCGAGTGAGGCCCACACGCCGTTGTAGTTGACGCCGGCCGCCATCACGAGGACGAGCACGTCGTGGCTGTCGAGCTCCCAGGTCGGAACGACTTCGACCTGCATGGCCTGATCGGGTTCGCCTTCGCGCTCCTTGCGGATCGCCCAGGCATACATGTTTTTCGGCACATGCCCGAGGGGCGGAATCTCGCCGACTTCGTACAGGTCTTTCTTTTCCGACCCGGCGGTCGAGGCCGGCGCCTCAGTTTGCTCACGCCTGGCTGCCGTTTTCTGACTCGACATTGCGACCCTGTCTCCCGCGCCGACCCCCCGGTCGAGGGGCCCGTGATAACGTTGTTTAAATTTCACGCAAGGCTTCTGCGGCCCCTACAGCGCCCCTATGAAGCATGTTTTTGCAATGCAATGAAGGGGGAGGGTTGGCAAAGCCGGGCGCTTCAATATGTCCTTAACCGCGATCGGTTAAATCTGAAGCGATGTCCGCGCCGCGGGGTTAGAGCCGCGAACTTGTGCAGACCCGCACGGCGCGAGCGCATGAGGGCCCTATGTGGCAGTTTATCCTAGACCTGACGAACTTGCCGACCTTCACCTGGGTCGCGCTCCTTTTCATGACTGGCAGCATCTGCTGGTTCTTGAAGGTCATCGTCGGCGCGCCCGGACTGGCGATGTTTTTCGGCCCCTTTATCCTGCTCGGGGGTTTGCTCTCGACGCACTACTTCGATTCCCAGTCGATCCTATTTAGCCCCGACAAACACACCAATGCCACCACGGTCGCCGCGATCGGCATTCTGGGCTCGCTGATGGCGATTCTGGTAATGTACATCGTCTGGGCGCGCATCTCTGACGCCAGGGTCAGAGCCAGCAAGGCGCCAGACGCGCTGTCAGACCCCTCCGCACACTAGAGTGCGACGCGGCGCGAAGCGTCGTCATCCCCGACCCTTGTCCGAGCTTTTCGGGCGATCCCGCGGCCAACCGAGATCGCGGCGAACTGCCCTTTTGCGTTGCGGGCGCGCCGCGTTAGCTTACAACGCGCCGTGATTGAGCCACCACGCCATGCCGGAACCCGTCCATGTCTGAAAAGCCGACCGCCATGCCCGACGCGACGCCCGCCAAGCGCGAGCGGGACAAACCCTGGATGTTCCGCACCTACGCCGGTCATTCGACCGCGGCCAAATCGAACGAACTTTATAAGAAGAACCTGTCGAAGGGTCAGACCGGCCTCTCGATCGCCTTCGATCTGCCGACGCAGACCGGGTACGACAGCGACCATGAACTGGCGCGCGGCGAAGTGGGCAAGGTCGGCGTGCCCGTCTCGCACATCGGCGACATGAAAACACTGCTCGACGGCATTCCGCTCGATCAGATGAACACCTCGATGACGATCAACGCGACTGCCGCCTGGCTGCTGTCACTGTACGTCGCCGTCGCCGACGACACCGGCGCGTCGCGCGACAAGCTCACCGGCACCATCCAGAACGACATCATCAAGGAATATCTTTCGCGCGGCACCTACGTGTTTCCGCCCGAGCCGTCGCTCCGGCTGATCAAGGACACGATCGTTTTCTCAACGAAGGCCGTGCCGAAGTGGAACCCAACCAACGTCTGCTCGTACCATTTGCAGGAAGCTGGCGCGACGCCGGTGCAAGAACTCGCCTACGCGCTCGCAACGGCGATCGCGGTGCTCGACACGGTGAAAGCCTCTGGCGAAGTGCCGGCCGCGGAATTCGGAAACGTCGTCGGCCGCGTGTCGTTCTTCGTCAACGCCGGCATGCGCTTCATCACCGAAATGTGCAAGATGCGGGCGTTCGTTGAACTATGGGATGAGATTGCGCGAGAGCGATATGGCGTGACCGACGCCAAGCATCGCATGTTCCGCTATGGCGTGCAGGTCAATTCGCTCGGGCTCACGGAGCCGCAGGCGGAGAACAACGTCTACCGTATCCTGCTCGAAATGCTGGCCGTGACGCTGTCGAAGAACGCGCGCGCCCGCGCTGTGCAGCTTCCGGCCTGGAACGAGGCGCTCGGATTGCCGCGTCCGTGGGACCAGCAGTGGTCGCTCCGGATGCAGCAGATTCTCGCCTACGAAACCGATCTCCTCGATTACGGCGATATCTTCGACGGCTCGACCGAGATTGCGAACAAGGTGGCGGCGCTGAAGGACGAAGCGAAGGCCGAACTCGCCGCGATCGACAAGATGGGCGGGGCCGTCGCGTCGATCGACTATATGAAGCGGCGTCTGGTCGAGAGTGGCACGGGGCGCCTCAGCCAGATCGAAAGCGGCGAACTGGTCGTGGTCGGCGTCAACAAATACCTCGAGTCCGAGCCGTCGCCGCTGTCGGGCGGAACGGACGCCATCATGGTCGTCGATCCGGCGATGGAAGCCGAGCAGGTCGGCAAGCTCAAAGCCTGGCGCGAGACGCGCGACGCCAAGAAAGCCGCGGCGGCCCTCGCCGAAGTCGAACGCGCGGCAAAAGAAGGCCGTAACATCATGGAAAGCTCAATCGCCGCCGCCAAAGCTGGTGTGACGACGGGCGAATGGGGCATGGCCCTGCGCAAGATTTTCGGCGAGTACCGCGCGCCGACGGGCGTCGCGCAGGCCGCCGTGGCGCGCGACGGCGCGGCTCTGGTGGCGGTGCGCGACAGCGTCGAAGCGTTGTCGGACAAGTTGGGCCGGCGCCTGAAATTCCTGGTCGGTAAACCTGGGCTCGACGGTCACTCGAATGGCGCCGAGCAGATCGCGGTTCGCGCCCGCGACTGCGGCATGGAAGTCGTCTATGAAGGTATCCGCCTGACACCGGCGCAGATCGTGCGCGCCGCGGTCGATGAAGCCGTGCATGTGGTCGGACTGTCGATCCTTTCAGGCTCTCACGTTCCGCTCGTCAAGGACGTCATGGAGCGCATGCGCAAGGAAGGCCTCGACGACGTGCCGCTGATCGTCGGCGGCATCATTCCGCCGGATGACGAAAAGACGTTGAAGGCATTTGGCGTTGCGGCGGTCTACACGCCAAAGGATTTCCAGCTGAACGACATCATGGCCGACATCGTCGCGCTCGTTGACCGGCACGCCAAGGCGGCTTGAGGCGCAGGTCCTTCCAACTCGGCCGATCGAAGGACATCATGCGCAAAATGGCTGTGTTGGCGTTTTTCGCACTGCTCGGCGCCGCGGCCGCTTACGGCGTCTTCCACGATGTCGGCTCGCGTCCGACGGGCGTGCGAACCAGCGGCGAGATCGTTGACTTCACGAACTCCGGTTCCGATTTCAAATCGTCGGCGCCAGGACCAACGCTCGCCAAGGTTCGCCTTTCCGACGGCTCGGTCGTCACCGTCAGGATGCCGCGGGGCCGCGCCATGTCGCATGGCGAACGTCTCGAACTGGTGGAAATGGTCTCGCCGTGGGGCTCGCGCTGGTACGCGCCGGCCGACTGACGGCTTGAAGCTGAGAGGCGCCACTCCATGCGCGAAGAAACCAAAAAGCGTTTGAACCGTCTATTGTGGATCGAGCGGGCGAAATACGCCGGCGTCGGGCTGGCGATCCTTGTGGCACTGGGCACAGTATTCGAATTCGAAAACCTCGATCTGAAGGTCAGCGACACGCGGGTCGCCGGCACGGTCGAAGCGCTCGATCCTCTGGTTTCGAAAACCGCGTCGGCCGCAGCGACCGGCGTGACCATCGGCGTGGCGCTTGGCGACGGCCGTCATGTGCGCGTCATCGCCGAAAAGGCCCATGCGCCGGCCATCGGCGACCGCATCGAGATCACCGAGCATCGCCATGCGACAGGGCGCATCACGCACACGTTCAAGTAGCTGGCGTTCAAGTAGCTGGGCCGCGTTGACGCGGGCGTGCGCGCCGGTATACATCGCCGCTCTCGCTCGATATCAGCGAAGCCTCTGTGGCGGAACGGTAGACGCGGCAGACTCAAAATCTGCTATTCGCAAGGGTGTGGGGGTTCGAGTCCCTCCAGAGGCACCATTTCGCGCTCACGCGCCGATGGCGCTGCGTATGCGCGGCGCTCGCGCCGGGTCGCCTTGCTCCCTGGAACCAGCCCGCGGCGCGCTATGTTTTTCGCTCACGCGCCGATGGCGCCGCGCATTCGCGGCGCGCTAGCCGCAAGTTTGCATTCTTATCCACAATGCAACGCACGGCGCATTTCAGGCGTTTGCGGTTCTGAGCCGCCACACCGCTGCGGCTTTGCACGCCTGTAATGCCCCGTTCGATTGCCGCATTCGGGCGCCATGTGCTATCGGGACCCTTGAAGTATCGCGAGGATGGAAATGCGATTTGGAGCGATCGCCGCTATCGCATATATCTCGGCAGCTTTGAGCGGGGCGCAAGCCGGCCCGGCGCTGCTGTTCGAAGCCTCCAACGGCAAGATTCTCTATTCCGAGGATCCCGACAGCCAGTGGCACCCCGCGTCCCTCACCAAGATCATGACCGCGTATGTGGTGTTCGACGCCATCAAGGCCGGACGCCTGAAGCTCGACGACAAGATTTTCTGCTCGCTCGTCGCGACGCTGCAGCCGCCGAGCAAGGTTGGTCTTCCGGTCGGCGGCGAACTGACCGTTGATCTGGCGCTGCAGGCGATCATCATTAAGTCGGCAAATGACGTCACGGTGATGCTGGCCGAAGCGGTGGCGGGCAGCGAAACGCAGTTCGTGCAGAAAATGAACGACGCCGCCAAGCGGCTCGGCATGACGCGCACGAACTTTGTCAACACCAACGGCCTGCCCGAACCGGCTCAGGTGACGACGGCGCGCGATCTCGCCAAGCTGGCGCGCGCAGTCGTGAGTGAATTTCCCGAGTTCGCGCATTACTGGGCTCTGCCGGACATGCGGCTCGGCAAGCGCCGGCTCGGCAGCCACAACGCGCTGTTGAAGACGTTTCCCGGCGCCGACGGCCTGAAGACCGGCTTCACGTGCGACTCGGGGTTCAACGTCGTCGCCAGCGCCAGCCGCGATGGGCGCCGGTTGATGGCTGTCGTTCTGGGTGAAAGCTCCGGCAACGAGCGCGCAGTGCGCGCGGCGAGCCTGCTTGAGCATGGATTTCAAACCTACGGCTGGAAGGAGTTGTTTAACTCTGCAAACATCGAGACCATGCCAATCGACGCCAACGCGCGCGAGGCGACGACGGTGCGCGAAACGGTCGTCTCCTGGGACTGTGGCAATCGCAAGCGCCTCACCGCTGAGGCTCGCGAGGCGCGCAAGAAGGCGCGCCAGCAGAGATCGGCGGCGGCAAAGGCCAAGGCTGGGATAAAGAAGAAGTCCGACGCCTTCGATGCGGCGCCCATGTTGAAGGGCACGACTTTCCTGCCGCCCGAAGAAGCCGCGCCCGATGGCCCGAAGCCGGCGCCGGCCGTCACCGCCACGCCGTGATGCGATGATCTCCCCCTAGACGAGCAGTTCCAGCGGGCGCTTTTGGAAGTTGCACCCAGGCGGCGCGGTGTCCTCGGGCGGCTCGCGCGCTGTGCCGTCTTCGGACGGAGCGTCCCGATCAGGGTCGTCGGGCCGAAGTTCCATCTCACGGTCGATGTCGCTGCCGGGGCCAATATTGTCGTCGTCGACGCCCGGGTTTTGGACAGGGTTGACGGCGCAGTGCCGACTGGCAGGCGCCGCAACCGCGCCGTGTGGCAAAGCCAACGGCCCAACCAAGGTCAGAGCCGCCGTCAAACTGCGTAGCGCCGTGCCGTGTCGCCAGTAAACCATCGCCCGCCTTTCCGCGCGTTACGCCAATCCTGCGGCCTCTAGCCCATCGCTGGCGCGCCCGCTGCGCGCCGATCTTAACCGAATTTGACAAGCGCCGCTCGCGCCATCGCCATGGGTGGCTTTGATCTTGCTTTCCCCCAGGGACAGGCCGGACTTACGCACCGAGGTAGACTTTCCGATGACCACCCGCCGTATCGAAACGCCGCACGTCGAGGCGGACCCCACGCCGACTCCGCGCGATGTTGGCTTTATGGCGGAAGTGCTCGAGGGCCGGCACGGCGTGCTCGCCGCCGACGTCGCGGAGTTCTTCTCGGCTTATCACGGACAAAAGGGCGACGCCGGGCGATCGTGGGCCTGGAGTGGCGTCGCCGAACTCGTGCGCACGCGCGAGCGGGCGCGGCTCGAGTCGATTTGACCGATCCGGAGCGCCGTTTCGCCGCGCAGCTTCAGCTGCTGATCGCGCATTGAGGATGACGAAACGCTACAAAAAAGCCGGGAGCGATCCCGGCTTTCTGCTTTTCTGTCGCCGTGCTTTCAGGCTGACTCACATTGGCGAGCCGAGCACCAGCGTCCAGAACGATTTGAACTCGGTCTTAGGGTCCTGCACCAATGCGACGCCCATGTTGGTCGCGTCCGCCATCAGCAGGTTCTTGTTGTGGCCGGGCGAGTCCTTCCAGCCGCGCATCACTTCGTTGAAATCGATCTGACCGGTGCCGACGTTTTCGGCGGCTAGACGCGCCTTGTAGCCGGTGCGCTTGACGCGATCCCACGGGTTCGAACCATCCGAGCCGTAATGTGAGATGCGGTCCCATTTGGCGAGGTCGCGCGAATGGGCCTTGGCGGCTTCGGTCAACTCCGGCGACAAGTTCAGAGGCTTCAGGCCTTTTTCCTTGCGATAGGCGTTGATCAGATCGCGGGCCATCTGCGCATCGAGTTGGGTGCGCGTATAGTCGCGATCCGCGAGCACGCCGGCCGGAGCCTTCTCGTAGGTTCCCGCGGGCGCCTTGTCGTCGAGCTTCGCAAGCTGCACGCCGCCGAGGGCTGCCTTATCGCCTGCGAGGGCGGTGCTCTTTGAGGTTTTCACCGGCAACGCCGACGTCGCCTGCGGATCTTCGGCAAAACCGGATGAAAGAGTTGAAGCGCCGAGACTGCAACCCGCGAGAACGGTTGCGAGCCCGACAGCGAGCGCGACGCGATACATGGCTGCTACTCCCGGCACACGGAGACGTGCGGATGCGCCGATCATTGTCGGAAACCCGTTAACCGGCCGTTAATGCTAACGGCGTGCAAAGCAGTTGTTCGCAAAGCCCCGGCAATCGTCCGGCCGGACCGCAACTCACCGCACAACATCGCGAAATCCCTCGCACCCCACCCGACTGACGATGGCATCAACAAGATGTCGCCATTTTGACCGCGCGGCGGCGACACGATGCTGATTCGCGTGATCGCGAGCGAAGCATCGCCGCCGGATGCTTGGAAGCTGGCCGCGAATGGCGGATGATTCACGTGTGACATCTCCGATTCGCTGCGAGGGAGCGATGCGATGACGCAAGCCGTAAGTCGTAACCGGCGGACAAAGCCGCTTGAAATCGATGCCGTAACGGCGCCTGCGCTAGCGGTCGCCGACCTCGTGCTGCTCCGAGTTGCAGCAGCGCCCGCAACGCGCGCCGACTTGCAGCGCGATCTGCTGGCGCTGACCGCGCCGGGCAAGGCGTCGGGGCCGGCGGGGGTCGCGTTTCGCCGCGCGGCGGAAACGGCGATCGGCGCGCACATCACCCAGGGCCTGATGGCGGAATCCAAAGGCCGCCTGCAGGCGTTTGAGGCGGGCCGCGCCGCGGCGGCGCGCTTGCTACCCGGCGCCTCAGCAGCCAGAGGCGGTTGGGACGACATGCGACGCGCGCTCGTTGTGCGCGCTCTCGGCCTGACGCGCGCCAGCCCTCAGATTCTGAAAGCGACGGAGCGCTTAGAGGGCCTGGCCGCGCTCGTGTTGCAGGCTCACTTCGAACTTACCGCCGATCGGGCGATGTCGCCCAACGACTTGCGGGCTGCGCTGGCGGTGGTCGCGCTCGAACGCGCCTTCGGCGATAAGATCAAGACCGGTCTCGGCAAAGGCAGCGGCCTGCCGGGCAAAGCGGGTCGCCTATTAGCCGGGCAGTTGTTTGCGAAACCGCGCGCATTTTCTTCCGACGGCAAATTGATCGTCGCGCTGGCAGCCGAAGTCGCAGGCTCCGCGGAAGCGACGATCGAATCCTTGACCCTCGCTGTCCTTCGCAACCTGACGGCAGCGAGCGACCGCGCAATTCAGTCCGATGTGGCGCTCGCGCCGAAGCGGCCGACGCCTTCTCCGGCGCCAGCGAACGATGCGCTGCCGATTGCCGCGCCGCCTCTGCCGACGCGCCGCATCGAACCGCCAGAAATGCGCGAATTCGCTAGCGCTGTGTTGCAAGCGGCACGGCCCGCCGCACAGGGCTGGCCAGGCGCCCGCAAGGCGTTTATCTCTCTGGTATGGCAAGCGATTCGTAACGCGCGGCCGGACTGGGGCCTGACCGAGATCGCCTTCAAAAGCATGCTCGCGGAAGCCCACAGAACGGGCGAGATTGTGTTGGCGAGCGCTGATCTCAAAGACCGGTGTGATCTGAGAGCACTCGAGGAGTCGAGGATCGTCTACAAGAACACCGTCTGGCATTTCGTGCGCGTGGAAGACTGAAGGCATTCATTTCGAAATGGGCGGCGAAGGCGGTCTGCTGAAAACGTCGTCGTATGCTCCGGCGCTGGCCCCCGACAGGCTGAGCGAGGCGTTCGAGCATTCGATCACCTGGGAAGACGATCTTTGGCGGGCCGATCCGGTCGACGTGCCGGAGGTCCACGCCAAGGCGCGCCGGAAGTTCAACGATCTCGTCTCGACTGTCGCCTCGGGCCGTGGATTCCACGTGCAGGATCGCATTCTGCTGTTTCACGGCCAATCCGGCGCCGGAAAGACGCATCTCGTGCGCGCGCTTCGAACCGGAACGCATCGCACCGGGCAGGCCTATTTCGGCTACGCGCAGATGACGCCCGACGTCGCCAACTACGCCGATTTCTATTTGCGCAGGCTCGTGCATTCGCTAGAGAAGCCCTACGACCCCGATCGTCTGGGCGAGAGCGCGCTGACGCGGCTGACGAACAAGCTGGTGCTCGACAGCGCGGTCATCTCGTCCGCCGATCTCGATCAGCTGCGCGATGCGCCGCTTGACGAAAAGGCGCTGGCGCGGCTGATCCTGAGGCTTGCCGACGACATCGTCGCCAGCGAACGCTTCCAGACGCGCGAAGTCGACATCAACATCGTGCGCGCGCTGCTTTACATGCAGCGCCGGGACCCGCGCATCGACCAGCGCGTGCGCCAGTATCTACATGGGCGCCAGCTGACGCCGATCGCGCACGAAGCGGTCTGCGCGCTCGATCCCAATACCGGCGAGGATCGCTCGTTCGAGATCATCGCGGCGCTCGGCGCGCTCGTTTGGAGCGTCGACCGCGGGGCGCTGGTGTTCTGCATCGACCAGGTCGAGGATCTGCGCTTTTTCGATAATTCGGACGAGCGTTTTCAACGGGCCGTGCGCGATCTGATCCAGATCGCCAACCGCCTGACCAACGCCATCATCGTGATCTCGTGCCTTGAGGACTTTTATAGCCAGGTGCGCGGCGTCGTCGCGCAGTCGTACATCGACCGCATCGAAAAATCTGGCCCCGTTCTGCTGCGCGAGAGCCGCACGGTGGAAGAGGCGCGCCTGATCATCTCGAAGCGCCTCGCGCATCAGGCGGAGTTGAGCGGCGGCGGCATGAGCTTCCCCGATGCGTCAGCATTCTTTGGACCGCAGTTCTTCGAAGAATTCGCCGGGCTCTCGACGCGCCGTTTGCTGGAACACGCCCAAAGCCGGTTGCGCGAAGCGACCGGCGGCGAGAGCGACGATTCCGATCCCGAACCCAGTTCAACATCCTTCATTGGCACGCTGGCGCAGGCGCTCGGCCAGGCCGTCGGCTTTGGCAGCGGCGAAGAGGAAGCCGCGCCGGGCGCCATCTCGGCGGTGCAATTCCGCGAAATGTGGGAGCGGTTCGCCAACGAGAGCGAAGCGGAAATGCCGGCCGACGACAACGAACTCGTCGACGTGATGTCGGCGGCGCTGACGCTGGCGCGCGACGAGTGGGGCAAGGCGATCGAGGTGACGGTGACGCGCCTCGAACTTGGTGATGACGTGCCCGCGTTCGATCTGACCGTGCGCCACCGTACCGGCTACGCCAGCGATGTCCGCGTGTTCCTGTGCAATCGCCCGACGCAGGGCGGGGGCCTCAAGCGCCAGCTCGACAAGGTGCTGACGTCGATGCAGGGCAAGGCGTGCTTCATGTTGCGCGCCAGCGAATTCCCGCCGAACAAGAAGAACCAGACTGCGCAGGCGTTCCGCAAATTCCGCGACGGCGGCGGCCGCCAGTTGCTCGTGCCAATTCCCGAATGGGAGCGCATGATGACCGTGCGCGAGTTCACGGCGCATCACCGCGGCGACACCGGGCAGCAGCAGTGGCTCGAAGGCGCGAAACCGCTTTCGAGCTTGATCTCGATCACGCACCTCATGCGTCTCGATCTGCTTGGCCGGCCCGTGCCGCGTCTGGTGCAGAAGGAGATGGAGGATCCGCAGTCGTCACTCGATGGGTTCGGCGACGTCACGCCTGCGGCAGCGCGCGGCGGCGATCGCAGCCGTCCGGCCAACGACGACGACGTGCCGTTGTCGATGCTGCTCGATGAAAACGGAACCTACGGTTCGAGTATTCTTTCGGGTCGGGAAATCGGCGCGCGCGGGCGGCCGGTGACGCTGAATAAAGGCATCCTGAAACGGCACGCGGCGTTTCTCGGCGGCTCAGGCTCGGGCAAGACGACGCTGGCGCTATCGCTCATCGAGCAACTGCTGCTGCGCGGCATTCCCGCCGTGCTGATCGACCGCAAGGGCGACCTTGCGAGCTACGCCAACCCGGACGTCTGGCGCGCCAACGACACAGAGACCGCCGAGCGTCGCGCCGATCGCGAAAAGCTCGCCGACGCCATCGACGTCGCGGTCTATACGCCGGGGCGCGCCTCGGGCCGGCCAATTTCGATCACGCTGCTGCCGAACGGCATCAACGAACTCCCCGAGCACGAACAGCAGCTGCTGGCCAACCTGTCGGCGGCGGCGCTTGGCGAGATGCTGCATCTCAAGAATTCCGCGACGCATCAAAAGCAGTCGGGCGTACTGGCCGTTGCGCTGCGTATCCTTGGCGCGCTGTCGACCGCGGAAGTGACGTTGGGGGACCTGATCCATTTGCTCGAAGACGAGCACCCCGAGCTCACCGATCAGACGCAGCGCATGGACCCGTCGGGCAAGCTTCGGCGCGATCTCGTCGCGCAGCTGGATTCTCTTCGGCTGCGCAACGCGGCGCTGTTCGAGGGTGGCGGCGAAAGCCTGCGCATGGAAAGTCTGCTCGGGCTTGGCAAATATCAGCGCCCAAACCGCACGCGGCTCTCCGTCATCTACACCGGCTTCCTCGGCGACAACGAAAACATCCTGTTCTGGGTTTCGCAGTTCCTTTCGGAAGCGCTGCGCTTCTGCCAGCGCAACCCGAACGACGAACTGCAGGCCGTCGTCATGTTCGACGAGGCCGACCTTTACATCCCGGCGAGTTCGAAGCCGGCGACCGCCGAGCCACTTCAGAGCTTGTTGAAACGCGCGCGGTCGGCCGGTCTCGGCATGATGCTCGCGACGCAATCACCGGGCGACCTCGACTATAAGAGCCGCGACCAGATCACGAGCTGGTTCATCGGCCGCGTGCGCGAAGATACGGCGCTGCGCAAACTGAAGGCGGCGTTCCAGTCGGAATCGGGGCTCGATCCGGCGCAGGCGCTGCCGGGTCAGACCGTCGGCGAATTCCATCTCGTGCAGGAAGGCCTGGTGCGTCCGATGAAGGCGCATCGCTCGCTGATTTCAGCCGAGCAGGTGCCCTTCGACCGCATCGAGCAGCTCGCCGCCGAGACGCGCGGTCTCGACGAACGCCAGCTCAGATTGTTCGACCTCAAATAGTCGCGAGCGACTTCCGCCCTCAGCCTTGCGTGGTGCAAAAGCGACACGCTTCGTTCAAATCAAATTTCAAGAATTGCAACAGTTGTGATGTTGCAACGCCCGACCCGGCCGGGGCGTACATCAGAGTCCAATCTCAGCGGAAGAACCATGGTGCTGGTTTCCCTATGTTTTTCTGCCGTCAAAAATTCATATGCACACGACTAAATTTGGCTTGCGCCGCACCTGAGCGCACGTGTTGCAACTGAACCCTGTGTGCGAACCAAATCACAAAACGGCCTGTCAAGAGATTTTCCGCCGTGTATTGTCCGGGGGTGCGGCAATTGGGGAGCACAACGACTGCGTGAAGTCCGGAGGCGGCTCTGGATATGCGCAAAACATGACAAAGCTCGGAGAGGGACACCCGGGCGGAGTCAAAAATCCAGCGTCGGCATTGTGCCGAAGTGCGGAGAGTGCGGGGTAAAATGTTATGGCAGTCAGACCATTCGTTATGATGTTGTTTGCGACCCTGTTGGGGCCGGCAATCGGAGTCGGAATCTTCGTTCTCATGAACAATCTTTGATGCGATGAGCTGATGCTCGTCGCGCCAGGGGTGTATGTGGAGTCTGCGGCAAGATTGGCCGCACGCAATGCGTATGCGTTTGCCTGACTTCGCATCCGCGACGTCGGCGTTCTGAGCCTTTTCAGAACCTTCCTTCGCATTCAGGTTTGGCGATTCAACTGCGCGGGCGTCGTCGCCTCGCCGCATTGCCGTCACCGTCCGGCGCCTTGTCGCCGCCTCTCGGCGTCACTCGCGCCGCAAATCTCCATTAGCAGCAGGCCTGAGAAGCGCGACGTCACGCGGGCTCCAGTCACCGCGCTTCGCATCGAGCATGTTACGATTTTTTCGGTTCTTGACCGCTCTCGCAGAATTTTGTCTGACGGCGCCGCGCCGCTTGGCGCGGCTGTTGTCGCCCGTGTTCGCAATTCACCCGAAGCTTGGGCCCCTGCGCCACGTCGCGACGGCGGCCGTGCTCTACGTCGTCTTTGCATTACTGCTGGTTTACTTGATCGCGCCGATCCGCGGCTATACGGGTCAGCTCACCATGGGCGACAAGCTCGGCTACGACGCCGAGCGATGGTTGGCGACGGCCATCTACGACTCGAAGCGCAACTTCGTCGGCACGTTCGACCCACGGCTCGATAGCCTGCGCGACGTCAACTACACCGATGCGGCGATCGAATTCGGCGACTACGTCGCCAATCCCGACCACAAGTCGATCCCCGTGCGCGACGTGCCGGAGCAATACTGGCGCTGTCTGTCGTTCCATGAGGACCGCTACATCGGCGGGTGGCTGAACCCCTTTGGCATCGACCTGACGGGCGTGCTGAAAATTCCGATCTCGACGATCTCGCAGTCGATTGCGCGCGGCCGGCCAACGCTCGGTGTCGGCGGCTCGACGCTGCCGATGCAGTTCGCGCGCGTCATCTACAAGACGCCGCCGAGCCGCGACGAAGGCCCGTTCCGCAAGTTCGGGCGCAAACTCAGCGAGTGGTGGCTGGCGCCGGTGATCTACCGCGAACTGACGCGCGGCGGCGACCCTACCAAACTGAAGCAATGGGCGGCCAACCATATCTGGCTGGCGCAGCGCACCGGCGGCCAACCGCTGCACGGCGTGGAGGTGACGAGCCAGGTCGTGTTCGGCAAGGAAGCTAAGGATCTTTCGACCGCCGAGCAATTCGTTCTGGCGTCTGCCGTCAACAAGCCGATCATTCTTCTGGAGGGGAACGAAAAGCTCAACGAGGTGCGCCTCGACCGCTGGCGCTACATCACCGAAGTGCGCGCCAGGACCTGCGCCGAGAAGCTCATCGCGGATGACGCCGAACGCAAGGCCGTCGTGTTCGAGCTGGTCGAACTCGCGGGCGGTCCGCCAGACCCGAAGGTGCGCCCGAAACTGCTCGCCGCGCTGGAGCGCTATGCGCCCGAACAAGCGAAACGGGCCGAGGCCAATCCCGTCATCCGCGCCAACGTGCTGATGCCGGCGGCGCGATTCGGACTGCGCGAAGAGATGAAGCAACGCTACGGCTTCGCGTGGCGCGATTACGTGCGCGGCGTCACGACGACGTTCGACGTCGGCGACAATCTGGCGTTCCGGCAAACGATCGACACGCGGCTGGCGGCGCTCGACTCCAAATGGCGCGACAAGATCGACCCGCTGTACACGCTCGACCCGGCCAAGGCAGCGACCGATCGCACGCAGCCGAACGTCGTCATCGTCGCCGCCAACAGCGCCGGGGCGATCGTGCGCTACTACGAGTCCGGCGAGACGGCGCCGTATTTCGGCTCGTGGAACGCGCGCAATTCCACGAGCGGTCGTTACGACCGGGCGAAAGAGTCTCGCATGGTCGCCTCAACGGGGAAAATGCTGGCGGCGATCGGCATTGCGCAGGAAGGCAAGGATGGTCCCGATAGTCTCTACGTCGATACCGACGCGCCGGCGCAGGGGCTCGAGACATGCGCCAAGGGTGGAGGCCTTCGGCACGGGCGGCGGGCCATCGTGGCGTTTGCGTGTTCGCTGAATACGCCACTGATCAATCGCGCAGCGCTGCTCGGCCAGGCGCGCATGAAGAAGTTGATCGATACGTTTGGGTTCGCCATGCCGCCCGCGGCCGAGCTTGGCGGCACGCCGCCGTCGACCGCGGCGGTGCTTGGCCAGATCGCGGGGTCGCCGCGGCGCGTGCATCACATGTCGGCCGTGATCCTGGCGGCGCTGATCGGCCAGGGTCGCGCCGCCGTCAGGCCGCCGAGCCTCATCCGCGATTACGACACGACCTTCAAAGGCGACCGGGATCGTGGGGCTTCGTCGGCCGCCGAGGCGGCGATCCTGCCGGCCGCTGTTATCCGCTCAGGCGCCGCGCCGCTACTGAAAACGCTGCTCGAAGCGCCGCTTTGCTATGAGGCTAACGGCGCGCCGACGGGCACGCTGAAGTCCGTCAGCCAGTGGTGCTCGGCCCGGCGGGGCGATCTTCGACTGCATTTCGCCAAGACCGGCACCCAGGTCGGCGCAGATCCCGACGCGACGGTCGACGTGTGGATCACCGGCGGGTTGCAGTTCAAGAACGGAGCGGCTTATTCCTACGTCGTGCTGGTCGGCACGGGGTCAGCGTCTTCACCTTGGGCGCGCAGCCTGCATGCGAGCCAGATCGGCGCACCGCTGCTCGAAGACCTGCTGGCCGATCTCGCCAACGACGCCAAGGCCAACCCGCGACCGGCGCTGTTGCCTCGGCGTGCGCCTGTCATCGCCCGGCCTGTGGCGTCGATCCACAACGACGCCTACCGCCCGCCGACGCCTGGCGACTTGCAGTTGCGAGCGATCAATCCGAACTGACCAACACACACGCTGTCATCCCGGGCGCAGCGAAGCGAAGACCCGGGACCCAGTGTTGCTGGCGACGATGTTCGGGCCCTGGGTCCCGGCTCTCGGCGCGAAGGGCGCCTCGGCCGGGATGACAATCTTGTTCGGTGATAGGCGCCGTGATGTCGCGAGTCGTTTTTTCTCCGCCATGGGCCAGCCGCAGTTGCGACATGAAAAACGCGCCAAGGCCGCAGACAACTCGCCCTTGGGTTTTGAAGCGGGTCGGCAAAGATGCGTAGCAGGCGGGCGGGTTTTTCGACAGGCAGCGGACGCACGTCCGCAAGCGGCGGAGCGTTCGCCGACGACGAGGCGGACGACGCCCCCGAGCGCGACTGGAAGCGCACTTTTCTGATCATCGGCCTCGGCGCACTGTCGTGGGTCGCGACTTACGTCGGCATGCTCGAGCTGATCGAAGCCAACATGGGCGATCTACCGATCGTCCACCGCATCATCATCGGCTTCTCAGTCGCCATGCTGATGGTCATGATCGTCTGGCTGCTCGACCAGATGTTTAAGCCGCATCCATTTTTCACAAAGGTCCTGTACGTTGGCGGCTACGTGTTCCTGACGCTGATCTCGGTCGGTTTCGGGTTCGGATTCTATTGGAAGGTGCTCGAAAGCCGTGGCGAGGCTTCGCGCTCGGCCGAGGGCGCCGTCAGCCAGGTGCAGAATTCCCTGTACGCCGCTTCGACGCGGCTCGAACAGCTGCAGTCGACGCTGGTGAGCCTGACCGGCGTTTCGACGACGAAGGCCGAACTCGAGCGCAGCAAGGGAACGTCGTGTCCCAACTCGACGCCGGGCGACGGGCCGCGCCGCAAGATGCGAGACGAAGACGCGCAGCGCTTCACGTTCGCGTCCGAATTCGTCAAGGGCCGCGTTGTGTCGGTCAAAAGCGACATGACTGCGCTCGACGCCGACCTCGTAAAAATCGTCTCGTCGGACGTTTCTACGTTCGATCCAAATACCGGCACGCGCAACGAGTTCATGCGCGCGCTCGGCCGCAAGCTCGATTTGACGGTGACGGGGTTCAACGCCTTCCGCACCGACCCGCAGTTGCGCCAGATCCGTTCCGATCTCAACGACCGCGCCGAACGCACCACCGTCGCCGACGGCCGCGGCGGGAGCATTTCGTGTCCCGATACGCAATTGCAGGCGGCGCTGCGCGGCGTGGTCAAAGCGATCGACCAACTGCCGGAGTTGTCGAAACCCGAGATCGCCGCCGTCGAAGGGTCCGAGGCGACGATCGAGGCGTTCCGCCGTCTGACGACGACGTTCTACGGGATGCTGGCGTTCAAGCTGCCGCCGACGGCGGACGAGCTTCGCGAGTTGCAGAAGAAGGCGGTGCAGTCGGTCGAGGGTCCGCAAGGGCCGGGAACGCCCGGCGGGGCGCAGGCGTCGGCGCGCGGGTTCAGCGACGAGCAGGCCGGACTTTCGAAGCGCGATTACGTGCCGCTGGCCGTCGCGCTGTTCGTCGACCTCTGCCTGCTGCTCGTCTCGATGGTGCAGCGACCGAGCGACCGCTTGGCGCCGTTGCTGCCGAAAATGAAGGCCGCGGAGCGCGGGCCGGTGATCCAGATTTTGTCGCGCTTCAATGAAATTCATCGCGATCAGCAGATCCGCGAGAACTTCGAATTGTTTCGACATGTGGTGTTCGACATGAACGGCGACTATTACGTCGCCGTGCCGCTCGACGCGCCGCCGCGCCTCAACCCGGCCCAGCGCGAAGCGTTGCGCGTCGAAGCGCAGCTGCTCGCCAACCTGTTCACAAGTTTCGAGAAGGAGCGCATCTTCAAGCGCACGCTGTTGCCGACGACGGGGAGCATCCAGCGTCGCCTCGCGCGCCAGGGCTCGAAGTTCGCCGCCGCTGAAGCGTTCCGCGTTTATAAATTCGTCGACGGCGCGTGGTCGGACATCATTCTCGGCGCCGTCATGGGCGCGGCGCGGCGCATCGAAGGACAGAAGGCCGCCGCCGACCCTGCATTGCCGCTCGATGACGTCGCCGCAACTCGCGAACCGGAGTTGCCGGGACCGCGTAATGGGCACTCCGTCGTGACCGCCTTGCGCCGACCGACGGGCGCGGCCACAAAGTCGTTCGACCCCGATCACGTCACCCGCTTCGGACCGTATGCCGACCGCTACCGGCCCGAGACGCCGGCATTTTCGTCAGCGCCGCAAGGCCCGCGCGCGCCATGGCCGGCGCCGCCTCCGCTGCCGGAAGCCGACATGACGGTGACGGCCGCAAACAGCAATTCGATTTCTGCAACGCCAGTCAGCGACGCCGCGCTCAATGAGCCGACCGCCGCACCGGTTCCACCGATGCCGCGCTGGCCGAGCCTGCGCCGCGCGGGCACTTCAGGCATCGACGTGGAAGAGCCGCGCGTCATTCTCAGCAAGGAAACGGCGACGATGTCGGTGCCCGTCAGCGCTGCAATGCTGCCGGCGAGCCTGCAATCGGCGCTGGCGCGCTTTGGCGCCGCGACGCAGCAGCCCCTGGTCACGTCTGCCAATGTTGCCGGGGCCGCGACAGACGCCGCCACCTTAATCGTTGATGAAGACGACTTTTTCGATCGCGACATGGCCCTGATCGGCCGTATGGCGCCCCCTGCAGCGGAATAAATACCCTTGGACAGAAAATGAGTTAAGTCGGAGCGTCATAAATCAGGCCAGACCGCAACGCTTGTTTAATAATCTTGGGCCTTTAATGGGGCCCGCAATGCTCCGCCTCTGATACGGCTTCACCGCCGCGCCGGAACGGACCCTACCCAGGAATGGCCTCATGCGCTTTGACTCCCCTTCGCATCCCGTGATCGATGCCCGCACGGAGAAGGACGTAAAGCTGAAGTCGTTCATTGCCGACGCCATCGCCGTGCATGATGCGGCGGCGCCGTTGACGCTTGTCGCGCGCGCCACCGACAGCCCCGTTGCACGGGCGCTGGCCGCCTGCGTCGCAGAGTCGGGCCGCAATGATTTGAAAATTCAGATCGTGCTGTTCGACATCGACTCGATCGTCGAGGATCACGCCGCCTCGTCCATTCTCGATCTTCCGGCTGCCGATATCCGCATGCTGCAGGACGTTCGCTTCGTCTCGGCGCACGAGCAGCTCGTGCTCGGAGCGAACCGCGTCTGGATCGGCGACTGCATGCGCCGCGATCCGCAAAAGCGCGACGCTTTTGAAATCTATCATGGCGCCGACGCCGCTTCGGCATCGCACGCCATCGCCTCGTTCGCCCGGCTCTGGGCCGCTGCGAAGCCGCTGACGCGGACGGTCGGACGGTCGCTCGCTCCGGAAGTCATCGCCGCCGGTCAGGTCTCGGGCGCCGACGGCCTGCCGACGCCGCGCCGCTAAACCTATCCCCGCAGATTGACGGACAACCGGCTTGCGCTTGACGCGGGCCGTGGCTCGCCGCGCTCGATTTATCCCCGCGCTTAACCTTGGCCGAACATTAAATTTCGCCCGACTTTATCCCCGCATGTCCCGCGCCTGCTAAATTAGGCCGATGACCAGGGACGTGCGAAAAAAGGCGCAAGAACACGCAACACTCGGAAGATCGCAACTTATCGCCGCGCTTCGGCCGTTCCGCCCTGATGGGGTGTCGCGCCGCCCGAAATCGCCCGATAGTGCGCTCTATCTGCGACGCGCCTCAGCAGTCTCAGCAGTCTGCGGGCGCCGAACCTCAACAGGAAGAAGTCTCGCCATGATGCCTTTCGCGCGCCTCGCCCTCGCCGCCGCCTTTGCGCTCGCCTGCGCCGCGCCGCTTGCGACGGTCGCCAAAGCCGAGCCGGGGTTCTCGCATTCCGGCGTCGCCGCCGACGCCAAGCGTTACGAGACGTACCTGACCACGACATTGCGCGGCGACGGCACGAAGCCCGCAAGCCGGAAGGCCGACGCCGAAAAGCTGTTCGCGAGCGATCCGCGCGCCGCAGCGCGGCTGCTCGCCAACGTCGTCGCGAGTGACGCCAACGACGCCGCCGCCTGGACGCGGCTCGCCGAAGCGCTGATGGCGATCAAGCCCGATCCCGACAAAGCCGAGAAGTACGATCTCCCGATTCACGCCTCGGGCGCGGCCTACCGCGGCTATGAGCGCGCCAAGGACAAGGCGCAGAAGGCTCACGCACTGGCCGTGCTCGGAACGGCGCTGGAGCGGCGTTCGTACTGGCGCCCGGCGATCGACGCGCTGAAGCTATCGATCGATCTCGTCGACGACCAGGCGGCGCGCGAAGCCTACGACAAGCTCCGCGCCGAACATGGCTTCCGCATGCTCGACTACAAGACCGACAACGAGACGACGCCGCCGCGGCTGTGCCTGCAGTTCTCGGAAGACCTGTCGCGCGCGCAGACCGACGTCGCCAAGTTCGTGGCGGTCGACAACAAGGACCCGCAGACGCTGGTGCAGGAGGGCAAGCAGCTCTGCGTCGAAGGTTTGCAGCATGGCCAGCGCTATCAGGTCACGATCCGCCAGGGGCTGCCGTCGGAAATCGGCGAGACGCTGAACAAGACCGCCGAAATCGCCATCTACGTGCCGGACCGCTCGCCGCTGGTACGGTTCACCGGCAAAGCCTACGTGCTGCCGAGCCGCGGTCAGCAGGGCATTCCCGTCGTCACGACCAACACGCAGAAGATTTCCGTCGATGTCTATCGGATAGGCGACCGGAGTCTTGCGACGGCGCTGCAGTCCGGAGATTTCCAGCGCCAGCTTTCCAGCTATGAACTGGACAACATTCGCGATCGCACGGGCGTCAAAGTCTATTCGGGCGAGATGGACGTTGCTTCGAAACTGAACGAGGACGTGACGACGGCCGTTCCCGTGACAGACGCGACCGGCAAGCTCGAGCCCGGCGCCTATGTGATGGTCGCCAAGCCTACGGAGAAATTAAAGGACGACAGTGGATCGCTGGCGACGCAATGGTTCATCGTCTCCGATCTCGGATTGACGGCGTTCACAGGCGGCGACGGCGTGCATGCGTTCGTGCGCTCGCTTGCGGATGCGACGGCGATCGAGGGTGTGAGCGTAAAACTGATCGCGCGCAACAACGAGGTGCTTGCGACCGCAAAATCGGACGCCAAGGGCTATGCCAAATTCGACAAGGCGCTCGCCAAGGGCGAAGGCGGCGCGCAGCCGGCCGTGCTCGCCGCCGAGAAGGGCGCGGGCGAATACGCGTTTCTCGATCTGACGCTGAACGCCTTCGATCTGTCGGATCGCGGCGTCAAGGGCCGCGAGGCCTCGGGACCGATTGACGGCTACGTCTACACCGAGCGTGGCGTCTATCGCGGCGGCGAAGAGGTGGCGATTACCGCGCTCGTACGCGACAGCAAGGGCAAGGCCGCGACCTTGCCGACGACACTCATCGTCACGCGCCCCGACGGCGTCGAGCACGCGCGCGTCACGCTGAACGATCAGGGCCTCGGAGGGCGCTCGCATACGCTGCCACTCGCCAAGACGGCGATGACCGGCACGTGGCGGGCGTGGCTGTACGTCGATCCGAAGCAGGCGGCGATCGCGGAACGGGCGTTCCTGGTCGAGGATTTCGTGCCGGAGCGTTTGGATATGACGCTGGCTTCGGCCGCCAAGGCGATGTCGCCCGATGCGCCAACCGACGTGACGGCGGATGGGCGCTATCTCTACGGACCGCCGGCGGCGAACCTCGCGCTTGAAGGCGAAGTCATCGTGCGCCTCGCCACGAAGGAGTTGCCGGGCTACGCCGGATATCAGTTCGGGCCGTCGGATGGCTTCGTCAATCCGGTGCGGGCGCCGCTCGATGGCGGGCTCATCACCGACAAGGCGGGCAAGGCGGTCATTCCGATCACGCTGCCAGCGGTGGAGAAGACGGCGCGGCCGCTCGAAGCGGAGATGATCGTCAAGCTGGTCGAGAGCGGCGGGCGCACGATCGAGCGCAAGCTCATTCTGCCGGTCGATCTGAAGCAGCCGCGCATTGGCATCAAGCCGCTGTTCGAGGCTGGTCAGGCGCCGGAAGATCAGGACGCTTCTTTTGACGTCGTGCTGCTCGACGCTGACGGCAAGCCGGCCGCATCGAACAAAATTGAATGGACGCTGACGCGCCTTGACCAGAATTGGCAGTGGTATCGGCGCGACGGAAACTGGACCTATGACGCGGTGACGACCAAGCGCAAGGTTGGCAACGGCGCGCTGTCGCTCGCGGCCGACGCGCCGGCGAAGATCACGCAGCCGCTCGGCTGGGGCCGCTATCGCCTCGATGTCGCCTCGACCGAGCCGAACGGGCCTGCTTCCAGCGTGACGTTCAACGCGGGGTGGTATGCGTCGGGCGAGAACGCCGACAGCCCCGAGCAGCTCGAAGTCGCGCTCGACAAGCCGAGCTACAAGGCCGGCGAGACGGCGAAGCTGCGCATCGCCTCCAAGCTCGGCGGCAAGGCGCTGATCTCGGTGCTCGGCGATACGCTGCGCCATGTGCAGGACGTCGATGTGCCGAAGGGCGGCGGCGAGGTTTCCCTCACCGTCGGCGACGATTGGAACCCCGGCGCCTACGTCGCGGCGATGGTCTATCGGCCGATGGACGAAGCGGCAAAGCGGATGCCCGGCCGCGCCATCGGCGTGGCGTGGCTCGGCGTCGATCAGGCAGGCCGCGAATTGAAGGTCGGCCTGACGCTGCCGGAAAAACTCAAATCGGCGTCGAAGCTGTCGGCGCCAATCAAGATCGAAGGCTTGGCGAGTGGGGAAGACGCGCGCGTCACTGTCGCCGCCGTCGATCTCGGCATCCTCAATCTGACGCGCTTCGAGACGCCGGCGCCGGAGAAATGGTTCAACGCACAGCAGAAGCTGGCGTTCGAGATCCGCGATTTCTACGGCCGGCTGATCGACGGAATGAAAGCCGAGCGCGGCAAGCTCAAAAGCGGCGGCGACGGCTCAGGCCCGGTGATGCAGGGCAACCCGACCGTCGAGACCGTGGTGTCGCTCTACTCCGGCATCGTGAAAGTCGGGCCGGACGGCGCTGCGACCGTCGACTTCGATCTCCCCGACTTCAACGGCACGGTGCGCGTGATGGCCGTCGCGTGGAGCGGCGACAAGGTCGGGCACGGACAGGCCGACGTGATCGTGCGCGACGCGGTGGCCTTGACTGTCGCGGTTCCGCGGTTCCTGACTCTCGGCGACGAAGCGCATCTCGGGTTTGACGTCCACAACATCGAGGGCGCCGACGGCGACTACGCTATCTCGCTCAGCCAGGTTCAGGGTGATGCGTCGAACGAGCGGCTGACGTCGATTGCAGAGGCGACGGCGAAGCTCAAGACCGGCGACAAGACGATGGAGCGCATGGCGTTCAAGCCGACGGATGTCGGGGCGCTGACGCTGCGCGCGGCGGTGAAGGGTCCGGGCGGGGTCGCTTTGAAGCGCGACATGACATTCGAGGTTCTTCCCCCCTCGAATGACGTGAAGCGCACGACGATCGCATCGCTCAAGGCCAAGGGCGGCAAGCTGACCGTGTCGCGCGACCTGGTCGCTGACCTGATCGCGTCGCGGACCACGATCAACCTGTCGGTCGGGCCGACGGCGCGCTTCGACGTGCCGGGGCTATTGGCGCAACTCGACCGCTATCCCTACGGCTGCGCCGAGCAGACCGTGTCGCGGGCGCTGCCGCTGGTTTACGCCAATGCGGTCGCCGCCAAGCTCGGCATCGCCGAGGACAAGGCGCTGAGGGAGCGTGTCCAGGGCGCGGTCAATCGCGTGTTCGAGATGCAGGATTCCTCCGGCGCGTTCGGCGTGTGGGGGCCCTCGACCGCGGACCTTTGGCTGACGGCCTACGTCACGGATTTCCTGACGCGGGCCAAGGAGAACGGCTCGAACGTGCCGAGCGAAGGCTTCGCGCGCGCGCTCGACCGGCTGCAGAATTTCCTCAGTTACGCCGAAGACTTCGAGAAGGGCGGCGAAGATCGCGCCTATGCGATCTACGTGCTGGCGCGCAACGCGCGGGCTCCCATCGGAGAGCTGCGCTATTACGCGGACGAGCGCATCGAGCGGTTCTCGACGCCGCTCGCAAAGGCGCAGATCGGCGCGGCGCTGGCGATGATGGGCGACAGGACGCGGGCCGAACGTGTGTTTGCCGCGGCGATGACGGGCATGGAAGACGCGACGGCCGATACGGGCTATCGCAGCGACTACGGTTCGACGCTGCGCGACGGCGCGGCGCTGGTGACGCTGGCGGCCGAAAGCGGCATCGCGAAAGCGGACGCGCCGAAGCTCGCAGGCGTGATCGCCAAAGCCTACGAGACGCGCAGCTATACCTCGACGCAGGAACAGGCGTGGATGCTGCTCGCCGCCAAGGCGCTATCGGATGAAGCCAAAGCGACGACGATCACCATCAACGGCGAAAAGGCGACCGGCCCGACGCTGAGGTCGCTCGTCCCCGCGGACTTGAAGGACGGCGCGCTGACCATCACCAACGACGGCGACGCGGCGACGGACGCGGTGATCTCGATCATCGGCGCTGCGTTGACGCCGGAGCCTGCTGTCTCGAAGGGCTTCAAAATCGAACGTCACGCCTACACGCTCGACGGCAAGCCGGTCGAGATGAAGAGCCTCGCAGGCGGCGCGGGCGAGGTGAAGCAGAACGACCGTTTCGTGATGGTGGTCAAAGTTACGTCGGAGGAAGCCGGCGGCCGCGTGATGGTGGTCGACCGGCTGCCGGCGGGCTTCGAGATCGAGAACCCGCGACTTGTTTCGAGCGGGGCGATCGCCGGGCTCGACTGGTTGAAGTCGTCGGCCGAACCGGAGCACACCGAGTTCCGCGACGATCGCTTCGTCGCCGCATTCAACTTCTCGAACCCGGGCGCGAGCCTGTCGACGGACGGCGATGCGGAAGGATCCGAGGCGCTCGAGTCCGAGCCGGCGGCAGACGCGACGGCGGTTGACGCGAAGGCGCCGGCGTTATCGGCGACGGTGGCGTACCTCGTGCGCGCGGTGACGCCGGGCACGTTCGTGCATCCGGCCGCGACGGTCGAAGACATGTACCGGCCGGAGCTTTACGCACGCACGGCCGGCGGTAAGCTGACCGTTGGGGTGAAGTGAGCGACATGTGGGGCTGGGTCAAAAAACGCGGCGATCGAGAGCCTCGACCCATATTCGGCGTCGACCTTCAGGTTGTCATCCGCGCCGAAGCGAACGCGCGAGAGCGCGGTTGTGAAGAGCCTGGACCCAGGGCTGCGGGCGCGGTCGCCGGGCTCGATACTGGGTCCCGGGTCTCGCCACAGGGCGGCTCGCCCGGGATGACAAGTCATTGGTTTGCCGGTGTCCAACGCCGATTTCTCCTAATGCGGAGCAACTTTCTTCGCGCGGCGATGGGGTGCGCCGTGTTGGCGGTCATTGCTTCGGCTGGCGCCTATGGCGCGTATCGCAAGGCGCTGGCCGACATCGGGCCGCTGTCGCTGGAGGCGGCGAAGACGGCGTCGGTGACGGTCGTCGATCGCGAAGACCGGCTGCTGCGCGCCTTCACGACGGCGGACG
Source organism: Hyphomicrobium sp. (assembly GCA_046160845.1). GTDB lineage: Bacteria > Pseudomonadota > Alphaproteobacteria > Rhizobiales > Hyphomicrobiaceae > Hyphomicrobium_B. The sequence goes on from JBJXHD010000001.1 coordinate 107,982, forward strand.
GGCGCTGGCGCCTGCCGCTCGATCCGAAGGACGTCGATCCGCATTATCTGAAACTTCTGCTCGCGTTCGAGGATCGCCGCTTCTATCAACATCACGGCATCGATGGGTGGGCGATCGTGCGCGCGGTCACGCAGGCCGTCACGCATGGCCGCCTCGTTTCGGGCGGCTCGACGCTGACGATGCAGGTCGCGCGGCTGCTCGACGGCAAGCACGAACGCACGGCGTTCGGCAAATTGCGCCAGATGCTGCGCGCACGGCAGCTCGAACGCGCAATGACCAAAACCGAGATCCTACGGCTGTATCTCCGCCTCGCTCCGTTCGGCGGCAATCTCGAAGGCGTCAGGGCGGCGTCGCTGGCGTATTTCGGCAAGGAACCGCGACGGCTTTCGATGTCGGAAGCGGCGCTGCTGGTGGCGCTGCCGCAGAGCCCCGAGGCGCGGCGTCTCGATCGCTTTCCCAGGGCGGCGGAACGCGCGCGCAACCGCGTGCTCGATACGGCCGCAGCAGCCGGCGTCCTCAGCAAGGGCGAAGCGGAAAAAGCGAAAAGCGAGCGCGTGCTGCTGGCGCGCAGCGACTTTCCGAAATACGCGCCGCATCTGGCGGAAGGTGAAATGGCCCGCGATCCTGGGCGCGAAGTTCACAAACTGACGCTCGACCGCACGCTGCAGGCGAGCCTCGAAGACCTCGCGAAGCGGCAGGCGCAAATTCAGGGCGACAAGCTCTCGGCGGCGATCGTCGTCGCCGACCATCTGAGCGGAGAAATTCTCGCTTACGTCGCCTCGTCCGATTATCTCGACGCGGAACGCCAAGGCGCGGTCGACATGGCGGACGCCGTGCGTTCGCCCGGATCGGCGCTGAAGCCTTTCATCTACGGGCTCGCGTTCGAGGCGGGCTTTGCGCACCCCGAGACGCTGATCGACGACCGACCGGTTCGGTTTGGAACCTATGCACCCAAAAATTTTGACGAGGACTATCACGGCACGGTGTCGATCCGCGGAGCGCTGTCGCAGTCGCTGAACATTCCGGCGGTGCGCGCCCTGTCGCGCGTCGGGCCCGGAAAGCTGGTGGGGCGCCTCCGGCGCGCGGGCGTGATGGCGCGCTTTCCCGACAAATCCGAGCCGACGCTGGCGATGGCGCTCGGCGGCACGGGCATGACGCTGCTCGATTTGACGCAGCTCTATGCGAGCCTGGCGCGCGGCGGCGACAGCGTGGCGCTGAACTACCGCGCCGGCGCGAGAGCACAGATGGCGGCGCAGCGCCGCGTCGCTCCGCTGGTCAACGCGCGGCGTATGATGAGTCCGCTCGCGGCGTGGTACGTCACCGATATCCTCAAGGACGCGCCGCCGCCGCTGAACGCCAAGGGCGGACGCTTCGCTTACAAGACCGGGACGTCGTACGGTTATCGCGACGCCTGGGCCATCGGCTATGACGGCCGCCACGTCGTCGGCGTGTGGGTCGGCCGGCCGGACGGGGCGAGCGTCGCCGGCATGATGGGCCGCACGGCCGCCGCGCCGATCCTGTTCGACGCGTTCGCGCGCATCTCGGAAAAACGCGCACCGTTGCCGTCGGCGCCCGTCGGCGCGTTGACCGTCGCCGCTGCCGATCTCCCCCAACCTTTGAAGCGCTGGCGCGAACCGGGTGACGACGCGCCGGCGGGGCCATTCCTGGCGCCGCCCGTGCTGATCTCGTTCCCGCCGGATTCGTCCGAAATCGACAATGCAGACCTGGGCGACGAACCGCTTGTGCTCAAAGCCGACGGCGGCGCGTTGCCGCTTACATGGCTCGTCGACGGCGCGCCGATCCTTTCCGATCCGCACGCGCGCGACGCGACGTGGCGCCCGGCCGGTCCGGGCTTCGCCAAATTAACGGTGATCGACGCCAACGGCAGGACGGACAGGGCGTCCGTGCGATTCAAATAAGGCATATGGCGCATTGGCGGCGACACGCGGCGCGCGATACAACAGGCTGACCGCTGTTTTCTGGATGCGCCGATGGCTCCCCGCCCACACCTTCGAACGGCCGCCGCGTTACTGACCGCCGCCCTCGTACTGTCGGCGTGCGATGGCGCGCCGCGCGAGAGCCCGGTCGCGCTGCCCGATCTCGGAGCGGCGCTCGATCAGACATCGGTTTCCGGAATTTCGTCAGGCGCCTACATGGCCGGACAGTTCGAATTCGCGCACGCCAAAATCGTCAAAGGCGCAGCCATCATCGCGGGCGGGCCCTATGGGTGTTCGGAAAGCATTTTTGCAGGCGCGGTTCCGGCGCCGGGCGCGGCGTGGCTTAATTTGAGCAAGGCGGTCAACGGCTGCATGCTCGACATGCTCGGCATGTGGGGCGTGGCCAATCCGACCGATCTCGCGGCGAAGGCGACGCGCCGCGCCGAGAGGGACGAGATTGATCCGATCGCCGACGTCGCGAGCGACAAAGTCTATCTGTTCTCCGGCAAGGAGGACCGCACGGTTGCGCCGACGATCGTGAAGGCGGCGGCCGACTTCTATCGCACGATCGGCGTGCCAGAGGCCGACATCAAGTTCGTTTCGACGTATCCCGCCGGGCACGCGTTCGTCACGGACGACCAAGGCGGCGCTTGCGGGCTTTCCGAGAAGCCCTACGTCGTCGATTGCGACTACGACCAGGCCGGCGATCTGCTCGCGCACATCTACGGGCCGCTGAAGCCGCGAGCGAGCACGCCCGGCGGCGCCTTTATCGTGTTCGATCAGAAACCGTTCAAGCCGACGGCCGAGCTCGATGGTTTGGCCGATCGCGGCGTCGTCTACGTGCCGCACGCCTGCCGCGAGAAGGCCGGATGCCGCATCCATGTGGCGTTCCACGGCTGCGCCCAGAACCGTGAGACCGTCGGCGACGTGTTCATTTCGGAATCAGGATTCGCGCGGTGGGCGGACGCCAATTCGCTGATCGTGCTCTATCCGCAGGTGGCGACGACGCCGCTCAACGCGCAGGCGTGCTGGGACTGGTGGGGCTATACGGGCGGCGGATATCTAACGCGATCGGCGCCGCAGATCGCGGCCGTGTACGCGATGCTGCAACGGCTTTCGGGCGCGGGGCCGCCGTCGTAGCGGTGCGGGGGTTTTTCGCTATCGGGACATGTGGGGGATCCGCCGGCATGACGGCACTAACGACCAATGGGCATCGCTTCGTCGCGCCGGGCGTAAGGAGTGCGCCGGCGAGCTTGGCACAAATTGCACACGCGGCTGCGGGCATCGCGGCGATGGGCCTGCTCGTGCTGTCGGCGGCGACGCCCGATCAGGGCGCACTGTCGGCTACCGGAACGCCTGATGTTGCGAGCGACGCCCGCTACGCGCCGCGCCGCGAGACCGCATTTGGCGCTTATCTCGGCGCGCCGTACCACTACCCGAGTGACTTCATTCTGAAAAAAGAGGGGCGGCACGATTTCAGAATCAAGGACGTCGATTGGTACACGAAGCCGTTCGAGAACCCGCTGTATTACGGAGTTCGCATCCAGCGCTGGCGGGATGGCGGGCGCTTCGGGGAGATGCTGGATTTCACGCACGCGAAGGCCTACGCGCCGATGGACGGCGAGAAGACGTTCGAAGGCACGCTCGATGGCAAGCCTGCGCCGGCGACGGGCAAGGTCAAAGACTATTTCGACCGGCTCGAATGGAGCCACGGCCACAACATGCTGACGCTGAACGGGCTCGTTCGACTGGCGACGCTCGGGCGGATTTCGGGTTACGCGGGCGCAGGGGCCGGCGTGTCGCTGCCGCATTCCGAGATCCACCTCAAGACCGATCCGGCCCGGACGTATGAATATCAGTACGCGGGGCCGACGGCGCAGGCGCTGTTCGGCGTCGAGTTCCGCACCAACACGGGCACGGTGTTCGTCGAATACAAGTTCACAATCGCCGACTATTGGGGGCCGCTGACGCATCGCGACGGCGCAATTTTACCGATCGATCTGTGGCGGCAGTTCTCGCGCTGGCTTGCGGGCGAGGAGCCGCCCGGCGGCTGGGCGGGCGCGCGGCTTTCGAGCCATCAGGCGATCAGCGGGTTCACCGTGCGGTTTGCGCCGGCGGCGGCGAAGTAGAGCCGGCGAATGTTCAAATCGACGGCAGCTGCACGCGCTTTTCGAGCGTCTCAGCGGCTTCCTTGCGTTCACTGTATCGATCGACGAGATACGGCGCGCGGTCGCGCACGAGCAGCGTGAACTTCATGAGTTCCTCCATCACGTCGACGACGCGATCGTAGTAACTCGATGGTTTCATGCGCCCGTCGGCATCGAATTCGTCATAGGCTTTGGCGACCGACGATTGATTGGGGATCGTGACCATGCGCATCCAGCGGCCGAGGACGCGCATCTGATTGACGGCGTTGAATGACTGCGAGCCGCCGCTGACCTGCATCACCGCGAGCGTTTTGCCCTGCGTCGGGCGCACGGCGCCGACGCTGAGGGGGATCCAATCGATCTGAGATTTCATCACGCCGCTCATGGCGCCATGGCGCTCTGGCGAACACCAGACTTGGCCTTCCGACCATGCCGCGAGCGTGCGGAGCTGCTGTACCTTGTCGTGACTTTCCGCGGCGCCGTCGGGCAACGGCAAGCCATCGGCGTGAAAAATTTGCGTGTCAGCGCCCATGTCGTCCAGCAGCCGTTGCGCTTCCAACGTCAGGAAGCGGCTGTAGGACCGAGGGCGCAACGAGCCGTAGAGTAGAAGGATTCGCGGCTTGTGCGTCGAGACGGACGCTAGATCCAGATGGCTGTGCGATGGATGGCGAAAAGCAGCGCGGTCAAGATTTGGAAGCGTTGGGCCTGCGCCATTCACTGTCTTCATTCTGCGGCCGACGAGTCCTGATTGAGCGTCGTGCGGCCGATGTCGTCGAGGCGCTTCTGCAGGGCGAGTTTGTCGAGCGACGCCATCGGCAGAGCGGTGAAGATCGATATGCGCTGGTAGAGCATGCGGTGCGTATCGGCGAAAGCGAAGCGGCGCTCGGCTTCGGTTCCGGTCGCGGCGGACGGATCGGGCAGGCCCCAGTGCGCCGTCATCGGCTGGCCGGGCCAGTAGGGGCACGCCTCGTTGGCGGCGTTGTCGCAGACGGTGAAGACGAAATCCATGTGCGGCGCGCCAGACTTTTGTTTGGTCGCATTTTCTGTCGACGAACCGGCGCCAACTTCGTCGGAAAATGCTCCGGGCGCGGCGAACTCACCCCAGGTTTTCGAGCGCAACTCCGCTGTGTCGTAGTTGAGCTTGGCGAGCAGATCGCGCGCATAGGGGTGCACCTTGCCGCTCGGCTGGCTGCCAGCGCTGTAGCCCTTGAAGCGGCCCATGCCGAGTCGATTCATTACCGCCTCGGCGATGATCGAACGGGCGGAATTGTGGGTGCAGAGAAACAGCACATTGAATGGACGCTCAGCAGACATTTTTCACTCCCTTACAAACGCGCGCCGACTTTTTCGCCTTGAAGGCGTCGCCGCACAATTCGGGTTGGCCTTGGCAGCAGTCTTCGGTGAGGTACGTCAGAAGCCGGCGCATGCCTTCGACGTGCAGCGCGTAACGCATGAAGCGGCCGTTGCGCGTCGCGTAGATCAAGCCGGCGCGGTCGAGTTCCTTCAGGTGGAACGAAGCGGCGGCGGGTGACGCCTTTATGACAGACGCAAGTGCCCCGGCGGTCATTCCGTCCGACCCTTCGCGGACGAGCGCGCGAAACACGGCGAGGCGTTGCGGATGGGCGAGGGCTGACAGGGCTGTGACCGCGGCTTGAGCTTGCATCCTTCAATATTACAATAATCATTGAAATATGCAACGGGGCGCCGTGGCTGGGGGCTGCGGGCGGATTACAGCAAGGGCCGGCCCTCGACGTCAGAGGCGCCCGACTAGAACTCGACCAGTTTCTTGAAGCCGCCGAAGATCATGCGCTTGCCGTCGAACGGCATGGTCTGCATGTCGGCTTTCAGGCGCTCGTCGGCCATAATTTTTTTCATCACGGCGTCGCGGTGCGCGCGGGACTTGTAGACGATCCACGAGAAGGCCACGACCTCGCCCTTCTCGAGTTTGACGGACCTAGGGAACGACGTCAGCTTGCCGATCGGGACGTCGTCGGCGATGCACTCGACGTAGGAGAGCGCTCCGTGCTCCATCCAGATTTTGCCGGCCTTGCGGGCCAGCTTCTTGTAGTCCGCGAGTTTTTTCTCAGGGATTGGGACGATAAAACCATCGACGTAGGACATGGGCGTCTGCTCCTTCTTAAATTGGCTCCGTGAGCGCTGTCGGCGGCGCTCTCGTTCTCAAGGACGAACGAGCGGCCGCGGTTCCGACATGTGTTCCGACATGCGGCGACGGGCTACTTTCTTTTAGCCTTGTCTCCGGCCTTCAAAATGGCGGCGATGACGCCGGGAAAGCGCTTATCGAGTTCGCCGCAGCGGAGCGAATTCACGACTTCGACGCCGCGGCGTTCGGAACGGATCAGGCCGGCTTCGCGCAGCACCTGGAAATGATGCGATTGCGTCGATTTGGGCAGGTCGGGCGGCGCTGCATTCGAGCAATTCATGGCGCAGGTCTGCCCCGCAAGGCGCCGGATGATGTCCAGGCGCACGGGATCGGCGAGGGCGTAAAGCACGCCTTCGAGCGTCACGTCTTCAACCGCGGGATGCACAAAGGGTCTCTGCATGGGCGAATATATAGCCACGGAATCGTGATAATTCAATAGTTCCGTATTCTTGAACTACAGGATTATTGGTCTTATGTGAGGAAGCGTCGGGGCACGAGCCGCTGGGGCGGCTGTCCGGACACAAGCTTTTTCACGCTGCAATCCTGGAGACTCATATGTCTAGTACGCTCAAAGGAAAAATCGCCCTCGTCACCGGCGCCAGCCGCGGCATCGGGCGGGCCATCGCCGAATCCCTCGGCCGCGACGGCGCGCTCGTCGCCGTGCACTACGGAAAAAACAGGAGCGCGGCTGACGACGTTGTCGCAGCGATCAAGAAGGGCGGCGGGGACGCCTTCGCCGTCGGCGCCGATCTCAATATCAAGGGCGCCGCCAAGACGCTGTTCGCCGCGCTCGACCGCGAACTCAAGGCGCGCACGGGCGACGTGACGTTCGACATCCTCATCAACAACGCCGGCATCGCGCCGTTCGTCGGTTTTGCGGAAACGTCGGAGGATCAGTTCGACGAGATCTATACGGTGAACGTCAAATCGCTGTTCTTCATCACTCAGGAAGCGTCGAAGCGCTTGCGCGACGGCGGGCGGATCGTCTCGACCTCGACCGGCGCGGTGCGACAGCCGTTCGGCTCGGTCGCCGCCTACTCGATGCTGAAGGCGCCGCTCGACAACCTGACCAAGACGCTGGCCGTCGAGTTCGGACCGCGTTCCATCACGGTCAACGCCGTCGCGCCGGGCGTGATCGAGACCGACATGGCGGCGTTCGTCAAATCGGCCGACGGGGAAGCTTTCGCGCTGAGCAAGCAGGCTTTGAAGCGCGTCGGCCAGCCGGATGACATCGCCGGCGTCGTGCGATTTCTGGCGAGCGCCGGGGGCGGCTGGGTCACCGGCCAGACCATCGAAGCGACGGGCGGAACGGGCCTCACCTTCGCGTAACGGCCATTTTACGGGCTTGAACGGCCGCCGGCGGGTCTTCCAGATGGGCGGCTCGCCGACGCCGGCGGCCAGGGCGGAATAAAAAACCGTGTTTTTCCGCCACAAAACGTCCGATCTTTGCAATCGCCTCTAGAAAATCGCGCAAAATAAGCGCTTTCTCCCTCCGCGCTATTCACCAGCGCATCGATCGATTCGTAAGAGGGACGAACAAAAATGGCCAAAGCACCGGCAGCTAAAGTCGAAACCGTCACGCTGAAACATATCGCGGCGACACTGGCTGAAACCCACGAGATTCCCAAGAAGCAGTCGATCGCGCTGCTCGAAGATCTTGTCGCGACGCTCACCAAGCACCTGAAGAAGGGCGCGCGCATTCGCATCGCCGGTCTTGGCGTGCTGCAGGTCCGCAAGCGCCCGGCGCGCATGGGCCGCAACCCGGCGACGGGCGAAGCCATCAAGATCAAGGCGTCGAAGAAGATCGCGTTCCGCGCCTCGAAGGACCTCAAGGAACAGATCTGATCCGAGGCCGACCGGACTGAACACAAAAGGCCGCTTCTCGATGAGGCGGCCTTTTTTTGTTTGCGCCTTCCGACTCCGCTTCGCGGAGCCGGCCGGAAGGCGCGAAGACGGCGCTGCTCAACTGCGCGCGAAATAGTTACCGATGAAGCGCCCGTAGATATCTGTCAGCGCTTCCAGGTCGGCGACGGGCGTGCGTTCGTCGACCTGATGAATGGTGGCGTTGACGAGGCCGAATTCGACGACGGGACACATGTCCTTGATGAAGCGCGCGTCGGAGGTGCCGCCGCCGGTTGTTAGCGCGGGCGTGCGGCCTGTCACGGATTTAACCGCATCTTTCAGCGTCGAGACGAGCGGACCGGGCTTGGTGACGAAGACGTCGCCGGTGCCGGAAAACGCCAACGTGACGTTGGCGCCGAGCTCGCCGGCCGCGGCCTCGGTTTGCGCGCGCACCCATTGTTCGATGGTCGCGCGCGTCCAGGCGTCGTTGTAGCGGACGTTGACGCAGGCGCGGGCCTCGCCGGGTATCACATTCGAAGCGGTATTCGGCACCGAGATGACGGTGACCTGAAGATTCGACGGCTGGAAATTCGCCGTTCCGTCGTCGAGTTTCGCCGAGGAGAGGCGGTCGATGATGCGCGCGAGCTTGGGCACCGGATTGTCGGCCAACTGCGGATAGGCGGAGTGGCCCTGTTTGCCGACGACCACGAGTTCGGCGACCAACGATCCGCGCCGGCCGATGCGGATTTCGTCGCCCAGCGCCTTTGGATTCGACGGCTCGCCGACGAGGCAATCGTCGAGCACCTCGTCGCGCGCCTTCAGCCATTGCAGCACCTTCATGGTGCCGTTGATGGAGGGGCCCTCTTCGTCGCCAGTAATGAGGAACGAAATCGAGCCGCGCGGCAAGCCGTTGTGCTGGCCGAGATACCTGAGCGTGGCGGCGACGAATGCGGCGACACAGCCTTTCATATCGACGGCGCCGCGGCCGTAAAGGACGCCGTTTCGCACTTCGCCGGCGAACGGCTTGACGCTCCACTTGGCTTCGTCTCCGACCGGCACGACGTCGGTGTGACCGGCGAAGCAGAGATGCGGGCGGCCGTGACCGAGACGCGCGTAGAGATTGTCGACATCGGGCGTGCCGGGTTCGGAAAAGACGAGGCGGTGACACTCGAAGCCCGCCGGCTCCAGCACGTTCTGGAGCAGCGTCAGCGCGCCGGCCTCGTGCGGCGTCACGCTCTCGCAGCGGATCAGCGCTTGAGTGAGTGCGACGGGGTCGGTTGGCGCAAAGGACATCAGGCGCTCGGGATAAACGATTGAGGGGATGGAGACGGCGCGTTGCGGCCTTCGAGGCCCTGCACCATGGTGATCTTCTGCCAGATCTTGTTCGAAAGGTCCGATGTCAGCCGTTCGATGTCGCCGACCGTGTCGACGACGACGGCATCCGAAAGGCGTTCAGCGTAGAGCGCCGCGAGCTTGGCGGTGAGGGAGAGCATCTCGGAACAATAGTCGAGATAGCGCTTCAGCTCGAAGGGGGAAAGTTCGCGGTCAGGCGATGTCGACATGCGCGCCTGACCGATCATGCTCGGATCTTTGGTGAGCTGATGCATATCAATAACATGAACTATGGCGCGCAATTCGTGCAATGCCGTCAGTGCTCGGTTGCGTTTCCAGCGCGTCTCGATGGTCGAGAGGAAGAACACCGCGCCGCCGATGATGACGAGCAGGTTCACAGCAGAGTCGAGGCCTTGCAGAATTTCGGTCAGCTCGTCCGAGCCCTTGAGCGCCAGACCGTTCGCCGCGAGATAGATGAGCCCGGCGAGCCCCGCGCCAATGGCGGCAGCGAGCGACAGACGGATGCCCCAATGGGGGCGATCGACGTCGGCGATGCGCGCCGACGTCTGCTCGGCGATGCCAATCAGGTCATGGCAAACTTTGGAAAGTCCGGAACCCGGGAAACGCGCGGCGATGCGCGCCTGCAGGGCCTTTACAGTGTCGACGATCTTTTCGGCTCGGAGAGCGCGGTACAAGCCTAGTCCCTCAACAGCTCGTTGATGCTGGTCTTGCTGCGCGTCTTTTCATCCACGCGCTTGACGATGACGGCGGAGTAAAGGTGTGGGCCTGGTTCCCCGTTCGGCAGAGCTTTGCCTGCCATCGAACCCGAGACAACGACCGAATAGGGCGGCACCTTGCCGAACATTTTCTCACCCGTGGCGCGGTCGATGATGGTCGTTGAGGCGCCGAGATAGACGCCCATCGACAGCACCGAGCCCTCGCCGACCTGCACGCCTTCGGCGACTTCGGCGCGGGCGCCAATAAAGCAGTTGTCCTCGATGATGACGGGACCGGCCTGCAACGGCTCGAGCACGCCGCCGATGCCGGCGCCGCCCGAGATGTGGCAGTTCTTGCCGATTTGAGCGCAGGAGCCGACGGTGGCCCAGGTATCGACCATCGTGCCTGAATCAACGTAGGCGCCGAGGTTGACGAATGAGGGCAGCAGCACAGCGCCCGGGGCGATGTAGGCCGATTTGCGCACGATGGCGCCGGGGAGAACGCGGAAGCCGCCCTTGCGGAAATCGGCTTCAGTCCAGCCTTCGAATTTCGGGCGCACCTTGTCCCAATAAAAGCTGCCAGCCGGGCCGCCGGGGATCGTTTCCATGTCGTTCAGGCGGAACGACAGCAGCACAGCCTTTTTCAGCCACTGATTGACGACCCAGGCGCCGTCTTTCTTTTCCGCGACCCGCGCTTGGCCGCGATCGAGAAGTCCAAGCGCATAGTCGACCGCCGCGCGAACGTCGCCCTTGGTGGAAAACGACAGCCCGTCGCGGGCCTCCCAAGCCTCGTCGATGGTTTTCTGCAAAGCGGCATGCGGCATCGGGGGCGGGTCTCCGGGCGAGTCTTGAATTGGAAAGGAGCCGCGTTGTGACCTTCGAGCCCGCCGCTGTCAATTGCGGCGCGAAACTGAAGCGGCGTGGAGCGCGCTTAATTCGGACCGAAAAAACAGCCATGACGTGCACTGCGGCCGATACCCGGTTCAGGGCGAATCTGACAGGGTGCCGGCGTGTTGGGCCGCGCGTCCTATCCCTTGCGGCATGCCCTCCCCTCAACCCAAAAGGCGACGTTCATGGCGACATCAGAAAGCACCGGCAGGAAGTCCGCTTCGTCGGCTTCGAAAGTTCTGCGCTCGAAGTCGGCGAGCAAGGCGCAAAAGTTGGTCGCGGCGTCGGCGCTGACACAATCGCGGAGCGCCAAGGAGACGACGAGCAAGAAAGTGGCGTCTGCCGCGTCGAAGATCATGCGCTCCAAGAGCGCGAGCAAGGCGGCGAAGTCGGCCGCGGCGTCGGCGCTGACGCAGAAGGTCAAGAAGAAGGCGTGAGTGGGGAGTTGTTGCTGATTGTCTTCCCGGCCGTAGCGCAACGCGCCGAGAGCCGGGACCCAGGGTTCCACGTTGTGCAGAATGTTTTGGCTCTGGGTCCCGGATCGCGTCGCACGGCCACGCGTCCGGGATGACAGTCACTTGATGGCCGCCTCGATCATTTTTTTGGCGTCGTCCGAGTCCCACTCGGCTTCTCCCGACAAGCGCCCAAGCTCGCGGCCTTCGGCGTCGATCAGGATCGTCGTCGGCATGCCGAGAATTTGCAGCGCCGTCCCCTGTTTGGCGGTCGGGTCGACGTAGAGTTTCAGAGTCGTGGCGCCGACGTCGGTCAGAAACTTCTGCGAGGCCTCCGCGCCCTGGCGATCGAGGCTCAAGGCCACGACCTCGAACTTGTCGCCGCCCAGCGCCTGCTGCAACCGGTCGAGTCCCGGCATCTCCTTGCGGCACGGCGCGCACCACGTCGCCCACAGATTTAAGAGGACGGTCTTGCCCTTGAAATCGGCGAGCGAGCGGGGGGCGCCGGTGCTATCCTGAAACGTGATGTTGGGCACGGGTTCCGGGGTCTTTTTGGCGACGAACGCCGCCAATTGGCCGGGCTTGAAGCCTGATGCGTCGCCTGCGCCGACCGGCGGCCCAGCGCCTTGCGTCGCCGCGGGACTAGAATCGGCGGGCTTTTCGTTGCCCGAGCGGCCCAACGTCAGGTATATCGCGCCGAAGCCCACGAGGGCCGCAACCGCCGCGATCATCAAGCCTTTGCCGCGCATCGCGTCGTCGCTCATTGCCAATTCATTCCAGTATCAATCCACTGGCCCATACGCCGACGGAGACCCGATCGTGACAGACAAAGGCGCCAACAAGATGTGGGGCGGCCGCTTCGCCATGTCTCCGGCCGAGGTCATGCAGGAGATAAACGCCTCGATCAGCTTCGACAAGCGCCTGGCGCCGCAGGATATCCGCGGCTCTAAGGCCCACGCGGCGATGCTCGCCGACGCCGGCATCATCACCAAAGCCGACGCCAAGGAGATCGCCAAGGGTCTCGATCAAGTGCTTGTGGAGATCGAAGCCGGCACGTTTCAATTTTCGCGCGCGCTCGAAGACGTGCACATGAATGTCGAGAGCCGGTTGAAGGAGCTTGTCGGCGCGGCGGCAGGGCGGCTGCACACGGCGCGGTCGCGCAACGATCAGGTGGCGACCGATTTTCGGCTGTACGTCCGCGATCAGATCGACGGCATCGATAGCGCACTCGCGCGCGTGCAGCAGACGCTGGCCGAGAAAGCCGAGACGCACGCGGCGACCGTCATGCCGGGCTTCACGCATCTGCAGCCGGCGCAGCCGGTGACGTTCGGGCACCATCTGCTCGCCTACGTCGAGATGATCGCGCGCGACCGCGGGCGGTTTCAAGATGCTCGGAAACGCTTGAACGAGTCGCCGCTCGGCTCGGCGGCGCTGGCCGGCACGTCATTTCCGATCGATCGTCACAAGACGGCGGAGGCGCTCGGCTTCGATAGGCCGATGGCGAATTCGCTCGACGGCGTGTCGGATCGCGATTTCGCGCTCGAGACGCTCGCCGCGGCGACGATCTCGGCCATCCACTTCTCGCGGCTCGCCGAAGAGATCGTGATCTGGATGACGCCGCAGTTCGGCTTCGTGACTTTGTCGGACAAGTTCACGACCGGCTCGTCGATCATGCCGCAAAAGCGCAACCCGGACGCGGCGGAGCTGTCGCGCGCCAAGGTCGGGCGCATCGCCGGCGCGTTCCAGGCCCTCGCGATGGTGATGAAGGGTCTGCCGCTGGCCTATTCGAAAGACATGCAGGAGGACAAAGAGGCCGCCTTCGACGCGCTCGAAAGTCTGAAGCTCGTCATCGCGGCGATGGATGGCATGATCGGCGACATCGAGCCGGCGCCAGCCGCGATGCGGGAGGCGGCCGGACGCGGATATGCGACGGCGACGGACCTCGCGGACTGGCTGGTGCGCGACCTCAAGATGCCGTTTCGCGATGCGCATCATGTGACGGGGTCGATCGTGAAGGCGGCCGAAAAGAAGGGCGTCGCGCTCGAAGCCCTGGCGCTGGCTGAGATGCAAGCCTTTGAGCCGCGCATCACAAAAGCGGTGTTTTCGGTGCTCTCCGTTGAAAATTCAGTCAAAAGCCGGACCAGTTATGGGGGAACCGCGCCACAGAACGTCCTCAAAATGGCGCGAGGCTGGCTGAAGCGGTTGGAAAAGGAGCGGGCTAGGGGCTAGAACCGCTGGGAGACGCCCTTCGCCGCGCCCGAGGGCCGGCCCAGGGCCTTGGCCGTATTGGAGTTTCAGTCCGACGTGATGATGCGCCGACAGAGCGTTTCACCTGCCTTGACCGCCGCGGCCCTGCTGCTGGCGGCGCTGGCGTTGAGCGCGTGCGGCGTGAAGGGTCCGCTAGAGCCGCCCGTCACCGCGCAGGCCGGGGGCGAAGCCAAGAGCGCCGACTCGGCGTCCGCGGGCGAGAACACCGCCGCCAAGCCCAAGCCGCACGAACCGTTCGTGCTGGACGGGTTGTTGCGGTAGCTTTTTTCGTTCACCGTTTTTGACGTGATCGCCGCGTGGATCAGGGCATGATCAGCGACTTCAATTGCGCGCTGAACTTCTATTGATCATGACCATCGAGACGACCGCCAGTTGCCGCGTGTATGCGATCCTCGCGCGGGACGGCCGTTCGGGACTCGTGTTCCGGCGCGGTCCGACCCGGGCCGTGCTGACGTTGCGCTGGCGGCTCGATGACGACACGCTGGAGCCCGGCCAATGGCTGAGGGGCCGCATCTACGAGCGGCGCTGCGACCTGTCTCCGAACGGCGAGCTGCTTGTCTACATGGCGGCCAAGTGGGAAACGCCGCTCGAATCGTGGACGGCCGTCAGTCGCGCGCCGTATCTGACGGCGCTGGCGATGTGGAAGGGGCACGGCGCGTGGGGTGGCGGCGGCGTGTTCAACGGGCCGAAAGATCTCGGCGTCAACTTGGGAACTCTCGAGCCGATTGCGCCCAAGGGCCAGCGCATACCGTGGCATCCGCTCGATGCCGAGCAAAGGCGCGCGTCGACGCCGGGCGGGTTCACGGTTGCGCGTGTCGCCGACTGGGCCGGGCGCGGCGAAGATGATCCGATCTGCTTTCACCGGATGCAGCGCGATGGATGGCGCGTGGTCCAGCGCGGCGAAGCGGGACGTTATGGGGCAGACAAGAATTTCGCCTGGGTCTTGGAACTGCCAGAAATTGTCGAGCGGTTCTCACCAGTGACTGACGCTGGCCAGCTGCCGCTGGTGCTGCGGCGCGAGCTCAAGGCCATCGGCCAGCGCGACGGGCCCTGGTACGTGGAGGACTTCGTGGTGCAGCGCCAGGATGGCGTCGCGCTACGCCTGCTCGCCAACTGCTCGTGGGCGGATTGGCAGTCGAATGGCGATCTGCTGTTCGCGCTCGGCGGCCGCCTGCACCGGTTGACCCGAGCGCACGCCGGCGACACGGCGGCCGATCCGCTGGAGAATGCGAAGCTCGTCGCCGATCTGGCGCCTCTCACCTTTCGTCCGATCGCCTCGCCGGAGTGGGCGCGCGCGTGGCCGGCGTAGGGTTCGAGTCCGGTTCTCCTTGCCTCCCAGCGCCATCCCACTAAAAGCGGACGCCAGAACACTGCGCGTTTCCCGATCCCGAACTTGGCGGTTTTCGTGGATGGCCGCCTTCGTGGCCATGACGGAGAAGGGGGCGTGCGCGGCCACAATATCGAGAGTTCATGCACCACTTCGCTTACCAGTCCGGTCAGTTGCACGCGGAAGACGTCAGCCTCGCTCGTATCGCGGCGGAGGTCGGCACGCCGTTCTATTGCTATTCGACGGCGACGCTGACGCGGCACTACGAGGTGCTGGCCAACGCCTTCAAAGATCAAAACGCGCTGATCTGCTACGCCGTCAAAGCCAACTCGAACCAGGCGGTTCTGGCGACGATGGCGCGGCTTGGCGCCGGGATGGACGTCGTGTCCGAGGGCGAGTTGCGCCGCGCTCGCGCCGCCGGCGTGCCCGCGTCAATGATTATTTTCGCCGGAGTCGGCAAAACGCGCGAAGAAATGGCTTACGCGCTGACGGAAGGCATTCTTGGGTTCAACGTCGAGAGCGAGCCGGAGCTGATCGCGCTGAGTGAGGTCGCAACCTCGCTCGGAAAAACGGCGTCGATCGCGATCCGCGTCAATCCGGACGTCGACGCCAAGTCGCATGCGAAGATTTCGACGGGGAAGTCCGAAAACAAGTTCGGCGTACCGTATGCGGAGGCGCGCGACCTCTATGCCGAGGCCGCGAAGCTGCCGGGATTGAAGATTTCCGGCATTCATATGCACATCGGCAGCCAGATCACCGACCTCGCGCCGTTTCGCGACGCCTTCCGGCTGCTGCGCGACCTCGCGCTGCACCTCAAGGCCGATGGCCTCGCGCTCGAGCACCTCGACATCGGCGGCGGGCTCGGCGTGCCCTATCGCAACGGCGCGGATGCGCCGCCGCACCCGGACGACTATGCGCGAGTCGTCAAGGAGGCGCTCGGCGACCTCGGATTGAAGATCGTGCTGGAGCCTGGCCGCATGATCGCGGGCAACGCGGGCGTGCTCGTCACGCGCGTCATTCACGTGAAGGAGGGCGCCGACAAAACCTTCGCCATCGTCGATGCGGCGATGAACGATCTGATCCGCCCGACGCTGTACGACGCGCATCACGACATCTGGCCGGTCGAAGAGGCCAAGGCCGCAATGTCGCCGGTGCAGCAGGATATCGTCGGTCCGGTGTGTGAGACCGGCGACTATCTGGCGATCGATCGCGCGCTACCGCCGCTCGCGCCCGGCGATCTGCTCGCGGTGATGACGGCGGGCGCCTACGGCGCGGTGATGTCGTCGACGTACAACACTCGGCCGCTCATTGCGGAAGTGCTGGTCAAGGGCAAGGATTTTGCGGTCGTGCGGCCGCGTCCGAGCTTGGAGGCGCTGATCGGCGCCGATCGGCTGCCGAATTGGCTCGCCAAGGGCTGAAATCCGGGGCGTCTCAAGGCTCGCAACCCTTTCGTTTTGTTAAGGTGCGGGCCAGATTCCACGTGTTAGGTTTACGGGATGGCCGACCTCGACCCGCACGCCCCCGATCCGGCGGCAGCCCGCGCTTTTGCGCGCAAGGTGCGGCTAGGCACGTGGGCGCTGTTCTTCGAGCGGCTTTGGCCGAGATTGTGGGTGCTTGTCGGCGTCGTCGCGGCGTTCGCGGGCGTTTCGTTCGCGGGCGTGTGGCCCTCGCTTCCGACGATCGCGCATCAAGTTTTACTCGCCGCTTACGGCCTCGCCGCCGTGGCGGCCCTCATCTACGCGGTGCGCGCGCCCTGGCCGTCGCGCGAGGAAGCCATTCGGCGCATCGAGCGGCGCTCCGGCGCGCCGCATCGCCCGGCGTCGTCCTACGAAGATACGCTGTCGGTCCCGAGCGCGCACGCCGACACCAATGCTCTGTGGCAGGCGCATCGTGATCGCCTGGGGCGGGCCATCCAAAAATTGAAGGTCGGAACGCCGAGCCCGCGCGCCGACCGCTTCGATCCGTTCGCGATCCGCGTCCTGGCTTTGCTGCTGCTGATCCCGGCGGCTCTGTTGGCGACCGGCAGTTTGACCGATCGTTTCGCCTCCGCGTTTCGATTCGACAGCGGATTGACTGGCGCCGAGACGCGCCTCGACGCCTGGGTGACGCCGCCGCCGTACACGGCGCTGCCGCCGGTTCTGCTCGCCGACGGTGGACAGGCGCAACCCGCCGATGCCGGCAAGGGCAAGCTGATCGAGGCGCCCGAGCGCAGCCTGCTGACACTGCGCGGGGCCGGGTTCGGCAGCGCGGGCCTTTCCATCGAAGTGCTGAACGAAGGCGCCGCCGCGCCCGAGATGATCGCGCCGGCGCCGACGAAGAAGGACGACAAGGCGGCCATCGCGGAAGTGCGCTATGAGCTGAAGCGCAGCGCCATCGTACGGGCGCTTGCAGGTTCGCGCGAGCTTGGCCAGTGGACGTTCGGCATCATCCCCGATCAGGCGCCGAAGATCGCGCTGTCGAAGCCGCTCGACCGCACGCCGCGCGGGTCACTGAAAATCGATTATGCCGCCGAGGACGATTACGGAGTCGCATCGGCTGCGGCGAAGGTGCGCCAGATCGCGCCGAAGCCCGGCGATCCGTCGCGCGCGTGGGCGAAGGCGCCGGAGTTGACAGGTCTGCGCCTGCCGCTGGAACGTCCGCCGGTGCTCGATCTCAAGCTGCCGCGCTCCGGCGCGAAGACGGTTGAAGCCTCGACGCTGCTCGAACTCGGGGCGCATCCCTGGGCGGGCCAGCGCGTCGAACTCTGGCTGGAGGCAACGGACGTCGGCGGAAATATCGGGCGCAGCGAGCCGGTCGAGATGGTTCTGCCGGCGCGGCGCTTCAAGAAACCGCTGGCGCGGGCGCTGATCGAACAGCGGCGCAAACTCGCGGAAGATTCGCGCAATCGCGCGTACGTCGCTCGGGCGCTCAATGCGCTGGCGATCGAGCCGCAGGGCTACATCGAGTCGTCGTCCGTCTATTTGAATCTGCGGGCAATCTATTATCGGCTTGGGTCGTCGGGATCGCGTGCGGCTGTCAAGGAGTCGATCGATCAGCTTTGGAATCTGGCGCTGCTTGTCGAGGATGGCGCGCTGTCGGACGCCGAACGCGCATTGAAAGACGCGCAGGACAAGCTCTCGGAGGCTCTGCAGAAGGGCGCCGACGATTCCGAGCTTGAGAAGTTGATGGCCGAGTTGAAGCAGAAGTTGAACGACTATCTCGACGAGATGCAGAAGCAGGCGGCAGAAGACCAGCAGCAAGGCGACCAACAAGAGCAGGGCCAGGACCTCGCCCAGCAAGACGTCGACCAGATGATGAGCGAGCTGGAGAAGGCGGCGCGCGAGGGCTCGCGCGAGGACGCTGAGAAGATGCTCTCGGAACTGCGCGAGCTGATGGATCGTCTGCAGGCCGGCAACTCACCCGAACAGAAGGCCGAGCAGCAGCGCGCCAAAGACATGATGAAGAAGCTCAATCAGCTGGGCGACATCGCGGGCAAGCAGCAGAAGCTGATGGATGAGACGTACAACGAGCAAAATAAGCCGGGCCAGGACGGCGACCCTATGCAGAGCGACAAGAATTCCGGCGATCAGACTGGCCAGAACCAGCGCCAGGGCAAATCAGGGCAGCAGGGCCAGCAGCGCGGCAAGCAATCGGACAACGGTCCGACCAGCGGTCAGGAACTCGGCGGCGAGAAACAGGCCGAAGGGCAGCAGGGCCAGGGTCCGAGCGGCAAGAACGGCGAGAACCCCGGCAAAATGGGGCTGAAGCAGCGCCAGGCGCAGCTGCGTCAACAGCTGGAGCAATTGAAGAAAGAGCTTGAGGACATGGGCGTCGGCGACGCCGAAAAACTCGGTCAGGCCGAGGACGCCATGGGCAAGGCCGAAGATGCTCTCGAACAGGGCGACATGGAAGAAGCTGCGCAACAGCAGGCCGAGGCGCTGGAAAACATGCGCGAGGGCGCGCAGGCGATGTCCGAGCAGATGCAGAAGAACGCCCAGCAGCGCGCCGGCCGCGGCGGCGACCAGCCGAAGGATCCGCTCGGCCGCCCGCAGCGCTCGCAGGGCCCCGATCTCGGAACCTCGGTGAAGGTGCCGGGCGCCATCGACGCGCAGCGCGCGCGCGAAATTCTCGACGAGTTGCGCAAGCGCTCGGGCGAGAGCCTGCGTCCGCCGGTTGAGCTCGATTACATCGACCGGTTGCTGAGAAGGTTCTGACGACGCCCTGTCGGATGTCGCTCGGCCGTATTTTTATTGGGCGCATGCGACTCCGCTTCGCGGAGCCGGCCGCATGCGCCGTTTACTTGAAGTGCTTTGAGAGCTTCAGTCCCTGGCCCTGATAGTTGGATTTGAGATCTCGGCCGTAGACGATGTCGGGCAGTTCCGTCATGCGTTCGTAGATCAGCCTGCCGATGATCTGGCCATGCTCGAGAATGAACGGCACCTTGTGCGAGCGCACCTCGAGCACGACGCGCGAACCCTTGCCTCCCGCCGCGGCGTAGCCGAAGCCTGGGTCCATGAAGCCGGCGTAGTGCACGCGGAATTCGCCGACCAGCGGATTGAACGGCACCATTTCGGCGGCGTGCGTCGGCGGCACGTTCACCGACTCTTTCGAGGCCAGGATATAGAACTGATCCGGATCGAGGATCAGCCGCTTCTTGCCGCGTGCAAAGATCGGGTCCCAGTAATCTTCGGTTGGGCAGCTCGCCGGCTTGTCAACGTCGACGACGCCGGTGTGGCGGCGCGCGCGGTAGCCGATAAGCCCGTCCTTGTCGCCGGCGAGATCGACGGAGAGCGCGACTCCGCCCGAGATGTCGGCGTCGTCGGAGGAGACAAGCCGCTCGCGACGATGAAGCTCGGCGAGCGATGCGTCGTTGTCGGTCGCGAGCCCGACGCGGAAGCGGATTTGCGACAGCCGCGAGCCTTTGCGCACAACGATTGGAAACGTCTGGGGGCAGACTTCCGCGAACAGCGGGCCATTGTATCCGGGCGGGATGCGATCGAAGGCGGAGACGCCGTCGGCAATGACGCGGGTGAAGACGTCGAGACGGCCGGTCGAGCTCTTCGGATTGGCGGAGGCTTCGACGGTTTCGGGCAGAGCGAGGCTTTCGAGCAGCGGCACGATATAGACGCAGCCTGTCTCGAGCACGGCGCCCTGGCTGAGACTGATGGTATGGAGCGAGAGATCGTCGAGCCGCGCCTGCACGCGCCCGCCGGGCTGGGGCAGGAAACTGGCGCGCACGCGATAGGCGACGGGCCCGAGCCGCAGGTCGAGACTTGCGGGCTGCAACTGACCGTCGGCGACCGGTTCGGCGAGCGCCACTTCGCCTGATGCAATCATCGCCGCGATCGCCTGCGACGGCAGGATGCCGGAATTCTCGACGGCGCCTGGTCGGGCGATCGGTTGTGTTTTTCCGGCGGATTTCGCCATTTCGCCCTCGCCTTCGGTGGTTCGCTGTAGCCCATGGGCCCCTTGACGCCAAGGGCGAGCGCGGCTAATCCCCGACCAACACTCGTGGATCTTTGGCCGGCCGGCTTGCAGCCACGTTAAACAAATCGCTAAAGAGGCCGAGTGCGCACCCGGTTTCCTGCGCCCGGTTTCTTGCCGGCTGCGCCCTATGGAGACCGGGTTTTTTTATTGGCGCGAAAGGCTCCGCCCCGATGGCGAACGACGACAAGGCGCGCGAAGCCGCATGGCGGCCCGAGACGAAACTCGTGCACGGCGGCGTCGTGCGCTCGCAGTTCGGCGAGACGTCGGAGGCGCTTTTTCTGACGCAGGGCTTCGTCTACCACAGCGCCGAACAGGCGGAAGCGCGCTTCAAGCAGGAAGATCCGGGTTTTCAGTATTCGCGCTTCGGCAATCCGACGATCGCGATGTTCGAGGAGCGGCTAAGACTGCTCGAAGTCGCGGAGGAGTGCCGCGCGACGGCGACCGGCATGGCGGCCGTCACGGCCTCGATGCTGTCGTACATGAAGACGGGCGATCACGTCGTCGCCGGGCGCGCGCTTTTCGGGTCGTGCCGCTATATCGTCGAGACGCTGTGTCCGCGCTTCGGCATCGCCTGCACGCTCGTCGACGGGGCCGACCTCGACGCCTGGCGCGGCGCGATCCGGCCGAACACCAAGATGTTCTTTTTCGAGACGCCGTCGAATCCCAATCTCGAACTCGTCGACATCAAGGCCGTCAGCGCCATCGCCCGCGAGAAGGGCATTCTGACGATCGTCGACAACGTGTTCGCGACGCCGATGTTGCAGCGACCGCTCGCGCTCGGCGCCGACATCGTCGTCTATTCGACGACGAAGCACATCGACGGCCAGGGGCGCTGTCTCGGTGGGGCGGTGCTCGGCTCGACGGACTTCATCACGAAGTACGTGCAGGAGTGGATACGCCAGACCGGGCCGTCCATTGGTCCGTTCAATGCGTGGGTGATGCTGAAGGGGCTCGAGACGCTGCCGGTGCGCGTCGCGGCGCAAAGCGCGACGGCGGCCGTTGTCGCCGATGCCTTGGCGGCGATGACGGGCGTGACGCGGGTGTTCTATCCGGGCCGCGCCGATCACCCGCAAGCGGCGCTCGCTAGAGCCCAGATGCCGGGGGGAGGCCAGATGATCGCCTTTGAGGTCGACGGCGGTAAAGCCGGGGCATTCAGCGTCCTCAACGCGCTGCGTTTAATCTTGATTTCCAATAATCTTGGCGACGCCAAGAGCATCGTGACACATCCGGCGACCACGACGCATTTCAAGTTAACGCCGCCGCAACGAGCCGAGCTGGGCATCACAGACGGGATGATCCGATTGTCGGTAGGGCTTGAAGCGGCCAAAGATTTGATCGACGATCTGGACCAGGCGACGCGCGCCGCCGCAATTTGACGGGTTCGCCCATGAAGACCAAAGAGATCGACGCCTTGGCCAAGAAGAAACTTCAGAAGCAGCACGACCAGCACGCGTACGAGGCCGTTACGCGCGGCATCCGGATTCGCGTCGAGCCGCGGTACATGGAAGAGCAATCCTCGCCCGAGGACGGCCACTTCGTCTGGTCTTACGCGGTTGAAATCAACAACGACGGCGGCGAGGCAGTGCAGCTCAAAACGCGGACGTGGCGCATCACCGACGCGCTCGGCCGCACGGAAGAAGTGCGCGGGCCGGGCGTCGTCGGCCAGACGCCGGTGATCCCGCCGGGCGGCTCGTTCAACTACACGTCGGGTTGTCCGCTGAAGACGCCGCAGGGCATTATGGTCGGCAGCTATCAGATGGCTGACGAGGCGGGCGAAATGTTCGACGTGGCGATCCCCGCGTTCTCGCTCGACAGTCCCTACACCCAGCGCTCGATGAACTAGACCCGCGGATTTCCGAGATGTCAGGGCCGATCTACACAGCGATCGAGCTTCTGGCGAGGCTCGTCGCCTTCGACACGACCAGCCACAAGAGCAATCTCGCTGCGGTCGCCTTCATCGAGGACTACCTGCTGCAGCACGGCGTCGTGGCGGCGCGCGTGCCCTCGCCCGAGGGCGACAAGGCGAGTTTGTTTGCGACCATCGGACCAGTGGGAGTGGGCGGCGTCGCGCTTTCCGGACATACCGACGTCGTGCCGGTCGATGGCCAGACATGGGACAGCGATCCCTTTGTGCTGCGCGCCGCCGGCGGGCGGCTTTACGGCCGCGGCACGAGCGATATGAAGGGGTTTCTAGCGGCCGTACTGGCGGCCGTGCCGGATTTCAAGCGCCGCCGTCTCGCGACGCCAATCCATCTGGCGTTTTCTTATGACGAGGAGATCGGCTGCACTGGCGTTCGGCCGATGATCGCCGAATTCGGCGGACGCTTCGTGACGCCGCGCCTGGTTATCGTCGGCGAGCCCACCTCGATGCTCGTCGTCGACGCGCACAAGGGTCCGGTGCGCTGGCAAGTGGACGTGACGGGCCGGGCGGCGCATTCGAGCATGTCGCACCTCGGCGTCAATGCAGTGAGCATTGCGGCGCGGTTGATCAGCGAAATCGAGCGCATGGCGGCGGAGCTCAAGGCGTCGACACGCAACGATCGCTTCGATCCGCCTTATGCGACGCTTCAGGTGACGCGCATCGGCGGCGGAACCGCCTCGAACATCATTCCGATCTCGTGTCGATTCGAGTTCGAAGTGCGCGCGACGCCGGGGATTGATGCCGACGCGATCGAACGGAGGCTTGCGGACTTCGCCGCAACGGACTGCCTACCGGAGATGCAGCGCGTCGCCAGCGAGGCCGACATTTCGATTCTGCGCATCAATGAAGTGCCGCCATTCGCCGCCGTCGCCGGATCGGACGTGGTGAGCGTTGCGCTGCATCTCGCCGGCCAGAATACAACGCACGCGGTGTCGTACGCCACCGAGGCCGGGCTGTTTCAGGACGCCGGGGCGCCGTCGATCGTGTGTGGACCTGGCGATATCGCGCAGGCGCACACAGCGAACGAATGGATCGCGGAAAGTCAGATGGAAGCGTGCGCGTCTTTTCTCGCCCGCCTTGCCGACTGGGCCGAGACGGCGGCTACCTCTCGCTGAACAGCCAGCGCCCAAGCGCCAACGCCGCGAACGCGCCGAGCATTTGCGCGACGATGAACGCCGGCGCATCGCCCGGCGCGATACCGGCGAATGTGTTGGTGGCGGCGCGCGCGATGGTCACGGCCGGGTTGGCGAACGACGTCGACGCCGTGAACCAATAGGCGGACAGGATGTAAAGCGCCACGGCGGTCGGGATTGCGTCGGGCTTGAATCGTATGGCGCCGAGGATCGTCGTCAGCAAACCAAACGCCGCGACGAATTCGGCGATCCACTGACCCGCGCCCGTGCGCGCCGTTGTTGAGGTCTGCAAGAGCGCCATATCGAACATCGCATGCGCGAGGATGACGCCTGCCAAGCCACCGGTGATCTGCGCAAAAACGTAGGCGAGGCTCGATGACAGGTCGACATCGCCGCGGACATGCATCACGGCGGTCACGGCCGGATTGAAGTGCGCGCCTGAGATGGGTCCAAAGATCGTGATCAGGACATAAAGGGCTGCGGCGGTGGCGATGGCATTGGCGAGAAGCGCGAGGCCCGTGTTTCCGCCCGACAGCTTCTCGGCCATGATCCCCGAGCCGACGACGGCGACGAGGAGCAGGGCCGTGCCAAGCGTCTCAGCGGCAGTGCGGCGTCCGAGCGACATCGTCATGGCGGCAGCACTCCTTCAAGATGGGGTTGGCCTTCGAGGATGGGCGAGGCGGGGTGTTCGGAGGCGAGGCTGTTCGTCGTGACACGCACAGTAATCTTCGCCACGTTATTTCAATGTGTTACGCAAGCTTTCAGATTTGTCGTCAAAGTGTGACGTCTGGGCGACAGTTAGCCTCCCGCATAAACTATTGCACGTTTTTCTGGCCCCTTGGCCGTGTGCCTGACGCAATCTTGCGACTACGACTAGAGCGCAATTCGATCCGATGGGATCGGTGCAGCGCACTCGTTTTTTGCTATGTCGCATTTTCTTCGACGAACCGGTATCCACTTCGTCGGAAAATGCTCTAGCACCGATACAGAGTTCGTCGATCGCCAGAGCGGGCATCGCGCCGAATCCAAGCATGAGAGAAAGTTCGCCTCCATGACGCCACGCACCTTCGCCGCCGTCGCCGCCGCGATGACTCTCGCCGCATGTTCTTCGTCGCCGCTCTCATCGCTCGGCTCGATAGGATCGATCGGCGGGGGCACAAAAGTGACGGACACGGATCGTGTCTTTCTAGCGGCTGCTGGAAGCTGGGATCGCAATCGCGACAACACGGTAACGTGCGACGAGTGGAAGGCATATGCAGCTGAGCTGTTCGACGGCGCCGACGCCAATCGCGACGATGCGGTCGACGCCAGCGAGTGGGGCCGGATTGTTTCGACCGACCGCATGTTCGTCACGGCCGACCTCAAATATTTCGACGCCAACGGCGACGGCCGCGTCAGCCGCGCAGAAATGGTCGAGAAGCCGAATCCCGTTTTCAAGCTAATGGACACCGGCAACACCTGCAGCCTGAATGGCAATCAGATCGCCGGTGCGCGATCCAAGACGCAATACGAAACCGTCGTGAAGGCGCCGCAAGACGGCGATCCGCGCGAAGCGGGTGGCGAACAGGGCCGCGCCGCGAACGGCGGCCTCGGTCGATAGAAGTCAGTCACTACGGCGCAGCGATTTCCGCCGGCTCGAAGGCATAGGCGGTCGCGCAGAATTCGCAGGTGACGACGATCCTGCCGGCATCATCGCGCATGTCGGAAATCTCCTTCGCGCCGAAACTGGCAAGGACATCGGCGACTCGTTGGCGCGAGCATTTACAAGCATGTGACAGGGGCAGGGCGCGCTCGACCCGCACGCCTTCCTCGTGGAATAGCCGCAAGAGCAAATGTTCAGCGGACAAAGCCGGGTCAAGCAGCTCGTGATCTTCGAGCGTTGCGGCGAGCGTGCGCACTCGATTCCAATGGTCGCTGTCTTCTTCGATTTCGGGGGCGGCATCTTGATCATCCCGTCGGCTCAACTTCTGCATCATCAGGCCCCCGGTCCGCCATCGCCATGCACCGCCGGATCCGGCGGAGCTGTATTTTGCCGCCGCGAGGCGGACAAATGTCGGCAGCGATTCCCGGTTTTCGAAATAGTCGGCAGCGGCGGCGGCGAGAGTTGCGCCATCGAGCGCGACGATGCCTTGATATCGGTCCGAGCCAGGACCGGGATCGATGGTGATGGCGAGATGGCCGTCGCCGAGCGCGTCGGCGGCGGTCAATTTTGCGCGCGAGCGCGCAGCAGCGCTGAGCCCGCCCGTATCGTAGCGGGCGTAGCCACGCAGTCGGCCGGGCGCGTCGAAATCGGCGACAAGAAGCGACACCGGACCGTTTGTTCGCGCCTGCAGGATAAGTCTGCCGCTGACCGGCAAGGCCGAACCGATCAGCGCCGACAACGTCAACGCGTGACCCAGCGTTTCGGCGGCAAGATCGGCAAGCTTGTGGGCTTTCAGAATCGCATCCGCGGTCGCGCCAAGACGCACGAGACGGCCGCTTACGGCGGATTTCACGGTGCGAAAAACGACGACCGCGTCGTCAGGCGGGATCATGAGGCGTCGGTCGTCGATTTTCCCAGCCATATCGCGGCGCGCCAACTTTTTTTATACGTCGCGAGTGCGCCGACGCTTAGGCGCCCAGACACCAGGCGATGATGGCCTTCTGGGCGTGCAATCGGTTCTCGGCTTCGTCGAACACCACCGACTGCGGACCTTCCAGCACGTCTTCCGTCACCTCGTGCCCGCGATACGCCGGCAGGCAATGCATAAAGATCGCGCCCTTCGCGGCTTTGCGCATCAAGGCGCCGTCGACTGCGTAGGGCGCGAGCAGCTTCTTGCGCTTGGCGGCGTCAGACTGGCCCATCGACACCCAGGTGTCAGTCACCACGCAATCGGCGCCGCGCACCGCCTTCTCGGGATCGTCGCTGATCTGCACCGCTCCCTTTTCACGGCGCACCCATTCGACTGCCTCGTCTTCCGGATAGAGCGACTTCGGACAGGCGAGTCTCAGCGTGAAGCCAAAGCGCGTCGCCGCGTGCATCCACGACACGGCGACGTTGTTGCCGTCGCCGACCCAGGCGACGGAGCGGCCCTTGATGGAACCAAGATGCTCTTCGAACGTCTGGATGTCTGCCATCACCTGGCAGGGATGGCTTTTGTCCGTCAGGCCGTTGATGACCGGGATCGAGGCGTTGGCCGCAAGACCGAGCAGCGTCTGATGCGAACTGGCGCGGATCATGACAGCGTCGGCGTAGCGCGAGAGCACCCGTGCGGTATCGGCGACGGATTCGCCGCGGCCGAGCTGCAAATCGGTGTGGTTGAGTGAGAGTGCCTGGCCGCCGAGCTGGCGCATGGCGATGTCGAACGAGACGCGCGTCCGCGTCGACGGCTTTTCGAAAATCATCACCAGCACGCTGGTCTCGATATCCTTGGGGCGCAGCGCTGCCGGCGTCCTTTTGCCGGCTTTTTTCATGGCGTGTGCGGCGTCGATCATGCGCCGGAGCGACTTGGCGTCGATCTCGGAGATGTCGAGGAAATGCCGGGGTGCGGACTTGGCGGGCATCGGGTCTGGAGCTTTCTCTGGCTCTCTCAATGAGGATGGATGGCGCCGCGTCAGGCGGCGTGTTTGTTCAATTCAGAGAGAGCGCGCGCTAAGCGTTCGAGACCGTCGGAGATTTCGGCGTCGGAGGCGATCAGCGGCGGCATGATGCGAACGGTATTGTCGCCCGCGCCGACGATGAGCAGCTTTTCCGCGGCGGCGGCCTTGACGAGTTCGGCAGGTTGCAGCGACGGCTTCAATTTGATGCCCGACAAGAGGCCTACTCCGCGCACGTCCTCGACGAGTTTGGGGAAGCGGTCCTTAAGGCCGGCGAGTCCTTGTTTCAGACGGAGCGATTTCAACTGCACGTCGTCGAGGAAGCCGGGTTCTGTGACGACGTCGAGCACGGCGCCCGCGACGGCCATGGCCAGCGGATTGCCGCCGAACGTCGAGCCGTGCGTTCCGGGCGTCATGCCCTTCGCGGCGTCCGCCGTCGCCAGAATGGCGCCGACCGGGAAGCCGCCGCCGAGGCCCTTGGCGACCGCCATGATATCCGGCGTGACGCCAGCCCATTCGTGAGCGAACAGTTTGCCGCTGCGCCCGATGCCGGTTTGCACTTCGTCCAAAATCAGTAAGAGGCCGCGTTCGTCGCAGAGCTGGCGTAGTCCGACGAGGCATTGCGGCGGCAGGGAGCGCACGCCGCCCTCGCCTTGAACCGGCTCGATCATGATCGCAGCGGTTTCTTCGGTGATCGCCGTATGAAGCGCGTCGTGATCGCCGAACGGCAGGTTGTCGAAGCCGTCCGCGGTAGGGCCGAAACCCTCCAGATATTTCTCGTTGCCGGCGGCGGCGAGCGTCGCCAGTGTGCGCCCGTGAAAAGCGCCCTTGAAGGTAATGATGCGCTGCCGCTCGGGATGGCCCGAGACGAAATGGTAGCGCCGGGCGATCTTGATCGCGCCTTCACACGCCTCCGCGCCAGAATTGCAGAAGAAAACCTTCTCGGCGAATGTCAGCTCGGCGAGCCGCTGCGCCAGCGCTTCCTGGCCCTCGACCCGGTAGAGATTGGACGTGTGCCAGAGTGTTTCAGCTTGCGCCGTAATGGCGGCGACGAGGCGCGGGTGCGCGTGTCCGAGGGAGTTGACGGCGACGCCGGAGCCAAAATCGAGGTAGCGCTCGCCGGTCGTGCTCGTCAGCCAGACGCCTTCTCCGCGCGCGAAGACGAGGTCCTGACGGGCGTAGGTGCCCATCACGATGTCGGAAGCTTTGCCCTTCGCGGAAGCGGCGGAAGCCTGAGGCTCCCTGGCCGCGGCGGACCCGGACATCCCGTCTGCAATCCTCACCCAGAAAATCAAAAAAGCCGCCAATCCTGGCGGCCCTGCTACAACTCTTGATACTTGGAGGCGCCGGCAGTGTCAACGCGGCCTGGCTCGCGCGAGCGGCCGATCGGGGATTTCCGCCTGACGCCACCGTCGCAAGGTTGAAATCAAGTTCGGCTCTGACTTGGCCTGACGTTATCCACGGCGGCGAATCAATCTGTGGCGCGCTGGCCACGTTTTCCTGTCAATGGCCCTTCGTGATGAGGCTCGCCTTGTAGGCGGGATTCAGCATGTAGTAACTTCCTCTTGCTCAGTCACGAGATGTTGGGCGCGCGTATCGCGCCCCTCTCGTTGTATGTGACGGGCATTAGCTTCCCAGCCCCCTGCTGTTGCAGGCGGCGGCGTCTCGGGAAGAGCGTTCCAGTCCTGCGTTTCCAAATAGTTCTGCGTCACGCCCGATCAGGTCTTTTGTCCTGCGCGGCCGCGCCTCGTTTCGAGCCGCGCGTCGGACATCAGATCCCAATCGGATTTTTGCGGGCACCGGGGGGTGCGCCGCCGCTGATGCGGCTCGACAGGGAGCAAGACTGATGTCTTGGACAGATGATCGCGTAGAGCTTCTCAAAAAGCTCTGGTCTGAAGGGCTCAGCGCAAGCCAAATCGCCGGACGGCTCGGAAGCGTAACCCGCAACGCAGTCATCGGCAAAGTGCATCGCCTCGGACTTTCCGGGCGAGCGACCACATCGCGCATGAAATCGCATCGACCGCGCCTGCGCATGGCGCATCAAAAGCGGCCGGTGAAGCCACGCTTCGCGCAATCGGGCAATCCGGCGGTGCGCGCGCTTTACGCCATGGACGCGGAAGCCTATGTGCCGCCGGCGGAAGAGCTCGTCATTCCGCTCGCGGAACGCAAGTCCATTCAAACACTGACGGAGTGCAGCTGTCGCTGGCCAATCGGCGATCCGCAGATGGCGGACTTCCATTTCTGCGGCAAGACGAAAGTCGTCGGCCTGCCGTATTGCGAAGTGCATGCGCGCCGCGCCTTCCAGCCGGCCGCCCCGCGTCGCCGCGAGCGTGTCGAAACGCCGATCGAGGTTCCGAGCCTTACGCTCGCGCCCCAAGCGAAGGAAAGCGCCTGACGCTCGACGCTCGCGCGTGTGATTAAGGATAGCTGCGGTTTGGCCGGAAGACTTTTTCCGGCTCGGCAGCGATAAGGCCGGCAGCTGCGGGGGCGCTGCCGGCCTTTTCATTTGCGCTGGCCGCTTTCAAACCCTCAGCGTACGGTCTCGGCGGATTGGGCGCAGCGATCGGACGCGTGGGAGTTGAGCATGGCGAAAGCCAAAGACGGTAAGTCGAAAGACGGGAAGCCGAAAGACGCTGACGAGGCGAAGACCTCGTCGGACGACGCCACGACAGCCGTGGCGGCGCCCCCAGCGGCGGCTAAATCGACGGCGCTGCCCAAAGGCTTTTCGCTCGACGATCCGGACTTGCCCGACGCCATCGACGAAGCCTCCATGACGTCCGGCGGCTACCCGTATGAAAAGCGCTTGAAGCGAGAGAAGTTCGAGGAGCAGCTGAAAGCGCTGCAAATCGAATTGATCAAGCTGCAGACCCACAACATCAAGACGCGCGGCAGGGTGGTCATTCTCTATGAAGGCCGCGACGGCGCCGGCAAGGGCTCGTGCATCAACGCCTTTCGCGAGCACCTCAATCCGCGCAACACGCGCACAGTCGCGCTGACGAAGCCGACGGAGACGGAGCGCGGGCAACTCTATTTCCAGCGCTATGCCGCGCAACTGCCGACGGCGGGCGAGATCGTGCTGTTCGACCGGTCCTGGTACAACCGCGCGGGCGTCGAGCGGGTGATGGGTTTTTGTGACGCCGACCAGCTTGCGGTTTTCCTGCGCGAAGCGCCGGAATTCGAAGGTTTGCTGGTTCGCGACGGCGTCAAACTGTTCAAGTTCTATCTGACGATCGGGCGGGAAATGCAGATCAAGCGCTTTCATGAGCGCTGGCACGACCCGCTGAAGCAGTGGAAGCTTTCCGACGTCGATCTGGCGGCGCTGACGAAATACGACGCGTATTCGGAAGCGCAGGTCGAGATGTTCCGTTTCACGCACACGACGATCGCGCCGTGGACCGTGGTGCGGGCCAACGATCAGCGGCGGGCGCGGCTTGAGACCATTCGATCGGTGTTGTCAGCGATCAATTACGACGGCCGGGATCTGGATGCGATCGGCGCCGTCGATCCGCAGATCGTCGGCGCGGGGCCGGAGTTTTTCACGCCGGGTTAGTGGTTCGGCGCCGTCAGCGCACCAGAAGAAACGCCGCGCCCGTCAGCGCCAGCGTGCGCGACAACGCCGCGCCGTCCGACAGCAGCGTGCCGCCGAAGCGGGCGATCGTCAGATCGGGCGCGGTCTTTATCAGCGCGTCGTCCAGTGCGCCTTCGTAGTTCAAGGTCGGGCGTGACGGCGCGAAGTTCAGCCGACCGCCGCCTTCCGGCAGAAGCCGCGCTTGGGCTTCGAGGTCGTCGAACGCCGCTTGCGTCGGCGCGGCGACGATCAGGTGCGTCGATCCTTTCCGGCCGGCGATACGATCAGCGGCGCGCAGCATCGACGGCAGGCGTTCGCCGTCCTCCGCCACAACGGCGATGCGCCCCGACCAGGGGCTGAGACGCCGCGAGCCGACGAGCACGCCCGTCGCGCCGCTGACATTGGCGAAGATGCCGGCGATCACCGTGGCGATATCCAAGGACGGCATGCGCGATAAGGCGACGACATTCCATGGTCCGCGCTCGGTGCACATTTCCGCCAATCGGTCGATGGCGTCGCCGGCGACGCTGGTGTGGGCGACGGGCACTTCAAACGTGGCGGCGAACTCGTCGACGGCGCGGCGCTGGCGTGCGGCGAGGTTGTTTCGCGCCGCATCGTCGTCGAGACCGACAGACATCGCCGGGGAATTGCGCGCTGCGACCCGACGGGTCGGCACGCCCTCGGCGAATTCGACGTGGGGCGGCTCGACGTCGACGGTTTCGAGTTCGGAGCGGTAGGCGGCTGCAAGGCGCACGGACGCCTCGATGGCCTGGCGCGTGGCGAGAATTGTCGGATCGAGCCAAAGGAGAACGCGACCGCTGCCTTCCGAGGCCTCGGCGACGTGGGCCGTCATCGCGATCGGCTATCGGACGAGCCGGCCTCTGCGGCGGCGACGTGCGCGACCTTGGCAAAGTGGTGCGCGGCGCCCGGATCGATGGCTTCAAGTTTTTTCCACGAGCCCGGGTCGGCGACGACGATCAACGTCAGCGACAGGGGCGCAGGCTCCGCGGTGACGACGATGCCGGCGGCGGGGCGTGGTTGCAAGGTACGGCCGTCAAGCGCGGCGCTGAGAACAGCCCAGATCTGCGGCATTGCCGCCAGCCGCCAAGCTTCGACGATGAGAATGCCGCCGTTGGCGCGCATCAATTCGCCGACGCGAATGGCCGGCGCGCCGAAGACGTCGCGTCCGATCTCTCCGGTCAAATCTTCAACCGACGTTCCACGAGAAACAACCACGGGGGCGCCGCCCGCGCCTTCGGCGATCAAGGCGCCGAGGCTGCGCCCGAAGATCGAGGCGACGGACGTGCGGGACGCCGGGTTTCGCAGCCACAGTACGGCGCGCTCCTCGAAAATCTGTTCCAGCCGATCCGTGATGCCGGCGACGCCGCTGGTGTGGGCGTACATTTTCTTGAGCACGGCGAGGTTCGGCTTCACGGCGCGGCGCGCCACCTTGCGTATCAGGGCTGCGTGCTTGTCGTCGGCCTCCATCTCGGACTCGGGCGACGTGGTGACCACGTTCTGTAATTCGAGTTCGAGGGCTGAAATTTTCGCTTCGACGTCTCGCTGCAAACCCTCGGGCAGCGAGCGGAAGACTTCGGGCCGAACGGCGCGGCCATCATGAATCGGCGCCAGAACATACCCGCTCAAGGATTTGATGACGGCGATGTTCTGAGATTCGGCGCGGCGGCGCACAGCCTCGATGGCTGCGTCGCTGCGACGGCGGAATTCTTCGTCCAGCAGTTCGAGGCTCAGGCGATGATCGTCGGCCGCGACGAGGCGGTCGAACATGGCGGCGGATTTTTCGAGCGCGGCGTTGGCGTCGCCGACGAAGCGGGCGCCTTCGGCATGTGGCAGCGAAATCGGATCGAGCCGGCCCGGACGATCGGCGTCGGGAACGTAGATCCAGTCGGGCGGCGCCTCAAGTGTCTCAGCGCGAATCTCGGCGAGTTGAATGACGGCCCTGCAGGCCTCGGCCACGGCGCTGGAGAGAACGAGAATGTGGCCGCCGGGTTTGACCTGACTGATGGCCGTGCGCAAAACTTCAGGCGCGTCCACGCTGTCGAAGTCCTTGGCGCTGCGCGTCGATGCGCCGCCTCCGGTCACCATGTCCGCGAGGCGGTCGGAAAGCTTTTGCGGAACGAGCGAAACAACGTTGGTCAGAGCGTCGGGCGCCGCGCCGGGCGCGGTCGATCCGGCGTTCACGGTCGGCACCGTGGCGTCGACGGACGCCGGCGCGTCTCCAGGCTTCCCCGATTTCGCACGCCAAAACATCATGGTCCCCGAAGTTGCGTAGAAACCAACTCTATCATTGCGGACGGCAAAATGCGCGCCCTGGGGCGGCTTGAATTCGATGTTCGCACGCGCATAATGGCGCAACCATGACCGCGCCGTCAGCCGCCAACGCAATTTTTACGGGCGCCTCGGGAGCCGCAGAATTGCGCGCTGCCGCGGCGATTCTCAGGGGCGTGCAGCGGCTGATGCGCCAGAGCGGCTGCGAAAGCCTTGCAGAACTTCAACTTGGCAACGGCCGGCGCGCGGACGTGGCAGCGATTGGGCCCGGCGGCGAGATCCACATCATCGAGATCAAATCGAGCATCGCCGATTTTAACGCTGACCAGAAATGGCCGGAGTATCTCGACTATTGCGATCGGTTTTCGTTCGCGGTCGCGCCGGGATTTCTTGTTGAAATCCTGCCCGAGGAGCAAGGGCTGATCCTGGCCGACGGCTACGGCGGAGGCGTGGTGCGGCGTTCGGCGCTGACGCCCCTTTCGGCTGCGCGGCGGAAAGCGCTGACGTTGTCATTCGCCCGAACGTCGGCCATGCGCCTTCATGCGCTGCACGATCCGGCGGCTGGCCTCGAGGATCGTGTGACGCCGGATTAAGTCGTGTCGCGGATTGGTTACTTGATTTGCTACTTGGGGGCGCGTTTGGCGAGGATGCGCTGCAACGTGCGGCGGTGCATGTTGAGCCGGCGCGCGGTCTCGGAGACGTTGCGGTTGCACAACTCGTAGACGCGCTGGATGTGCTCCCAGCGCACCCGGTCGGCGGACATCGGATTGTCCGGCGGAGGGGCTTTGGAGTCCGAGGGGGCCAGCAGAGCGTCGGTCACGTCGTCGGCATCGGCGGGTTTCGCCAGGTAATCGACGGCCCCGAGCTTTACGGCGCTGACGGCGGTGGCGATGTTGCCGTAGCCGGTCAAGACGATGGCGCGGGAGTCGGGGCGCACGCGCGCCAGTTCGGCGATGACGTCAAGGCCGGTGCCGTCCTCAAGCCGCATGTCGACGACGGCGAACGCCGGTGGCTTCTCGCGGATCAGATCGACGCCCTCGGCGACCGAATGGCCGAAGCGCACCTCGAAACCGCGAGTTTCCATAGCGCGAACAAGGCGCTGCAGGAACGCGCGATCATCGTCGACGATGACCAGCGAGCGGTCTGCCGGCAGTTCGTCCTGCTTGAATGAGAGATCTTCGGTGGCCAAGTCATCCTCCGGGGCTTCCCACCCCTTGTTTTATGAGAGCGCCGCATAATCCTCCGCGGCTTTCGGGGGTGCAACCCCTAGTTTTCCTAATCCGGGCCGGAAGCAATAATAAACCGGTTGGGTTGTGGGGTTAAGGTTGACGTCTTTACGAGATCAGCGCGCCGACCGGGATCAAGCCGGCTTGGCAGTAGGTCCTGCCTTGGGACCGCGGCTCCCCGGCCATTCGAATGCCGAGGGGTGCAGTTCGAAAACGGCGCGCGGCCACGCGACCTGGACGATGGCGCCGGTGCGCGGCGCCGACTGGTTGGTGAAATTGACGTTTGCGCCCGACCGCTCCAGCAGGGTTCGGGCTATGAAGAAGCCAAGGCCAAGGCCCGAATGTTGCTGAGTGCTCACGTCTTCGCGGCGCCGCGAACTGACGTAGGGTTCGCCGATCGAGTCCATCACGTCGGGTGAAAAGCCAGGTCCATCGTCCGTGACGGTCACGACGACGTCCTTGGCGTTCCAGCGGGCGCTGAGATGCACTTCGGAGCCGGCGAAGCTGACCGCGTTCTCGATGATGTTGCCGAGGCCGTAAATGACGCCCGGCCGACGATGCCCGACCGGCTCGGCGCGTCCGGCCTCATCGAGGTCCGCGAAGGGGGCTGCGGTCACGATGATGCGCTTGCCTCGGTTGCGATAGGGCTCGCACGCCTCATCCAAGAGTTCGCGCATGGCGAGGCTGGCGTGCATCGGGTCCTGTTCGTCGGGGCGGCGCGTCAGCTTTTGCAGGATTTCCCGGCACCGCACGGCCTGGCTGTGCAGCAGCAGCAGATCCTCGCGGTAGCGGCTGTCGGGGCCAAGCTCATGCTCAAGTTCCTTGGCGACGAGCACGATGGTCGAGAGCGGCGTGCCGAGTTCGTGGGCGGCGGCGGCGGCGAGGCCGTCGAGCGCATGGAGCCGTTGTTCGCTCGCCAGCACCATGTCGGACGCTGCCAGGGCCGCCGACATCTGCCGCGCCTCCTTGTTCACGCGCCAGGTATAAAAACCCAGGAACCCCGTCGCGGCGACGAGCGCGACGAGCACGCCGACCTTGTAGTCACGTTCGAGGTCGAAGCGGATGCCGGGATACCACGGCAGCGGATAGTAGTTCTTGACCAGCACCACGGCTATGGCGACGACCAGAAGGCCGAGAATAACCGTTGCGCGGGGCGGCAACGTCGCGGCGGACACCGTCACCGGCGCGACTAACAGCACGACGAACGGGTTCTCGAGTCCGCCGGTAAAAAACAACAGCGCCGATAGTTGCAGCACGTCGTAGGCGAGCAATGCGGTGGCAAACGGTGTGCTTAGCCGGTAGCGCGCGGGATAGCGGATCGACAGATAGACGTTGAGCCACGCCGACATGGCGATCAGCGTCAGGCAGGCGGCGACGGGCATGACGAAGCCGTAGACGGATGTCACCACGACGACGGCCAGCAACTGGCCGAGCACCGCCGCCCAGCGCAAGCGAACCGTGGTGACGAGACGCAGTTGGCTCTCGCGTTCGTTCACGATGCCTTGAACGCCTGCCGCCTTATGAGCCGTATTGCCGCGCATCTTCGCCCTATGTCGCCCGATCGCCGCTGCAGCGCGCCTCGTGACGGGAGGCCGCAGGTTCGTCGGACTTGTCCGGCCCGGTTGCTTGGACCACAACTCGGCCCGGGCGTGTCCTCAATACGCAATTCACATTGGAGATCGCAAGGCCATGACGCCGCGAACGATCGGGATCATTCTGGCCGGATTGGCCGCGGGCGCCGCGCTTGCGCTTGTTGCGCTTCGTGCGCCCGATGCGCCGCCCCCCGCCGCTGAAGCGACCACGACAGGCAAAGCGCTTGTCGGCGGTCCGTTCACCTTGACCGATCAAACGGGGAAACGCGTCACCGAGAAAGACTTTCTCGGCAAGTACGCCATCATCTTCTTCGGATTCACCAACTGCCCTGACATCTGTCCGTCAGGCCTGCAAGTGTTGACAGCGGCGCTCGACAAGATTGGCGCCAAGGCCGATCTCGCGACTCCGGTGTTCATCACGCTCGACGCAAAGCGCGATACGCCCGAAAAACTGGCGCTGTACCTGAAAAGTTTTCATCCGCGGCTTGTCGGCCTCACGGGCAGCGAGGACGAAGTGGCCGCGGCTGCAAAGGCGTATCGCGTGTATTATCAGAAGGTCACAGACGAAAAGAACCCCGACAGCTACAGTTATGATCACGCGGCGCTATTCTACGTGATGGGCAAGGACGGCGCGTTCGTCGCGCCGATCCCGCATTCCAACGATGTCGACGAAGTTGCGACCGCGCTGGACAAAATCCTGCGTTGAGGCGTGGCAAACAATGCGACTGTCGCGCCACAGTATCCCGCCGCGCGATGACAGCGTAAGGATCGGTGTGGAGCGACGCGGCGAACCTTGCTAGGCAGGCAATGGCATGCGGGAGTCGGC
Source organism: Hyphomicrobium sp. (assembly GCA_046160845.1). GTDB lineage: Bacteria > Pseudomonadota > Alphaproteobacteria > Rhizobiales > Hyphomicrobiaceae > Hyphomicrobium_B. The sequence goes on from JBJXHD010000001.1 coordinate 144,649, forward strand.
GTGGGCGCCGAATTCCGAAATCGTCGTCGCAATGATCGAGAGCGCGATGCCGCTTTCAAAAAGGTTACCTCCGAAATGCGAAAGTCGAGACCTGCGCCGGCGCCCAAGACCTCAGGCTCCAACCTGGACGACATCGGCGCCAAACTCGAGGTTCGCAGGCACCCGGGCGCGCGACGACTGACCCTTAGAGTCAGCCGCACGCGGCGCGCGGTGCTCGTCACCATTCCAGTGCAATGCGATCTCGACGAAGCAGGGTCGTTTCTCAATCGGCACATCGATTGGGTGCGCGAGCGGCTCGACAGTCTGCCCGATCCCGTGCCGTTCGCTGACGGCGCTGTGATGCCGTTGCGCGGCGAGCCGCATCGCATCGTCGTCGCGCACGCGACGGGGCCGCAGGGCGTGACGCGCGCTTCGACCACCGAGCGCTGGCCGAACATCGTCGTTCCAGGTCCCGCCGGTCATACATCGCGACGGCTGCGCGACTGGCTGTTCGACGAAGCGCGCGGCGATCTCGACAGTCGCGTTACGTTTCATGCGCGCAGCCTTGGCTTGAAACCCAAGCGCATCGCCGTGCGCGATCAGACCACCCGCTGGGGATCCTGCTCGACGACGGGCGTGTTATCGTTTTCGTGGCGCCTCGTGCTGGCGCCGGCGCATGTTCTCGACTACGTCGCCGCGCACGAAGTGGCGCATCTTGCCGAAATGAACCACGGCCCGCGCTTCTGGGCGCTGGTGAAAAAGGCGATGCCGAACTACGAACTCTCGAAATCGTGGCTGCAGGTGTATGGCCCCGATCTGCATCGCTACGGCGCCGCGCACGGCCGCTCCACCTAAAAAATCCTAGAGCGCTATTCGCCCCACAGCGCGCCGAGCGACATCAGGCCGCTCGGGCGGCGGTTCGCGCTTTCCGGGGCGGTTTCGCGCGGCGCTTCCGAAAGAACGCGCTCCAGAAACTGATCGTCTATCCGTTCCTGGGGATAAAGCGGCGCGGCGGCGTCCGCAGGTGGAATTCCTTCGTCCGGCGATGCCAGCCAGGGCAATGTTTCGCGGACGTGATCGACGCGCGGCGCGCCTGATACCGACGGCGTACCCCATCCAGCGACCTCGTCGTCGGTCGCGCCCGGCAGCCGGCGCACAGTGCCGGGCAGACCCAACGGCGCCTTGCCTTCGTGCGCGGGCTGCATCAATTGGCGCCACATTTCGGCCGGCAGTCCGCCGCCGACGGCGCGCGTCATCGGCTTACCGTCGTCATTGCCGATCCACACGCCGGCCGTCAGATGGCTGGTGTAGCCGATGAACCAGGCGTCCTTGAAATCCTGTGTCGTGCCGGTTTTGCCGGCGGCCGGATGATCGCGCAGCGCGGCGCGCCGTCCGGTGCCGGAGGTGACAGCGGCGTTGAGCATGTCGTTCATCTCGCCGACGATCAGCGGCTCGATGACCTGCTCGGCGCGCTGCGCCTCACGCGCGTAGAGCACGCGGCCCGAACTGAGGCGCACTGAACGGATGGCATGGGGCTCGACGCCGACGCCGCCATTGCCGAATACGGCATAGGCGCCTGTCATTTCGAGCAGCGTCACTTCCGACGTGCCGAGCGCGAGCGAGGGATCGTCGCGCAATTCGGACTGGATGCCGAGGCGCTTGGCAGCAGCGATGGTCTTGCGCACGCCGATCTGACGGATCAGGCGCACGGCGACGGTGTTGGCCGATTGCGCTAGGGCGCGGCGCAATGAAATCTGGCCGGCGTATTGGCCGTTGTCATTGCGCGGGGTCCAGCCGCCGATCGATAGCGGCAAATCATAAACCATCGTCGACGGCGTCATGCCGCTTTCCAGCGCCGCGAGGTAGACGAACGGCTTGAACGCCGAACCTGGTTGCCGGCGCGCCTTCACTGCGCGGTTGAACTGACTGTCGCTGTAGCGCCGGCCGCCGACCAGGGCCCTGATGCCGCCGTCCGGATCGAGCACGACCAGCGCCGCCTGACTGGCGCCAAGCGCGGCGCCCTGCTTGTCGAGACTCGCCGTGACGATCTCGCTGGCGCGGCGCTGGAGAGTCGCATCCAACGTCGTCTCAACCACGACTTCGGCGTGGCCGCCGGAGACCAGCGGCGGCAAGCGCTCGAGCACGAACTCGATGGCGTAGTCGATGGTGGCCGACTGGGCGGACTCTTTCGGCGCATCGAATACGACGCGCTCGGCCAGGGCATGTTGTTCCTCGACGCGCGAGATGACGCCGGCGTCGACCATTTTCGAGAGGACGACGCGTCCGCGCGCGCGCGCGGCGCCAGGACTGGAGGCCGGGGAATATTTCGACGGCGCCTTCAATAGACCGGCGATGATAGCGGATTCGGCCAGCGTCAGCCCGCGCGCGGATTTGTCGAAATAGCGCTGGCTCGCTGCTTCAATACCGTAGGCCCCGCCACCGAAATAGACGCGATTGAGGTAGAGTTCGAGGATGTCGTTCTTGGAGAGCCTGAGTTCGAGCCACAAGGCGAGGCCGAACTCTTCGAGCTTGCGGCCCAAGGTGCGCTCGTGCGTGAGGAATAGGTTCTTGGCGAGCTGCTGCGTCAGTGTCGAGCCGCCCTGTACGAACCGGCCGGCGCGCAGGTTGGCGAAGAAAGCGCGGATCAGCCCAACGGGATCGATACCGTGATGCTGGAAAAAGCGGCGATCTTCAGTCGCGACGACGGCGGCCTGCACATGGCGCGGCAGGAGGTCGAGCGGCATGAAGTCGTGCGCGGCGCCGCGTTCAGCGAGCACGGAGCCGTCACGCGCGAGGATGCGGACGACCGGCGCGCGCTCCTTGTTGCGCATCGACATCGGGTGCGGGAACGCAATGGTGTAGTAAACCATCATCGCCGCCATATCGACGGTGGCGGCGCCGATCAGAATGACGGGTACGAGCACGGCGATGCGCGCCTTGATCGAGAGGCGGCGGAAGTTGCGGCCGAGAACACCGCGCGGTTTCACTTGAGCTGGATCAATCGCCAGATCGGTCGCAGGCTCGAAACGGGGCGCAGGCCGCGTCGCGAGATGTGCGATCACATTGAATGGACGGGGTAGCGACGGCGGCGGCGCGTTCAAGTCGCGCTCGCGCTGAGCGTCGCGCTTCGAAAATGGACGCCGGAACATACCCATCGACCCGCGACGACTCCCCGCGCCGGATGACCGCAGCGGGCCGGGCGCATAGCGCTTCGGCGGCGGGGCGCACGCTCTCAGCTGCTCAAATTATGCCCCGCGCATTAACGTTCAGTTAACCTGCGGGTGAATGCGGACTTTGCTTCGGGACGAAGAAGCGACGTGCGACGATGGCGCTTCGGAGACGGCGATTTCCTTGCGGAGACGCGGCAAATGATTGGTGCGCGCGTCTCGCCGGGCCTCCATACTCGAATCCTGGCAATGCGAGCACTCCATGTCGGCTGAGAGCGATTTCTCGACGTACAAAGACGCGCTGGTCGTGCTCGGCACGGCGGGCGTCGTCGTGCCGTTGATGCATCGTTTGCGCATCAGACCTGTGCTCGGCTTCCTATTCGCCGGCGCGATTTTGAGCCCGCACGGCCTTGGCCTTCTATCCTCTGCTGTTCCCGCGCTTGACTGGATTACGATTTCGAGCCCCGAGCGCGTCGCGAAACTCGCTGAGCTCGGCGTCGTGTTCCTGCTATTTCTGATCGGGCTTGAGCTTTCGTTCGAGCGCCTTTTGACCATGCGCCGGCTCGTGTTCGGACTTGGCGCCCTTCAAGTTCTGGCATGCGCGGCGATTACGGGCGTCTTGGCGCACCTGCTCGGAGCGTCGCCGACGGCTGCGGTGGTGATCGGCGCGGCCTTGTCGCTGTCGTCGACCGCCGTCGTCATCGAGGTTCTGGCGGAACAGAAGCGGCTGGCGACCTCGACCGGTCGAACGGCCTTTGCGATCCTGCTGTTCCAGGATCTCGCCGTGGTGCCGATCCTGTTCCTGATCGGCGTGCTCGATCCGAAATCGAACGGCTCGGTCGGCGGCGGCATCGTCACGGCGCTGGCGCAGGCCGGCGCGGCGCTGTTCCTGATCGTCACCATCGGCCGCTACCTGCTGCAGCCGCTGTTCCGCCTCGTCGCTCAGACCGGCAACCAGGACATGTTCATCGCAGCGACTCTCTTTGTCGCGGTGGGAACGAGCTTTGCGACGGCGCTTTCTGGCCTCTCGATGGCGCTCGGCGCGTTCGTCGCCGGACTGCTGCTGGCCGAGACCGAATACCGCCGCGCGGTCGAAGCGACGATCGAGCCGATCAAATCGCTGCTGCTCGGCGTGTTCTTCTTTTCGGTGGGGCTCAGCCTCGATCTTGGCCTGCTCATTTCCGAGCCGAAGGCGATCGCTATGTTTACGATCCCGCATGTCGTGCTGCAGGGGCTCGTGATTTATCTGCTGGCGCGGCTGTTCGGCGTCAACCGACCGGCCGCGCTTGAATCCGCGGCGCTCCTGGCGCCCGGCGGCGAGTTCGCCTTCGTCGTTTTGACGCTGGCTCTGAGTTCGGGTCTCGTCCCGGCCGAGACGACCAAATTACTGCTGACATCCGTCGCGCTGACCATGGCGATGATCCCTCTGCTGGGCGCGGCGGCGCGGCGCGTCAACGCGGCGACGGCGAAACCCGCGGCGCGCGATCCGGAACTCGCGGCGCTCCCCTCGCTCGAGACGCCGTCGACTGCTCTCGTGATCGGCTATGGCCGCGTCGGCCAGCTGATCGGCGACATGCTCGAAGAGCACAAGGTTTCCTATGTCGCGGTGGACCACGACGCGCGGCTTGTCAGCGATATGCGCCGGAAGAACAAGCCCGTCTACTTCGGCGACGTGCGCCAGATTGATTTTCTCGAGCGCTGCGGGCTCGGCGCCGTCAAGGCGACCATCATCACGATCCACACCCAGTCGGCCATTGACGGCATCGTGACGGCGATCCGCGGCGCCTATCCGAAATTGCCCATCGTCTCGCGCGCCAAGGACGCGACGCACGCGCGGCATCTCTACGTTCTGGGCGTGACCGACGCCGTGCCGGAAACGATCGAGGCGAGTTTGCAGCTGTCGGAGGCGGCGCTGGTCGGCCTCGGCGTGCCGACGGGGCTGGTCATCGCCTCGATCCACGAAAAGCGCGACGAGTTCCGCGCCGAACTGCAAGGCGCCGCCAAAGCCGCCGGCAAGGCGACGCGGGCGCTGCCCGGCCGCAAGCGGCTCTGAGCGGCGGGGAACCGACCGGCGCTGCGCGGGTTGTCCGTTGCGTGCGGCGGCCACCAATCTTGAAAACCGCCGCTGAAACCCCATGTCTTCGCCGCCGTGACTTGCGCTTGCCAGCGCGGCGCTTTGGAGGATGTCACTCGTGTCCACGACCCGCAGTCGCGTCATCGCAGAGCGCTATGAGGATTTTTCGCCGTCGGGCGGCGGGGTCGCGCGCGATACGACCGTGGCGGACTCGCTTGCACGCCTCGACGCGCTGGCGAAGATCATGGACAGTGCGATTACCATCCCCGGCACGCAGATCGTCATGGGCTTCGACGCGCTGCTCGGCCTCGTGCCGGTCATCGGCGACGCGATCGCCAGCGCTGTCGGCGGCTACATCATCTGGGAGGCGCGGCGGCTCGGAGCTTCGAAGGTTTTGATCGCGCGCATGGCGGCGAATACGACGATCGACACGGTGCTCGGCGCAATTCCGATCGTCGGCGACGTGTTCGACGTCGTCTATCGCTCAAATCGCAAGAACGTGGCGCTGCTCAGGCGGCATATCGAGAAGCGCGGGCTTGGCGCGAAGGACGGCAAGACGATTGAGGGGACGTACACTACCACTTGATGGCTAACTTCCCTTGCGCCATCACACATCCAAATTCGAGACGTTCAGCGCGTTTTCCTGGATGAAGTCGCGGCGCGGCTCGACGATGTCGCCCATCAGCTTGGAAAAAATCTCGTCGGCTTCGGCGATGTCGCCGACCTTGACCTGCAGCAGAGTGCGGATGGTCGGATCGAGCGTCGTCTCCCAGAGCTGCTCGGGGTTCATTTCGCCGAGGCCCTTGTAGCGCTGCAGATCGACGCCCTTGCGCCCAGTGTCGTAGACGGCGTCGAGCAGCGCGCGAGGGCCCGAGATGACGTCAATCTTGTCCTTGCGCTTGAGCTTGGCCGCATTGCCGTAGATTTCGACGAGGTGCGGAAGGCGCTCGTTGAGGCGTCGCGCGTCGAGCGAGCCGAGCAGCGCGCGATCCAGCATGTGAACCTCGGTCACGCCACGCACTTCGCGCTTGAAGACAAAGCCGTCGCTGCCGAACAGGCCTTCCCACCCCGTCTCCATTTCCTCCGAGATGTCGTCGAGGCGCTGCGCGACTTTCGCGGCCGCGGCGTTGGCCTTGTCCGACGACTGCAGAAGCGCTAAATCGAAAACGCCAGCGATCAGCCCTTGTTCAACGACATTTCGCGCATAGCGCGAGTGCAGGCCGTTGATGCCGCCCGCGATCTGCCGCGCCTGCTCGACGATGTCGCGCAGATCGCGACCCGCGCGCTCGGTTCCATCGCCGGCGGTCAGCACGGCGTCGGCGAGGCCCTGGTCGATCAGATAGTCTTCAAGCGCACGCTGATCCTTCAAATACTGATGCGCCTTGCCGCGCTGCACTTTGTAGAGCGGCGGCTGCGCGATGTAGACGTGGCCCTTCTCGACCAGCTCCGGCATCTGCCGATAGAAAAATGTCAGCAGCAGCGTGCGGATGTGAGCGCCGTCGACGTCGGCGTCGGTCATGATGATGACCTTGTGATAGCGCAGCTTGTCGACCCTGAATTCGTCGCGACCGATGCCGGTGCCAAGCGCCGCAATGATGTTCGTCACCTGCTCGGACGACAGCATCCTGTCGGTGCGGGCGCGCTCGACGTTCAAGATCTTGCCGCGGATCGGCAACACAGCCTGGAATTCGCGCTTGCGGCCCTGCTTGGCGGAGCCGCCGGCCGAATCGCCTTCGACAATGAAAAGCTCCGTCTTGGACGCGTCGCGATCCTGGCACTCGGCAAGTCCGCCCGGAAGCCGCAGGCCGTCGAGCGCGCCCTTGCGCCGGGTGAGATCGCGCGCCTTGCGCGCCGCTTCGCGCGCCAACGCCGCCTCAATGATCTTGCCGACGATGGCTTTGGCTTCTTTCGGGTGCTCCTCGAACCAGGCGCCGAGCTGATCGCCAACGGACGTCTCGACGACGGGCTTCACTTCGGACGAGACGAGCTTGTCCTTGGTCTGCGAAGAAAACTTCGGGTCGGGCACCTTGACTGAAAGAACGCAGGTCAGACCCTCGCGCGCGTCATCGCCTGACAGCGCGACCTTCTCCTTTTTGGTCAGCCCGCTCTCGTCGGCGTATTTGTTGACGATGCGGGTCAGCGCGCCTCGAAATCCCGCGAGATGCGTGCCGCCGTCGCGCTGCGGGATGTTGTTGGTGAAGCACAAGACCGTCTCGTGGTAACTGTCGTTCCACCAGAGCGCCGCTTCCACGACAATGCCGTCCTTTTCGGCGCGGATCATGATCGGTTCGGGCAGAATTCCAGACTTCGAGCGATCGAGATAGCGGACGAATTCCGCCGTGCCGCCTTCGTACATGAACTCTTCGCGCTTGATGTCGGCGTGGCGCGCGTCCGTCAGCCGGATCTTCGCGCCCGAGTTCAGGAATGCGAGTTCTCGAAGGCGATGTTCGAGCGTCGCGTAGTCGAACTCCATGACGTTGTGGAACGTCTCCGTGCTCGGCAAGAACGAGACCTCAGTGCCGCGCTCGCCGGCGCCATCGCCGACCACTTTCAACGGCGCGACGGGTACGCCGTGGCGAAATTCGATGACGTGCTCTTTGCCTTCGCGCCAGATGCGGCACTTGAGCCAGGACGACAGCGCGTTGACGACCGACACGCCGACGCCGTGCAGGCCGCCCGAGACCTTGTAGGAATTCTGGTCGAACTTGCCGCCGGCGTGCAGCTCGGTGAAGACGATCTCGGCGGCCGAGCGCTTCGGCGCCTGGTCGTCGTCCTTCTTGATGCCGGTCGGGATGCCGCGGCCATCGTCGCGTACCGTGCACGAGCCGTCCGGATTGAGCGTCACCTGGCACATCGTAGCGTGGCCGGCGAGAACTTCGTCGACGGCGTTGTCGACGACTTCGTAGATCATGTGGTGCAGACCCGAGCCGTCGTCGGTGTCGCCGATATACATGCCGGGGCGTTTGCGGACCGCGTCGAGGCCCTTCAGCATCTTGATGCTGTCCTCGCCGTAGTCGTCGGGCGTGGCGGGTTTTTTGGCGGGCTGGGCGCTCATTGTTGGCCTGTCGAAAACGGGGGAAATTTCAACGGAATTTATAGCACAAAACGCGCCGAAAAGCGCCAGGAATCTGCGGTTAAATCGACGAAAAATTGCGATATACTTCAGTGTTTTAGGTGCGACATGTTGCTGCCGGTGGGCAGCACCTCAAAACGGAGATAAAGCGGCGCCTTCAAAGCCCCAGAATCGCGCCTTGCCAGTGAGCGCCTCGAAGGCCGCGACGTCGGTTCCCGTCATCCAGGCCTGGGCGCCGAGGCGCAGGATTTCGTCGAACAGGGCGGCGCGGCGCGACGCGTCGAGATGGGCGGTGATCTCGTCCAGCAGAAGGATCGGCGAGGCCCCCTGCTGACGCTCGGTCAGCAGCTCGGCGTGGGCCAGTACGAGGCCGAGCAGCAGCGCCTTCTGCTCGCCTGTCGAACAGAGCTGCGCAGCGAGCGCCTTGGGGCCGTGGCCGACGGCGAGATCGGAGCGGTGCGGTCCGTCGAGCGTGCGGCCGGCGGCACGGTCGCGCTCGCGCGCATCGCGCAAGGTCGCGGCGTAGCGGTCCTCGGCTTCGACGGCAGGGACCTGCGCCAGAGCGTCTTCGAGTCCGCCTTGGAGCTTCAGGTCCGACCAGGGGAACGCCGAGTTCGGATCGCGCGCGCGGCGCCGCTCGATAATGGCCGACATCGCCGCGACGGCTTCGAGCCGGGCCGCCGCGACGGCGACACCGTTCTCGGCCATCACGCGCTCGAAGCCGGCGAGCTGCGCATTGTCCCTGACGCCATCGGAGAGCAGGCGGTTGCGGCTCGTCATCGCGCGTTCGAAGCGGCCGGCGATGGTGCGGTAGGCGGGATCGAAACACAGGATCAGGCGATCGAGGAAGCGCCGGCGCTCGGACGCCGGGCCCGTGAACAGTCCGTCCATCGCCGGCGTCACCCAGACGATTTCGAGATAGTCGGCGAGGCTGCCTGAGCCCGATTGCGTCGCGCCGTCGATGCGGACGATGCGCGCGGCGCGATTCTCCTTTTCGCTGGCGGAAATCCCGGTGCCGATGTCGGCTTCGCCCGAGAGCGTGTGGACGCGGGCCGCGACCGCGAACGAGCCGTCGCCGCCGGCGCGTGCGAGTTCGACGAACGGCGCGCGGCGCAAGCCCTGCCCAGGCGCCAGCAGCGAGACGGCTTCGAGCAGGTTGGTTTTTCCGGCCCCGTTGGCGCCGGCGATCACCTGCGGCGCGGACGACGTTTCGATCGTGGCCGATGCGTAGCTGCGGAAGTTTGTGAGCGTGAGCCGCTCGACCCAGAGCGCATGTTCAGGAGCCGTCATGCATTGTGCTTATCATCGCGTGCGCGATTCTACGATTCACGCGCCCTTCTGTTATCCCGAGCGAGCCGCCAAGCGGCAAGACCCGGGACCCAGGGCTCAACTCTCGCGTATCGCGCACGGCTGGGTGCCGGCTCTCGCTCCGCTCGGCCGGGATGACAATGTGGGAGCGCTTCGCGCCTCACCTTTCAAATGCGAGAGATCAATCGCCGCTCTTCTGCGCGCGCCGCCGGTCGACTACGCTAAGCGCTTCGCCGTTGCGCCAACAATCGGGAGACGTTCATGCGCACGTTTCTGGTCGTCCTGATTGGCCTCGCCGCCGGCTACGTGTTGGGCGCGTTGGCCTGGTATTTCGGCGTGATGACGTTTTCATCCAACACGCACGATCGGATTCTGGAAGCCCAGATGACAGCGGCATTTATCGGCGGCCCAATCGGCGCCGTTGTAGGCGCGATCGTTGCTTGGCTAGCGGCAAGACGCCGATAGAGTGCGTCCTCAAACCCGCATCGGCATCAGAACGTAGAGCGCGCCTTCGTCGGAGCCGTCGCGCACCATGGTCGGCGATCCGGGATCGTTGAGCAGGAAGCGGGCCTCGTCGTTTTCGAGCTGGCCGGCGATGTCGAGCAGGTAGCGGGCGTTGAAGCCGATTTCGAGCGGGCCCGCGCCGTAGTCGACGCCGATCTCTTCCGTCGCACTGCCGCCTTCCGGATTGTTGACCGACAGAATGAGCTTGTCCTTCGCCAGATTGAGCTTCACGGCGCGACCGCGCTCGCTGGCGATGGTCGACACGCGATCGACGGCTTCGCTGAACATCGCCTTGTCGACCTTCAGTTCCTTTTCGTTGGCGTGCGGAATGACGCGGCCGTAATCGGGGAACGTGCCGTCGATCAGTTTCGAGGTCAGCACCACGGGGCCGATTTCGAAGCGCACTTTGGTTTGCGACACGCCGATTTTCACCTTGGCGCTGACGTCTTCGGTCAGCCGCGCCAACTCGTGCACGGTCTTGCGCGGAATTATGACGCCTGGCATGCCGTCAGCGCCCTTGGGGCGGGGCAGTTCGACCTGCGCGAGCCGATGCCCGTCGGTCGCCACCGCGCGCAGCGTCTTGTTTTTGCCGGTCTCGGCGGTGTGCAGGTAGATGCCGTTCAAATAGTAGCGCGTCTCTTCGGTGGAAATCGCGAAGCGAGTCTTCTCGATCAGACGCTTCAGGTCGCCGGCGTCGAGAATGAATTCGTGGCCGATTTCTCCGACGGCGAGATCGGGGAAGTCCTCCGCCGACAAGGTCTGCAGGCTGAAGCGCGATTGGCCCGAGGTCAGCGTGAGGCGTTCCTTGTCGCCGTCGCGGCGAATGTCGATTTCGGCGCCTTCGGGGAGTTTGCGCACGATGTCGTGCAGAATGTGGGCCGGCACGGTGAGCGCGCCCGGGGTGTGCACTTTCGCTTCGACGCTCTCGCTGACTTCGCGCTCGAGGTCGGTCGCCTTGAACTGCAGCGTGGAACCCGACGCCTTCAGGAACACGTTCGACAGGATCGGGATCGTCGTGCGCCGCTCGACCACGCTCGTCACATGTCCCAGCGCCTTCAACAACTCTCCGCGTTCAATGTCGAGACGCATAGTGATCCTCAATTCTGACTGTCGGAGGGCGCGCCCGATGTCCGCCTTCCCGTGGCGGGATCGACCGGGCATACGCTGTGGAGCGAGAAACGGTCTGCCGGCGATAAGCCGGAATCGCCGCCGCCGGATGAGAGCCGAACGGGGCCTACTTTTCAAGCCAAGATGTAGCAGCTAGTCCGCGTCTCCGACACGGGAAACGCCGTTTTCAATCAGGGCGGGCAAGGCCGCACCGCCGGGGGGCGGCGGGGCGGCCTCTAGGGCGACGGGGGTCTCGCCCGGAGCACGACGGGTAGCGGGCTCCGGGACTCCGTTCGCGCTAGTGGTTGAGCTGCTTTTTCAGCTCCTCGAGCTCGTCCTCGAGGCGCGGATTTTTCGTGATCTCACCTTCGATCTTGCGGATCGCGTGGAGCACGGTGGTGTGATCGCGGCCACCGAAGCGCCGGCCGATCTCGGGCAGCGACCGGGCGGTCAGCTGCTTGGCCAGCCACATGCCGATCTGGCGCGGCCAGACGACGGAGCGATGACGACGCTGCGAAAGCAGATCGCCTTTCGACACGCCGTAGTGCCGGGAAATGATCCGCAGGATGTCCTCGATCTTGATGCGGCGCGGCTCGAGATTTTGCACGAGGTCGCGCGTCACCGTCTCGGCGATGTCGAGGGTGATCGGCGTGCGCATGTACTGCCACGTCGCATAAAGCCGCGTGATCGCGCCTTCGAGTTCGCGACCGTTCTCCGTCAGGCGTGCGGCCAGGAGATCGAGCACGTCGCGCGACAACGAGAAGGACGGGTCGGCGGCGCGTTTTTCAGCGAGGCGCTTTTCGAGCACCTTCTGGCGCAGTTCATAATCGAGGGGCAGCAGCTCGGTGACGAGACCGCGCTGCAGGCGCGAACGCATGCGTTCGTTCAGGCGCTCGATGTGATTGGGCGCCCGGGCCGAGGCCACGACCACCTGTTTGCCTCCGTCGAGCAGTGCGTTGATGATGTGCTCGAACTCCTGTTCGGTCTTTTCGCCCTGGAGGAATTCGAGATCGTCGATCAACAGAAGGTGAATGTTGCGGAACCGCTCCTTGAAGGCCAGGGGATCGGTCGAGCGGATCGCCTCGACGAACTGATATCGAAAGCGTTCGGCCGTGAGGTACAGGACCTGGGCCTGCGGCGCGCGGCGCTTGACATCCCAAGCAATCGCCTGAAGCAAGTGGCTTTTGCCGAGACCGACCTGCGAGTGAATGTAGAGCGGATTGAAGCCGGGATTGTCGGTCATCGCCGTTTCGGCGACTTGCGTCGCGCCGGCATGCGCCATGCGGTTCGAAGCGCCGATGACGAAGCTCTCGAAGGTGTAACGCGGGTCGAGCGGCGAGCCTTCAAGGCCGCCAGCGCTTGTGCGCGTTTGCGGCGCAATCTGAGGACGGCCCGGCAGCAGCCGTTCAGCGGGTTCAGGCGCATGCGTTTCGCCGGCTTTGGCGGCGTGGTCCGCGGCTTCTGCAGCGCGCGTCGCATCGGCGGCTTTTTGTTGCGGGGCGCCCAACTCGCGCCAGATCACGTCGACGCGCTCGGCGCCGGCGAATTCCGCGCGCGCGCTATGCAGCAGGAGTTCGGCGTAGTGTTCTTGTATCCAGTTGCGTAAAAACTTCACCGGCACGGAGACCTTGACCGTCCGGCCATCGAAGCTTTCGAATTCCATGCTTTTGAACCAGCTCAAATAGACCTGCTCGCCGAGCTTGGCCTTGAGAATGGCGCGAACCGTCTGGCCGCGACCTTCGACCGCCGCCGCCGCGTCGATGGGACCGTTCCCACCCTTGTTCGCCGTGACGTCCGCTTTTTGTGCTGCTTGCATTGAAGTTCTCCCCACTTACGCATTTCGTGTGACGTCCAACGCGCTTTCATGACGTGCGGCCTGCCCTCGCAACACCGACGTCAGCGCCTTCCAGCGCCATGTGCCGGCGCTTTTTCGCTCTCCTTCGTTCTGTTTCAGTCCCGCGTTTAGCCTTGGATCCAGGGCAGGCCGTCCAATTTCCAGCCTGCGACCTGACCCCTGTGACGGTTCTGGTCGAGTGGCCCCTCGAACCCGTCCGCCACGTTCCGACAGCGGCCGAAACCGGCCGCCGCCATTGCTTCTGCCGCCATCCGGCTGCGGCCGCCGGATCTGCAGATGAAAAATACTTCGTCGGAGGCTGTCGCCCCCTGCGCCTGAAGCGCCGATGCGAGCCGATCTGCAAATTGCGGATCGGTCCGGTTATCTGGAAACGACTGCCATTCCACCACCAGCACCTGACGACCAAGTCGCTTCAGGTCCGGGACACCGACGAACGCCCACTCCGCACGTGTGCGAACGTCGACTAGGATGGCTCTTTGATCCGCTTCGAGGCGCGACCACGTTTCAGTGGGCGAAACATCCTCGATGTGGACAACTCCTCCTTCTGACAACTGCCCCTCACGCAAACTTTGGTCTGGCGCCAATTTGGCCAAAAAGTCAGTCTTGAAACAACGGAACAATAGTTCTTCCGCTCGCTCAAGAAAAAGCGAGATGACGCCTAAGACCAAATGTTTGTGACGAAAGTATCCAGCGTCGCTTATTTGGCGAACGACTTGGATTCTACGCTCGTCGACCAATCTCTCATGGACGATAGCTACCCCGCTGCCTTCCACGGGTTCTTCACTATCTATTAACCGTCGCGAGGGCAAGTCTCGGGGAGCGCGTTGATTGGCGCCGAAGACGCGAAGAACATATCCACAGCGGCAGTGGAAAAACTGATGCTCTGCACGAAGAGCTGTTAACAAGCGGCTGAGTCAGCGTCCGTTTTCGGAGCGGAAAATCGACTGCCTTGCGCGCCGAGCGCTGCCGGCGGTTGTGTCACGCAATCTTCATTTTCCGCTTGCGCGTCTCATGTGGCGAGTCTCAGTGGCGCTCTTTGCACATCGTCAGTGCGAGAGCATCGCAGTCGAGATTCCAGCACGTTATTGACGTTCAAAACACAACGGGCCCACGTGGGGCCCGCTCTCTACCGTTGCGAATATGCAACGAGGAGAAAAAGTCGCCGATCGATCGATCCGCGGCTCAGGCCGACATGGCCTTGACGCGCTTGGCGAGTCGAGAAACTTTGCGGCTCGCCGTCTTGGCAGGCATCACGCCCTTCTGCGCAGTGCGAACAAGAACGGGCTCGGCGGCGCGAAGCGCAGCCTCGGCCTTCTTTTGATCGCCAGCGGCGATGGCTTCTTCGACGGCGCGAACTTCCGACTTCACGCGGGTACGCCGCGATTTGTTGACTTCAGTGCGACGGATCATTTGACGTGCGGCTTTCTGCGCCGACGACGTGTTGGCCATTGGAGGTGTCCTTTTGGTTTTCTGGTCCAAAATCGTCGCCGGCCAGTCTCGGCCAGCGTCAAAATTGGGTTGTGATCAGTTGAGGCCGCTCAGAATTTCAATCTCAAGCGGCGATTGTCCGGTCGTATAGCGGCGCTAGGGGCCCGGGTCAACGTGCCGGAGCCCCGCCAAACGGCCGCATTGGCGGGCAGAATCGCGGATTTCAGGGGTCGTCCGCGCGCCCTTCTCCCTTGGTCTCAGGTCCTCACCGCGTGACACGGCCGAAGTGAGGTGCTGTAGAGTGAGGCGGAGCGAGGCCTTGGACTTTATCGGGCCACATCGGCAGGGAATTGCACGGACATGCATTCGACACTTGGCTGGACGGCAGCGCTGGCATTCGCGCTCTGCGCCATCATCCTGGCGGCCGCGGCCACGCGCCCGACTTTGCACCTCCTCACATGCGGCGGTGTGGCGCTGGCACTGACGTTGCTGGCAATGAGGCAAAACCAAAGTCTCGTCGCTAGCGGCGCCTCGAAGAACTTAATTGCGGGATCGACGGCCCGAAACATGGCGCTGGTGTGGGCCTGGGGCGCGCTCGGCATTTTTGCGACGTACAATCTGGTTCTTGAGGGACAGTGGAAGGAATGGTGGCACTTCTGTCTCGGGTTCGCGATTGCGGCCGTCGGCAGTCTGCTGTTTGCGCGGACGGTAGAGCGCGATGAGGCGAAAGGCGTCGTAGATCAGTCTGTGGTCAAGGTCGGACGAACGCTCATCATCGTGCAGATCGTCGGCGTCGCGGCTGGTCTGATCAGCATGTTCGTCGATGGCAAATTTCCACGCGACATCCGCTACGTCGACTGGGCCGGCTGCAACATCTTCTTCTTCGGCGGCTTGGCGATTCTCGCCATCAGCCTCAACGCATTGCGAACGTCGCGATGACGCGCGCCGCGTCATGACTTCCAACCCGATAAGGCCTTGGCTCTGGTTGGCGGCGGCAGCCAGCATCGCGCTGATGACGGCTCTCGCTTTCGCCAATGAACGGTTGGCGATCACTTTGACAGCGCTGCTGTTCGCCGCTGCACTTATCGCCGCGGCCATCGCCGCCAACGCAGCGCTCCGGCGCATCGCAGGACAAGGAACCGACGCTTATGCCGCCGCCCTCGGCGAAACCGCCAAATTCGCCGCGCTTGCGTGGGGTTGGGCGGGGCTCGCAATGCTGGCGCTTTACATTGTGACGCCGCTGCACTGGCGCCACGGCTGGCAATACGGCTTGGTGTTCAGCCTCATTGCGATCGCTAACGCCGTTTACGCGCATCGCCTGACGACTGCGGCGCCAGGCAGCGAAATCACGTCGCGCAAATCGGTCGATTTCGCCGTTAAACTTGCGGCGCTGCAGGGGCTGGCGGCTGCCGGTGCGCTGATCTGGATGGCGGCCGCAGACAAATTCGCCACCGAGAAAGGCGATTGGGCCGCCAACGCCATCTTTCTTTCAGGCGGATTGGCGATCGTGGCGCTCAGTGCTCTGGTCGTGCAGACACATGCGGCTCTCACCTCCGCACCCAATTCCGACGCCAATCGTTAAGCCTGGCAGCGACCGCAGAAATAGGTCGCGCGCCCCCCGTGCACAACTTTTCTGACGACGCCGTTGCAACCGTCACTCGCGCACTTTTCGCCGGCGCGGTCGTAGACGGCGAACTCGTTCTGGAAACTGCCGCTGGCCCCGTCCGCTTGGCGATAGTCGCGGAGCGTTGAGCCGCCGGCGAGAATTGCGCGTTCGAGCGTAAGACGCACCGCGTCGGCCAGCCGCTCGGCCCGCGTGGTCGGTCGACCGATGCGATCGGCCAGCGACGCTGCACTGCGGTTGGGAGACAGGCGGGCGCGATGCAGCGCTTCCGATGCATAGATGTTGCCAAGACCCGCGACGACGCGCTGATCCATCACGAAAGTTTTGAGATTCACCGATTTGCCGCGGGCGCGTCTCGCGATGTAGTCGGCGGTCCAATCGGGACCGAGAGGTTCGACGCCAAGATTGCGAAAGAGCGCGTGGGCCTCTCGCTCGGATTCCGGCATCATTAGCATGAAGCCGAAGCGGCGCGGATCGTTATAGACGACGCGCACATTGTCCTCGAAACTGAGCACGACGTGGTCGTGGCGCGGGTCGCTGCTCGCGCCGTAAACGTAGTCGCCAGGCGTGACGCTCGCGGCGTCGCGATGGATCGACAGTCGGCCGGTCATGCCGAGATGCATGATGACGGCGTCAGCGCTTGATAATCCCATGACGAGATACTTCGCGCGGCGCGACAGCGATATGACGGTCTGACCCGCTACCCGCTCGCTGAACCGCTCAGGCAATGGAAACCTGAGGTCTGGGCGCAGCGCTTTGAGTTCGACGATCCTGCGCCCGACCACGACTGGCGCCAGACCGCGGCGGACCGTTTCGACTTCCGGTAACTCAGGCACAATCGGTCTTTCGACTGAGATGCGATCAAGTGGATATGGGTTATCAACGCACTCTTCAGGCTTTGTCGATAAAATTTAAACTCTTCGAAGCATTCGTTCGGGTCTTCAGACCCTAAGAGAAGTTCAATGACTCGCCAGCCGAGCTGCGACGACTCTGGTCTGCCCGGAACGGCGGCCCGGAACGCCGCGCGCCACCGCGTACTCAAGGAAGGCGTCATCGGCTTCAATCAGCTCGGCTCGACGATGCCGTGCGCGGTTCGCGATTTTTCGAATGTCGGCGCACGGCTTATTCTCGAGGTCGGGATGACGCCCCCCGATACTTTCGACCTCATCGTCAAGCTCGATGGCGTCGAAGTTTCCTGCGTCGTGAAGTGGCGGCGTGGCCGAGAGATCGGCGTCGCCTTCGTCTCCGAGGTGCGCGCTAGCGCCTATCATCGCAAACAGAGCCTGATTCCGACGCGGCCGGAGCCGAAGCCCACGTTGCGGCGCAAGCCCGCGTCTCGCTAACCCTGCCGCCGATCGTCGGACGAACCCCGTTGATCGCGACGTGACTTTGTTTGGCCAAGCCGGCTATCATCGCCCAACATGACCGCCGACCCGACTTCAACGAGTTTTGGCTATCGCGACGTGCCCGAGGCTGATCGCCAGGGTCTGGTCAATCGCGTTTTCGCCTCTGTCGCCGAGCGCTACGACCTGATGAACGACTTGATGTCGGGCGGGCTGCATCGACTTTGGAAGAGCGATTTCATCACGCTGCTCAATCCGCCGCGCGGCGAGCAGCCTTTCAGGCTTTTGGACGTCGCCGGCGGCACCGGGGACATCGCGCTGCGTTACGCCGCCGCGTCGGGGGCAAATGCGACTGCGATCATTTTCGACATCAGTCCGGAAATGCTGGAGGTCGGTCAGCGCCGTGTGCGCGAGGCCGGACTCGACAACCGCATTTCCTGCGTCGAAGGCAATGCCGAGGCGTTGCCCTTCACAGCTTCGACGTTCGACGCGTTTACGATCGCCTTCGGCATTCGCAACGTCACGCACATCGACCGCGCCTTGGCCGAAGCCTACCGCGTGCTGCGCCCGGGTGGCCGGTTCTTATGTCTTGAATTCGCCGAGTGCCAGGTTCCTGTTCTTGACCGGCTTTATGACTTCCACTCGTTCGAGGTCATTCCGCGCCTCGGCCAGCTCGCAGCCGGAGACGCCGAGTCTTATCGCTATCTCGTTGAAAGCATCCGCAAGTTCCCGAAGCAGGAGGCGTTCGCCGGCATGATCCGCGCCGTGGGCTTCGACCGCGTGACCTATCGCAATCTTACGGGCGGGATCGCGGCGATCCACTCCGGCTGGAAGATCTGACCGGCCTGGTGGGTCGAGGTTGACCGGGACATTGATCGGCGCGTACCCTTCTCAAGCACTTCCGGTCCGGGGACCGGTCACCTGACTTTGACGGAGGGGATGATGAAAACACTTAAATTTGCAGGGGCGGCGATCGCCGTGTCGATCGCTTGCCTGTCGACGGCGGCAGAAGCGGGCTGCGTCACCAAAGCGGCGAAGGCGACGGCTGGCTCAACAGAGTCGGCCAAATGGTATGTGATGGAAACGATGGTTCAGGCGGTTAGCTGGGGCCTTTGGCCGGGCTGGCTGTCGACCGGCAAGGTCGAAGGATATTCGGTTCACGGCGAACGCTATTCCTGCAAGCCGGACGGCGGACAAGTGACGTGCCGCGGGCGCGCCAACTTCTGCACCAAAGGCTGACGCGGCTCCCTGCTTCACTGCCAGCGGCGTCCGGCCCTTAGCGGCGGACGCCGTTGTTGTATCTGCGTTGTATCTGGCGATTTGGCGCACGTGGCGTACACCGGACCTGAACTTCTTTACCCGATGATGGCGGCGCGCTTGACCTGACAGGTCGCAAGCGCCAAGTGGAACCTCGAAAAAGCCCTTGCAAGGCAAAGTCTTCGCCGGTTTTTGCGATTTGGCCCGATGGCCGAGACCGGCAGTTTCGAAGGACGCCGACGGAACCAAATGCCCGGCGCTTTACTCAACACGCTGCGATTGGCGCGAGCCGGCCTGGTTCTGGCTCAGCATGGCGTGCGGTTCGTGCCCAAGGGCGTGCCGGTGCCGCTGCCGCTGAAACTGGCGCACGCTCTAACCGCGCCGATCCGGGCGATCGCGACGCCGTTTCAGGCGGACACGCCGAAGGCCAAGCGCGTCGGTTCGGCGCTGACGCAGCTCGGGCCGAGCTACGTCAAGCTCGGACAGTTTCTGGCGACGCGCGCCGACGTCATCGGCCCTGAACTCGCCAACGACCTGCGCCATCTCCAAGACAAGGGCGAGCCGTTCAGCATGGCGGAAGCCCGCGTTGCGGTCGAACGCGCGCTCGGCGGCAAGCTCGAAGATCATTTTATCGAGTTCGGGCCGGCCGTCGCCGCTGCATCGATCGCGCAGGTGCACAAGGCGTACGTGATGCGCGATGGCGTCAGGACGCCCGTCGCCGTCAAGATCCTCCGTCCGGATATCGAAAAGCGGTTTCGCCGTGATCTCGACAGTTACTATTTCGCGGCGCGCATGGCCGAAAAATACTACGAGCCGGTGCGCCGGCTGAAACCGGTCGCCGTCGTCGACAACCTGAAGCACACCACCGATCTCGAAATGGATTTGCGGCTCGAAGCCGCCGCCATCTCCGAGATGGCCGATAATCTCCGGCCCGACGAAGGCATCCGAGTTCCGGCCGTCGACTGGAAGCGCACCGCGAAGCGCGTGTTGACGCTCGAATGGATCGACGGCGCGTCGATCGCCGACCACGAGGCGTTGCGCGCGCGCGGCTTCGATTTGAGGGCGCTCGGCCTCGTCGTGATTCGCGGTTTTTTGCGGCATGCGATGCGCGACGGCTTTTTCCACGCCGATATGCACCAAGGGAACCTGTTCGTTGACGATGCGGGAACAGTGGTTGCCGTCGACTTCGGCATCATGGGCCGGCTTGGTTTGAACGAGCGCCGGTTCCTCGCCGAAATCCTGCACGG
The DNA here is from genome assembly GCA_046160845.1 of Hyphomicrobium sp. Lineage (GTDB taxonomy): Bacteria > Pseudomonadota > Alphaproteobacteria > Rhizobiales > Hyphomicrobiaceae > Hyphomicrobium_B. The sequence goes on from JBJXHD010000001.1 coordinate 164,615, forward strand.
CCTCATCACGCGCGACTACTATCGCGCTGCGGCCATCCATTTCGAGGCCGGCTACGTGCCGCCACATCACACCATCGAGGAATTCGCCCAGGCGATGCGCGCAATCGGCGAGCCAATCCACGGCCGCACGGCAGAAGAGATTTCGATGGCCGACCTGCTGGGGCAGCTGTTCGCATACACCGACGTGTTCGACATGCAGACGCGTCCCGAGCTGATCTTGCTGCAGAAAAGCATGGTGATCGTCGAGGGCGTGGCGCGCAGCCTCGACCCCAATCTCAACATGTGGAGCGCGGCCGAGCCAGTAGCGCGGGACTGGATGGAGGCGAACCTCGGCGTCATCGGGCGATTGCAGGAGGTCGGCCGCGGCGCGGGTTCACTCGGCGAAATGCTGTTGCGCGCCCCAGACCTGGCGCGGCGGGCCGAAGCGACCATCAAAGATTTGTCGGCGATGGCTGAGTCCGGCCTGCGCCTCGACAACGATACGGTGGCGCGGCTTGCGCGTGAGAAGGCGCGCCAGAACCGGGCGGCAGAAGTCGCCATCTGGCTCGCAGCGCTCAGCCTCGCGGCGTTGGCCCTACGCGGCTTCGGCGTTGTCTGAGGCGTGACGTCCGGCGTGGCGCGCGGAACTCGTGTGGCCATCGGTGCGTTCCTTTCGACGTTTGCACCGTCGTTATCTAGGAGCGCTCATCATGTCGTCCGAACCGCGCGATCCGCGCAAACCCGCCCGCAGCCCTGAGCATTTGCCCAAAACGCCGGACGGCGACCCGCCGCGCCCGGGCAACCCGATCGACGAACCGTCGCAACGGTCGATGAGCCAATCGAAGAGGCGCCGGGGCCCGACCCAGACCCCCAGCCGATCGACGATCCCGACGAAGGACAAGATGCGGGCATCTGACGTTAGGCCGGCTTGCGCAGCAGGTGCGTGCCGTGCGCGACAGCCGCCGTTGCGCGCATCGCGGCTGCCAAGAATATGATTTCCGCGATCTCGACGTCGGTGGCGCCGGCATTGACGGCGTTGGTGCGGTGGACTTCGAGGCTGTAGGGGCATTGCGTGGTCAGCGCCACGGCAAGCGCCACGAGTTCCTTGTATTTGCGCGGGATCGCGCCGGCGGCCATCGCCGCCCGATCGAAGGCTTCGAAGGCGTGCATCGTGGTCGGCGCCTGGGCGCGGATGTGCGGCAGGTTGGCGAGATTGGCGGTTTCATACATGAGCGCGTCTCCGGTAATTGGCTCGGCGGATCGTCCGTTTTGTAAGCGATGATGCGATGGCGCCCAACGTCCTGGCATTCGCCCGACCGGTCAAGCGACCGTCTGGTCAGCAATGAAAAGCCCGCGCGGATGGAGCCGCGCGGGCGAATAGAAGATGCAATTCTCAGGCTGAATTAACCGGCTATTTTTGCACGCCTTCGACGTGCAGCGTCAGCTCGACCTCCTTTGACGCTGGGCCGAGTTCCTTGGTGATCCCGAAATCGGCGAGCGCGATCTTGGTAACGCCCTCGAAGCCCTGACGCGAGCCGCCCCAAGGGTCTGCGCCGCCGCCAATGCGCGTCGCGTCGATCGTAACTTCCTTGGTCACGCCATGCAGCGTCAGGTTGCCGACGATGGTCGCTTTGTCAGGCCCGCTAGAGGTGACCTTCGTGCTTTCGAACGTCGACTTCGGGAACTTCGCGACATCGAGGAAGTCTTCGCCGCGCAAATGCTTGTCGCGCTCGGCGTGGTTGGAGTTGACGCTTGCGGCATCGATCTCGACCTTGACCTTCGAGGCGGCGGGGTCCTTGTCGTCGAAGTTGAAGGTTCCCGAGAACGTATCGAACCGGCCGACGAGCCAGCTGAAGCCTAGGTGCTTGATACGGAAATTGATCGAGGCGTGCGCGCCCTTCGTGTCGATCACAAACTCAGCCGCGGCGGCCGGCAAGGACGTAGCGAGCAGAGCGGCGATGATGGCGAGCGGCGCGAGACGAGACTTCATGAACTGTGTTCCTTTCTTGCGATAAAAAATTCTATGCGGGACCCGACCACATGCGTGACAGCGTCGGATGCTTGTCGATGATGTGATGCTTCACGGCGGCGAGACTATGGACCAGGGCGACGAACATTGTGGCGTAAGCTAGAATCTCGTGGATCAACCCGGCGGCGCTTTCCCAGCCCTTGTATTCGAGGATTGACGGCACGGTGAACAATCCGAAGACGTCGATGCCACGACCGTCGAGCGTCGATATGAAATAGCCGCTGATCGAGAGCGCGAGGAGCAACGGATAGAAGCCCCAGTGCACAGCAGCGGCGGCGCGCCGCTCGAAGGGCGTCAACTCTCTGTCGTCGGGTTTGACGTTCGCCATGCGCCAGGCGAGGCGTCCGGCCAGCGCGACGACTAGAAGAATCCCCACGCTGCGATGAAGGTCCGGGGCGGATGTGTAGTAGGGGCTGTAGTAATCGAGGCCGACCATCCAGTAGCCGAGAGCGAACATGGCGAAGATCGCGACGGCCATCGTCCAGTGCAGGACGCGCGACACAACGCCGTAGCCTCGATCTGTATCTCGGATGCTCATACCAACCCCGATTGAGCGCCTGACACGACGACAGGCGCGCCCACCCGGCCGCGCGCAGCCCATGGGCCGGACTGCGCGCAACCATTGGAGACGTGTGGCTTGATTAGCGCTTTTTCAAGTCAGCTTGGGCATACCTGCCACTCGCGCCAAAGAGGGCCACACATCAATATTGGAGCGCCTTTCGTCGGGTTGTGGGCTCCGATAGTCTGAATTGAATACTTCCCGCCACTCGAAGACCAGATTTCTCCGACAATGACAAAAACCGTACTTTTGACGATCGGCAGGTTGCCGAAAGCGCTCGACATTGCGCGCGGCTTCGCGGGCGCCGGCTGGCGCGTCATCGTCGCCGATCCTTTCCGCTGGCATCTGACGCGCGTTTCGAACGCCATCGCCAAGTGCTACGCCATCACGTCGCCTGTTACGGACCGCGCCCGCTACCTTTCAGACATTCGCGCCGTCATCGATTCCGAACGCGTCGAACTCGTCGTGCCCGTCTCCGAAGAGACGATGTACGTCGCGGCGTTGCGCGATGTGCTCGCGCCCGGCGTTTCAATATTCACGATGCCGCAAGACCTCGTTCTCGAACTCTACAACAAGCGGACCTTCGCCAACAAAGCCCACGCGCTCGGGCTGGACGCGCCGAAGACGTGCGCCCTCGGTGACCCCGGCGCCGGCGCGATCGCCGCATCCGGAGACTATGTGATCAAACCTGAATGCTCCTGCTCGGGGCGGGGCGTGCGATTCTTCACGCGGAACACGCCATTGCCCGCAACGCAAGCCGATGAGCCGGAGATCGCGCAACAACGCATTGCGGGGGACCTTTACTCGACGTTCTCGATCGCGCACCGCGGCGAGGCTCGCGTCACCGTCGTCTATCGCGCGGCCGTGATGTCCGGGACGGTCGCGGTGTGTTTCGAGCGCGTGCCGGACATGCCAGCAATCGCCGCGTGGGTGGACGCCTTCGTCGCGGCGACGACGTACACGGGTTTCGTTTCATTCGACATGATCGTCGATGCTGAGGGCCGTGCCTATGCCATAGAGTGCAACCCGCGCGCCACGAGCGGCGCACATTTCGTCACGCCGGAATTCCTGATCGCTGCGATCCTCGATCAGCCGACGGACGCACCGGCGTTCCGGAAGACGCTTTTCATGCAGCAGTTCTATCCCTGCCTGACTGAAACGCAGACTTCGCTATTCGACCCGCCTCGGTTCAAGGCGAACCTCCGACATCTCATCTCGGCGCAGGATGTCAGTTGGGCGCGGCGCGATCCGTTGCCGTTTCTGTTGATGCCGGCGACGGCGTCGCAAATTCTCTGGCGGTCGATCGTCAAGAAGCAATCGTTCGGGGAAGCGTCGACCTTCGACATCAGCTGGCGGCCTGCGCGCTAGATTCGCTGCGTCACGCTGCAAATGATTTCTTCGGCTGGACTCGTCGTTAAGCGCGCCACGGGGCGTACATTTTGCGGATTGCGGACGTGGAAATCAAAGCGGCGCACCAATTCCGCTAGGATTAACGCGCTTTCCGTCGCCGCGAATGCCGCCCCAACGCACACGCGCGGGCCTTGTCCGAACGGCAGATATGCGCCCGGAACCAGTTCGCCTTCACGCTCGGGGCCGAAACGATCGGGGTCGAAAGCGTGCGGATTTCGCCAATAGAGGTCGTGGCGATGAATGGTCCAGGGCGAGATCATGATCATTGCGCCACGCTTGACGCGAAATGCGCCAATCTCGGCTTTCTCATTGGCGACGCGGGGAATGAAGGTGATCGGTGGATATAGTCTCAGCGTCTCGCGAAACACGTTGCGGACGTAGGGCAAGCGCTTGGTGTGCTCGAACTCGACCGGCCCGTCGCCGACGACCTCGGCGATTTCACGGCGCATGCGCGCCAGAACGTGGGCTTGCGTCGCCAGGATGTAGAACACCCATGTCAGCACGCTGGCGGTCGTCTCATGACCGGCGAGAAAGAATACGCCGAGCTGGTCGATGACTTCTTCGCGCGTGAAGCTGACGCCGGTTGATGCGTCTTGAGCGCCTATCACGGCGGCGGCGATGTCGTTGTAGGCGCCGCCTGTCGCCGCGATATGCGTGTCGACGAGATCGCCAAGATGCCGGCGGATCAGCGCGCAGGCCGCCAGAACGCGCTCGTGCTGCGGAATTTTCGCCCAAGGCTTTTCCAGGATCAGCCGCTTGATTTCGACATGCGCCACGGTTCGCTCGAATGCGCTGAAACTTTCAAACACGTCGCGGGCGGTTTGCGACTTGAGCGTCGTCGAGAACACCGTGCGCGTGATGACGTCCGCTGTCAGTTCGCTCATCGCGAGATCGAGGGAGAACGTCTCGCCGCTCGCCGCACGGCCGTCAAGTTTATCCCGATAATCGTCGACGGCGGCGGCCATGGAGGCGAACGCGCGGTTGAGGTGAATGTGCGAGAACGCGGGATCGATCATGCGCCGCTGGCGGCGCCATAAATCGCCGCCGGAGACGAAGATAGAATTCCCAACGAGCGGTTCGAGCGCGCCGACCATCAGATCGTTCTTGGGAAAGTTGTCGTCCGGATCGGCCATGATGCGACGGGTCAAATCCGGCGCGTTGACTATCAAAATGGAGCGTCGCGAAAAGCCTAGCCAACCGGCTTCGATGCGATAGGCTTCGGCGGGCAGCAGGCTCAACAGATCGCCATCGCCGCGCACCGCCGCGCGAAGCAGCGCGGCCACGGCCGAGATCGGCTTGGGTCGCGGGGGGACGTACACGCAGGCTCCCGTCGTCGTTTGACTTTGAATGATCGCATCCGCAGGCGACGGTCAAGCTCGGCGTTTTTTGGTCGCGAACACCCGTTCGTGCGGGTTGAATGCCCATGGGCTTGCAGTCAAGATCGTAGTCGATCGGCCGCGACAGCAGGGATTTGGGCATGGCGCCATTCGAATTCACTATCGGGCCCTGCAGGCGGCAGGCGCCAACTGCGGACGCCGCATTGTGATCCTCAAAAATCGGCGTCTGTGATGACGGCAGACCGAATCATCGTCATCGGCGCCGGCGTCGGCGGACTGACTGCAGCGGTCGATCTCGCCCGGCGCGGCGCGAATGTGACGGTGCTCGAGCGGGCCGCGACGCCCGGCGGCAAGATGCGTCACGTGATGGTCGACGGCGCGGCGATCGACGCAGGGCCGACCGTGTTCACGATGCGATGGATCTTCGAAGGGCTGTTCGCGGATTGCGGAACGCGGCTCGACGCGCACCTTGATCTGACGCCTGCCGATATTCTGGCCCGGCACGCCTGGCGCCAGGGTGGCCGGCTTGATCTTTTCGCCGACATCGACAAATCGGCCGAGGCCATCGCCGACTTCGCGGGGCCGAAGGAGGCCGAGGGCTATCGCACGTTTTGCGCACGCGGCGCCGACATCTACCGGACCCTCGTGCAGACCTTCATCGCAACTGAGAAGCCATCCAATCCGTTCGACCTTGTTTTTCGGGTCGGGCTGTCGCGGCTCGACGCCTTGTGGCGCACGGCGCCGATGAAATCCATGTGGTCGGCGATCGGGGAAAACTTCAATGATCCGAGGCTGCGCCAGTTGTTCGGCCGATATGCGACGTATGTCGGCTCGTCGCCGTTCCTTGCGCCGGCGACGTTGATGCTGGTCGCGCACGTCGAACAGGATGGCGTTTGGCTGGTGCGCGGCGGCATGCACGAGGTCGCGCGCGCGTTGCAGAAGTTGGGAGTGGCCCAGGGCGCTCAGTATCGGTTCGACGCGCATGTCCGCGAAATCATCATCGACGGCGGCCGTGCGCGCGGCGTCGTGCTCGAGAGTGGCGAGCACTTGGAGGCCGACGCCGTGGTCTTTAATGGCGACGCCAATGCGGTCGCCTCCGGCTTGCTTGGGAGCGCGCCGTCGCGGGCGACGGTGGTCGCGCCGCGCGAGGCCAGATCGTTGTCGGCGATTACGTGGTGTGCGAGGACGACGACGCGCGGGTTTCCCCTGGCGCATCACAACGTCTTTTTCGCCGAGGATTACATGCGCGAGTTCGACTCGATCTTCAATCGACGCACGCTGACAGAGGCCCCGACCGTGTATGTGTGCGCGCAGGACCGGGGCGGCGGAGCCACGCTTGAGGACGGCGCGCCTGAGCGGCTTCTACTACTAATTAACGCGCCGCCAGACGGCGATCTCGGCGCCTTTTCGGAGGCCGATCTGGCGCGATTCGAACGCGGCGCGCAGGATTTGTTGCAGGCGTGCGGGCTGACGATCGAGGGCGCGCACGACGGCGTGAGCACGACGCCCTACGAGTTCAATCAACTGTTTCCGGCGACAGGCGGCGCGCTCTATGGCCTCGCCAGTCATGGCCCCAACGCGACGTTTCAAAGGCCAGCGGCGGTCACGCGGATTCCGGGTCTCTACTTCGCAGGCGGGTCGGCACACCCCGGCGCGGGCGTGCCGATGGCGGCGATGTCGGGCCGGTTGGCGGCGGCGCG
>JBJXHD010000002.1:0-119806 GCA_046160845.1 Hyphomicrobium sp.
CGGCGGAGTTGCGCTTGAGTACATGATCGACTTCGCAAATTACGTGGGCGCCAGTCCTTGGTTCACCATCCCGACCGCGGCAGACGATAACTACGTTCGCGAGATGGCCAAACTCATCAAGGAGCGCCTCGACGGAGGTCGCAAGTTTTACATCGAATACTCGAACGAGGTTTGGAACACGTTTCAATGGCCGTTCAGTTTCGTCGAGAGTGAACGCGTGCGACGAAATATGAAGAGCATCGATCAGTACTACGCCACAAGAGCGCTGGAGATGTTCAAGATTTTCGAAGAGGTTTTTGGATCGACCGAGCGGTTTGTGCGCGTACTTTCGGGGCAGGCGGGAAATGCATGGAGAAACAAGGAACTCCTGGATTTCCCGGGAGTGGGACAGAAAGTAGATGCCTTCGCAATCGCCCCTTATTTCAGTTTCGATGAGGATCATCCGTCGAGCCAAACAATCGAGACGCAGCCGGAGGATGTCCAGCTCGAAGCGCTGCAGCTCAACCTCACCCGCGTACGCCAGCAAATTCGTACCGATCGCCGCTTGGCGGACGCGGTCGGCTTACCTCTGATCACATATGAAGCCGGCCAAGCCGTGGTCAGCGCGTCAGGCAGCGACACGTTCTGTGGCCCAGTGAACCGGCATCCAAGGATGGAACAATTGTACCGAGACTATATGGATATTTGGCGTCAAGAAACAGACGGAGCCCTTCTCGTTCTGCTATCCGACGTATCACAATTTAACAAATATGGCTGCTGGGGGTTGTCGGAATATCTTGGTCAATCCATTGCAGAGACGCCAAAGCTAAGGGCCGTTCGAGCTTACATCGAGCGCCTGAAGCCGAATTGAAAGTCGGACATCAACGCCTCTGAGACAGAACTAGCGGCGTTGATCTGAGACCCTGCTCCCTACAGTCGGGAGTAGAGTTTAGGATAAATGCTTTATCGGGATCACGACGGACATTTTTTTGGGTTCATCTGCGCTGTGCTCAAACATCAGCAGAAAGACTGATGCCTCTAGAGATAAATGAAGCGGCGTTTGCCATATGCGCGAACAATGAGAATGCGCAAGGTATCCTCATGCTACCACCATGACGAATTTTGCTGCAAACTTCGAACGCTTTCTACGGATTCATGAGCTGCGAAATGGAGCCGCCAATCACGGGCTACTGTGCACTGTGGAAAGCGCATCGGAACGCGATGCTGAAATTGAAGTGCAAGTGTGCTCTTGAGTTGGATTCGCATCCATGACGTCGTACAATCACATCGCCAAGATTATTGCTGTGAATGCTCTGGTTTTCGCCATTGGAATTGTCATTGTTGAACTTGTGTTCGGGACATGGTTTCAAGAGACAAGCGCGCTCTACCAGTTCACGCAGTCCCGCAATGTCAAATTGGTACGAAAAAGCCCCGTACCTGGTGACGACCGAATTGCGACTTACACCAGGGACAACTACGGTTTTCGCGGCTTGGATGGCGATGTTGCCGACATTGATATCATCACCGTTGGCGGAAGTACGACCGACCAGCGATACTTGGACGACGGGGCTACCTATCAAGCCGTGTTGAAGGCGCGGTTTGCTGCAGATGGCCGTAAACTGGTAATCGCAAACGCAGGCATCGACGGGCAATCGACCATCGGGCATATCAAAAACTTCGCGTCATGGTTCGACAGAATTCAGGGCCTGCACACCAGGTACATCCTCTACTACGTGGGCATCAATGATGTCCTTCGGCTCAAAGCCGACGAAACCTACGACCGGCTAGCCGTCGATTCGCCAAAGCTGCGGTTTCAGCTCTACGTTCGCGACAAATCCGTCTTCTATCAACTTTACTTGATAGCCAAGCAGTGGGTCACGCCGCACCCGCTGATGCACTCGATCGACCGGAAGTACATTGCTGTCGGCGAGGCTCTGGTCAGCACGCCCCTGATCCAAAATCTCGACACGCCTAATGTCCGAACTATGTTGGAACAGCTCAATTCTCGCATTCGCGAACTCGATGCCCTGACACGGGCACGAGGAGCAAAAAGCATCTTTGTCTCACAGCGCAGCGCGCGTTGGGATCGACGAGACGGCAAGCTGCTCGGAATTGCGAAATACGACATCGGACCCGATAGCGAATTTTCACCGTTAGGCCCAGTGAATGGTGTCGATATCTACAACGTCGAGCGACTGGTTGCGTCATCAATCATGCAAACTTGCAAGGAGGTCGATGCGATCTGCATCGACCTTATGGACGAGATCCAGTTCGATTTGTCGACTGACTTCTATGATCCGGTTCACACGACGGAGTCCGGATCCAAGGTGATTGGCAAGTATCTGCATGACCGGCTCCGCGACAGAATTCATTAACCTCACGACAATCTTGAGAGCGCCGGAAGTGGACTACTGGCGCAGCAGCTGTCGTTTTGCCAGCCTGCGCACACTGTCCCACTCGACTATTGAGATCGAACCGATGCAAAATCATCGATGCGCTCCGGCCGCATCGCAAACAGTCTTCACGGCGGTCCACACCGGTCCATAAACAGAACGGTCTTTCTTTATGAGTGGGTACCGATTGGTGGCGATGTCACTCGAGATAACGAGCAAAGCGTCCTTTCAAGGATTTTCGAGGCGTTTGAACACAGCGTTCGCGATCGGTACGCCGGTCGGGTTAGGACCGTAGATGCCAAGCATTCTGGCGTATTTGGGCGCCCAGTAGCGCCCTGTCGCGCCGCCGGGGACGCACACCACGTCTCCCCGATTCGCCTCGACCGTCACGCCATTACATTCGACAAACAGCTGTCCTTCGAGAATGTAGGCGTACTCGTTGTGAACATGGCAATCTGTCCAGGATTCGCCCGTCAGTTCCCATTCGATGATGATCGGGTCGGTCCAACCATCGGGTGATGGCTTGGTGAACCAGCGGCCTTTCGGTCCACCGCTGCTCGCCAGGTCGGCGCGTTCCCACTTCTTCGGGCTCATGACTGCATTCTCTCTCGATCAATGGCATGCTTTGTCTTGAAGGTGTCCCGTTGCTATCGGACGATCACAGCACCAGGATCAAAGTTCAACCGGACTCAGATAATACCTGCTTCGGACTGCGGTCTCACATGCCGCTTTTCGACACCGCATGTCGCAAATAGAAAAGTTTGCGTCTTCTCCGGAAGTTCGTGGAATATCACCCTCCCATAAGAAGACTGAATGCGCGCCGAGCCCGTATTCTGAGGTCTTGAACGGTTCGCCAATCCGGGGCCCAGGTGAAAAAGGACTACTCTTTCTGGTCGCTATTCCGGAAGGGTCTTCGCCACAACGAAGGCTGGGATCCCGCGTGGCGCAGCCCAGAACCGAAAGCATCCTACGACGTCGTAATTGTCGGCGCCGGGGGGCACGGACTCGCGACCGCCTATTACCTCGCCAAGGAGCACGGCGTCAGAAATATCGCCGTCGTCGAAAAGGGCTACCTCGGCGGCGGCAACACGGCGCGCAACACGACAATCGTCCGCTCGAATTATCTCTGGGACGAAGCGGCGATGCTCTACGAGCATTCGCTGAAGCTCTGGGAAGGCTTGACCCACGATCTCAACTTCAACGTCATGTTCAGCCAGCGCGGCGTCTTCAATCTCGGGCACTCGCTGCAGGACATGCGCGACATCGAACGTCGCGTGAACGCCAACAACCTGAACGGCATCGATGCGTTCGTGCTGGACGCTGCCGAGGTCAAACGGCGCATTCCACTCATCAACGCGTCGAAATCCGCCCGTTACCCGATCCTCGGCGCAAGCTACCAGCCGCGCGCAGGCGTGGCGCGCCACGACGCAGTGGCCTGGGGCTTTGCGCGCGGCGCCAGCAAGTACGGCGTCGACATTATCGAGAATTGCGAAGTATCGGCCCTGGATATCGAAGACGGCCGCATCAAAGGTCTAGTGACGAGCCGCGGTTACATTGGAGCGCAGCGCGTCGGTTGTGTCGCGGCCGGCCACTCCTCGGTTCTCGCCAGAATGGCCGGCATCCGCATGCCGATCGAAAGCCATCCGCTGCAGGCCTTCGTATCGGAATCCTTGAAGCCGGTGCTCGACACGGTCGTCATGTCGAACGCCGTGCACGGTTACGTCAGCCAATCCGACAAGGGCGAACTCGTGATCGGCGCCGGCATCGATCACTTCAACAGTTATGCGCAGCGTGGCAGCCCGCACGTGATCGAGCATACCGCGGCCGCGATCATCGAGCTTTTCCCGATGTTCTCGCGCGTGCGCATGAACCGCCAGTGGGGCGGCATCGTCGACACGACGCCCGACGCCTGCCCGATCATCAGCAAGACCAAAGTCAAGGGCCTCTATTTCAACTGCGGCTGGGGCACGGGCGGGTTCAAGGCGACGCCGGGCTCCGGCAACGTGTTTGCCTACACTATGGCCAACGACGAACCGCATCCACTGAACCGCGCCTTCGCGCTCGACCGTTTTCATTCCGGCCATCTCATCGACGAACACGGCGCTGCCGGCGTGGCCCACTAACGCGAAAGATCAGCGATGTTCCTGTTGTACTGTCCACATTGCCGCGAAAAGCGCGAAGAGGAAGAATTCAGCTATGGCGGCGAGGCGTTCATCGCGCGGCCCGCCGAGCCTGAAAAACTCGATGACGCTGCCTGGAGCGACTACCTTTTTGCGCGCAAGAACACGAAGGGCTGGTTCTGGGAGATGTGGTTGCACACAACCGGCTGCCGAAAGTTTTTCGTCGTGAAGCGCCATACTGCAACGCACGGCATTGAGGGCTCATGGACCCTTGCCGAGGCGCGCAAACTCTACGACGCGGAAGGCGCGAACCCATGAGCAGCCATCGCGTCAAAAGTGCAACCGCACGCATCGATCCGAATTACCCACTGCATTTCACGTTCGACGGCCGACGCATGAATGGTTTCGCCGGCGACACGCTCGCGTCAGCACTTCTCGCCAACGGCCAACGCATGCTCGGGCGCAGTTTCAAATATGGCCGACCACGCGGAATTGTCGGCGCTGGTCCGGAAGAGCCGAACGCACTAGTGCAGGTCGAAACCGGCGCCCTGACGATACCCAACCTCAAGGCGACGCAGGTCGAACTTTACGAGGGATTGAGCGCGCGCAGGACGACGGGCTGGCCGACGCTCGAGTTCGACTTGAAGAGCTTCGGCGGCTGCTTTGCGCGCTTCATGCCGGCAGGCTTCTACTACAAGACCTTCAAATGGCCTGCGTCGCTCTGGCCGAGGTTCGAGCACATCATTCGCCACGCGGCGGGCTATGGCAGCTCGCCGGTCGATCCTGACCCCGAGACGTACGATCACAAGCACCATCACGCCGACGTGCTTGTCGTCGGCGGTGGAGCTGCGGGACTATTGGCCGCCTTGGCCGCCGGTCGCGCCGGTCTTCATGTCGTCCTCGTTGACGAACAAAACGAGCTAGGGGGCTGGCTGCTGTCTGCGCCCAATGCCGTCGTCGGCGGAAAGACTGCGATCGCCTGGCTCAACAACATCATTGGCGAGTTGCGCAGCTTGCCTAACGTCAGGGTGATGTCGCGGACATGCGCAATTGCGCTGCACGACATGAACTTGGTACAGGCCGTCGAGCAGGTGCAGGATCATGTACCGCCTCAACAGCGCAAGCCCGGAAAGCCGCGGCAGACTCTGCACCGCATTCGCGCCGATCGGGTCGTTCTCGCAAGCGGCGCAATCGACCGGCCGCTGGTTTTCGGCGCCAACGATGTGCCTGGCGTTTTCACGGCGTCAGCAATCACGACGTATCTCAATCGCTACGCGGTCGCGGCCGGGCGCAACGTCCTTATCTTGACCAGCAACGACCACGCCTATCAGGGCGCGTGTGACCTCGCGCGTGCCGGAAGCTCGGTCGTGCTTGCCGATGCGCGTCAGAACATCAACCCTGAGTGGGAAAAACGCGCCCGCGCGGCTAACGTCAACATCATGGCCGGCTACGGCATTGCCGAGGCTCGCGGCGGGCGCGAGGTCAAGAGCGCGCGGCTCGTGAAGCTCGACGCAACGCAAAACGCCGTCACCGGAAATGGCCCGACAATAGACTGTGACGCGATCGGAAGCTCGGGTGGACTTTCGCCGACCGTGCACCTCTTCTGTCATGACGGCGGTCGTCCGCAGTGGGACGAAACGCGCTTGGCCTTTATCGCGCCTGCGACGGCCCGGGCGAAAGCAGGCATCTATTGCGTCGGCGCGGTCAGTGGCGAATTCGGCATTCAGAACGCTCTCGAGCAGACGCGTCAGACGATGACGGATCTGCTCACAGCGATCGGCAAAAGCAATGCCGTGGCCTCGTACCCGATTGCAACGGACGAGCCGGACGTCGTCGCCGCCCGTCGCATTTTTCGCGTGCCGGACGGCAAGCGCGAGGGTCGCGGCAAGAAGGCGTTTGTCGATCTCCAGAACGACGTCGCGGCATCCGATATCCACCTAGCCGTCCGCGAGAACTACCGGTCGATCGAGCATATCAAGCGCTACACCGCGCTCGGCTTCGGAACCGACCAGGGCAAACTTTCGAACGTCAACGGCTTTGCGATCGCCGCGGACGCGCTCGGCAAGACAATTCCTGAAGTCGGCACAACGACCTACCGGCCGGCCTATACGCCGGTGACATTCGGGACGCTCGCCGGCCCGCACGAACGGGACACGTTCGAACCGCGGCGCTATACGGCAATGCACGCCAGCCACGTGACGCGCGGCGCTGAATTCGAACTGGTCGGCCAGTGGCTACGCCCGTGGTACTTTCCGAAGCCTAGCGAGGATTTGCATGCCTCGGTCCGCCGCGAGTGTCTCGCCGCCCGGCGCGGCGTCGGCATGATGGATGCGTCGACCCTCGGCAAGATCGACATCTGCGGCAAGGACGTTCGCGAGTTCTTGAACCGGGTCTATGCCAACGCCTGGACCCAGCTCGCGCCCGGCAAATGTCGTTACGGCCTCATGCTGGACGAGAATGGCATGGTCTTCGACGACGGCGTGACGGCCTGCATTGCTGATGACCATTTCGTCATGACGACGACAACGGGTGGCGCCGCGCGCGTCATGACGTGGCTCGAGAAGTGGCATCAGACCGAATGGCCGTCACTGGACGTCTACATGACGTCGGTCACCGATCACTGGGCGACGGCTGCGGTTGTCGGCCCCAAAAGCCGGAACGTGCTTGCTAAGGTTTGCGAGGGCATCGATCTCTCCCCGACCGCATTCAAGTTCATGGATTGGCGCGAGGGCACGGTCGCGGGAGTTCCAGCGCGCGTGTTTCGCATCAGTTTCTCCGGCGAGCTGGCCTTCGAGGTCAACGTCGACGCGAGCTACGGCTACCATGTCTGGGAAGCCTTGATGCAGGCTGGCGCCGAGTTCGGCATCACGCCCTACGGCACGGAGACGATGCACGTGCTCCGCGCCGAAAAAGGCTTTATCATCGTTGGCCAGGATACGGATGGCTCGATGACGCCTTTCGATCTCGATATGGCGTGGGCCGTCGCGATGAAGAAGCCGTTCAGCTTTATCGGCAAGCGGTCGTTCGCGCGGAGCGACACGGCGCGCACCGACCGAAAGCAGCTCGTGGGTCTGCTGACGGACGATCCGGAGACGGTCCTAAAGGAAGGCGCGCAGATCATCGAAACCGATCGGATAACGACGCCGATGCCGATGATCGGCCACGTGACCTCGAGCTACCACAGCCCTGAACTCGGCCGGTCGATCGCCATGGCGGTTGTTCGCGATGGCATTCGCCGCCGCGGTGAAGATGGCGTCAAGGCCGGCCGCGATGTGCTTTACGCCTGGGCCGGCGGCAAGGCGCACAAGGTGAAAGTGGTCTCCGCTGTGTTCATTGATCCCGAGGGAGCGCGCCAGAATGTCTGAGCCGGCGATGCAATCACCCCTGCACGCGTTTGGACTTCCCACTCTGGCGAAGCCCGCGGACGCTAGCGCGGGGGTTTGGGCTAGCGAGGTCCCGCTGTTGGGTTACATCGGGCTCAGAGGCGGTTCCGACAATCCGGTATTCGTCGAGGCGGCCTCGCGCGCGCTTGGGCTGGCGCTACCGACAACGGCATGCGTGTCCGCACAGACGGACGCAACAATTGCGCTCTGGCTGTCGCCGGACGAATGGCTGATCGTCTGTCCGCGATCCGAGTTGTCGCGAACGCTTGCCGACTTGAGGCAGTCGCTCGCTGGCATCAGATCGCAAGTCGTGGACATTTCCGGAGGCTATACGAAACTCGTCGTACAGGGCCGCAACGCTGCTGACGTGATGCGCAACGTCAGCGTTTACAACTTCGAAACGCTGGCAGAGGGCCGCGTTGTCGGAACGACGTTCGGCAAGGCATCGGCCTATATTTGCCGCGAAGGTCAAGGGTTCTGCCTGGTGATCCGCCGCAGTTTCGCGGACTATATCTGGCGCTATCTCGTTCGCGCCGCGGAGCCCTACGGATTCGGCGTCGTGCGCCTTCCCGACACTTCGCGAGCCGCATCATGAATTACAGCGTGTTCGAAGTATTCCGCATCGGCATAGGCCCTTCGAGCTCGCACACCGTCGGGCCGATGACCGCCTCAAACAGTTTTCTCCGCGAACTCAAAGACCGCGGCCAATTCAATTCGGTCGCCCGCGTCAAAGCCCGCCTATACGGATCACTGGCGCTGACCGGTGCCGGGCATGGAACAGAATTTGCCGTGACAGCGGGCTTGATGGGTGAAACTGCGGAGAACGTCGACCCCGTAATGGGCCGCGAACGTGTTGCAACGGCTGGCATCGAACGCCGATTGCCTCTGGGGGGCTCTCACGAAATCGCCTTCGACCCGGCAACCGACATTGAGATGCACAAGTCGAAATTCCTCGCCGAACACCCGAACGGCATGGAACTTGAGGCCTTCGACGCGTCGGGCAATGCGCTATACTGCAACGCCTATTTCTCCATCGGCGGCGGCGCCGTGCTCGATCGTGCCGCACTTCTTGCAAGTCGCAGGAGCGGGAACGACGAAATTCCGCACCGGGCCGTGCCATACGCGTTCGGCAGCGCCGCCGAGCTTCTCGCGCAATGCAAGGCTAATGATTGCAAGATCGCAGACATCGTCTGGCGCAACGAACTCGCTTATCAGGATTCTGCAGCGACTCGAGTCCAGTTACTGAAAGTCTGGCAGGTCATGAGCGAATGCTTGGCGCGCGGTCTGAGAACGGACGGCATTCTGCCGGGCGGCCTCAAGGTCAAGCGGCGCGCGCCGGCGCTCTACCGTCAGGCGACGGACGCAAAAGGCAAGCTGACCGGAGACTTTCGCGCCCTCGATGAGGTCAGCGCCTTTGCCATTGCGGTCAACGAAGAGAATGCGTCCGGCGGCCGCGTCGTCACCGCTCCGACGAACGGGTCAGCGGGAGTCATACCGGCCGTGCTCGGCTACTACACGCGCACGCGCGGCGGTGATCCCGCATCACACGACGACGACGTCATCAAGTTTCTGCTGACCGCCGCCGGCATCGGCATGCTGTACAAGAAAAACGCGTCCATTTCCGCGGCCGAGATGGGCTGCCAGGGCGAAATCGGCGTATCGTGCTCGATGGCCGCTGCCGGTCTCGCCGCCGTGATGGGCGCCACCAACGAACAGATCGAGAATGCCGCCGAGATCGGCATGGAGCACAATCTCGGCATGACGTGCGATCCGATCGGCGGGCTCGTGCAGGTGCCGTGTATCGAGCGCAACAGCATGGGCGCGCTGAAAGCCATAAACGCCGCACGCCTCGCCATGATGGACGACGGCAGCCATCTCGTACCGCTCGATGCCGTCATCGAGACGATGCGCCAGACCGGGCACGATCTGCAGTCGAAATACAAAGAGACGTCGCTCGGCGGCTTGGCTCTGACAGTGGTCTATTGTTAGGCGGTTCGTGAGGCTGACAGCGATGCGCTACCCGAATGTGTTCGCGCCGATCACGCTCAACAAATTGACTTTGCCGAACCGCATCTACTCGACGGCCCACGCCGAGGTCTATGCCGAAGCAGGCGGCCTGCCCGGCGACCGCTACATCCGTTACTACGAAGAAAAGGCGAAGGGCGGACTTGGCATGGCGATCTGCGGCGGGTCGAGCCCAGTGTCGATCGACGTGCCGCAAGCTTCCTGGAGCCCCGTCAACCTCACGACCGACCTGGTGATCGAGCCGCTGTCGCGTTTGGCTGTGGCTTGCCATCGCCACGGCATGAAGATCATGATCCAGGCGACGCACATGGGCCGCCGCTCGGCCTACTGGGGCGATCCCTGGCCGCATCTCTGTGCGCCTTCGAGTGTTCGCGAGCCGGTTCATCGCGGCAACGCCAAGGCGATGGAAATCGAAGACATTCGCAGGATTATTCGCGACTTTGCCGTTGCTGCAAAAAGGGTGCAGACCGCCGGCCTGGACGGCATCGAGATCTCGGCCGCGCATCAGCAGTTGATAGACCAGTTTTGGTCGCCGCAAACTAACTTGCGTACGGATGAATACGGCGGTTCGCTCGAAAACCGGATGCGCTTCGGCATTGAGGTGCTGACAGCGGTGCGCGAAGCCGTTGGACGCGATTTCTGCGTTGGCATGCGGATGTGCGCCGATGAGTTCAACGACGACGGCCTGGATCACGACGTCCTGAAGGACATCGCGCAGGCGATGTCCGAGACGGGTCTGATCGATTTCATCAGCGTCATCGGCTCCGGCGCCGACACGCACAATCGTTTGGCGAATTGCATGCCCCCGATGGCGTTGCCGCCGGAACCTTTCGTGCACCTGGCGGCCGGCATAAAATTGGTCGTGAAAGTCCCGGTGCTGCATGCGCAAGGCATTCGCGACGTCACGCAGGCTGAGCGCATCCTCGCCAACGGCTGGGTCGATATGTGCGGCATGACTCGCGCTCAGATCGCCGATCCCCACATGATGCTCAAGGTCCGCGACGGACGTGAGGATCAGATCCGCCAGTGTGTCGGCGCCAATTACTGCATTGATCGCATGTATCTCGGGCAGGACCTGCTTTGCGTACAGAACGCTGCAACATCCCGCGAAGCGACGATGCCGCACATCATCACGCCGACCAAAGGTGAGAAGCGCCGCGTGGTTGTCGTCGGCGCAGGTCCCGCCGGTCTCGAGGCTGCACGCGTTTCGCGGTCACGCGGACACGATGTGGTTTTGTTCGAGCGCAGCGATGCGGTCGGAGGCCAGATCAACCTCGCCGCAAAAGCGCCGCAGCGGGACCAGATGGCGGGTATCGTCCGCTGGCTCGACATGGAGACGAAGCGGCTTGGGGTCGACAGGAGACTCGGCATTGCAGCAACCGCCGACATAGTTACAGCGGAGCGTCCCGACATCGTGGTGCTTGCCACGGGTGGCAGGAGTCACGCCGGGCAGGTTGCGGCTTGGGGCGTCGAAGAAGGCCTCGCCGTCAGCGCCTGGGACATACTTTCGGAAAAAGTCGCGCCGGCCGAGAATGTGCTGGTCTATGACGGCATCAGCACGCACGCCGGCTTTGGCGCCGCCGATTTCATCGCGAGCCGTGGCAGCAAGGTTGAGATCGTGACGCCGGACGTGAAAGTCGCGGACGACGTCGGCGGCACGACGTTCCCGATTTTCTACCGCCGCCTCTACAGTCAGGGCATCATTCCCACGCCAAACTTCTGGCTCGATCGCGTTTATGCGGAGGGCAATAAGAAGATTGCGGTGCTTCGCAACGAATACACCGAGGAACTCGAAGAGCGCGCCGTCGATCAGGTCGTTATCGAGAACGGCATCACGCCGAACGTCGAATTATACTGGGACCTGAAGGACCAATCGATCAATCGCGGCCAGACCGATATCGAAGCGCTCTATAACGCAAAGCCTCAACCGGCATTGCAGCAAAAGACAGGCGACGGCCGCTTCCTGCTGTTCCGCGTCGGCGATTGCGTCTCGATGCATAACATCCATGCCGCGATCTACGACTCGCTGAGGCTCTGCAAGGACTTCTGACGATGGCCTTCGGCCCCGTTGTCACCGTTCTGTTCTGGGTCGCCGTCGTGACGCTCGCGGCGGGTCTGGCGCGTCGAGCCAGTCTTTGGCGCGCGGGACGGCCCGCCGACGTCGCTTGGAGTGGATTACTTGCGGCGCCGAAGCGCTATTTCGTCGACCTGCACCACGTCGTCGCGCGCGATCCCTACATTGCATATACGCATATTGCGACGGCAGGCGGCGCGGTCGCAGCCCTGGCGCTCGTCGGGCTGAACTACGGATTCGGCCTCTACTGGCCGAGCCTGGACTGGGCGATCATCGCCGCCGCGCTGACCATGCTCGCTGGCACGTACTTCGTTTGGTTGCGGCGCCGGGTGCCGCCGGCACGCCTGTCGCTCGGCGATTGGGATCGGCTTCCTTATACGCTCGGCGCATTTGCGCTCGGTCTCGCGGTTGTCTTTGCGATGCCAACTGGAGCGATTTCGACCGCCATCGCAGGTATTGCACTGTTGCTGCTGATCGCCGGCTCGGCCGAACTCGCGCTCGGTATCGGCATGGGCGGGCCGATGAAGCATGCCGTCGCGGGACTACTACACCTCGCGTTTCACCCCCGGCCGGAACGGTTCGCCGGCGAGCGCTCGACCGCGCTAAAGCCGTTAGCGCTCGAGACGGATGATTTAGGCGTGGCCAAGCCCGCCGATTTCCGCTGGAACCAGCTCTTGAGCTTCGACGCCTGCGTCCAATGCGGAAAATGCGAAGCCGCGTGCCCGGCCTTTGCGGCGGGCCAGCCATTGAACCCCAAGAAGCTCGTGCAGGATCTCGTCACAGGGCTCTCAGGAAGCAGCGACGCGCACTATTCCGGCAGTCCATACCCGGGCATCACAGTCGGCACCCATTCGGGAGCGCTGCATGATGCAATCGTGCCGGCCCTGATCGAACCGGAAACGCTGTGGTCGTGTACGACCTGCCGCGCCTGCGTCGAAGAATGTCCGATGCTGATCGAGCACGTTGACGCGATCGTCGACATGCGCCGCAACTTGAACCTTGCGCGTGGCGAAGCGCCCGGCAAGGCTGAGGAGACATTGGCAAATCTCCGCGAGACTGAAACGCAGAGTGGCTACCCGCGCGCCGCCCGCTATAATTGGGCCGTAGACCTGGACGTGAAAACGGCCCAACCCGGCGCACCAATCGACGTACTGCTGGTTTGCGGCGAAGGCGCGTTCGATATGCGTTACCAGCGCACGTTAAGGGCGCTTGTAAAAGTCCTGAAAGCCGCCAGCGTTGATTTCGCTGTCCTCGGCGAGGCCGAATGCGATACCGGCGACACCGCACGCCGCCTTGGGGACGAGGCGACATTCCAAACCCTGGCGCACCGCAACATTGCGACGCTCAACGCACTCGACTTCCGCCGCATCGTGACGCCGGACCCCCACGTCCTGCACAGCCTGAAAAACGAATATGCGGCATTCGGCGGCGACTACGCCGTGCTCCACCACACGACATTTCTTTCGCTTCTCGTCGGCGAAGGGCGTCTTTCGATCGGCAATTTGGCCGAGACACGGCGCATCACCTATCACGACCCATGCTATCTCGCCCGCTACAACGGCGAGACAGATTCGCCACGCCATCTGCTTAAGGCGATCGGCATTGAATTGCATGAAATGCAGCGCTCAAAACTGCGCGGCCGCTGCTGCGGCGGCGGAGGCGGCGCCGCGCTGACCGACATTCCGGGCAAGCAGCGCATCCCCGACATCCGGATGGCCGACGCGAAGGAGGCAGGCGCCTCGGTTGTCGCGGTCGCCTGCCCACAATGCACGGCCATGCTCGAGGGCGTCGTTGGCGATCGCCCGGAGGTGCTCGACATCGCCGAACTCGTGGCCGCATCGCTCGAGGCGCGGCCATGAGCGAGACCAAACGTGTCGACCCGCGCCGGGCTTACACGATCACGCCGGACGGCATCCGGCGGATCGTTCTTGGCGATATGGGTCTGGGATCGACGTCCATCGAGACCTTGGCGACTGGCATGCCGCAGAAAACAAAGGCGCGCCGTCTGCATCAGGAGCCTGATCAGTGGTACATGGCCGTCGCACATTCTGAGCGCGGTGCACTCGACGGGCACGCGCGCCAGGCCATCGCCGCCGCCGCGATTTTAGCGACGCCGTCGACGGGCGTGGTCGCCGTCGTCCTCGGACCGCTCACCGAAGATGCCGCAGAGATCGGCGCGGACAAGATCGCTGTTCTGGAAAATCTCGATGCCCGTCATTTTCAACCCGATCGCGAATTGGCGGCTGTGCAGGCTCTGATCGCGAAATACCGTCCGAAGTACATCTTCATTCCCGATAAAATCGATTGCGACGGCGACCTCGGACGGCGCTTGATTGCTTCGCAGTCCGACACAGGCGCCGTTCATGTCGTCGAACTCGACACGACGCATGCGAGCATAATTTGGTCACGCGGAGGCGGACTTGCCAGCGCGCCACTGCCGCGTTTCATTCTTCTCGACGCGGGTGCGGTCGAGACCACGCTCCCGTTCGTTGGCGAGGGCGAGCGGGTGGCCGTCGAAGACTCGGTCCGAGCGGCCACGTCTATGGAAGAAGCGTGCCGGGACCTCGGTCTCGAGGAAACCGACGCAACAGAAATTTCGCTCGAAGAGGCTGATTTTGTTGTCTCCGCCGGCAACGGCGTACACAACGTCCAGACGCTGAACATCCTGGCGCGCGCGCTCGGCGCCGTTGTCGGAGCAAGCCGCGTCGCCGTCGACGACGGCAAATTCACGCGCGGTCAGCAGATCGGCGCCACCGGAAAGACTGTGACCGCCAGCACATACGTTGCAGTGGGAATCTCAGGCGCAGTCCAGCACCTGCAAGGTATCAAAGACTGCCGCCATGTGATCGCGATCAACCGCGATGCGAGCGCGCCAATCGCGAAACGCGCCGATCTGACGGTCGTGGGTGACGCGGAAGAGGTGATGCAGGCGTTGCTCGCGCAAATCGAGCACGACCGCCGGACAAACACGCAATCGGGTGCGGCATGACGAACGCGTCGATATCAGTCGCCGTATTGGTCTCCGCCGGGCGCAATCCCGTCTCTGGAGCGGCGCGCGCCTGCCGCGGCGATGCCGTCGCCATGGCCATTGGCAAACTCATTGCGGGCGATCAAGTGCGCGTACTGCACGCCGGCGCCGAGGAAGAGCCGGCGCTTCGAGATTATATAGCGCTCGGCGCTGGTCGCATCGAAGTTGTTCCTCTCGCGAATAATGACGCGCTGCCCTCGCTCGTGGCCGCACTAGGTACGACTGACCTCGTCATCACCGGCCTTCGGAGCGAAGCTGGCGCAGGAAGCGGCCTGCTTCCGTACCGATTGGCGACATCACTCGGACGAAGCATCGTTGCAAACGTCCTCGAGGCGCGCATCGAAGACGGCCAAGCCCATATCCGCCAGTTCCTGACTAAGGGCAAGCGGCGCGGCATCACGGCGCCACTCCCGCTGATCCTGGCCGTGCATCCGCTGGCGCCGGCCAAACTCACTTACGCCTACGGACGGCGGAGGCAGGGCCGAATTATCCCGTTATCAAGCAATCTGCCATTTGCGAACGCAACAATCGTGGACCCCGCCTGGGTTGTCGAGCCACTGCCGCGCCGGCCGATTTTACTCAAGCCCGCCGAGAAAAAGGCCGCGCACGCCCGGATGCAATCGGCAATCGTGATGGACGCAAAAGGGGGCGTTGTCGCAATTGAAGGCAGTTCTGTCGACAAAGCACAAGTCGTCCTCTCGTACTTGAGAGAACATCGGCTCATAGATTTCTAAGGACAAGGCGCCGGAGGTTTACCGATGCAGATATCAAACGAAATCCGTTCGCTGATTTCTCGCCGCCGCCCTGGCTACACCCTGGAGGCGCCCTTCTATCAGCGCAAGGACATCTTCGACCTCGATATGCAGGCCATCTTCGGCCGCTACTGGATCTTCGTCGGCGTCGAGCCGGATATCCCGGAGCCGGGCGACTATTTCACCGTGCCGATGGGCCGCTCGTCCGTCGTCGTGGTCCGCGACGACGATATGTCGATACGTGCCTTCCACAACGTCTGCCGCCATCGCGGCGCGCGGCTTTGCGACGCGAACAAGGGCAGCGTCGGCAACATCGTCTGCCCGTACCATCAGTGGACCTATGACCTGACGGGCAATCTCATCCACACCGAGCACATGGGAAATGAGTTCGATCGCAGTCAGTTCAGCTTGAAAAATGTCCACGTCGGCAACGTCGCCGGGCTTCTGTTCATTTGCCTCGCCGAAAACCCGCCTGCGGACTTCGAACGGATGCGCTTGGAAGTTGAGCCATACATCCTTCCGCACCGGATCAGCGACTGCAAGGTCGCCTTCGAAGAAGATCTGATCGAGAACGGCAATTGGAAGTTCACGATGGAGAACAACCGGGAATGCTACCATTGCAAGGCCAACCACCCGGAATTGACCGTCTCGCTCTATGAGTTCGGTTTCGGCTACCAGCCATCGCCAGAAAACGCCGCGGAAGTTCAGGCCTTCAAGGATTTGATCAAGTCAGAACACGCCAGATGGGAATCCTGCGGCTTGCCATCGGTTGAAATCGACTGCCTCGACTCGCGCGAAACGGCATTCCGGACCGAGCGGCTGCCGCTTGACAAGGCCGGTGAGTCACAGACCATGAACAGCAAGGTCGCTTGCCAGAAGCTGCTTGGCGATCTCACGCAACGCAACCTCGGCGGCCTGTCGTTCTGGACGCAGCCCAATTCATGGCACCACTTCATGAGCGATCACATCGTGACGTTCAGCGTTCTCCCCATCGATCCCGAGCATACGTTGCTGCGGACAAAGTGGCTCGTCCACAAGGATGCGGTCGAGGGCAAGGACTACGATCCGAAGGACCTGAGTTCCGTTTGGCACGCCACGAACAAGCAGGACGGCGCCCTCGTCGAACGCACGCATTTCGGCTCGCAGAGCCCCGCGTACCAGCCAGGCCCCTATTCGCCCTATACCGAGGAACTCGTCGAAAAATTCATATCCTGGTACTTCAAGCAGCTGCGCTCCGAGACGGGCATGGGCGCCGGAGCCGCGATCAGCTCGATTGCGGCAAATGGCTGACGACCAATGAGCGATAAAGTCGCCGAAAGTCGGCTCGCGGCGCCCCTGTGGGACGCGATACCCCAGAAATGGGATCCGGAGACGGACGACACGCTCGTCTGCTGCCACGTCCGGCAGGAGACGCATGATGTCAAAAGCTTTCTGTTCCGCACTCGCACGCCTCGCGTCTTCCGCTTTCGTCCCGGTCAGTTCGTGACGTTCGAATTCGACATCAACGGTGAGACGATCAATCGTTGCTACACGATTTCGTCGCCACCGACCCGGCCGGACACATTCTCGATCACCGTCAAGCGCAAGATTGGCGGCATCGTCTCGAACTGGCTGCACGACACGCTGAAGCCCGGATCCGAAATCAAAGCGCTCGGTCCCGCAGGCGACTTCAGCTGCACGCTGCATCCGTCCAGCAAGTATCTATTCCTGTCGGGCGGCTCGGGCGTCACGCCTCTGATGTCGATGACGCGCACGCACTACGACCTTGGCGAGGATCGAGATATCGTTTTCGTCCACAGCGCGCGGACGCCACGCGACATCATCTTTCGTCGCGAACTCGCAAAAATGACCGACGGGATGAACCAACTGCGGACCGCATTTGTCTGCGAAACGCTGGGTGAGGAACGCAGTTGGGCGGCGCCGACGGGCCATCTAACCATGCCGCTGCTCAAAGCGATCGCGTCGGATTTCGCGGGGCGCGAGATATTCTGCTGCGGCCCGGAGCCGTACATGGCGGCGGTCAGGGCGATGTTGAAGGACGTGGGCTTCGACATGACGCACTATCACGAGGAAAGCTTCTCATTCGAACGCCAGGGCGTGCCGCTGACGGAAGTCGATGCAAAGGCGCCGGTTGCACTGGCCGGCGGCTTCAAGATCGAATTCACACGGCTCGGGCGCACCATCGATTGCGCGCCCGATCAGTTCATCCTGGACGCCGCCAAAGCCGCCGGCATGAGGCTGCCATTCTCGTGCTCGAAGGGAATGTGCGGCACATGTAAGAGCAAGAAGTTGTCAGGCTCAGTCGATATGAAACACGGCGGCGGAATTCGCCAGCGCGAGATTGATCAGGGCATGATCCTGATCTGCTGCAGCAAGCCCCTCAGCGACGTGACGATCGAAAAATAGCTTCGGCCATCGCTGTGCGAGCCGGCTAAGCCTCTCGGCGATGCAGGATGGCCTGCAGCACGTCACGCACGCCGATTGCTCCGACGAAACGGTCGCCCTCGTCGAACAGCGCGACCGGCGCAGTGCCGGACCGATGCATGGCCAGGATGACCGTCTTCAAGTTGGTGCCGGGACGCGCCCAGTAGACGGGGCTCGTGTCGTCCGACCGCTGCTGCTCGCATTCTCCGCAAGATATCCACGCGGCTTTCTTGCCGAGGCATTCGGCCGCCTCGACCTGACCGTCGGCGCCGACCTTGAATTTCGTCGTCTTGCGCCGGTCGAGCCAGATCCAGCCGTCATCGTCACGCTCGAGATCGCGCATGTCGCGCATGACGTTCCACGCCGTGAGCACCGAGAGCGGGTTCACGTTGGCGATGAAATCCCGGACATAGTCGTTGGCGGGTCTCAGAACGATGTCCTCGGGCGCGCCCGACTGCACGATGCGCCCGCCCTCCATGATCGTGATGCGGTTGCCGATCTTGAGGGCTTCTTCTAAATCGTGACTGACGAAGATGATGGTCTTCTTGATCGACTTCTGCAGCTGCAACAGCTCGTCCTGCAATTTCGTCCGGATCAGCGGGTCCAAAGCCGAGAATGGCTCGTCCATCAAGAGAATGGGCGCATCGGTCGCAAAAGCGCGAGCGAGGCCGACGCGCTGCTGCATGCCGCCTGAAAGCTCATGAACAAATTTGTTCGCCCAAGTATCGAGCCCGACGAGATGCAGCTGCCGGTCCACACGCTCTTTCAATTCACCTTCGGGCACACCTGAAAGCTCGAGCCCAAGACCAGCGTTTTCGCGAACGGTCCGCCAAGGGAGCAGCGCGAACTGCTGAAAGACCATAGCGACTTGCTTTTGCCGGATATGACGGAGCGTGTTCGCGTCGCAGGACGCCACGTCGACCATGCGGTCGCCGTCTTTTACGAGCACTTGCCCTCGCGCGACCGCGTTGAGGCCGTTGACAGCCCTGAGCACGGTCGATTTGCCGGACCCGGATAGGCCCATCAAAACGGAAATCTCGCCCTCGTTGACGGTCAGGCTGGCGTCTGCGGCGCCGAGCACCGATCCGGTCTTGGCGAGAATCTCGGCGCGATTGGCGCCCGCGTCGACCATGCGCAGCGCCGCCGGGATGTCTTTACCGAAGATGATGTCGACATTCTTGAAATCGACCGCGATGCTCATTTTTTGACTCCGTGCTGCATGGCTAGCGCGCGGTCGAGGATGATGGCCAGCACCACGAGGGCGAGCCCGGCTTCGATGCCCAGCGGAATGTTGCGGTTGGCGAGCGCCTTGTTGACGGGGTTGCCGAGGCTCGGCGCGCCGATCAGCGTTGCGAAAACAACCATCGACAGCGACAGCATGATGCACTGGGTGAGACCGGCCATGATCGACGGCAACGCCGCCGGCAGCTCGACCTTCCAGAGCAGTTGGCGCTTCGTCGCGCCGAAACTCTCGCCGGCCTCGATCATCGGTTTCGGGATCGAAGTAATGCCGAGATAGGTCATGCGCACGGGCGCCGGCATGGCGAATATGATCGTGACGATCAGTGCGGGCGCGGCGCCGAGACCGAAAAGGATCAATATCGGAATGAGATAAACAAACGTTGGCATGGTCTGCATGAGATCAAGGACGGGCTGCATCACCCGCCAGACGCGCTTGTTGTGCGCGGCCCAGATGCCGAGCGGTACGCCGATCGCCATGGAGAGCGCCGTGGCGGCGACGACCAGCACCAGGGTCTGGACCGTTTCCTTCCACAGCCCCTGATTGATGATGAAGAGGAACCCCAGGAGCACGCCGAACGCCAGAACCGCAGACCGCCTGAGCCAATACGCGATTCCCGCCAGCACGACGGCCAGCAGAACGGGCGGAACGCTGAGAAGGACGGATGAGGTGCCCTCGACCCACCAATTGAGGATGGTTTTGACCGCGTCAAAAAACCATTGGAAGTACAAGACGATGAAATCGATCACCGCCTTGCCCCACTGGCCGACAGGAATTTTCCAGCTTGTGATCAGCTGTGACAGCGGATCCATGGCGCACACCCCAACCTTGGCGACCCATGGGCAGGAGACCCAACGAGCCGCGGACCATACTACCTTCCATCGGCGGAACGGGAACGCGCAAGCGTCCGTTCCGCCTCTGGTTTACAGGCTCAGTCGAAGGGTCAATTATTTGAGCGCAGCCGCCACGGCGGCAAGACCGTCTTTGCCGTCGAACGTCGTGACGCCGGCAAGCCAGGGCTTCACTGCATCAGGATTGGCTTTTAGCCAAGCTTGCGCCGTGGCCTTGGGATCGGCGCTGTCCTTCAGCACGGGAGCCATCATGGCCCCTTCCATCGCCAGGGTGAATTTGAGGTTCTGAAGCAGTTTTCCGACGTTGGGGCACTGCTTCAAGTATCCGGCGCGGACGTTCGTGCTGACGGTCGCAGCTCCAAAACCGGAGTCGCCCATACCGTCGAGATAAGCGATTTTCATATCGCCCATCACAGGATGAGGCGTCCAACCGAGGAAGATGATCCACTTCTTGTCTTTGATGGCCCTCTCAGCCTCGGTTAGCATGCCGGCTTCCGAGCTTTCGACAATTTCGTATCCACCGAGCTTGTTCTCGGGCTTGGCGATCATTTCGGTGATGATACGGTTGCCGTCGTTGCCAGCTTCAATACCGTAGATTTTCCCGCCGAACTTGTCCTTGTTGGCCCCAAGGTCGGCCAGACTCTTCACGCCCGCATCGGCGACGTATTGCGGAACGACGAGGCCGTAACCGGCGTTGTCGAGATTGACGCCCACGGTTTCGACGGATTTGTCGTCGAGGTAGGCTTTGACGTCCGCCGTCATGCTCGGCATCCAGTTGCCGAGAAACACGTCGATATCCTTGTTCTTAAGCGACGCGTACGTCACCGGCACAGAGAGCGTTTTGACTTCAGGCTCATAGCCAAGCGCTTCGAGGATGACTTGCGTCGCGCCCGTCGTAACCTGGATATCCGTCCAGCCGACGTCGGCAAAGCGGACTTTCTTGCAGCTGGCGTCTTCCGCCTGAGCTGCGCTCGCGAACACTCCGAGGGCAAGCGCGACCCCAATCACCACGCGTTTCATGACAAATCCTTCCGTTAAAGGAACTCAGCGTACAAGCGTTGGCAACCAGCCAACGCCTGCCTGGCAAAGGTCGTCGGTCACCCCTTGATGGTCCGTGCCGGGCGATGCATGAGACAATCACCTTGCGACAAATTACCAGAGGCTTGGCGTGCTAATTTCACAATTGCGACACGATCTGGCGGATTTGCGCCGGTTCGTGAGCGGCGCCGATACCCGCCCCACGCACATGCGAAAGTCGATGCAAACTTCTTGTGCAGTGCGTTCGAAACTTGGCGCATTCGCCGGATCAGGCCGTCGCCGTGGCAGGCACATTGTCGGGCTGGCGCTGCTGTCGCTCGTTTCTAGGGGAACGGCCGTATAGGGCGCGGTATGACTTGCTGAAATGGCAGGTCGATTGGAAGCCGCAAGACACGGCGATTTCGGTGATGGAAAGCTGGGACTGAAGCAACAGCTCCCGGGCGCGCCGCAACCTCAGGCGGAGATAGTATTTGCTCGGCGTCGTATTGAGCGTCTCCTGGAACATGCGCTGCACCTGACGTAATGAGAGGCCGACGAGCCGCGCCAGTTCAAGCGCCGAAAGCGGTTCCTCGAAGTTCGCCTCCATCAACGAGGCAATGTCTACGAGAGCGCGATGGTTGTAGCCGAGCCGGGCGGCGATCGGGATGTGCTGGCGATCGGAACTGTCGCGAACACGTCCGAGGATGAACTGGTCCGAAATTTCGGCGACCAGCGCCTTCCCGAAACGGACGCGAATGAGCGCTAGCATCATATCGATCGGCGCAATGCCGCCCGTACACGTAATGCGATCGCGATCAATGACGAACAGCTCCTCGAGGAACGTCACTCTTTGATGGGACTCGCGCAGGCTCGCCATATTTTCCCAATGGATGGTGCATTTGTATCCATCGAGCAATCCGGCTTTCACGAGTGCGTACGATCCGGTGCAAAGGCCGCCGAGCGTGACGCCGTCCCGGGCGATCTTGCGCAGCAGGTTGATGACGCGATCGTCGACATACTTCGTGACATTGGTGCCGCCACACACGAACACCATGTCGAAGGGCTTGCGATCCGCGTACGTGGCGACCTGAAGGGGGGCAAATCCGTTGCTGGAGGGAGCCGGATGTCCGTCCACCGTCAGCGCCGACCATGTATAGCAGGGACGGCCGATCAGATAATTGGCCATCCGCAACACTTCGACCGCGCTCGAAAACGCGATCATCGTGAATTCGTCGAGCGTGAGAAACCCTACATGGCAAGCTTTGTCCGCAACTGAAGGTGCTGAAGGAGCCTTCGGGGCTGCCATGTTGGACCTGCGAACAAACGGGCAAAACTTCTTTGAACGCGACACTCAAGTATTATGCAACCTGCGGCTAGGCTCCAATAGACTTCAAACTGCAAGCTTTCGCCACACAGTCGCAAACACCGTTTGAAAAAAAACTGGCGCCAAGCACGGACAGGCCTTGACTCGCGTTGCTCGGTTGAACGTTGTTGCAGAGCAACAGTAACAAAATTAGTGAACCGGCGTCGCAAACGGGAAAAACCAGGTCGTCTCGGGCATCTTGGGAACCCTTCCGCCCCGTCATCATATGATACCAATGTAGAAGTTGAGCGGTTGTTGCTGCACGGCAACAGCCTACACTGCAGAACCGCGTTATATATCCAGCATATATGACTCTGAGCACTTGAGTCGGCGAAGGTCTTGCGAGGCGCCCTGGGGGGGCGCTCGCTCCAGATGGGGGAATAGTTGCAATGAGCTCTTCTAGCAGAATGTTGGGCGCCATCGGAGCCGCGGGTCTTGCTCTCGGAACGCTGGCTACACCTGCCTCCGCCGAAGACCGGGAGTTTAAGTGGTACGCTACGTTGACAGGCGCGAGCGACTACATGTTCCGCGGGATCTCTTTCACAGACGAGAAGCCGACGGTGAATGCCTATTTCGAGGCCTCATACGGCATCGCATACTTGGCGACCTGGACGTCCAATATCGACAATGGTGACTACGGTCCGTGGGAGCAAGACATCTACGTTGGTCTCCGCCCGGTAACCGGGCCGATCTCCTGGGACTTCGCCCTGTGGTACTATATGTATGGCTCGAAGAACGCGTCGAGCTTCAGCGATCTCGACTACATCGAGTTGAAAGCTAGCGCCTCGGCAACGCCCGTTGAGAACCTGTCGACGAGCGTGACGTTCTATTATACCCCGGATCAGGGTGTTTCGACGCCTGTAACCTGGACGGTCGAGGGCGGTCTCGGTTACACGCTTCCGGCAGTCGGCATCTTCACTCCGAAGATCAATGGCATCTACGGCTACAGCGAGGCTGATAACGGCACGGGCTGGTTCCTTGGCGAGGACGACTATACGTACTGGAACGCCGGCCTCAACTTGGCGGTCGAGAAGTGGACGTTCGACTTCCGCTACTGGGACACGAACATCGACGACGGCCTCGCCGACGAGCGCTTCGTGTTCACCGCAGCCATCACGTTGCCGTAACGCTTCGGCATAGTGACGGAAATCAAATCGGGGTCCCTATAGGGGCCCCGAATTTTTTGCGTTCGGTCTATTGTTGAGACTGTCGCAGGTGGCTTCGTTTGCGTCGCATATGGGCGCGTCCGCTCGCATTGAAACCCGTTACACAGAAGCGCGCACGGCGGACTGCGAAGTTGAGCAAACGCGGGCTTCTGACACCCATTTCCGCGCTCACAATTGCATCTTCGCAGCCGCTGCGTAGGTCGGATGCCGGGCCGGATCATGGAAAGACTGCAAAATTACATTCACGGCCGCTACGCCGCAAATGCGACGGGCGCGACCTTTGAAAATCTCAACCCGGCGACTGGCGAAGTAGTATCGCAAGTCGAGATCGCGCTCGAACATGAGATCGACGCTGCGATCAAGTCTGCAGAAGACGGTTTTGCACGTTGGTCCGCCATGTCGGGCCCAGAACGCGGACGCATCCTTTATTCGGCCTCCCGCCTGCTGCGCGATCGCAACCGCGCACTGGCCGAGCTCGAGGTGCGCGACAACGGCAAGCCGATCCAGGAAGCCGAAGCCGTCGATGTCGCGAGCGGCGCCGACTGCCTCGAGTATTTTGCTGGCGTAGCGGGCTCGCTGCGCGGCGAACAGATCGCGCTCAACAACGCCTTCGTCTACACCCGCCGCGAACCGCTTGGCGTTTGTGTTGGCATCGGCTCATGGAACTACCCGATCCAGATCGCGTGCTGGAAGGCCGCCCCCGCTCTGGCCTGCGGCAACGCCATGATTTTCAAGACCTCGGAACTGACGCCGACCACACCTGCCAAGCTCGCGGAAATACTGTCTGAGGCCGGACTTCCCGCTGGCGTCTTCAATGTGGTCCACGGCGACGCGAGGGCCGGCGCGCTCCTGACCACGGACCCGCGCGTCGCCAAGGTCTCCCTGACAGGCTCTATCGGCGTAGGCAAAAAAATCCTTGCCGCCGCGGCCGGGTCGATGAAGCGGACTACAATGGAGCTCAGCGGCAAGAGCGCGCTGTTGATTTTTCCAGATGCCGATTTGCACGAAGCGGTTTCCGCGGCCATGCTGGGCAACTTCTACACACAGGGCGAAATCTGCACGAACTGCACGCGGGTCTACGTGCACCAGGACATCCACGATCGCTTCATCGACCAATTGGTGGCTCGTACCAAGAAGCTACGCGTCGGCGATCCGATGGCGCCCGACACGCAGGTCGGCGCCCTGATCTCGAACGCGCACATGGACCGCGTGCTCGGATACGTCGCAGCGGGAAAGGCTGGCGGCGCGCAGCTTGTTTTTGGAGGCGAACGCGTCGACGCGCCGCCGCTAGACAAGGGCAACTTCGTCAGGCCCGCGATCTTCGCGGAATGCACGGACGACATGAAGATCGTCCAGGAAGAGATCTTCGGTCCCGTGATGTCCGTTCTGCGGTTCAGCGACGAAGATGACGTCGTCGCGCGCGCCAACGATACGAGATACGGCCTTGCCGCGGGCGTCTTCACCCGCGATCTCGCCCGCGCGCATCGCGTGGCGAACAGGCTCGAAGCCGGAATATGCTGGATCAACAATTATAACGTGACCCCGATCGAGATGCCCTTTGGTGGTATGAAAGAGTCGGGGCTCGGCCACGAAAACGGCCAGGCCGCGATCGAGCACTACACGCAGCTGAAGAGCGTGTTCGTCGAACTTGGCAAGGTGCAGTGTCCATACGAATGATCAAACCGATCTGAACGGCAGCGGCCGCAAATCAAGACCTCAATATCCGGGTTTTGCAGCATGAGTGATCGCGAGTTTGACTACATCATCGCCGGGGCGGGATCAGCGGGCTGCGTTCTTGCCAACCGGCTGAGCGAAGATCCCGACGTGCGCGTGCTGGTCATTGAGGCCGGACCTCAAGACTACAGCATCTTCATCCATATGCCGTCGGCGTTCGCCTACCCATTGGCGGGAACGAAATACAATTGGCATTACGAATCTGAACCCGAGCCGTTCATGAACAATCGCCGGCTGCATTGCCCGCGCGGACGCGTGATCGGCGGCTCATCGTCGATCAACGGCATGGTCTACATCCGCGGCCACGCGTTCGACTACGACGCATGGGCGAAAAGACCGGGCCTCGAAAGCTGGTCGTATTTCCACTGCCTTCCCTATTTCAAGAAATCGGAAACCCGTCTCAAGGGCGGCGATGCCTACCGTGGCGACGCCGGCCCGCTCTACGCGACGACGGGAGGCGGAGCCAATCCGCTCTACAATGCGTTCATCGAGGCCGGCCGCCAGGCGGGATACCCGGTCACTGAGGACATGAACGGCTACCAGCAGGAAGGGCTGGGGCGCATGGACATGACGGTGTACAAGGGCCGCCGCTGGAGCGCCGCGCGCGCACACTTGAGACCGGCCCAGAAGCGTGGTCGCGTAAAGGTCATGGACCGGGCGCTTGTCACCCGCATCATCTTTGAAGGCCGCCGCGCCGTAGGCGTCGAGTATGCGAGTGGCGCAGGCGTTGAGACCGCTCGCGCGGGACGCGAGGTGATCGTCAGCGCGGGGGCCATCAATTCCCCGCAGACGTTGATGCTTTCAGGCATAGGCAACGCCGACGAACTCAAGAAACTCGGGATCCCCGTCATCCAGAACCTGCCGGGAGTCGGTGAAAACCTGCAGGACCACATTGAAGCCTACGTGCAATACGAATGCAGGCAGCCGATCACGCTTTACGGCGCGACGAACCCGCTGGCCAAGCTCAAGATCGGCATCGAATGGATCCTGACTGCGAAGGGCCTAGGCGGCACCAATCACTTCGAGTCGGGCGGTTTCATCCGCAGCGCGGCCGGGGTGCTGCACCCGGATCTGCAATACCACTTTCTACCAATGGCCGTCAGTTACGACGGCAGCTCGGCCGCCAAAGGTCACGGCTATCAGGCGCACATCGGACCGATGCGTCCGACAAGCAAAGGCTGCATCAAGCTCAAATCCGCTGATCCGCGCCAGCATCCGCGCATCTTGTTCAACTACATGCAGACCGAGCAGGACCGCAAGGAGATGCGTGCCGGCATTCGCCTGACGCGCGAAATCATGACACAAAGTGCCTTCGATCCGTTCCGTGGGGACGAACTCGCTCCCGGTCCCGGTGCTGTGAGCGATGCGCAAATCGATGCGTTCGTGCGCGAAAAGGCCGAAAGCGCCTATCATCCCTCCTGCACCTGCCGCATGGGAACCGACGATATGGCAGTCGTCGACGGCGACGCGCGGGTTCATGGCGTCGAAGGTCTGCGCGTAGTGGACGCCTCTATCATGCCTGACGTCGTCAGCGGCAATTTGAATGTCCCGACCATCATGTTGGCGGAAAAGCTGGCCGATGTAATCCGAGGCCGGACGGCCATGCCCCCGGAAAAAGTTCCGGTTTGGGTGCATCCGAATTACGAAACCGAGCAGCGCTAAACGCAGTCCAGCGTCTTCGCTGCAGGAGGTTGCAATGCAAGACGACCGCGAAAACGATCTCGAAGCTCGTGAATGGAACGATGCGATATCGTCAGTGATGGCGTTCGAAGGCGTGCAGCGCGCCAGCGACATCCTGAATGGCGTCGTCGCCACCGCGCGGCGAAACGGGGCACAGCTGCCCTTTGCGGCAAATACCGCCTACATGAACACCATCCCACGATCGGAGGAGCCCCCGCAGCCGGGCGATCGCGACCTTGAAAATCGCATTCGTTCGGCCGTGCGCTGGAACGCGGCCGCGATCGTTCTTAAGGCAAACAAGGAGAGCTCGGAACTCGGTGGCCATATCGCCAGCTTTCAGTCTTCTGCCACGCTCTACGATGTCGGCTTCATGCACTTCTGGCACGCCGCGAGCGATAAGCATGGCGGTGATCTCATCTACGTCCAGGGCCACTCATCGCCCGGAATCTACGCGCGTGCATTCCTCGAAGGCCGACTGACGGAAGATCAGCTTCTAAACTTCCGGCAGGAGGTCGACGGCAAAGGCATCTCGTCGTATCCGCACCCTTGGCTGATGCCGGACTTCTGGCAGTTCCCGACCGTGTCGATGGGACTCGGCCCAATCATGGGCATCTATCAGGCCCGCTTTCTTAAATATCTGAACTGCCGTGAACTGGCCGATACGGACGCACGCAAGGTTTGGGTGTTCTGCGGCGACGGCGAAATGGACGAGCCGGAAAGCCTCGGCGCAATCTCGCTTGCCGGCCGCGAGAAGCTCGACAATCTCGTGTTCGTCGTGAACTGCAACCTCCAGCGGCTCGACGGTCCGGTCAGAGGCAACGGCAAGATCATCCAGGAACTTGAGGGAAATTTCCGCGGCGCCGGGTGGAAGGTCATCAAGGTTGTCTGGGGGTCGAGCTGGGACGAACTGTTCGCGCGCGATGTCTCGGGGCGATTGCGGCAATTGATGGAAGAATGCGTCGACGGCGAGTACCAGGATTTCAAATCCAAGAACGGCGCCTACATTCGCGAAAAGTTTTTTGGGCGCTATCCCGAAACCGCAGCGCTCGTCGCCGATTGGAGCGACGAAAAAATATGGAACCTCACGCGCGGCGGGCACGACTGCGCGAAAGTCTTTGCCGCCTACAAGGCTGCGGTCGAAACAATTGGCCAACCCGTCGTGATCCTGGCGAAGACCGTCAAGGGCTATGGCATGGGAAAGGCCGGCGAAGGCCAAATGATCAGCCACCAACAGAAGAAGATGGGTGAAGAGGCGCTCAAGAAATTCCGCGACCGGTTCCGTGTGCCCGTAAGTGATGAAGACATCGGCTCGCTGCCGCTCATCCGCTTTGCCGAAGATTCTCCCGAAATGACCTACTTGCGCGCCCGCCGCCAAGCGCTCGGAGGTTACCTGCCGGCGCGCCGCCGGAAGTCGGCGGAAACGCTTGAGATCCCGCCCCTCTCGGCATTCGATCCTTTGCTCAAATCGAGCGGCGATCGCGAGATATCGACGACGATGGCGTTTGTGCGCATCGTCAATACGCTATTGCGCGACAAGAAGGTCGGCCCCCGCATCGTCCCGATCGTGCCCGACGAAAGCCGCACATTCGGCATGGAGGCCATGTTCCGCCAGTATGGAATCTTTTCCCAGGTCGGACAGCTCTACCGCCCGGAGGACGCCGATCAGCTGATGTTCTACAAAGAAGACAAAACCGGCCAGGTTTTGCAGGAAGGCATCAACGAGGCCGGAGCCATGTCATCGTGGATTGCCGCGGCGACGAGCTATTCGACCTCAAACATGCCGATGATCCCGTTCTACATTTATTATTCGATGTTCGGTTTCCAGCGCGTCGGCGATTTGGCCTGGGCGGCCGGAGATATGCGCGCACGGGGCTTTTTGGTTGGCGGCACATCCGGGCGCACAACGCTCAACGGCGAAGGGCTGCAACACGAGGATGGTCACAGCCACATCCTGTCAGCTACCATCCCGAATTGCATCTCCTACGATCCGACATTCGCCTACGAACTCGCCGTCATCATTCACGACGGCATGCGCCGAATGTTCAAGGATCAGGAGGACGTGTTCTACTACCTGACGACGCTGAATGAGAATTACGCGCACCCGGAAATGCCGCCCGGCGCCGAAGACGGCATCGTGAAGGGAATGTATTTGCTCAAGGCCGCGGATGTTGGCGCCAAGGGGCACAAGGTGCAGCTGCTCGGGTCAGGTGCGATACTCCGCGAGGTTATCGCGGGCGCGGAATTGCTGGCAAAGGACTTTGGCATCCACGCCGACATCTGGAGCGTGACGAGTTTCACGGAATTGCGCCGCGAAGCTCAGGACGTCGAACGCTGGAATATGCTGAACCCGCTCGAACGTCCGCGCGTCGCTTACGTTACGCAAAAGTTGTCGGAGCGCGGCGATGGGCCGTTCGTCGCCGCCACGGACTACATGAAGCTCTTTGCAGACCAGATCGGTCCACACGTACCCGGCCGATACAAAGTTCTGGGGACCGATGGATTTGGGCGCTCTGACTACCGGCGACGGCTGCGAATGCATTTCGAAGTCGATCGGCACTTCGTAGCCGTCGCGGCGCTCAAGGCGCTCGCAGACGAGAACAAGGTTCCGTCAAGCAAGGTCGTCGATGCCATAAAGAAATACGGCATAGATCCCAACAAGCCAAACCCAGCGCACGCATAAGATTTGACGGCGCCAGAACATCTGTGTCGCTTCGCAAGGAACGAAATGCATGTCGATCATCGACGTGAAAATTCCCGACATCGGTGATTTCGAGGGCGTTCCGGTCGTCGAACTGCACGTCAAGCCGGGCGACCTGGTGAAAGTGGACGATCCGCTGGTGTCGCTTGAGTCCGACAAGGCGACGATGGAAATTCCAGCGCCGGCTGCAGGACGCGTCGCCAAGGTTTTGGTCAAAATTGGCGACAAGGTTAGCGAAGGCAGCCCGATCATCGTTCTGGACGAAGGTGGTGGAGCAAGCGAACAGGAGAGCGTCGGTGGCGGCGCCGGGCAGGAACCTGCGGTGGCTTTCCCATCCACACCCTCACCCACGCCGCCGCCCTCCACCTTCACGCCGGCTGCTCAAACCACATCAACATCCGGCGTCCCGCCTCCGGTGGATTTTGGCGGCGTGCACGCTAGTCCCTCGGTGCGCCGGCTGGCGCGCGAACTAGATATCGATCTGACGCGCGTCTCAGGCTCGGGAGACAAGGGACGCATTACGAAGGACGACCTCAAGCGTGCGGTAGCAGGAACCGGCGCCGCCGCGACGGTTGCGCCTGGAATGGGCATTCCGCCGATACCGGCCCAGGACTTCTCGAAATACGGCCCGATTGAGATCAAGTCGCTCTCGCGCCTGCGCAAGCTATCGGGACCACACTTGCACCGCGCTTGGCTCAACATTCCGCACGTCACCCATACCGATGAAGCGGACATCACCGAACTCGAGGCCTATCGCAAGACGCTCGACAACGCCGCGAAGGACAAGGGCTACCGCGTGACCATGCTGGCCTTTCTGATGAAGGCGAGTGTCGTCGCTCTCAAGGAATACCCGGAGTTCAATGCTTCGCTGTCTCCGGAAAAAGACGCGATTATATTGAAGCGCTATTTCCACATCGGCGTCGCCGTCGATACGCCGGATGGACTTGTCGTCCCTGTGATCAGAGATGTCGATCGAAAGGGCATCTTTGAGGTCAGCCAGGAACTCGGACTCGTCTCGAATCGAATGCGCGACGGTAAGATCGCACCGGCAGATATCCAAGGCGCGACGTTCTCGATCTCGAGCCTTGGAGGCATTGGGGGTACGCAGTTCACCCCGATCGTCAACGCACCCGAACTTGCGATCCTCGGCGTCGTTCGATCCGTCATGAGGCCGATTTGGGACGGCGCCGAATTCCGCCCGCGTCTGATGCTGCCGTTATGCGTGTCATATGATCATCGCGTGATCGACGGCGCCGCCGCCGCCCGCTTCACGCGTCGCCTGGCGGACATCCTGGCCGATGTGCGCCAGCTAGTCCTTTGATGACGCTCGAAAGGACCTCCGCCTCATGAGCAGCGTCGAAGTCCGCATCCCCAACATCGGCGATTTCAAGGACGTTCCAATCGTCGAAATTCTCGTGAAGCCGGGCGACGTCGTGAAAGCGGAACACCCGCTGCTGACGATTGAGAGCGATAAGGCGACGATGGAAATTCCGGCCCCTGCGGCAGGAAAAATCGAAGTGATCCATGTCAATGTCGGCGACAAGGTCAGCGAAGGCCGCCTCATTGTCTCGCTTGCATCGGCGGAGCCCGAGACAACCGCAAACCCTGCGCCTCCTGCAACCGCGGCGACTACGGCGCGTCCTGCGCCTGTGCCGCTCAGGAAGGCCGATATGCACGCGGAAGTCCTTGTCCTCGGCGCTGGTCCAGGCGGCTATACGGCCGCGTTTCGCGCTGCAGATCTAGGAAAGCGCGTCGTTCTCGTCGAGCGCTGGCCCGCGCTCGGCGGTGTTTGCCTCAACGTCGGTTGCATTCCGTCGAAGGCCTTGCTGCACGCCGCAAAAGTCATCGAAGACAGCCGAGACATGGCTGCGCACGGAATTGGCTTTGCAGCGCCGAGGATCGATATCGCACAACTGCGATCTTGGAAGGACGGCGTCGTCAAGAAGTTGACCGGCGGCCTTGCCGGACTTGCCAAGCAGCGCAAGGTCACCGTTGCTGCCGGAGTGGGCCGCTTTGCGTCTGCCCACGAAATCGACGTCACGGCCAGCGACGGTACGACAAAACGCGTGTCCTTCGAACAATCCATTGTCGCGGTTGGTTCCGAACCAGCCAAGCTGCCGTTCGTCCCTTACGACGACCCACGCGTTGTCGACAGCACCGGCGCGCTCGATCTGCGCGATATCCCGAAGCGCCTGCTCGTCATTGGTGGCGGCATCATCGGCCTCGAGATGGCGACCGTCTATCACGCGCTCGGCTCAAAAGTCACCGTGGTCGAGCTGATGGATCAGATCATTCCAGGGGCCGATCGTGACATCGTCGCCCCGCTGATGAAGCGCATCGAAAGCCGCTACGAAAAAATTCATCTCGGAACGAAAGTAACGAAGGTCGAAGCTACGCCAGCCGGACTCAAGGTCGAATTCGAAACCGCCGGCGCCAGCACGACCAACACGTTCGATCGGGTCCTTGTTGCCGTCGGACGCACGCCGAATGGCGATTCAATTTCGGCCGAGGCCGCGGGCGTCGCTGTCGATGCGCGCGGGTTCATCGCCGTCGACCGCCGGATGCGAACCAATGTTTCCCACATCTTCGCGATCGGAGACGTCGTCGGTCAGCCGATGCTGGCCCATAAAGCCGTTCACGAAGGCAAGGTCGCGGCGGAAGTCGCGGCTGGTCTACAAAGCGCGTTCGACGCACGCGTCATTCCGTCGGTCGCATATACCGATCCCGAGGTTGCCTGGGTCGGACCGACGGAATTGGAACTCAAGGCGAGCGGCGCGAAGTACGGCAAAGGCGTTTTCCCTTGGGCGGCTTCCGGCCGTTCGCTGTCACTCGGCCGCGACGAAGGCATAACGAAAATCCTGTTCGACGAAGATACGCATCGCATCCTAGCCGCAGGAATCGTCGGTCCCAGTGCAGGCGACCTCATCGCTGAGGCAGCATTCGCCATCGAGATGGGCGCCGACGCCGCCGATATCGGCCACACCATCCACCCGCATCCGACGCTCTCCGAGACAATTGGGATGGCCGCCGAGGCATTTGAGGGCACGCTGACCGATCTCTATCTGCCAAAGAAGCGCCAGACGTGAACGCTCGGATCTACGGACTCTCCTGATGAATGAGTAACGGTTGGGTGAGCGTCACATGGCATCGACGCTCATTATTTGGATTGAGCTTCGATGCCTGAATAGTGGATTTTCACCGGCGCCTGGATTGCGCTGCGTTGAATGCGCAACCGCGTGTTAACTAATTTCTGACCGCGTACGCAGACTTTAACGGATTGCATAACAAACGTTCGACGAGTGCGATGCGCCATCAACTTGCCGGCTCTGCCTCGCGCCCTTTTTCTCTCCGCCCTGCCCCTGAAATCGGCCTGAGTCTTCCGAATCTTACCTAGTAGAGAATTCGAACGGACGTCGTCTGTCCCCGCGCAACACGCGCATGGGAGATCTGGCTCGGCCCGCGACGCTTGCAATCGGAATTGACAGTTAACGGGGGCTGTATCACTGTTCCGTTTTGAGCTCATCACTACAAAATGGTGCCTATGTTCCAGATCGTCAGGCGTACCAATTCTCATGAATCGACGGACGAAAGCGCTCAACAAACCTCTGGGCAATTTGCGCTCATGAATTGTCGGGCAAATCCTGAACTTCTGAGTGCATCTATCGCTCTTGAGGACGAGGCCTGGGATCGAGTTGCATATCTCGACCACACGAAGTCTCACCATACGTTCTACCACCGCATGGATTCCGAATTTGCGGAATATCGTCTCAGCTTGTTCGACACGGTTACCGGAGAAGTAGTAGCGACCGGAGTCTGCCTCCCAATTAACCTGCCGGCTTTGGAAGAGCTTCCCGAGGAAGGTTGGGATTGGGCCGTCAAGACAGCTTTCTCTCAAATTGGCTGCCGAACAACCAGCATGGTCGCCCTGTCGGTATCGGTAAGTCCGAGGCATCGGAAATTGGGCTTGGCCCGCGACGTCATCAATGCGATCAGGCAGCTCGCGCGCATGCATGAGTGCGTTGAACTGGTCGTTCCAGTGCGTCCGACATCAAAATCACGGCACCAAGAAACGTCAATGAACGAGTACCTTCGCTGGCGCGATGACCGTGGAAGAGTGTTCGATCCGTGGCTTCGAAGTCACCTGTCCGTCGGCGGACAGATGCTCAGCATATGTCACCACTCAATGCTCGTCGTCCAGCCACTCGAATTCTGGCGCGAATGGGTACGGGAAGATTTCGTCCGCAGCGGCAAGTATAATTTAGATGGCGGACTAACCCAACTCGACGTCGACGTCGCAGCCAACGTCGGTCGTTATGCCGAACCGAATATTTGGGTTCGGCACCAAATCTAACGCTCGTTACCGCAAGCGAGCTGCTGGCAGCTCGACCACACTCGCTGAATGCTCCCAATCGATCTCGCGATTTGGTAGTCCGCGAACAACGGCTCTGAGTTGATCCGGCCAAACGGGCTTCATTAAAACCGTCAGCCTGGGCCCCGGCCCAGCGACCTTTTCGAAATCTTCGACTGTGTAGTCGCAGTAACCCGTGATTATCACAATGTTCACGGAGGGATCGAGTGCGCGAATTTGCTTCGCGGCTTCATGACCGTCCATCCCCGGCGGCATTCTCACATCGAGAAATGCAGCTGAGTATTCATAGCCTTCAGCAATCGCATGGCGTACGCTCGCGACCGCCGCTTCGCCGCTGGTAACGTAGTCGATATTCCATTCGACGGGATAGTCCGGCAGCAATGAATCGCCGAACAGTTCGTCCTCGACTTTCTGAAGGCGAAAAAGATCCTGCGCATTGCCTTCTTTGCACATTGATTCAAGGACGATTTTGTAAGCTTCGATGACACTCGGATCATCGTCGCAGACCAGAAGTCTTGGCAACAACTTATCCATTTTAGGCAGCCTCTCGAAGCTCAGAGTTGAATGTCGGCAGATCGATTCGCAATTCAGCGCCGTGGCCGAGGCCCTTGCTGGTGATCTTAATGTCTCCACGCATTACCTTGACCGCATTCGCGCACCAGTGAAGTCCCAGCCCGCGTCGCTGGCTTTGGCGCGTGCTGGCGCCCATCTGGAATGCTTGGGCTATCGTTTCCGGGCTCATGCCCTGTCCGTTATCTCGCACGATGATGCAGCAAGATTCCGCAGACTGAGCGATGGAGACT
The DNA here is from genome assembly GCA_046160845.1 of Hyphomicrobium sp. GTDB lineage: Bacteria > Pseudomonadota > Alphaproteobacteria > Rhizobiales > Hyphomicrobiaceae > Hyphomicrobium_B. Next base: position 35,100 of record JBJXHD010000002.1, read on the forward strand.
TCCACGCGTTTGGGATGCGCCTCGGTTTCCAGCGCCTCGATGGCATTTAGAAATACGTTCACGAGGACTTGGTTGAGAATCACGCCGTTCGCCCAAAGTTCCACCGAATGGTCCGGGAGCACAAATTCGACACCATCTTTAACATTCGAGCAGGACGCGGCGGCAGCCTTAATGACCGGCAGGGCGTCAACACGGCCCAACTCCGTATTTCGATTTGCGTATCGGTCGAATTCAGAAACGATATCGAGTACGGACTTCGTCGATTCGTCCATATTCTTCGCCATATCCGTGGCTTTGCGACCGCATTCAAGCAACCGGGGGACGCTATCTTGAAGGTACTTTTGAAGCTTCTGTCGACGTTCTTCGGGCAGCGTCAGATCTTCATACTGTTGAATGGCAGACTCGATATTGGTCATCCAGTTTTGGCTGTAGAGCTGCCTTATCTGCCACGTAAATGCCGTGAGCGGCGCCAGGCCATTTCTCACATTATGGAGAGTGCCGGCTGCCCATTCTGACAGCCCGGCTCTGTAGGCGCTATCCGCCAATGCATTGCGCAGTTCGTTGACCTGGCGCGCCATGCTGTTGAATGATTTGGCCAACTGGTCGACTTCATCGTCTTGGCCGTCAAGTCGCGCTTCGAGAATGGAGCCACTGGCGCCGGCGGTGTGAAGGTGCGCGCCGAGCCTCTCGATTCGAGCAATGACAGTTGCCTTCAAGAACAACCAAAGAAGGGCGATCGCCAGCACCCCGCCAGAAATCATCATGAACAACGCATACCGAATAGCTTCGGCGCCAGTTTGACTCACGTCTCTTTGCGAATGCGCCGTGATGATCGACAGGGGCTCTTTGTTGAGGTCTTTGATCATAGAACTGGTGACAATTTCGCCTGGCAAGGCGTCAATGCCTACCGCGGAGTCTAGCGCAATTTTGGCGCCTGTTTGCCCCGGTGGGGTCAAATTGAAGTTCACACCTGTCAAGTTGCGCATGTCTTCAATGTTTAAGAACTTGACAGATATGACTTTACCGAACGGCTCGCCGGACCGATCGCTCTTCAAAATTGGCGCGATGGCAGCCAGCACGATTCCTTTGGAGGTATTGAAAAGGCCGCGCTCGGCAAAATCTCCCGGACGTTCAGGCTCGTGACTTCTGCTGAACTCAGCCACCTCTTCAACCAGCCCTTCGATCGGCTCCGCGGTCTTCGAGTCGAAAGCGGCGCCCCATTTGACCGATCCATCGGCGTTCTGAAACACCAACGCGTTAACGCCTAAGTTCTGCACCGCCGCCAATTCAGGCTGCAAGTTCGATTTGATGTACCGCTCTTCATCCACACCCCGAATGAATTCGTAAGTCTCATCCCAGAAGGAATAATCCTGCGTAGCAGTGGCCAGTTTCTCCGTGGCGGCCTTCAGTGCATCAGTTACGCGCTGATGGTTGCGCAACGCGTTGGTGCGTTCGAGCTCATCGAACTTAGGTTGGATGGTAAGCTGCAACGCCGCATAAGTCGCGACGGCGCCGCATGCGAGCAGGGTCAGCAGTGCTGCGTTTACACGAGTCGCTATACGCATGTGCGGTCGATACCTGTCAAAAACTGGTGAACCAATTTCGCACAGGGACGCTTACAATTAGTTATGAAAAGCTAGGAAATGCCGCGCAATCGTCAAAGAAGTGTTTGCCGTGTGCAAACCTAACAATGAGAAGAATCCAAATGCGATTGCAAAGGCTTCTGAATGAAATTTACCCGATGCTTACGCTTGCAATACCGATCATCATAGGATTGGCGAGCAGTTCGGCCCTTAGCAACGTCGACAGCTTCATTTTAGGAAGAGTGGGGCCGACCGCTTTGGCGGTCGCCTCGCTGACGCATAGCGCCTTATTAATTTTCTATGCAGCTCTTTACGGGACGGCCAGCGCGGTTGGCTTGTTCGTGGCCCGGGCCCATGGCGCCAATAATACGCTTCAGACCCACAATTTTCTGCGGCAGGGGATGGCATTGGGCGTCTTCGCAGGATGCACCGCATGTGTCCTGATGCTCGCTTGCTTGCCCGCACTGCGACTTGCGAATTTCCCCCCCGAGGTCTTGCAGGACATCTCCGGTTTCTGGTTCTTTATGGCTGTAAGCCTCATTCCCTACACGCTGGCAATGGTTGTGAAGCACTACTTGGATGCTACCGAGCGTGCTTGGTTGGGCGCCGTGTTGGTATCCGTGCCGCTGCTGATTCATATCCCATTGAGCGCTGCATTCGTATTCGGCATTCAGGGGCAAGGTGGCTTCGGGCTGATTGGCTCGGCGATAGCGACAACAGTGTCGTTCTCGATCGGGTTTGCGCTGATGTTAGTTGTTGTGCGACCGGCGCTTGCTGCAAAAACGCGGCAGGATTCAAAGCCTTTCGGCGCCCTGGAGCGTGAGGGCTTTTCGATCTCACTACAGTATGTAGCCGAAAGCAGCGCTGTGGCCTTGGGCGGCATCATGATCGGCTTTCTTGGAACCGAAGCACTGGCCGCCAATCAAATTGCATTCTCAACGGCGGTTCTGATTTACATGTTGCCGCTTGGGATTTCGGGTGCGGTAACAGTAAGGATCAGCCAAGCAATTGGCCAAGGCGAAGCTACCAGAGCGCGTGCGATCGGCGCGTCGGGATTGTTGGTCGTTACGAGTTGGATGGCGATATTTTCGCTTGTACTGCTATGCTTCGACCGGCAACTGGCAAGCTTGTTCACAGCTGACGAGAACCTTATCGTTTTGACCGGCAGCTTGTTTGCTGCAATCGCATTCATGCAAGTATTCGATGGCGTTCAGTCCGTCAGCCTGGGGGCGCTTCGGGGAATGTTGGACAATGTTTGGCCAAGCCGGTTTTCATTATTTTCATACTGGGTTGTGGCCTTGCCACTCAGCTACATCTTCGGTTTTCATTTTAAGTGGGGCGCACCCGGTGTATGGGCCGGCTTCGGCACAGGCTTGGCGCTCGCCGCCGCAGTCCTTACCCGGCGATTTCTCGTGTTGACGCCGATATCTAAAATATCGGCGAACGAACTCTCCTGACGTTGCATGAGCCGAATGAATTCGCGTGTCTTGATTTCGAATTCTCGATCATCACTTTCGGCATGAATTGCCATTTCCTCAGCGGCATGGAAGTGTCGTTCGCTCAGTTGATGCTGCCGCTCGCCTTCCTAGCGCCGAGCATCGTGACCGCGATCTTTGAAAGCCATCATCCAGCCGACCTCAGCCTGGGACGGCTGAACAGGCGGACGACTGTTGCACTCGATAGGTCGGCCCAACGTCACCAGCTCGGCTTTACGGGCTAACCAGCCAACCGGAAAATGACCGACCAGAGGATTCGAGGGCCTGACCGACCAAATTCTCTTTGGAAACGTTCTCTGTGTGTGATCAGGCAAATGGTGACGGCGAAACGGCCGCAATGCGGGCCTTTTGCGCCGTGGTCACTTGCAACCCGCAATTACCGGCGGAGAGTGCGACTGGTTGGCTGGGATGGGAGGGTTCGAACCTCCGAATGACGGAATCAAAATCCGTTGCCTTACCACTTGGCTACATCCCAATGCCGTCAGGCGCGAACGCGTCCAACTACTGAAAGGCGGCGTAACATAAACAGCCTCACAGCGCGGGGCAACGTCGCCCCCCTCACCACACGATTTGCCGCCCGTATAGCCTGTCGCCGCCGTGGATGAAAGGTCCAGCGCGGCAGCGTCGCGACGCGGTTTAAGACCGCCTCACAAAGATACGCAATTCGACGTTCGAGCGTGGCATGGAGAAGTAGCCACGGCGCTCTACATGCGTTTTGCAGACATCCATTGACCTTCGACGTCACCGAGCCGTCGCGTGCCCTGACTTGAGATCGCCCAGCGCTGATAACCGCAAAATCTCAGCAAATGCGAGGGACATCCAGTGTCGCGCCAGGCCGTCGCACGGCGCTTGCGGCGGGCTGCCTGCCCAGCTATAACGCGCCCTCCCGGACGCGGCCCTATCCCGCGCGGCCGGGCGGAACGCCTCAATTCAGGCTGTTTGGTCGGGCGGAGCGTAGCGCAGCCTGGTAGCGCACTTGCTTCGGGAGCAAGGGGTCGGAGGTTCGAATCCTCTCGCTCCGACCAACACCCTCAATCACTTAAAAATTTTGATGGAACGTCAGGGTCCCGATTGGGGTCCCGAAACCAAGGAGTCGCGTGCTCTCTTTGAGACTGCTTTCGCCGCTTGGGACTGATAGTCGGGGTGATGATGCCCATACGTCTCCCACAGAGTTTCGGGGCTCATGCCAAGATAACCAGCGGCCTCATATAAATTCGTGCCAGCCTGCATCTGCCAGGTCGCTGCGGTATGCCGAGTGATGTGTGGTCCGTCGTGACGTGACGCTTCTGCAGCTTCTGCCACCGTCTGCCACGAGTTGCGAAGCTTCTTCACGGCCATGCCCTGATAATGGATGACCGTTGTGATGCCGCGTGCCAAGTCCATGCCGCGCCATCTGGTTAGATGCGGCAAGAGCTTGGCGTGGATGCGTGCTGGCGGCTGGCGCTTCTTCGTGCGCCGCGCGTTGCTTCCTCGTCGGTGAAGGATACCATTCTCTAGGTCGAACCATCCGCCTGCCGGAGACGGCATCCACATCAGGCCCAATATCGCACCAGGACGTGTGCCGGTGTACACGCCAATCAGTAGCTGTCGCGCGACGTGAGCAGTCCTGACGCTCCTGCGCGCCGCCCTGATACGCGCCGCCACTTCGTCACGCGTCAACCAGTAGTCCTGACGTTGGCTTTGGCGCTGTGGTAGGGACACCGCGGGCACGCGTGGCAACGGCCCGTGCTCGCGGTGATACCAGTTGATCGCCGTGCGTAAGGTCTTCAAATCATGGCGCGCAGTCTGCTCACTAATCGGCTTGGGCAGTTTCGCTCGCCGATGGGTTTGGCTCGTGCGCCACTTCACGTATTCGCGGCAACTTGCGCCATTGATCTCAGACAGCTTCTTGCCAGTCCACCACGCTAGTATCGGCGCGGCAGTGTGTACAAGGAATTCCTTAGAAGCCGAGTGCTTCGCGTGCTCGTTCAAGTAAGCGGCGATCACTTCATCGATGAAGAGCCTGTCCGGCGAAAGCGCACCAGGCGGGGCATACTTGCCAGCGATGTATCGCGCGAGGGCCTCTTGAGCTCCGCGAGTGTCGTGTTCGCCGCAAGCCGTGCTGATTCTAGTCGCTCCGTCTCGGATGTCCCAGACGTGTTCACGAGGTGGCCGCCTCCGCCTAAGGTGGAGTCTTGGTGCACTTCGTCGACGCGGCATTGACAAGCCTCCAGCATCTCAGCAATGGCGGTCTCGCTGACTAAGAATTTGCCCGCCACTTCCGTGACGCGCAAGCGACCCTTTTTTATTTCGGTTCGCAAAGAGCCAACCGTGATGTGCCCGCCGGGAAAGAAGCGCTCAACAGCTTCCCTCAAAGTATAGTGCGGTTCAACGGTTGATGTGACTTCTGTCATGGGGGCAACGCAAGCCACTACCCGCTACGCCCCGAGGCTATCGAGCGCAGCTCCCTACCCACCAATCCCACTCCATAGTAGCGATCGCCAAACTTTCGGATCTTCCCTGCGAGATCCGGCAGGTGACGCACGCGATCGAATTCGTCTTCGAACAACGCAATCGATCCTGCCCGCAGTCCCCTTTCCGCACACCAGTGTGCGTAGTCTGCATGCAGCTCTTCGATGCCGATCGCTGAGTTTCCACTCATCGGGATCGCGCGCTCCGCGATCCACGATACGAAATGTCCGTCTTGCGGCTCGCTCAGCCCCGCAGTAGCCAGCCGCAGCTGGTCATGCCCGGCAACGGCGAGCTTCGACGCGCTGTCAACGGCGAACTCGTCTCGTACGCTTGCTCGGGTGGCTTCGGCGTAGGCCGCAATCGTCAATGGCCCGAATGCGGAGATCACTTCAATGAGGAGCGCGAAAAAAAGCGGAAACCCGAAGCCGACGTCGCGCACGCTCACAATGCCGCCGGTGATCCAGGCATAAAATTCACCAACAGGATCAGGAGCAATCGAGCCGCCACGATCGCGCAAGGCGATGACTTGGTCGCGCAGAGCGCTCGCTCGTTCCTCGAGGTTCTGAAATTCCGTCGCCGCCGCGTATTCTTCGCGCAATTGCGCCACTTCCCGGCAGGCCTCGTTCGTGCGCATGTCGATCTTCGTGCAGTTCTTGGACACGACCGCCACGGTGCCGCGCAGGCGATCGCCGGCTATGACCGCTCGCCCCAAGACCGCGCTGATCGCGGCGTCGATTTCACCAGTGCTGCGATGGGTTGCGTGTGTTCGCAGTTTTCCTTCGGCGACGGTAAGTTCGTTCTGCGCGTCTTTATAAGTAGCGTGTGTCGCTTCGCGAGCGCCGGTCAAAGCTGCGCGATCTTGAACGTAGATACCGAGGGCTGAATTTATTCCAAACAGGAGACACATGAGCCAGGCCATGCTCGCAACCGACGCAGCGCGCCGATGCTTGGTGCGCCACAGCATGGTCACTGCAATCAGTCCGAAGGCTTTCCACACATCCGCGGCGACGTTCGCCCATCCGAACAGCTCGCTCTTTTCATCGGTCTGGCCGAGGCTGTAGCCGAAGAGATAGTTGCCGCGAATCGAGACCGCGAACATCACGGCGGTCGCAAGGCTCAAGGCCACCAGCACGACCCATCGCGTGATCTGGGCGCTCTCAATCATCCGGCTTTACGCGCACTCCTTTTGCTGACGAGAGTTCAACGCGGCCATGCTCACGCTCGTAGAGCGTCAGCATGCGCGAGAAAATTTCATTGATCGAAACCCCTTCGACCACGGCCAAGAGCTCGACGCGCTTTTTCTCGTCGGCCGCGAGGCGCAGATCGAGCCGCGCCGTCCGGACGCTTTTCTGACGCGCCCTTCTGCCGACCACCTCCGGCTGCTGCATGTTGCCCTTCGTTTCGTCCGGCGAAGGGATGTGGTCGAGGCCGGCCTTTCCCCACACGCTCTTGAGCTGTTTCATTGCGCGACTGGTGCTCATTTCCGCTCCATCCGTTTGCCTCGTCCGACGCCTGTGCGACGCTTGATCTCATCCGCGACTTTGTTGAGGAGCGCTTCCATCAGCGCATCCGCTTGTTCGTTCAGCTGCTCGGATTTCGTCTCAGTGATCGCCTGACCGCGGTTCTGTGCTTCGCGATACGCGATACGCTCGGCGATCGCTCCGGGCAGGACCCCATAACCGGCATCTTCGACGTAGGCGCGCACCGTCGCCTCCTCCCCGCCGCTCAACACGCGGCAGATCGCTACGGCCAACCGCTCTTTCGGCACGCCTTCCTTTACGAGTTCATGAAAGGTCAGGATCGTTGGCAGCAGATCGTCGGCGCTGGCCCCTGTCGGCTGCACGACCAAGTGGGAATGCCGGGCGATCTCGAGGGTGGCTCGGCTTGTGCGGGCCGGCGTGTCGATGATGAGGAGGTCGACGTCGGCGCTTGCCGCTAACGCTTCGCCCGCCGTTGCGTACGGGACGACTTCGCAGGGCGGGCCGGCGCCGTTGCGCCGACGGGCGCGTTCCCAGGCGACGACTGAGCCCTGTTGCGGATCGAGATCGGCGAGTCGCGCCTTCATGACGTGCGCGGCCACGGCGAGCAGCCCTCGCGCCAGCGTCGATTTTCCGACGCCGCCTTTCTGAGACACGAAGGCGACAATGACAGGCATTGAACGATCCGGTTTTACTCCCCGCTTTATGCCCGCGCACCCAACAATGCGTCAAGGTGATTTTCCGGATATAAGTTTTGGTGTCATGACGTCAACAAATAGTATCCCCTGTCGAGGCCGGCCAAAGGGTCGAGCGCCTGGATGGGGATAACGGGGCTTGCGGATCGCAGCACTTGCTACACTCCGAGCATGCAAGACACGGCAAGCCACAGCTCGCCTGAGCTCGACAACGGCGAGCTCCGTCACACTCTGTCCGTGCATGACGTAGGCGCCGCGCTTGTCGCCGCCGGCGTTCCCCGCTCGCATCGTCAGGTTGTCCGCTACTGCGAGACGGCGATGTTGGACGCCGTCAAGGTGCCTGGTCCTACCGGCGCGCAATGGTACGTCTCGCCGGCGTCGCTGCCCAAAGTGATTGGCGATCTTAAGCAGTGGGAAGCGCAGCGAGCCCGACATAGCTCGCCGCAGCACGACACGTCCGACTTTGTCAGGGTCGAAAAAATGCCCAACAGCAACTCAGACACGGCGAGCCATGGCGCGCGACAGCCAGCTACGTCCGAGAAGGTAGAGAGCCCAAAGGGAAGTGAGACGGAGCTCGTCGCGACGCGCTATGTCGGACAGCTCGAGAAGCGCATTGAAGAAAAAGACGACGTGATCGGTTTGCTCAAGGGCCAGCTCATTGCAAAGGACGAGCAGATCGGCGAACTCTCCACCCGATACCGCGAGACCCACTCGCTCCTTGGCGCCATGCAACGCATGTTCGCGCCGCTGCTTGGCCAGTCGGACCCCTATACTGCGCCCGACAAAAGGGAAGCGACGCAGCCTGTTGATAACTAGCAGTCAAGAAACGACGCTGCGGGGACTATAATGGGTTGAATGGAGCACATCAGCCCCCAGCTTGAAAAGATCGAGCAAAACATCAAGCTCAATACCGCCGATCCGATCGCGCGATACGGCTTTACGCAACTGCCCAATTTCATTCTCCGGAACCCCGACATTTCGATTGGCGCCAAAACGACCTACTCTTTGTTCCTCAGCTTCGCCTGGCATAATAATTTGTGCTTTCCCGGACAGGACACACTGGCCAAGGCGATGGGCATGAGCATTGGCAGCATCAACGCCTTCGTCAAAGAATTGGAATCCGTCGGCCTCATCGAAATAGAGCGCAGGGGGCAAGGGAAGACCAACATCTATACGATCAACTATGTCGTCAACAAAAAGCCCAAAGTCTAGATTTCAGCCGGCTGAAATCTTGATTTCAGCGGGCTCATTTCTTGAATTCAGCGGGCTGAATTCATTCAATATAAGAATACGCATTTAAGAATACTCTTAAGAAAAATACTCAAGAGGGGCGCACTTTGAAAAGAGGAAAACGAAAATCCAAGAAGTCAAGGAGCGGCTCGATTCTAGGGCTTAGTTGAGCCAAAACTCATATTTTATGTCGCAAAACAGATATTGTGCGAAGTAGCCATCACCTCATTTCCCCGCACACCTTCGCGATGCGCTCGTTCAGTTCAACGAGTGAGACCGGGATCTGCACATAGCCGTCAGCCTCGAGCCTACTGCCGCTCAAGGTGCGTTCGATTTCAACCGCCCAGGCCGAGAGAAAGATGACGGGCATCGCCGAGTGCTTTCGCAAGCGTCGGAAAAGCTCAATCCCGCCGAGAGGAGGATTCTGACCGTCACTGAGTGCGACGTCAGCAGGCTCAGCGATCAGGCCTTCGAGCGCGACATCGCTACGATGATAGACGCGCACCCGGTGACCGGACGCTTCCAGACTGTAGGCCAGCACCTCCGCCAGGCTCTGCTCATTGTTGACAATTGCAATGGTCGCCATGACTTCCCTTCCGTGAAGTGCGATCAAGCATACCCAATTGGCAGCCTATCGAACACGTCGCGATACGCGGTATCGAACATGTCCGATAGGATGACCCCTACACTGACCCCTCCTTTCGCCTTGTAGGGGTAATGGCGGCGCACGGCGCACAAAAGCGCTTGCGCCACAATGCAAATGCCCCCCGATTGTCGGTCCGCTGCGCAGCCCGACCCAATGCCGCCACCCCTCAATACTGCGAGTACGCAGTAGACAGTGGAGGGGCTGGCGGCCTCGGTCCTCAAAAAACATAGTCAAGTGGCGTACCACCTTCCTTGTTTTTCGGTCCCTCGGCTGTCGGCATTGGGTCGGGCTGCCTCGCGAAAACATAGTCGGCGGAGTACCGCCTCCTTGTTTTGCGGGCGCCGACAATCGGGGGGCTGGAGCACGTGGAAGCGCAGCTTTTCGAACACGTCACGATAGTCCTCGCATTGCTGCGGGCTATCGAACGCGTCCGAAATCGCATGCGCTGCAACCTGGGCTGCACCGGAATGCAAGACTGTGCGGCGAAGCCGCCCAATTGATCGCTATCCGAGCGTGTTGGGGGCGAGGATAGCAAATCTATGGAGCGAAGGTCCTCGCAGTTGGGAGCGAGGGGCGAGCTCCGAATACAGAAATGAGACCCGCCGCAAGGCGGGTCGCGTTTTATGTCCCCGAGACAGTGGCGCATGCCGCACCGGCTCTCTTCATGATCGGTGCGCCAGCGCAGCATGGCGTCAAGGCACGCGTCGCTTGCGTAGCGCAGTTGGATGCGCGTGGTGGCTTTCCGCCTTGACCCCAGGCTTTGCACTGGCGCGCTGGAACAGCTAGAGCCGGATGCGGCAGCGCCCGGCTGGTCGAGCTTTAACCGCCAACTCAACCCAAACACCTATGGACAAAACCAGCTTCACGGAGCGCCTGGCGCTCCTACGGCAGACCGCAGTGCAGCTGCAGACAGCCGCTGAGATCGTGCTCGCCGAAGTGCAGCACATGGAGGCCGCGCAACGGCGCTTCGCCGCTCGCGATAACCGTCGCACGCAAAAGGCGGACCGCTAGGCCCGCCCGCTTACCAACCAACTTCCCCCGTACCATGACTGTCGAAATCGACCCCGAGTGCGAGCCGGCGCAGACGCGGCGCGTGCTCGCCGTCCTGCTAGCGAACGAATACTAGCCCGGGCTAAAGCTCGACCTGCCCTTCACACCCCGCGTGCTGCCCGCGGGATCGTGAAGCCGTCAACCCGCCATCCCCCACCATCCACCCTTTCTACGACCACTGAACTGATCCGACGGTTGCTCCGACGTCATCCTTGAGCTGTGGGCAACCTGATACAGACCGTTGACGTCCGCATACACTCTTATACAATGCGTATGCATGATCAAGCGCGCGCCAGATTCGGACCTTAAGCCCGCGGAACGGAAAGCCCTCTCCGTCATCCGCAATCGCATAATGCATGCGGGTGCCGCGCCGTCCGTGCGCGAGCTTGCGGCCGAGCTCGGCTTCTCGTCTCCGCGATCCGCCGCCATCATCATCGATCGCTTGATCGAACTCAGATACCTCAAGCGCCGGGACGACGATCGGGCGCTGCAGCTTCTGCGCATGCCGGCAGATACGCGAGATCGCGCGTCAACGATCGAGGTTCCCTTGGTCGGAAGCGCGCCGTGTGGCGCGCCGCTGCTCGCGCACGAAAACCTCGAGGCCATGCTCTCCGTCTCGACCGCGTTGGCACGGCCCGGACAGCGCTACTTCCTGCTGCGCGCCGCCGGAGATTCCATGAATGAGGCCGGCATCGACGACGGTGCTCTCGTATTGGTCCGTCAGCAGCAGACCGCAGAAACCGGCGACGTCGTCGTAGCTTTGGTTGATGACGAGGCGACAATCAAGGAGCTGCGCAGGTCCCGGGACGCTGTCGTGCTCGCACCTCGCTCGAAAAATCGAAGCCATAAACCCATCGTTCTCACCCACGATTTTCAAGTTCAAGGCGTCGTCGTGGCCACGTTGCCAGATATTGACGACTGATATGCCACCGCAGCATCTCCAACAGAAACAAACCCGCCGCATCGACCCGAAGGAGATGGTCAAGCTCGCTGCCGCCTCCGGTGCTCGATGCGAATTTCGTGGCTGCAACGACTATCTGTTTGAGCACGCGATCACCTTGCAGGACGGCAATTTCTCCGAGCACGCCCACATCTACCCTTTCAGCGAGAGAGGTCCGCGCGGCGGAACAGCGCCGGCGCCGGCGGGCAAGAACACCGCTGACAATCTCATGCTGCTCTGTCGCGCATGCCACAAGCTCGTCGACGACAACGAGGACGAGTACAGCCTCGATGTCTTGCGTGAGATGAAGAAAGAGCACGAGGAGCGTATCCGCTACGTCACCGGCTTTGCCGCCACCCACCGGACCCACGCACTTATCCTGAAAGGCATCGTCGGCGGCCGGCCGATGGACATCACCTTCGACCAGATCCGGGAAGCCGTAGCGCCCATGTATCCGGTGAGCAGACAAGGCTTCACGATCGATCTCACCGGCCACGGTGACGATACTTCCGCTGACTATTTTCCTGCGGCTGAACGCACCGTCAAATCCAAGTTAAAGGAGTTCTATGACCGTCACATCGACGGATCCGCGCCCGAGCACGTCTCCGTTTTCGCCTTGACGTCGATTCCGCTCCTCGTCCTCTTCGGCAGGCATGTCAGCGACAAGATCGCCGTCGACTTCTACCACCGTCACCGCGACGTGCCTCAGCCTTGGCGGTGGCGAACCGCTGACCAACCTCTCAGCCTCGATACGCGGCAACTCCAAGCCGGCACCGATACTTCACGCATCGGCATCGTCGTGTCGATGAGCGGCGCTATCGAGCGCGCCTCGCTGCCCGCAAACATCAATGCCGTATGCCCGCTCTACGAAATCTTCGTGAGCGGTCACCACCCTAGCGTGCGCGTCCTGAACACCAGCGATGACCTGCGCCACTTCCGCCAGACCTATGCGGCCCTTCTGGCCCGCATCGCCGTCGAGCACCCCGAATGCCGTGAGCTGCATCTTTTCATCGCAGGACCGCCGCCCGTCGCCATCCTCTGTGGCCATGAGCGGCTCCCGAAAGTGCAGCCGACCCTCTGCCTCTACGACAACCTTATTAACAACGACACCCAGCAGAGAGCCTTCGTTCTCCGCTTAACGACGAGATAGTCATGACCAACAACGCCTACCTTCAAAGCATCCTCGACGCACAATCGGTCCATAGTGACGGTCAGGAACTGAAAGACCTGCGCGCAGTCCGCAAGGATATTGAAACCCTCATCGCAGCCGAATTTTCAGACTGCAATCCCCGCATCCGCTACGGCGGCTCCAAGGCGAAGGGGACGATGAATCTCGTCGACTACGATCTCGACATTCTCTGCTACTTCCCGCGGAACGACACGCCGGCCGGCAAGACGATCAAGGAAATTTACGAGAACGTACAAGCGACCCTCGGAAGGAAATATCGCGTTGATCCGAAGACGACCGCGCTCCGGGTGAAGGACGATGAGCGCGATCTCCACATCGACGTAGTTCCCGGCCGCTTCATTGATGACAGCGACACAGATGCCTACGTGCACCAGAACGGGAGACCGCAAGAAAAAGGCTGGCTCAAAACGAACCTTGACCGCCACGTCTACTACGTCATCGAAAGTGGCTGCGTCCCTGAGATCCGCCTTGCCAAGATCTGGCGTCATTGTGCCGGAGTGTCTGTCAGGACTTTCCCGCTCGAGCTCCTCGTCATCAACATTCTGAAGACCGCCGATGTCGATGGACTCGATAACCGCTTCACCGAAGTCCTTGAGCAGTTCCGCGACAAGATACACTCACTCTCGATCACGGATCCGGCGAACGAAGGCAATGATCTGAGTGATGCATTGAGCCCTTCCGTGCGCACCGCCATCTCAGCGGCCGCGGCTGCCACACTACGGACGGCCTCTAGCGCCGGCTGGGCGGCGGTCTTCGGCAAGGTTATGTCAACGACCGAGCCGGCGCGCGAGCAGGCGTTCCGGGCTGCGATCATCACCAACCAGAACCGCACCCAGCCCTGGAGAATCGCATAATTTCCCCTTATGGCTGATGCCCGTCCTTCTTTTCCGATCGCCGCCGTCGGCGCTCTTCTTGCCGAGCGATATCCTGGTCTTGCCCTTGACGAAGACGACCACTCCGTTCAGGGGACCTACGATCTCTTCCATGATCGCACTTGGCTCGACAGCTATCTCATCCGCGTCGACCTTCCTGACGCGTACCCTCGTGGGTTACCCGCCGTCTACGAAATCGGCGGGCGCATTCCCAGGACCGACGCCTACCACGTCAACGCCGACGGCAGCCTCTGCCTCGGCGTTCCGGAAGAGCTCTGGATCAAACACGTCGGCCGTTTCGAAATCGACGTCATACTCGACGGTCCGCTGCGCACGTTCCTGCTTGGAGCTACCGATAAACTCAAGGGACGCGACTGGCCTTACGGCGAGCGCGCACACGGCCCACAGGGCCTGTGCCAGTTTTATGCCCCGGTGATCGGCTCATCTGATCCCTTGCACGTCCTCGATCTCATCCAGATGCTATCGGCCAAACGCATCAAAGGTCACTGGCCTTGCCCGTGCGGCAGCAACCTGCAACTGCGCAAGTGCCACGGCGAACCAATACGCGAATTACATGCCGCAGGTTTTCCGCCTCTCATGCTGCACAAGTCCGCCATCCTTCTCGCCCCCCATCCACTACAAACCGTTATCCCCAAACAGCGGCACTGAAGATCCCTCATTGGACTGCTAAACTGACCGGTAAGGAAACCGGCTTCGGCCGCGTTCAGCGGCCGGCATCCGACACGCGACTGGCCCATCACCCAACATGAGTGCCATTACATGCTGAGCCCAGAGCGGGCTCTCGCTTCGCCTCGGGTGTCGACCCATGCTCGAGGATATTGATGGTGTGGTGCTTGGTGAATACGCCGATGCTGACGGTGGTCTTGCCTATTTGAGTGATGAGGATCGCCGGCGCCACCTGTATGTTTTGGGCAAGTCGGGCGTCGGCAAAACGACTCTAGTGCAAGCGATGATCCAATCAGATCTCGCGCGCGGTCGCGGCTTTGCGCTCATCGACCCCATGGGCGATTTAGCGCAGCAGGTTGCCGACCGCATACCGCTCTCCCGCGAGAACGATGTCATCTACATTGATCCGTCAGACTCGACACACTGTCTCGGTTTCAATCCCCTGCATGATGTGTCGGTCGATAACCGGCCGCTCGTTGCCGCTCAGATTGTTGCAAGCTTCGCTGCCATCTGGAAGCTCTCGCTCGCTGACACGCCGCGACTTCTGTACGTGCTGTACAATTCGCTGCGCCTCCTTTTGGATACGCCTGGCTCTACCCTGCTCGGATTGCAGAAACTGCTCGTCGATGCCGACTACCGTCGGCATCTCCTTCGCTCGTGCCGCGATCCTGCCGTCCACAATTTCTTTGAGCAGGAGTTGGCCGAACTCTCCGATCGTGATGCCGCGGCTACCGTTGCTAGCGTGCAGAATAAGATCGGCATGCTGCTTCCAGGACCGCTCCGCAACATCCTCGGTTCGCCGCGGCCGACGATCAACGTGCGTCGCGCCATGGATGAAGGTCACGCCATCATCCTCAATCTCGCCAAAGGCAAAATCGGCGAGGGGCCGACGTATCTCCTCGGCGCGTTGTTCACGATGGCTTTTGCGCAGGCGGCGGAAATGCGCGCCGCCATTCCTGAAAACGATCGCAGGGATTTCACCTTGTACGCGGAGGAGGTTCATAACTACGCGACCGATAGTTTGGTCAGCATCATCACCGAGTCGCGCAAGTGGAGGCTATCGACGGTGCTCTCGCATCAAACGCTATCGCAAATTCCGCCCCTTTTGGCACGCACCATCATTGGCACCGTCGGATCGATTGTCGCATTCCGCCTCGGCGGCGAAGACGCTGACGTGCTTCGCATCGACCTCAAGAACACCGAACATATCTACGATCAGTCGGCGCTGACGTTCATCAACTTGGCCGAGCCGATCGTCCTCACCGACACTAGCAATTTTTCGGCGTGGGTGAAGCTTCTCGAACATGGCGTGCCAACTAAGACCAGGCTCATCCACACATGGTCTGCGGAAGCACTCGTCACCGGCCGCCTTGACGCCGTTCGCGCTCGATCCCGAGCGCGCTACCTGCGACCGCGGGCGCTCGTTGAAGCGAAGATCAATCGCTTTCTGACGGCCCGGGCGGCTCCGCCGCGAAATCGGAGTCTGCGCTCTTCGCGGAATCGCAATTCTACTTGAGCATTGGTTCTTCGATGGCACTGACGATGTCATGGGTATAGCGGTGGCGAGCCCAAGCACTTATTGGAAGCGTGCCCCAGCCCGCGAATGTCACTTGGACTTGTGCTTTGCTTGCCGGAGTTTCTCCAGGTACATCGCCGCCCTCACTGCCGGGCGCTCGCTCCCCAGGCTCAATGCCGCGTTGAGCTCAAAGAGCAGTCTTTCTTCCATCGTCATACCACTCGCTTCGAGAGGTGCGACAATGCCATTGCGTGCCAACTTGGTGATTAGGCACTCGACCCGCAAGGTAAGTTCGTGATTCTCTGGCTCGCCATTTATGTCAGCCGTTTTCTTTTCTTCACATGCTTTCTCCCAAAACTTTACGGTCTCAGCTTCGTAACATTTGTCCCCTGTCCTTTGATACATGATTGCATAGCTTTCGCTTTGCCCTTCATAAACGTGCGCTACGGTGCGGTGCGAAAACGTGCTGCGCTCTAGAATATGGCGCACCGTCACTTGGCTCGCATCGAACTCGCCGTCTCGTACATTCGAAATGGCCGTTGTAATGGCAAGGCTGCGAGGGCCTTGATAGTGCCTCACCAATAACCGCGATCTTTCTGCGATATCCAAGCCTATTTTTAACTTCGCCGCCGCCTCGCTGTTTGTGTTGAGATCACCGTCAGCGGCAACTTTCAGCACGTCCCCGAGCAAGACATAATAGTGCTCTCTCAGCTCATCGTCCTCTTCAACCTCGTCGCTCAGCACTCTCAGAGCCGCAAGGTGCGATGCTGTTCGCTTTCGTATGGTAACAGGCGTGTCAAGAAAGCAGTGCCAGTGGCAGACTTTCGCGTGCGCAATAAATAAGAGCCGTCTTGTTTCTGAGCCGCGGACTTCCTTGTGCGCGGCCCCTAGCAACTTAATGATGACTTCGGCTAGCGGTAGGAGGGCGACGAAATGCCAGCCCGCCGAATAGTGCTGCAATCGCAGAAGCGTTCTTTCACACACAGGCACAGTCGAAGGAAGTTGTGAGACGCCTACCATTGTTGGCCACATCCAGAACGGTACTTCCGCCGGCATACCATTGCCGGCCACTCTCAGCATTCCGTCTGTGAAAGCCTCTTCCTCTTTGGGTGCTGGCGTAACCACGCCCACCGGCTCGGGCCTCGCAACGCCAACTCGATCCGCAATTGTGTCGAGACGTTCTGCGCTATTTAATCCGCTCAACCCACTTAGATCGAGAAAGCACTGTTTATCGACTTCGATGAACTTACGGACCTCAATATACTTTTCCAGCAGCGCTTTGTTGAGGGCCGCCTCCAGCTTCTGGAGTGTCTTCTCTGTTGGATTTATTATTCCGGCTTTCATCTTACTGAAGTTGCCTGGATCTACGTCTGCTCCTTGCGCAAACGCTCCCTCTTTCAAACCTAGCTTGCTTAGTCGGTCGAAAATGAGCCGGATACGTTGAGCAGTTGTGCGCATCAGTGAAGCTCCTTCGCTTCCTTTGATAGAGCGCCGCTCCCTCGCGTGCCAACCGTTCTTGGCTCACGCCCGCGTATTCGCTGGCTACAACGGTCGCCATGGACTGCCGTCCATCGCGTGAAAAAAGAAGCCTGACCCGAGGGGCAGGCTTCTCGCGGAGGTGCAAACTCCGACTCGCGACCACCTAAACCAACTAGGAGGGCGCTGTGGCTATTTTCGGCGACGATCAACCATCACGGAACTTCCGCGACGCAGAAAAGTGTGTCGCAGAAAATCGACCTTCCACGCACACTTTATCGAGCGCTAGCTCCGAAAACTTCTGGCGTGCGCTCGAAGCTCTGGAGGCCGCTGAAAGAGGTTTGCGTCGCCCTTGGAGTGGGGCGCATCGCCCAGCGGAACCTGAGTACCGCCAGGACAATGAGAGCCGCGACGTCCATGACTAGACGTCGCCCCCCAGATACGTATGCCGTGTGGGAGCCGCTGCGCGCGCCACGCCGGTTGTCCGTCGCAACGCTACATAATCGCAGGGGTGTGTAGTGTACAAAACACGCCCCCCTATCACGACGTCGCCCTCACCAACCGAGCAAATCTACGGTGAGCTGCAGACCGCGTACGATCACTTCAATACAAAGCTCTTCGACGGCAAGCTGCCACCCTGCCTCATCACGCTACAGCGCAAAGGTCGGTGCACCTTCGGTTACTACGCAGCAAAGCGCTTCGGCACTGCGAGCGGCGGCGCGACCGATGAAATCGCCCTCAATCCCCGCTGGTTCAAAGAT
Source organism: Hyphomicrobium sp. (assembly GCA_046160845.1). Lineage (GTDB taxonomy): Bacteria > Pseudomonadota > Alphaproteobacteria > Rhizobiales > Hyphomicrobiaceae > Hyphomicrobium_B. Next base: position 53,170 of record JBJXHD010000002.1, read on the forward strand.
CGCACTTTCTTCGAAGTCATGGGCACGCTTGTCCACGAGATGGTGCATCTCTGGCAGCACCATTTCGGCCGCTCTTCGCGCGGGAATTACCACAACCGCGAATGGGCTGGCGAAATGCTGCGCCTCGGCCTGCATCCATCGAACACCGGCCGGCCCGGTGGGCGAATGACCGGCCAACAGATGAGCCACTACGCGATGCGCGAAGGCCGCTTCGAGGTTGCCGCCAAGGAGCTCATCGCCAGGCCGCTCGCGATCACCTGGTTTGACGTCGATGGAGCGCGCCTGATCCCGAAAGGGTTGGATGAGTTCTTGTCAGCCGCTCCGTCAGCCGGGCGTCGCGCGAAGTTTATCTGCCCCGATTGCCGCGCGCAGGCGTGGGGTAAGCCCTCTCTCAATCTTATCTGCGGCGACTGCGAGCGACCGATGGCGTCCCCCTACGATCAGTAACGAAAAATCGAAAATGTCATCCAACAGGAGCGACGCACATGACGACACCTGACATCCCCGAAATTACCCACCTCAGCGCCGAACAGCTTCTGACCTTGCGCAACGGCATCGACGAGAGGCTCGACGCTGTCCGCGCGGCGTTCGTCGATCAGGCCAACGCCCTTGGTCTGACCGTCACGAACGCAGCCGGCAAGAAGTCCAAGCGCAAACCGCGCGTCATAACCAAAGAGGAGTAACGCCGATGTCTAAAGATAAATCCATGAGCGAGAACTCCGGTCATTCAGTCTCATTCGGGACGAGTGAAGGCGTCGCCACGAACGATCCCGATCTTCGAGACGAAGTGTCCGTCGCTCAGTATCTTGACCTCATCGCCCCCGATCTCGAGGTCGCAGCCCGCGACGCTGACGAGCCGCTTTGTCGCTATGCCGAGCGGCTGCTTTCCGCCGTGCAAGATATCCGCTTTTACTTAAGTGATGAACTAGATGAGCTCGAACACGACCTCGAGAACATCATCGACCACCTCAACGGTGGGCACGCGTCATGAAGAACGCCCTCATCACGATCATCATCGCTACAATGGTCGCCGTCCTCGCGCCGCGCGATATGAGCGAGGCGGCGCGTCTCATGATCCGTGCTGGCATCGTGCTCATTCAAATCGCTGTGCGCCTTGATCCCCCCGGCTATGGCGCCGGCGAAGCCGAAACGGAGCCCGACGGCGACCACGACCCGCAGCAAGACGCCGGCCTTCGGGCCGTCGCCGGTTGCGCTTTGGTGCGTGCGGCGGAGCGTTAATCCATGGCGACGATTCGCATCATCGCGCTGGCGCTCGTTACGGGCTGCTTGCTGACGCCGCCGGCGATCGCCGAGTTCTTTCGCGGCAGGCCGATGCCAGAGGGACGCGGATGCGAGGTCACGCACTGCCAGCGCTTGTGGGATCATGAGCTGGAGCGCCCGTTTCGCCGCTGCTTTTGGCGCTGCCCGCGGCCGGCGCCCCCGCCCCACCGCGAGTATGTTCCCGAGCCCCCGCAGCGCTACGAAGCGCCGCCGCCTCGGCAGTATCAGGCGTCATCGCCGCCCTTCTCGATCCCGGACATCCCTCCTGATGTAGCGTTCGGCGTTTTCGGCGTCGTTGGCCTTCTCATCCTCGCTGCCGTTCTCAATCATCTCAATCACATCAACCTCGCGCGTAAGACCGGCGAGGCGATCGACGGCGCCGCAGCCGCACAGGCGGCGCGCCGCAACGTCGAAAACGCGATGGCAGAGGCCGACAAAATCATCAACGCCTATCGCACGGAAAGCTACCGCAAGGGCTACGACAGCTAATTGCCAAGGGGCGTCATGACTGACACGAAGAACTTAACCATCATTCCGCCGCGGGCGACGCTGCCCACGCGCGGAACCGCGCCGGCGGCGTCGTTGCCGTCACTGCCATCCTCGTCGGGGAAAATCTGGGGCAGCGCCACAACCATCATGCGGGCCGATGCGGCTTACGTGCAGCACCACACTGAATTTTTGCAGGCCCGCGTCGCACAAAGTTCGGCGATGAAAGACCTGGTCGAGAGCCGCGTCGCCCTCGCGACGGTCATCGCCAAGTTGCAGACCATCGACGAGATCATCGCCCATGAATACCGCCGCGGGCATGCCGATCGTCAGAGCGAAGTCGCCGAATGGGCGCATACCGCGCGTCTCGCCACGCTTCGTCATGAGCGCGACGAACTCGACGCCGTCGCAACGCTGATCCGTTCGCGACAACGCCTAGCCGAGCTCGATCCGAAACCGCCGCAACCGCCGCCCTTGCCCGAGCAATCGCCCGTGCCACCGCCGCCAGCGGCCGGGCTTACTCCTGCCGACGTTGAGCGCGTGGCGCAGAATATGCCCGAGCTGCAACCCGACAGCATTCGCACCCTGCTGCTCGCACTCAACGGTCTTCTCGCGGAGAAAAAAGCATGAGCCGCGCTCCAGCCCTGTTCACGCAGTGCGAGGCACGTTGCGATCACGGCAGCGGCCACATTCTCTATGCCGGCTCATCCGGCACCGGGAAAACACAAAGCCTGATCAGCCTGGCGCGCCACAAAATCTGCGATCCCTTAACGGCCGTCATCATCATCGACCCCGATGGCGAAATTGCCCCGGCTTGCTACGAGCACATCGCCAACACGCAGCAAGGACTCGGCTGGCGCAAGGTGCATTATCTGCGTCCGTCATCGCCGACCGAAGCCTTCGCGCTCCCGCTCTTGCACGGCGGGCGACATCCCGATGAATGCCACAAACGCGCCCTGCGCGCGCTCACCGTCTTCAGCCAATTCTTCGCCGCTGACGCCGGCGACTTCGGCGTCCGCATCAGCAAGTATTTTTATCTCGGTTGCCTGGGGCTCGCGCTCTCTGGCCGTTCGCTCGTTGAACTTCCCGAGCTCTACGGTCATGGCTCGCGCTATTTGCGCGAGCTGATCGGCAGCGCCTTTCCCTATCCATTTTTGACCGACAGCTGGACGGCGCTTGATCTCTTAAGCGATCGCGCCGCACTCGAGTACAAAGATCCGCTCATTTCGCGCCTGCAGCCGGTTTTCGGCAACAGCGCCTTGCGCCGCGTCTTCGGCCCACAGCCGCCGTTGGATATCGCCGCAGTTCTGCGCAATCGCGAGGTCGTGCTGCTCGATCTTTCCGGCCTCGAACACAAGGACAGCGTCCTCGTCGGCAAAGCCTTCTTCAATCTCATCTACCACGAGGCGCTCCAGCGTGAGCCCAACCGCGAGCCGCATGTCTTCGTTTTGCTCGACGAAGCCTTCGATTTCCTCACGCCTGATTTGGCGCGCGGCTTCGACCGGTTGCGCAAACGCAACGTGCAACTCTGCATCGCCATTCAGCGCCTAGCGCAAATCACGAAGAGCGCCGACGATGATGCGGTCGGCGTCTTGAGCGCCATTATCAGCGGTACGCGCACCAAGGTAATTTTTCGTCTCGCCGAGCCCGACGACGCCGAGTTTATGACTCGCGTCCTGTTTAGCGGCCACATTGCGTTGAACGAATGGAAAGAGGGCACCGAGCGCCCGGTCGTTGTCGGACATCACAAGGAGCTGGTGCGCAATCGCTCGATGGCCGAGCACAACGCCGAGCATGAGGCACGCGGCGAGACCGAGAGCATCGCCTACGGCACGGCGCGCACGCACATGCTCAGCATCACGGAGGCCGAAGGCGAAAGCGTCACGGACGCCACCTCTAACGCCACCGCCATCGGCACGATGAGCAGCGAAGGCTTCGGCAGCGCGACCTCTTCCTTCGATGGCCAATCCACATCAGCCAGCATGGACCCAATGACCGGCGGCCTCTTCATGCCGCCCACCATTACCAACCTCGGCGCCAGCGCCACCACCGGCGCCGGCATGACGGACATCGCATCGCGTTCATCAGGCCGTTCGGCGTCCGACAGTTCCGGATCGTCCCACGCGACGTCCACGAGCCGCACGAGCGCGGTGAGCGAAGGCTTCGCCACCACAGAGAGCGAAGTGCGCGGCTACGCCACCTCGTGCATGCACGGCTCATCTCGCGGCACCAGCGAGAGCGCCGGCGAGGGCGAGACCTTTGTCGCCACACTCCAGTGGATGAACAGCCAACTGTACTCGCTTCCCGAACAGCTGCATCGCCTTGCCGGCGAAATCCAAAACCTCGCGCTGCGCGAGTGCTTCGTCAAAATCGACAACGCGCGTCCCGTACGCACTCGCACCGTCGATTGCCCGCCGGCATTCAAGTCAGCGTACTTCCGTCGCGTCATGCTGCCGCTCTTCCACCAGAAGGCTCTGGCGCAGAGCCCCTATCTCTTCCCTGCCAACGAGGTTGATGCAGCCATCGCTGCCCGCCTCACTAATCTCCTCGCGCCAACGCCGCAAGAATCCGAGCACGATTTCACGGAGCCGGAGCCGTTCTCCGTTGTCGATGCGCCCGAAAAATATGCCAACGATTTTTGGAAGCGACGTAGTCCCCCTACCAATCCCACTAGACCTCCCAAACCCCTTCTAGGACGCCGACCAGATCTTCGTGTCCTCGATGGGGATAAGCAGGACTGACGACACGCGCACCGGAGTAAAATGACGTTATGCCGATGATGTCCACGGCTCCCCTCAAACGATTGTCGCGTCCAGAAAATCCGCGCCCTTTCAGGATAACGGAGCGAGACATCGCGATCATGCGCGCCGTCGCGCGTTGGCGCTTCATGTCCTCCGATCAAGTCATCTGCTTCCTGACGGGTCTCACAAACGAAGAGCTTTCCACGCTGCACGACGACAAGCCCTGGGCCTTCCAGCAAGTGCTGCGCCGACTGTTTCTCCTGTCCTCACATCACTTCCTCGATTTACCGCCGCACCAGGTTATGCAGCTCGCGGCTTTTGCGCCATTTGTCTACGGCTTAGGCCGTGAAGGCGCCCGACTTCTGGCTGAGCTCGGCGATCCGATAGATCCGCGGCTTCAGTGGACGACCAAGAATTCGCGCGCGACGTCCGTCTTTCTCCTACACACGCTCGAAACAACAGAAGTGATGCTGTCATTTGATCAAGCATGCAGATCGCGCACTGATGTGCGTCTCATCGATCAGCCCAATCTTCTGCCTCACTTCCCCACCAAGACCCGCGACCTCGATGACCCGTTCCGCCTTCGCGTCACTATCCAGCGCGACTTCAAGAACGTGCCTCTCAATGTCATTCCCGATCGTCTTTTTTCCTTCGCCTATCCCGACAACACGGGTCACCACTTCGCGCTCGAAATCGATCGTGGGACGATGGATGTCGGCCACCGCTCAAAGCGGCTGCGCCTCGTCGGCAAGTCGACGTTCAAGCGCAAACTCATCGCCTACTTCGAAGCGTGGAAACAAGAACGCCATCGGGAACAATGGGGCTTTCGCGGTTTCAGAGTCTTGACGTGCGCCCCTTCAGAGACGCGCGTTCACAATATGATCGAGGCGCAGCGCCAGGTGACGAACGACACCGCGCGCGGACTGTTTCTGTACACGACGCCACGACGCTTGGCTGACGAGGGCGCCTTCGGCCCCGTGTGGATGAGCAGCGAGACTGATGGCGTTTCCCTCCTCGATAGAAAGTGATCGGTGATGTTCGCGTCCTCGCTCGTTTCCCCCGCCTCATTCGATAGCGGGTCTTGCCGCGGCGTCGGCGCTGTCAAGGGCGCGCTCGTTGGGGCGCACGTACTCGCGCGATGCGCGGCGGCGCAGCCGCAAACCCTTGACGGCGCCGCCTCGAGCCGCGGCGCTTCTTATGGCTACCGAATGAAGCGGGGCTTCTGTCAATATTGTGCATTCTGCTGTGTACGGAATAATGAGGGCATAGGGACGATCTTTGAAAGGACAGACAGTGAATAGCGAGCATGCGCAGCGGGTCGACTATGAGCTGATCAAGCGCACCGTCCCGCTCGCCGCGATTCTTGAGCGCTACGGCGTCTTGCCCGAGCTCAAGCGCGTTGGAACGCAACTGAAGGGACGCTGCCCCGTTCACAAGGGCAGCAACGCCCGACAGTTCGTCGTCGATCTCAACAAGGATGTATGGCGCTGCTTTTCGCCGGAATGCGATCGCGGCGGCGGCATGCTCGAACTCGTCGCCGAGTTCGAGAAAGTTGAGGTTCGTGAAGCGGCTTTGCTGGTTGCGGAATGGTTCTGCATCAAAGCGAGCCGGAGTGAACTGCACCATCGCACGCAAAGGAGTACAGCGATGACTGACCGACCAAGTCACAAGTGCTACGTCGTCGAGGACAAAGACGATGAGGACAATGAAGACGACGCAAAGGGGTGGTGGACGAGAGTGGGTTCAGCTTGGCCCCACAAGGACGGCAAGGGTCTGAACATCGTTCTCGCCGCCGTGCCGACCAACGGCCGCCTCGTGCTCCGCGAATACAGCGAGGCCGACGCCAAGGCGGACGAGCAGCGCAAGCTCAAAGCCAAGGGCAAGAAATAATGCGCGCCTAGCAAACTCAAAGCCCCGCGTTCGCGCGGGGCCATTCTGTGCAATCGCGCGGGAGCTCAATCATGGGCTGTCGCGTCAGTGACACGGAGTAAAAGTGCATGACGGAGCAATTGGTATTTTCACGGATGATGGCCGAAGCGGAAGCGCAGCAGCGCGCCGCGCTCGATCGCCACCGCGGTTCTGTGCAGGCTTGGTTCGATGCGCTCTCGATTGGCGACAAGAACCAGATCGCCGAATGGATGACGACATTCGAGTGGGACACCTGCGCGGCCCTCTCGGCCGCAGCCGGCGATTGGCGTCGAAGCCAATACGCAGCGAACGATGCAACTGTGCGTACTGTTGGCGACGAGCATCACGGAGGCGCGCGATGACGCGCATGTACGATGAGGATGACCGCGCGAACGCGCTCCCAAATCACCTGCCGCTCATCGGCGCCGATATCGAGATCAACGCAAATGTCTCCGGCGATGATCTCGTGGTTCGGGTGAATAAAGGCGGCGTGCAAGTCTGCCGGGTGCTGCTGCGGAACGCCGTCGCGGCGCTGACGAGCGATCAGCTGTTCAAGTTCTCTGCGGTGTCGCCGGATTTCGTGTTCAACATCGGCGACACGGCCGACGGCATCACACGTCTGAAGCGCGCTATCAGTCTTGCATAAATACTAAAGGCCTACCTCGTGCTGAGGTGGGCCTTGTTGTTAGACGATGCGCGGGGCTTCTCTTCATTCCCTTTCCGCTGCGAGGCGGTATACTTTCATCATGGCGAAAACGGCGATCGAAGGTCAGCTCGACACACTCACGGCGCTGGTGGAGAAAGGCTTTGCGGCCGTTGCCGACGATATTGCTGTCATTAAAGAGCGCATGGCGACCAAAGCGGACATTGCCGAGCTTCGTCTCGAGCTGCACACATTCCGGTCCGAAACAGCTGCTGACGTCCGTTCCCTGCACACCGAACTTGCCGAAATAAATCGGCGTCTTGATTTGCTGGACCGTCAATTCGCGAACATTCGAGGCGTGACCAAAGAGATCGACGACATCCGCGATCGGGTGCGCGATATCGAGAAGCACCTGGGTCTCGCTAAGAAGATTGCGGCGTAAGTTGCGGAGAAGAGGCTGGGTGAATTCGCCGGCGCGCTGCGCAATCCGCGTCAGCCATTTCTATGTGGCGCGTAATCGGTGCGTTCGCGCGCGAATGCCAGCAAGATTTGAGCCGCCCGATCCTGTTCGTCCTCAGGCAGGTTGCCCATAAGAGCGACCGCTTCTTCGAGTAGTTTGGTCATAGGCCGATTTTAACACAGAGCGGTTGGGCGCCTCGCCGCTCACGCGGCGACCGGGCTCTCGCGCGCGGAGACGTTCCGTCTCCGCCCTTCGGGCTTCGATCCCGTGGCGCAAAAGAGCATGAAAAGTGGACAAACCATTCTCCCCGATTTTCCTCAACCTGCGCCAAGGCACTGACATCGACTGGATAAGCACTATTCTACTCCCTCGCGGCCATGACGTGATGTGCTATGTTTTGTTTGCTCGGCACGTCAGCGAGCTACTTATAGAACCAACAATCTTTAGGGGCTTGTGTCATGGCTGACTTCTGGAAAGTAAATGCATTTTCTATGGCGACGACTCTGGGTGTGGCATATATTTTATGCGCCATTTTCGACGTTTTGTTTCCGCCCTACGGACTTCTTCACGCACTTGCGCCGGTCAGTCCGTGGCCGATCTTCGGTAGTCCCCTGGCTTTCCTGACGGGATTCGCGTTGTTCGCCGTCGCTGGTTTTGGGCTGGGCGCACTCTATGGAATCGCGTGGGAGTTCTGGAACAAAAGACTGCGTTGAGATGATCTCGCCAATCCGGATACGCTGAAGGCGTGTCTACATCTACGCCGCCTTCGCCGAGATCCACTTCAAATACTTATCCGCCGGCTTCACCAGCGCCAACTCACAACCATACTTCATCGGTCTTCAAAGCCGACTCGTTGTCTTTCTGTTGGCGCCATTTCAATCAATCACTCGGCGCTATGGTTTCTATCGCTTTCTAAAACGGCTTCAGACACTCGCGTTTTTACGCGACCAAGACCCGAAGGAGAAGTCGCCACCCACGCCGCCACCGGACGGAGCCGGCACTTATCACTGGATGCGGCTCAGTTTCGCTTTCATCTCGTCGATCTCCGCCTGCTGACCTGTGATGATCTTGCGGCAAAAATCCTTAATCCCAGCATCCTCGATCGGTGCTTCAGTGCACATCAGAATAGCCCCGGCGTGGTGCGGGATCATGGATTTCAGAAACTGCTTATCCGTAATGGCTGTCTGCGTTCGGATGAGCGCAAAAAACCCGACGAGCGCCAAGGCGCTGAAGAGGAGGATGATCCAGTTGGCCGACTTGTTCTCGTACATGGCTCCCATAAGCAGAAGCTCGATGATCACCATTGGCGCCGTCATCAGCCCGGCCATGTAGAATTGGTTGACGTTCGGGTAGACATTCGCAAGCCCATCGACCATCGCGTACATGAGGATGTACATGGAAATGAACGACAGGACGGTCATGGCAGCGAGCCGTGCGTAGGAATGCGCGTGCATTGTAGCTTTCCTTTCCGAAGTATGTGTCCTTTTGATCGGAACGCCGTTCGCGTTCTTGGAGTTGCTGGAACGGCGGGAATAAATTACGGGACGACAAACCGCGCCTGTAGGCTGTGACCGTCTGACAGTGCGCCAGTCACGACGACCTTCGCACCTGGCGTGAGCGGCGTAGCGAGTTTTCCAACGAGCTTGTTGGGGTCGACTGGCGCTAGCTCAATCTGCGCCGTCTTGCTGGCGTCTTGGATGATTGCTTTCACCTTCGCACCGGTTGAGGCGATTGGTGCATCAGCTTCGGCAGTTAGGTGAAAAGTCATCTCGGTAGCTGACGGCACGAACTCCACATGATGACCGGCGACATCGACGACCGCACCGCCGTTGGGACCTTTGGCCGTTTCGTGCGCGTTTGCGCCTGAGACGATCGCGAGCACCACCGCGGCGGAGAGCGCGAATGCGTAGGGAATGATACGAATCATGAGACTTACTCCTTGTTCAGGGTTCATTAAAACGCTTCGATGATTTGCGTGTCCGAAACCGGCGTGCGGCTCTCGACAAGACGCTGAAGCGGGCGCTTGCCGAGTTTGAGAAACAGGATAGGCGTCAGCACGGCATCGAGCAGCGTCGCGCTGATCAGCCCGCCGAAGATGGTGACCGCCACCGGATGCAGGATTTCCTTGCCGGGTGCGTCGGCGCCGTAAAGCAGCGGGATCAGGGCCATGCCCGCCGACAAGGCGGTCATCAGCACCGGCGTCAACCGTTCAAGACTTCCGCGCACGATCAGCGGCCGCCCAAACACTTCGCCTTCGTGAAGGGCGAGATTGATGTAGTGGCTGATCTTCAAGATTCCGTTACGGGCAGTGATGCCGGTCAGCGTAATGAAGCCGATCATCGACGCGACCGAGAGCGGCTGATCCGCAATCCAAAGCGCCGCGACACTGCCAATAAAGGCGAGCGGTACGTTGCCCATGATGATCAGCGCCAGCACAGCCGAGCGATAGCGGCTGTAGAGCACGACGAAGATTGAGGCGAGCGAGATGAGCGATAGGCCCAGAATGAGTCGTGAGGCGTCTTCCTGGGCGAGGAACGTTCCTTCGAGGCTGGTTGAGTAACCCGTCGGTAGCGGAGTTTCCGCGACCACCGCTCGAATGCGCTCGACAATGGCGGCCATGTCGGAGCCGTCGGTATTGGCCAGCACGACCATGCGGCGGCGGCCATTCTCTCTCAGGATTTGGTTTGGGCCTTCCGTCTCCTCGACCTTTGCAATGCGGCTTAAGGGAACGCGGCCTTTGGGCGTTTCGATCAGCAGGTCGCTCAACCCAGACGTGGTACGATCGCTTTCCGAAAGCCGTAGCACCACATCAAACCGGCGCGCGCCATCGATGATGGTCGAGACGGTGCGGCCATTGGACAGGCTTTCGAGCGCTTCAGTTATCGCGGCTGGCGTTACGCCAAACAGCGCCGCGCGATCAGAATCGACCCGGATTTCCAGTTGCGGAATGAGAACCTGTTTTTCGAGCTGGAGATCGACAAGACTCGGAACTTTGCTGAGCTTGCCGCGCAGTGTTTCGGCAAGGCTGCGCAGCGAATCCAGATCGTCCCCGTAAATCTTAAGTGCTATTTCAGCGCGGACGCCAGACAGCAAATGATCGAGCCGGTGCGAGATTGGCTGGCCGACATTGATCGTTGCGGGGAGCACCGTCAGCCTTGCGCGTACATCCGCCAAAATGGATTCGCGCGAGCGTTCGGATCTATTGAGATCGACATCGATCTCGCTCGAATGAACGCCTTCGGCATGCTCATCGAGTTCGGCGCGGCCTGTGCGACGGCCAACCGTTTTGACTTCCGGCACTTCCGTCAGAAGTTTTTCCGCGATCAAACCAATGCGATGACTTTCCGGGAGAGAAATGCCGGGATTGAACGTCAGGCTGATGGTCAGCGTGCCCTCATTGAACGAAGGTAAGAAGGATCGCGGCAGCGCAGACGCCGCAAGACCCGCCAAAACGACTGCAACGAGCGCCGTCCCGATCACCAAATTGGTCCGGTCGAAAGCCCACGCAAGCAATCGTTCATTGCCGCGCTTAAGGGTGCGGACAAAGGCACTCTCGTGATCATCGAGCTGCTTCGCACTGCCGAGCAGATAAGACGCTAAAACGGGCGTGACCGTGATCGAAACCAGAAGGCTGATCAGAATCGAGATTATGTAGGCGACGCCAAGCGGAGCGAACAAGCGGCCCTCAATGCCCGTCAGGGCAAAGAGCGGGATGAAGACAAGGACGATGATGAAGGTGGCGTACACGATGCCAGACCGCACTTCGATACTGGCGTCGGCTACGACCTGCAACAACGGTCTAGGATGGGTAAGTTGCCGGTTCTGTCGTAAGCGCCGGTAGACATTCTCCACACCGACTACCGCGTCATCCACCAACTCGCCGATGGCAATTGCGAGGCCCCCGAGCGTCATGGTGTTGATGGAGAGCCCGAAGGCCTTGAAGATGAGTACCGTGAGCAAGAGTGAGATCGGAATCGCCGTGAGCGATATCGCCGTGGTGCGAAAATTGAGGAGGAACAGAAACAAGATCACTGCCACGACGATTGCGGCTTCGACGAGCACGCCTTTGACGTTGTCGATCGAGGTGGAAATGAAATCCGCCTGCCGGAACAGGATTTGATTGGCGCTGATGCCGCTCTGCAGACCGCGTGACAGGTCGGCAAGCGCCGACTCGATCGCATTGGTCAATTTGATGGTATCGGCGCCGGGCTGTTTCTGAACCGAAATGATGACGGCAGGCGCGCCATTAAATCCGGCATCACCGCGCTTAACGCGCGCTGCATAATCGACGGCTGCCACTTGTCGCAGAAAAATCGCTTGCTCGCCCTTCGCCGCTACAACGACGTTGCGCAAGTCATCCAACTTCGTGGTGCGGCCGAGATTGCGGATCAAATACTCGCGGTCATTCTGATCGACAAACCCTCCACCCGTGTTTGTTCCAAACGATTTGATGGCTGTTTCGATCTGTTCGACGGTGACGTTCAAGCTAGCGAGCGCGGCGATGTTCGGCGTGACCCTGTATTGGCGCACCTCGCCGCCAATCGGAATCACCTGGCTCACACCTGAGATCGACAGCAACCGGGGCCGGATGATAAAGTCCGCCACTTCGCGCACAGCCATCGGGTCCGCCTTTTCGCCCCCCGTCACCGCGATCAGCATGATCTCGCCCATGATGGAGGAAACCGGCCCCATCTGCGGGGTCACGCCGGCCGGCAGGTGTGATGCGATGCTAGAGAGCCGCTCGGACACCTGCTGGCGATTGCGATAGATGTCGGTGCCCCAGTCGAACTCGGCAAAGATAATAGAGAGTCCGATGCCCGCAACCGAGCGCACGCGCGTCACGCCAGCGATGCCGTTCATCGCCGTCTCGATCGGATAGCCGACAAGCTGCTCGACTTCCGGCGGGGCCAACCCTTCCGCTTCCGTCATGATGGTGACGGTGGGTTTGTTGAGATCTGGAAACACGTCGACCGGAACGGAGGACAGACTCATGCTGCCCCACACCACCAGAATGGCGGCTGCCGCCAGAACCATCAGCCGATTATTAAGGCTCGCCCGGACAACGAAATTGAACATCGCCGTCCCCTTTACCGAACCTGATTGATGAGTTCGGCCCCGCGCACGACGACGCGCGCGTGAGGCTCCAATCCAGCTGTAATCCCGATACGATCGGCGTCGATCGCTTCGCTGGCGATGACGCGCTGCTCAAAACGCTCCGGCCCGGTATGCACCCACACCGCCGCTTGACCGTTCCCTGATCGAACGACGCTGGAGCGCGGTAGCGGAATGGCCGCGATCGGCTCATCGATGGGCGCGTGCACGGTGACAGGCTCGCCGACGCTCAGCCCCGGATTGCTGCCCTTGATCTGAAAGCGCAGCGGCACCGCTTGCTGACGCAGCGTGAGACCTCGTCCGGCAAAACTCAATTCTATCTTGCGTCCATCGGCCGTGGTGCCGATCGCTTCTCTATCGTTCTTCTCCACGCCCGTTGCTGTCGCGCCGTCGAAGGCGAGCGCCTCGACCCACAGACTGTCGGGATCGACAATCTGAAACAAAAGTGTCTGGGCTTCGACCACCTGACCGGAGGACACATTGGATTGCGCGATCACGCCATTAGCAGGAGCGATAAGTGCTTCCCGCTCAGCTACTGGTTTGATCTCTGCTCGTCGCTTGCGCAGCCCGTCAAGTTCAATGCGAGCATCGATGACTTGCCCTTCGGGAACAATATTGCCTTTCAGTGGTTCAATGCGGCGCAATTTTGCTTCGGCCAATGCGATTTGACGGTCCAGGTCACCTTGCGTTTGCCGGATATCGCTTTGATCAACCAGCTGCACGCTTGGTATGAGATAGCCCAGAATATCGCCTGCCTTGACGCGGCTGCCGGTGGCCGGAAAGCCGGTTTCCGGGGCTTCGATACGGCCTGCCAAAAGCGCTTGAACCAGACCACTCTTGTTGGGATCGGGGATGACCTGACCAATCAGGCGGACTGTCTTTTGCGCGGCGCTCGCGGTCGCTGTCCGCACCGTTGCGACTTCCAGAAGTCGCTGTGTCGCCTTGGGAACGAAGACGGCTCCATCTTCGGAACGCCTTGCGGTGTCGGGAAGGTCGAGGATCGCGGTTCCGGATATTGTCGCGCCGCCCGTGCTGCCGCTCGCCAGCATCACCGCCGCCAGAGCGACGCTGCTCATACCGGCTATGCTGGCCAGCGCCAATCCCGAGCGCCGTATGGTGCCGCTCGATGTGAAGGCTAGTACTGCCAGCAGTAACGTCAGCAACGCGGCGCTCGCCGGGAGCCACGTTGGGATCGGAGGGAACTGCGGTACGTTAGGCGCGATATGGTCCCATAGACTGTTGTGCTGGTCGGAAGGCGCGGGCGCTGCGGGAATATTCAGGCTGCCGATCAGGAGATCAGACGTCTCCCCTGCCGTGACCGCGAAGGTGAGATTATAGCGACCCGGCGTTTTGACCCATGGCGCATCCAGCTCATAGACGCCCTGCCTTTCAGTGGCTTTGGTCGTGGTATCCCCGACTGAGACTTCGATCGCAGCCTTGGACACAGCCGCGTTGGTCCAGAAGTCATTCAAATAAAGAACAAGCTTGCCGTTGCCCGCGCCGGTTGGAATGCCGACAATTTCGAACAGCTCGGATGTAGCCTCGACATGCGGATTGCCGCTTGTTTCCGCGGCGGGCTTTTCATCGTGGCTGTGATCCTCTCCTCCATGCGGCCATGCGCCGGTCGAAGAGAGGGATACGGCACAGAAAGCGAGCGCGGAAAAGAGCGCCCGCGTCGCCCTTTTCCAACGCATCGTTTTTGTTGTCTTGGTCATTGCCGTGTCCCTTGAGTCGGTCGTGTTGTGTCGTGTCGTCGTTACTTCGGCTGCTTGGCGAGCCAGCCCTTCATGAAGGCGATCTCAGTGTCTTGTGCCTTGATGATCGCTTCCGCGAGTTTCTTCATTTCCGGGTCCTTGCCGTACTTCAGAACGACGTTGGCCATGTCGATCGCGCCCTGATGATGCGGGATCATTCCTTGGGCGAAATCCACATCAGGATTGCCCGTGAACTCCATGGTCATGTCCTTGTGCATCTTCTTGTTGACCTCGGCGAAGGCCTTGGCGGCTTCGCCGGTCTCGGCTCCCATCGCTTTCATGTCGTGCATGCCTTCCATGCCTTTCATGTCTTTGGTGTCCTTCATGCACGTCATGCCCTGCATGCATTTCATCTCGTCCATGGCCTTCATGTCATGCTGGGCGTGCGAGTCTTCTGCGCGCGCGGTGAGCGGCATGGCGAGCAGGGAGAGAGCGAGAATGGTGGAAAGCGTTTTCATGGTTGTGGTCCTTATCTGTTTGGGTTTGTGGGTCATGGGGTTGGAGGAAGTCATCGCCTCGCGCCTTGCCAGGGCGAGGGACAATCCGGATGCTGGCGTCCGAGGCCGGTGCACATCACGACCGCACCGCGTCCATCAATCTCCACATGCGCGTGCCGTACGGAGGGACTGAAATCATAACGCTTCATGCAGGGTCCTTTGGCGCACTGGCCAAAGCCGATGATTCTGGACATGCCGTACCGCCATGGGATGATATGAGCCGCAGCACTGGCAGCAGAGAGAGCCGTCATCGCTACCGCCAACCCGAGAGTGAAGAAATTGGCGTGAGGCCGTGCGTCATGGGTCGCTATTGTTGTTACGTGCATGGACGTGGTCCTTATGCTGACTTCCACAAGGCGTTCGCTTGCGATCCTGCCGCTCCCACTTGCGCGACCGACACGGCGCGCAGGGATGAGAGAAGCGAAAAATCTGCATGCGGTGCTCGCGTCTCAAATGTCGAGACGAAAGCCGTCGGTGAACGAGGTGAGGTTTGCCGCGCAGGACAGCGGCAATGCGCCTGTCAAAACGCTAAGCGGCTCCGGGCCAAAGCCTACGGAGCGGAGGATTAGACCTTGGGTGGTCGATCGAGGCCGAAGATGAGATCGGGATATGGCCAGCCTAGCAAGGCAAGCCGAAAATTTTGGTCTTTACGCTGGTTCAGGCCGTAAGCCTGCGCGGTGCTCATGCCGAATGAGCAGCAATGACCGGAACCGCACGACGATGCACCCTGACAGCAGCATGATCCGGGTGTGCACAGGACGATGTTCGTGCCGGACGATGGCTTTTCAAACGCAAGTCCAGCCTGTCGGGAGTGGTCCGACCTTGCTGCGCGCGAAAGAGGTTTGGCGGCTTGCGACTTCGTCTGTGTTGCTGTGATTGAATAATATGAGTCTGATGCCGTGGCGGCGATAGATGCCGCGTGCGCGTGGCCGGAATGCGCAAACGCAATCGTCGGCATGCCCACCATCAGGGCCAGCAGCACAACGACGACTTTTAGTGTGCGCACGACGTTCAAAATCTAAACCTCTGTCTTCCTCATTCTATTCGCACGAAACACGGGTAACGGGCTTATGAACCGTTGCTCACCAACCCTTTTACCGAACCGACCGTGCTAGCACGTCCATTAATTCCGCGATCTTCTGGCGTTGCTCCGCCTTGTTGCCGCTCGCAATCGCATGCTCAACGCAGTGGCCAACGTGATCTTTGAGCACAGCTTCCTCGACCCGCCGGAGCGCTGCGCGCACAGCGGATATCTGGGTGATGATATCGATACAGTAGCGCTTTTCATCGACCATCTTGGCGATGCCGCGCACTTGTCCTTCGATCTTGCTTAAACGCTTCAAGCAAATTTCTGCCGTCTCTGTTTCCATAGTTGACAGATACCCCATCCGGGTATAGGTGTCAAGCAACATACCCCCGTGGGGTAGGTGCTTTTTTGCGCCGTCAGATGGAACGAGTGTCCGTGCTGCGACGTTGTTGTGATGCCCAAGACTATCAAAACAAAGAAGGAGACCACCATGCCATGCGCCAGTCATACTAAAGCTGCTGAAAATCACGAGGCCGCTGCAAAGGCCCATCATGGAGCCGCTGAGCTTCACGAAAAGGGCGACCACAAAGCTGCCCTTGCAAAATCAACCGATGCCAAATGTTGCTGCGGGACCGCTCAAAAGGCGACCGATGACGCTCACGAAAAGAGCGCCATGCAGGCAAAGACTTAAAATGAGCGCGACGAGAGATCGGCTGAGGGAAACACGATGGCTAACCGAAGCTCGTCGCAGATGTCTGGCCACAGTGCTCATGCTCATGACGACGTGAGCAATGATCGGCCTGCCGCTTATCTGGTCAAAGACCCCGTATGCGGCATGGATGTTGATCCCCATGCGGCCAAGCACAGTGCCGAGCATGCGGGTCAACCCTATTATTTTTGCTCGGCCGGGTGCCGCACGAAGTTTGTAGCGAATCCCACCTTGTATTTGGATAAGAGCGCCGCCCACGATCCTGAGTTGCCAGCAGGCACGATCTACACCTGCCCGATGCACCCACAAATTCGCCAGATCGGCCCCGGCGCTTGCCCCATATGCGGCATGGCATTGGAGCCGGAACTCGTCAGTTTGGAAGCAGGCCCCAATCCTGAGCTTGCCGACATGGCCCGGCGATTTTGGATTGGCCTAACGCTGGCCATTCCCGTTCTCATTTTGGAAACGGGCAAACACTTTGCCGGGCTTCATCAATGGATCGCACCCAGCACTTCCAATTGGCTGCAGCTCATTCTGGCAACGCCCGTTGTGCTTTGGGCTGGATGGCCGTTCTTTGAACGCGGCTGGGCTTCGCTGCGCTCCCGCAACCTCAACATGTTCACGCTCATCGCCATGGGCACCGGCGTCGCTTGGATTTACAGCGTTGTGGCGACGCTTATTCCTGCGTCGTTTCCAGCCGCATTCCGCACCTTAGACGGGGCTGTGCCCGTTTACTTCGAGGCCGCCGCCGTGATCACGGTGCTGGTGCTTTTAGGGCAAGTCCTCGAATTGAAAGCCCGTGAGAGCACGGGCGGCGCTATCCGCGCTTTGCTTGATCTCGCGCCCAAGACGGCCTGGCGCGTGTCTAAAGCCGGTAACGATGAAGAGATCTCGCTCGACCGGATCGTCGTGGGTGACCTTTTGCGCGTCCGACCCGGTGATAAGGCGCCGGTCGACGGCGCCGTTGTTGAGGGACGCAGCACAGTCGATGAATCGATGGTGACCGGCGAGTCCCTGCCTGTTGCCAAATCCGTCGGTGACAGCGTGATCGCAGGCACGATCAATCAATCCGGCAGTTTCGTCATGCGCGCCGATAAGATCGGTCGCGACACCATGCTAGCGCGTATCGTGCAGATGGTGGCGCAAGCTCAGCGAAGCCGCGCGCCCATTCAACGTCTCGCCGATCAAGTGTCGGGCTGGTTCGTGCCGCTCGTGATTGGAGTTGCGGTTCTTGCATTCGCTGGTTGGGCGATCTGGGGACCTGAACCCAGCATGACCTTTGGGCTCATCGCCGCCGTTTCAGTTCTCATTATAGCCTGCCCCTGCGCCCTAGGCCTCGCCACGCCGATGTCGATCATGGTCGCGGTCGGTCGCGGCGCGCAAACGGGCGTGCTGATCAAAAACGCCGAAGCTCTGGAGCGACTGGAAAAGGTCGATACCATCGTCATCGACAAAACCGGCACGCTGACCGAAGGCAAGCCAAAAGTGGTTGCTGTGCGCACGGCAGCCGAAGTGTCCGAAGCCGACTTGCTGCAACGTGCGGCCAGTCTTGAACGGATGAGCCAACACCCGCTCGGCGCGGCGATCGTTGCAGCAGCCGAAGCAAAAGGACTCGCCTTACTGGAGGTTGAGAACTTTGACGCGCCCACCGGCAAAGGAGTGACCGGTATCGTTGACAAAAAGCGCATGGTCATCGGCAATGCACGCATCATGACTGACGCCGGAATCGACACGAAGTCCTTAGATGGTGAGGCCGATCGGCTGCGCGGAGATGGCGCGACCGTCATCTTTGTTGCGCTCGATGGCACGCTCGCAGGCATCCTGGCCATTGCGGACCCTATCAAGTCCACGACGCCGGAGGCGCTGCAGGCGCTCAAAGCTGCGGGCCTCAACATCGTCATGCTGACCGGTGACAACAGGGTCACCGCGGAAGCTGTCGCTCGCAAGCTCGGCATAACCCAAATTGAGGCTGAGGTACTTCCCGAAGACAAGAGTCGGATCGTCGAGCGGCTCAAAAGCGAGAGTCATGTCGTTGCGATGGCCGGAGACGGCGTCAATGATGCGCCTGCTCTCGCTGCGGCCGATGTTGGGATCGCCATGGGCACTGGCACCGACGTTGCCATCGAGAGTGCCGGCATTACGCTCGTCAAAGGCGATCTCACCGGCATCGTGCGCGCGCGCCGCCTGTCGCAGGCGACCATGGGCAATATCCGGCAAAATCTGTTCTTCGCCTTCATCTATAACGCGGCCGGCGTGCCGGTGGCAGCCGGTGTTCTCTATCCCATCCTTGGCATTCTGCTCTCGCCCATCATTGCTGCAGCAGCTATGGCTTTATCGTCGGTGAGCGTGATCGCCAATGCATTGAGATTGAGGGCTATCAGGCTTTAGACCATGGCGGACTGGAACGAGCGGTTTCGGGCAGCGGTCATATATCTTGGGGTGGCCGCGATCGCTCATCTCGCGTGGGAGACTTTGCAACTTCCGCTCTACACAATCTGGTCGAGCGCCGCGCGGTGGGAGATTGCCTTCGCTGTCATACATTGCACGGTCGGCGACATCATGATCGCAAGCAGCGCCCTTATTGCTGCAATCTTGGTCGGCCGCTTCTGGTCGTGGCCTTGCCGAGACTGGAAACGGGTCGCGGTGCTGACGATTATTTTTGGACTGAGCTACACGGCCTACAGCGAATGGTTTAACGTCTATGTTCGCTATGCGTGGGCGTACTCGGCCTCCATGCCGGTGGTTCGCATTGGCGGTATCGAATTGGGCCTGTCACCACTGCTGCAATGGCTCATAGTGCCGAGCGTCGCCCTTGCTAGTGTCAGACTTGGTATGCCCCGCGATGCACCGGGATGATGGTCTGAACTCCGTCGCGCCTCTCGCCCGTTTGACCGTTTAATGGTTCAGGTACTGGGGACCGGCCGACTGTGAGCAACGATATCGAGCGCCTCAATACTGATTGCACCTGCGTGACGCTTGATCGCGATGCACTGTGCCGGGCAATAGAAAAGGCGGTTGCCGATCCGGAATTCTGCCGCGCATTGGCGTTGACCCATCCCTATCTGCTCTCGGCCCAGCCGGTATTCCTTACAAAAGCACACGCCGAGCGGATGCAGCAGATCATCGGGGCCATCGAGGCGATTGTACGCTTGCCACAATACCAGTCGGCTGTGCTCGGGCGCGCTACAGAAATCGCACGGTTTCGGCCCGGCCCCATTGGCGTCTTCATGGGGTATGATTTTCATTTGGGCGAAGACGGCCCCATGCTGATCGAAATCAACACCAATGCCGGTGGCGCGCTCATCAACGTCTACTTGCTACAGGCGCAGCGGGCTTGTTGCAATGACATGAACCTCGCCGCGTCCCTGCGGGTTGATCTCGATGCGCTGTGCTCTGACTTCGTTGCGAGCTTCTACGCCGAATGGAAACGACAGGGCCAGACAGGACCACTTGAGACGATCGCCATCGTCGATCACGCACCGCGCGAACAATACCTTTATCCCGAGTTTGTCTTGTTCCAGCGGTTGTTCGAGAAGCACGGCATCGGTGCAATCATCGCGTCACCAACCGAACTTACGCATCGCGAAGGGCATCTGTGGCACGAAGAGCTGAGGATCGATCTCGTCTATAACCGGATGACTGACTTCTATCTGGAGCAACACGAAAGCCTTGCGCTTCGCAGCGCTTATTTGGCCGGAGACGTTGTCGTTACACCCAACCCGTGGACCCACGCCATCTACGCGAACAAGTCCAATCTCGTGTTCTTGAGTGACAGCGACCTACTGCGAACTTGGGGCGTATCTGACGACCTTGTTTGCGTGCTGCAGCGCGGCATACCTCGAACGATTGCGGTGACCCCAGAATGTGCCGCCGAACTATGGAGCGGGCGCGATCAATGGTTTTTCAAGCCAACCGCCGGATACGGCGGCAAAGCGGCGTATCGGGGCGATAAGATCACACTTCGAGTTTGGGCCGAGATATTGAACGCTAGCTACGTAGCCCAGAGGATCGTCACGCCAAGCACGCGGAAGATTTCCATCGATGGAATGCAGCAAAGCTTAAAAGCGGATCTTCGTAACTACGCCTATGACGGCGAGGTTCAATTGATCGCAGCGCGCTTGTATCGAGGCCAGACGACGAACTTCCGGACCGAAGGGGGCGGCTTCGCTCCGGTCTTCATCGCTGACGGCGCTCCGGCGCAATCATGCCGATGAAGCAATCCTACACTGCAGGCGCGCGCGCGGAGAATCCATGCTCGATGTCCCCACCACAATCGGAGATCGCTCAGGAACGAAAGTCAGCGCGACGCGTTACAACTAATCGTAGCCCGCCCCGAAGGTTTTAGAGACGCGCGTGCTTTTGCACGTTTAACGGCTCTTCCGAATACTAACCGTGACCCCGCTCTTTGCCCATTCTCCCGGAGCGCTTTGGCTACGTCGTCGCCGATACCGCTAGAATCCCGGCCACCTTTTCACGCATCACATATCACCGGTTGATAGAAAACTGTGGCGAACAGAATTGGAGGCCGACATGCCTGCCGGTGATCATTCACATCACGATACATCCTCTCCGCAGGGCCGTTTCTGGACGTCGCGGACATTCTTTGTCTTTTTGGCATTCTTGGCCATCTCAGTGTTTCTGCTCCTGAGCGAGCACCGGGCACACGTATTGGGCGCATGGCCCTTTCTGTTGCTGCTTGCGTGCCCGCTGATGCACATCTTCATGCATAGGGGCCATGGCGGGCACGGATCTCGTGATGTCAGCGAGCCACCAGTGCGTGATTCCAAAAGATCTTCGTCATGACCGAGGAAATACCGGCCTATGGCCTGTGGGGCTTAGTGCTTCTCAACTCCGCGATCTTCATCATGTTTGCGTTCAGCTTCTTCAAGCCGGAGACGACGCGGGACTGGCGCTCCTTCGGCGCCTTCAGCGCGTTTATCGTGGCTCTGTTCACTGAGATGTACGGCTTCCCTCTCACCATCTATATGCTGTCAGGATGGCTTCAAAGCCGTTACCCCAACGTAGACTGGCTGTCCCACGACTCGGGTCACCTGTTCGAGATGATGTTTGGCTGGAAGACAAACCCGCACTTTGGGCCATTCCACATCTTGAGCTTTGTTCTGATCGGCGGTGGCTTCATGCTGATTTCAGCTGCCTGGCGAGTACTATACGAGGCGCAGCGTCAAAAGGCTCTCGCCACAACTGGGCCCTATGCCTACGTCCGCCACCCCCAATACGTCGGCTTCATCCTGGTAATGTTTGGTTTTCTTCTGCAGTGGCCAACACTCCTGACCCTCGCAATGTTTCCCGTGCTCGTTTGGATGTACGTGCGGCTCGCACGTACCGAGGAGCGAGAAGCGCTCTCTATGTTCGGCGATTTCTACCGCCGCTATGCGGCGCGCGTTCCGGGCTTTTTCCCAAGATCGCTGCGGCCCATCGATGTGTCGCGTCAGAGCGAGCGGTAAGGCATGTGTTTTTCGGCAGAGGTCAGCTTTGCGTCGGCCGCCGTCCTCATACCGGCTGGCACGTTCGCAATGTTAAAAGCGTTTCGAAAAGATATTCGCTATCTACCCTTTGCGACTTTACCGCTGCTGTTTGGCCTACAACAGTTCTTCGAAGGCATGGTTTGGACCGGCGGCCTGTTGGCTAACCCCGGATGGGTCGAACAGTTTTCACTGGCCTATATGTTCTTCTCGTGGCTCGCATGGCCTGTGTGGGTTCCCTACTCGACGTACTTTCTGGAGCCTTGCGACCGGCGGCACCTCTATTTGCTGCTGGCGATTCTCGGCGGAATGCTCGGCGCGCTGCAGTATGTCCCGTATTTTGCGCACGATGGCTGGCTGGTCACGAAATTTCTGGACCACGCCATCAGTTACCGGGGCACGCACTTGCTGGACCTCGTCGTGCGCTATGAGTTCACGTACTTATTGTACGTGTTCGTGATCATCGCGCCACTCGTCACGTCTTCGATCAAGGACGTCAACATATTTGGATACCTCGTCGCGCTTGTCCTGTTCATCACATTCTTCTTTTTCAAGTTTGCATACATTTCCGTCTTTTGTTTTGGCGGAGGGATTATGTCTCTTTTCATAGTCTACATGATCTCGCGCAATGACGGGAAACTGCCAGCTCACCACAATGTCCCGGCTGCACCTGAGTTGAAAGTCATTTGACGAGCGCGTTGGATTGAGAGTCGGGCGACATGACCAAGACGCAGGACAACAAGCTCCAGACTCCAGGAAAGTAGAGTGGCATGAAAACGATCAATCTACATGTCGGCGAACTGTTATCGCCGCTTGGCGCCCTTGGAGTCGAAAAGCAGCTGTCGAAGCTGGACGGCGTGAAGGCAGCTGCAGTCAATCAGGTTTCCGGAAGCGCGACGTTAACGTACGACGAATCCAAGACATCGCCCGCAGACATCGCGCGTGCCATCGAGCAATGCGGCCACCACTGCGCCGGCGAGCTCTCTCCCTCCCATCTGTGTGAACCTCGCGCGCTATTTCCCACCAGCGAGTTGCCCCCGACGAGGGCCGATACCGGCGATGGTAAACATGACCATGCTGCCATGCGCCAGGGCGCCACTCCGGCGAGCGATGCGCCTGCAGCCACGCACAAACAGCAAGTGGCTCGATCGCCGGCGGTTGAACACAAGGTGCATCGTGGAGAAAACAAAGATGCCATGGCGCAGGAAATGGGCCACGGCGCCGGCATAGATATGCAGTCGATGGCCCGCGACATGCGCAACCGCTTCCTTATCGCGCTCGGCTTCACCGTGCCGATCTTCTTCCTGTCTCCGATGGGCATGGATTCGATAAAAATTTCACCCCCCTTCGGCCTGCGTCTCGATCTGGTGTTGTTCGTTCTGGCCAGCGGCGCCATCCTATATCCGGTCGGGCCCTTCGTCGTTGCAGCTTATCGCGCGCTCAGGAATGGCGTTGCTAATATGGCGGTGCTGGTCGTCCTCAGTGTCGGTACCGGATACCTGTTCAGCGTTGGGTCGACGTTCATTTACGGCGGCGAGCAGTTCTACGAGGCGGCGGCGCTCCTGCTGGTCTTTATCCTGCTCGGACATTGGCTCGAAATGCGCGCCCGGGCCGGCGCCTCCGAAGCCATCCGAGCCCTCATGGATTTGGCGCCACCAAAGGCAAACGTGTTGCGTGACGGCAAGGAGGTGGAGGTACCCACCGCTGAAATTATTGCCGGCGAAACGGTCGTGATCCGGCCGGGTAACAAGATCCCGGTCGATGGGACAATCACCGAAGGCGCGTCTCTGGTCGATGAGTCGATGCTTACGGGCGAATCGATGCCTGTCGACAAAAAGGTCGGCGACGTAGTAATCGGCGCGACAATCAACAAAAGCGGCACGTTCCAGTATCGCGCAACCAAGGTCGGCGCGGACACGGCGCTCGCCCAAATCGTGAAGCTCGTCCAGGAAGCACAGAACTCCAAGGCGCCGTCGCAACTCTTAGCGGATCGCGCAGCGCAATGGCTGGTCCTGGCCGCGGTCGTTACGGGTCTGCTCACCTTCGTCGTCTGGTATTGGTGGATCGGCCAAACCCTGCTTTTCGCCCTCAGCCTCGCGATCACCGTCTTCGTGATCGCGTGCCCCGATGCGCTAGGGCTGGCAACCCCGATGGCGATCATGGTCGGAACCGGGCTTGGCGCCAAAAACGGCATCCTGTTCAAGAACGCTTCGGCGCTGGAGGACGCAACCAAGCTGAATGTCATCATCTTTGACAAGACCGGCACGTTGACAATGGGCAAGCCTGAAGTTGTGAATTTGATGGTTGCATCCGGCGCCACCGAAGAGCAGCTGCTCTCTGCGGCTGCAAGCGTGGACGCTGGTTCGGACCATCCGCTGGCCCAAGCGATCCTGCGCCGGGCCGAGAAAGTGAAAGTACCTAAGGCGACCGGATTCAAGAATATTGAAGGCAAGGGTGCGCAAGCCGAGGTTGACGGCAGGGCGGCCTTCCTCGGCAACAAGCTGCTAATGACAGAAAATAAGATCGACCTCGGCGAACTTGGCGCAAAATCCACGGAATTGCAGGGCGCCGGACGAACAGTCGTTCATCTCGCACTGGACGGTAAGCTCTTAGGATTGATCGCCATCGCCGATGCCGTGAGACCGACTGCGATTGAGGCGGTCAAGGCGCTGCGCGCCAGCGGCGTCGAGGTCATCATGCTGACCGGTGACAATCAAGGTACGGCGGAGCGCATTGCCAAGGGCCTTGGGATCGGCCGCGTGTTCGCCGACGTACTGCCCGGCGACAAGGCAAGCAAGGTCAAGGAACTTCAGGCCCAAGGCAGGATGGTGGGCATGGTCGGAGACGGCGTCAACGACGCTCCCGCTTTGACCCAGGCTGACGTCGGCTTCGCCATCGGCGCCGGCACGGATGTCGCGATGGAGAGCGCTGACATCGTGCTCATGAAGAGCGACCCATTCGACGTGGTCGGCGCCATCGAGCTGTCCCGAGCAACGCTCAGGAAAATGCATCAGAACCTCTATTGGGCGGTCGGCTACAACGTCATTGCATTCCCGCTGGCCGCCGGCGTGCTCTATCCCTTCCTGCTCAGCCCGACGATCGCCGCCATTGCCATGTCCGGCAGCTCGGCGGTCGTCGCGATCAATGCTCTCATGCTGAAGCGGACCAAGCTGACGGGTATCCGCAGTCAGGCGGGCAGGGCAGATGTTCCCAGTATGCCCGGCGCGGCACCCTCGTCGAAGCCTACTGCCGCACCTACGATAGCGGCAGTCCCGCGAGCGGATGAGGTACACGTTTGATGGTCAATGAACACAGGGCCGTCGGGTCCGACACGCAACACGAAGTAGTGGAGCCAGCCACCGCGATGATGCCCACGACATTTCCGGTGGGCGAGCCCGCCATGTTGGAAGTGATGCTCGCCGCCGCGCCTCGGATCGCGACTTATGCCGACTGGAAGCGTGAGTTTGTGACGTTTGCGAGAAGTGCTCAGAAACGGGGCCTTACTCTGAGCCGGATTTTACTGGCGGTCTGCAGAATTCTTCATGCGGCCAGACGATCTCGAACGAAAGCAAGCCCGGGAACAATTCCTCGCCGCGATACGATCAGTTTACGCGACCGACCTCGGCGACCGCTACGCTGTGCCCCTATTTACGCGCAGTGAGAACGCGCAGAACCACTGCCAAGTCGGCAATTATGGGCTGGCACTGAGAACAATCGTTACGTGGCTCGACGCGATGCTGCTCGAAGGTGCCGAACGTTGCCAATCAACGCCCGAAGCAGAATTAGCCAGCATCGTTTCGGTGCGGGCTTTTTGACAGGAGAACACAATGGCCGGAGCAAATCTGACGAAGTCTCCATCGACGCTCAGCTACAAGCGCAGCGTCTCGACGGGTGCTTTCTCGACGCTTATGCTATTCGCGCTATGCTGGTTGGGGGTGTTCATCGGGCTGCCCGTCGTGCTCAGTCATGCCTTCATCGGCTTGTTCACGGTGAACCCCGCCGGATCGCTCTCGTCGCTGATGATCGGCGGTCTGTCTGCGTTTTTGTCCGGTGGTCTTGCCGGGGCGATCATCGCCCACTGCTATAACCTGGCTGGCAGATTTTTCGGCGACTGACTAGCATCGGTCGGCGACCAAACACTTCCCGGCATGCTTTGGGAGGTGAACACGCGCGAAAAAAACCGTCGCACGAGTTGTTCGATGGATTGTTTAAAGAGGATTATTTCGTGAGAAGATCCTGGCCGCTCTCATCAATCTTGTTAGCGGCGGCGGGGTTTACGCTCGTAATTATGGGGATGTATTTCATTTTGGTGCGTCCACCTCTGCTGCCCGAGGACGTCCGCTACATGGCGCTACCAGCGGCGCAAATCGATGCCGTCAAGCCGGCGCTCGAGTCGTGGCTTACCCGTGTGTTCCAGGTTATGGGCGGATACGTGCTCGCAACTGGGGCGCTCACGATCACGCTCGCTGCCACCGCGTTCCGCGCGCGTCACTGGGCTGCGGCCGCCGGGGCACTGATCGGGGGGGCCACCTCCATAGGCTGGATGGCTTACGTGAATTTTGTGATCAACTCGGACTTCAAATGGGTGTTGCTTGGCATGGCGTTGCTTTGGGCGAGCAGCTTGGTAATTTTCTGGTTTGAGACGCGCGCCCAAAACACTGTGATGAGGTAGCCGGGATCGGGCTCGGTGCATCCCGGCCGGGCATCGAGACGCTTTGAATAGGTAGAAAACGCAAGGACGAACAACCCGACTTAGGGAATTTAAGAAATGACCCGGCAATCGGAGGACGATGACAGCGATTATGGCACGTCGCTGCGCAGGGCCCAGATCCAGCTCGCGAAGTTTCAAAAACACGTCATCAAGCACGGACAAAAGATCGTGCTGATCTTTGAGGGCCGCGACGCTGCCGGCAAGGACGGTGCGATCAAGCGCATCGTTGAGCATCTGAGCCCGCGCGATACGCGTGTCGTGGCACTCAGTGCCCCATCGGACCGTGACCGGAAAGCCTGGTATTTCCAGCGTTACATCGAACATCTGCCGGTTGCCGGCGAAATCGTTCTCTTCAATCGCAGTTGGTACAACCGGGCTGGCGTTGAGCGTGTGATGGGCTTTGCTTCAGAAAAGGAGGTCGAGGATTTTTTGAAGACAGCCCCAATATTCGAACACCTCCTCATCCATTGCGGCTTCACTATCATCAAATACTATCTCGATATCAGCCGCGAGGAAGAGGAACGCCGCCTGAAGAAGCGCCGGAAAGACCCGTTGCGGCAGTGGAAATTAAGTCCGATCGACGCGAAGGCCATCAAGTATTGGGACGAATATTCGAAGGCCCGGGACGCAATGATTCCTCGCACTCATGCAGCCCAAGCCCCCTGGATCATCGTCAAGGCGGATGACAAAAAATCAACGAGGCTGAACATCATCCGCGATATTCTTTCGCGTTGCGAGTTCCACGGCAAAGACAAGCATGGCGAATTGCCTGACTTTAGGGAGATATTTCTATTTGATGAGAGCCATCTCAAGAGCGGGATGATCGCGCACTAAAAGTCTAGAATAATCAATTCTTGAGCTCATTTCTGGCGCCGGCTTAGCCATCAATCGCATGTCATCCATCGCGGTGTGTCGGTGTGGCGCCTCACCTGAAGTGCTATCGCGATGGCTCACACCCGAGGATTGGGTTCGCCGCGCCCTAAAAGTGACGTTTGACGAGGTGAAATAGTCGGAGGCTCACTTCTGCTTCTGGCCCGCCGCTGACGAACAGCGTTCGCTTATCTGCGACCGCTGCTGAAGGTCAAGCGGTCAAACAACGAAAATACTCGCAGACTTTCCGCTGACTGAGTTGGAGCAGTCGTGGTCTGTAGGTCATCGCTCCGGCAGAGGTTGACCCGGAGCGGTCATTTCGGTGGCGTCAAAGGCTCCGCTGTTGGCGGCAGCGCCTTTGGCTGCGGGACGTCATCTCCAGACGGAATGTCGTTGTTGAAGTGATCAATGATGTGGCTGTTGGTGCTGAACCCAAAATCATCTGGGTAAGCGGTGTGCTGATAGCCGTGCATCTGCATGAGAAACAGCAGCGATCCGGCGAATATCAGAAACGTGTTGGCAATTGCTGTGAACGGCCCGAAGAACGACCAGAGACGCAACAGCGCCAGCAACGCCGTCATGGCGATCAAGGCTGCGATCTGGCCAACTTCAACACCGGCATTAAACGCCAACAGGCGCGGCGTCAAACCGTCATCGGGAAGGCCGATATCCTGAAGCCGCGTCGCCAATCCGAAGCCGTGGATCAAGCCGAACCCGAACACCATGCCAAGCAGATTCGGCGCTTCGATGCCAAACCATTTGCGGAAACCGTCAAGATTGTCGAAGCCCTTATAGATGACGGATATCGCAATCACGGCGTCGATCAGGAAGTAGTTCGCCTGAACGCCGTAGAGCGTCGCAGCGATGAGTGTGATGCTGTGACCGACCGTGAACGCCGTGATGAACGTGACGATGTCTTTGAGCCTCGTCAGAAAAAACATCACGCCAAACAGGAACAGCAGGTGGTCGTAGCCGGTCAGCATGTGGGTGGCGCCGAACCAGAAATAATCGAGCAAGCCGCCATATTTGAGCTTGCTGATCTGGTCGGCGTGAATGCCGTGGGCGTAGCCCGCTCCAGCCGACAGACAAGTGGTAGCTAACGCCATGAGCGCAAGCCGAGTGCAGGGTCTGATCGTGTGTGTGGAAACGCGCAATGATGGTGTCTTTCAGAATGCGAACACGTCAGTGGTGGTGCCCAATAGGCTCGGCCATCTTGAAGGGTAGGACGTCTTGATGTGAGCCGGACTTAAGAGAGAGCCGTGCCGAGAATTCGTGCGGCTCGTCGGGCGCAACAGCGCTTTCAAAAACACCATCGTTACCGGCCACAGGGGCAAGGCGCAGAGTTTCAACCCTGCCGCCTGACCGATCGATGATAACGATGGCTTGCAAGCCTTCCATTGGCCGCTCAAGGCTCAGGCGCATCCGTTCCCCGTTTGGCGTATCGGCAATTTCGAGGATGCCCGTCGCGAGTGCGCTTGCCACCATGAAGAGACCTGGCGCGTGGTGATGCCCGCCTTTTTGTGGGGATGAATGGGTCTCAGTCTCGACCAGTTCGGAGCCCTGGCACCGCACGTTGACAACTGACAGTGAAGGAATGTGCGCGAGCATTTCTTGTTTCAGCCTCGCGCCGAGTTGATCGGCGTCAGCCACGGAAAGTTTTCCATCGACCAGGATCGCGACGTCAGAATGCAGCTTGTGGCCTAGCCAACGGGCTTTGACGTCCAGAACCATCTTGATGCCCGAGACGTGCTCGGCCGAATGGCGAATTTCGCTGACCATCGCCGGGTCCACGCCATCGAGCATCCGGGTCAGCACGGCCTTCGCGGATTGCCAGACGATGCCGAAAATGGCGACCGTAATTAGCAAGCCGATGATTGGATCGGCGAGGGGAAATCCCAGCCAGACACCGAAGGCGCCTGCCACCACCGCCAGGCTGGTCAGCCCATCCGTGCGGGCATGGTAGCCGTCGGCAATGAGTGCGGCGCTGTTAATCTCGCGGCCAACGCGAATGCGAAACACCGCGACGATCTCATTGCCGATGAACCCAATGAGACCGGCGAGTGCGACCCATTTCAGCATCGTGATTGGCTGAGGATGAAAGATGCGGGCGATGGATTCGTACCCCGCAACAAGTGCGCTGAACAGAATGATCAGAACGATGGCTATACCGGCCAGGTCTTCGACGCGCCCATAGCCGTATGTGAACGTCGCCGTTGGCTTGCGCTGCGCCAGCTTGAAAGCGATCCACAACGGTATCGCAGTTGTCGCGTCCGCAACATTGTGAATCATATCGGCCAAAAGCGCGACGCTGCCCGTGGCAAGCACCGCAACGAATTGCAATGCGGCGGTGATGGCCAGAAAGATGAAGGACCATTTGACCGCCCACAGGCCGCGCTCCGTCGTGGCAATTGTCGGGTCGATGACGCCATGTGTATGACCGTGGCTTCCATCAGCACCGTGGTCGTGGCCATGTCCCGCTGGCCCCTCAAGAGCGGTCAGCCCCAACCAGTCGCGCACTTTGTTGAGCACTGCGGTGCGCCTCACAGATATTTGGCCAAGGCCTTGAATTCAGCGAGTGCGGTCTTCGCTGATTTCCCGCCACCTTTCACAGAATCCTCCAGGCAGTGGTCGATGTGATCCTGGATCAGTTCCCGCTTGGCGTTCCCGATGGCGTTCTCGACGGCATGGAGTTGCTGAGCGAGGTCTAGACAGGGCCGACCGGCCTCAATCATGCCGATAAGCGACCGTAGGTGGCCCTCGGCGCGCTTTAAGCGCTTGATGATCTCGGGGTGACTTGCATGGCCCATAGCCGTACCGTATCCCCCTGGATAGGATAGGAGCAAGTCTTTATGATCGTCGACCGGCTGATCGACATTCAGCGATGGCTGTACGGCGGCATGACGCACGGGATCAGAGATACCGTGGATGTGTCGGGACTTCCCGTGCTTGTGGCGGGAGCGTTTGCTTTCGGCATGGTCCACGCTCTCATGCCGGGACACGGCAAGAGTGTGCTCGTTTCCTATCACCTCGGTCGCCCAAGCAAGTTGATCGAAGGGGTGGTCACCGGAACGGTGTTGGCGGCGACCCACGTTGGGCTTGCGGTCGTTCTCGTTCTTGCCGGCATTGCCGTCATCAGCCGCTCACTCGCGGCCGGTGGACGAGCTCCAGCGTTCGAGGCGGCGAGTGCTGGCCTGATTTCAATTATTGGCGGTTACTTGCTGGTCCGGACCATTTGGCCACCGCCGCACAAACATGATCGCGACGGCCGCACCTTGGCGATGGTGACCGGACTCGTCCCTTGTCCGCTGACAACATTCATTCTCACGTACGCCTTTGCCCAGAACAAGCTGATCGCAGGGTTTGCCGCTGTCGGCGCGATGCTTGGTGGCGTCATCGTCACGCTGGTCTCGTTCGCCGTGGCAGCGGTGCTCGCGCGTGACCGGTTCACTCGTCTGTTGGGGCGCACGGAATGGATGCGCGGTCGTCTCGGCTTCTGGCTGGAGCTGGCCGGAGCGGCGGCCGTGCTTGCGCTGGGCTTGGTCATGCTTTGGGATCGGCTCGGAAAGATGCCACGGTGAAGCGGTTGATCGTTCATGTCTCCTTCTGGCCCTTCTCCCCCGTTCTAGCGTGGCCGGGCAACGTCCGATCTGGAAGTACCAACGGACTGAATCTTTGCTCCTTATCTACCTACGCCCTCGCGCTGACGCGCCTCATGCCGTGCCTCAAGCTCTTCGACATTAAGTGCGCGTGGTTCAACGAGAATGAGTACTGCGAATTCTTCACGCGCTCGCTCTTCGCTCGTCCCTCCTAGCCTTTTCCCTTTGCGGCCCGCATACCGGTCTTGCCCGAGAACATTCGGCTCGGGGTCCCGATTGGGGTCCCAAAACCCGTGAACCGAGAGCGAACGAAACCAAACCGCGCGCCACCAAAAGTCCTTGATTTCCAGGGCTTCGCACAGTAGCCCCTTAATTCGGGAGCAAGGGGTCGGAGGTTCGAATCCTCTCGCTCCGACCATTCCCATTTTCAGTTTCGAGCGATTGCGGTCGTTCACCGCGGCGCCAATCCGATCGCTCATGGAAAACTTGAAATTCCGCACCGAAATGTCCTTCGCTTACGGCGAACCCGCGCCGATGGGGCCCGGCATCGCCCGCATCGTCGCGCGAAATCCAGGCCCCTTCACCTACAAAGGCACCAACACTTATCTCGTGGGCTCGACCGAACTCGCCGTCATCGATCCCGGACCCGAAGACGCGGAACACCGGGCCGCGATTCTCACCGCCGCCGCAGGGCGGCGCATCAGTCATATCCTGATCACGCACGCGCATCGCGATCACGTCGATGGCGCCGCCGCGCTCAAGGCCGAAACGGGCGCAGACATCTGCGCCGCGCCCCGCGATCCCACAGCGTCGCGGATCGCAGCGGAGCAAAGCCCCCAGGGCGGCGCCTTCGTCAATTACGATTTTGCTGCCGACCACGCGCTCGCCGGCGGCGACGTGATCGACGGTCAGGATTTCGCGTTGACCGCGATCCACACGCCGGGCCACGCGCCCGACCACGTGTGCTTCGCACTCCAAGGCCGGCGCATCGTCTTCTCCGGCGATCACGTGATGGCGTGGAATACATCCGTCGTGGCGCCGCCGGAGGGCCGAATGGCCGATTACATCGCCTCGCTGGAGATCCTGCTCGATCGCGACGATGATGTCTTCCTGCCGGGACACGGCGGGCGGCTCGAAAATCCGCAACGCACGGTCAAAGCCTACCTCTTGCACAGGCGATGGCGCGAACAGGCGGTGCTCGAAGCGCTCAACGGCGGCGCCGACACCATCCGCCGCATCGTGCCACTGGTTTATCAGGGCCTCGCCGCCGCGCTCATTCCGGCTGCGACTCTTTCCGTTGCTGCCCACGTCGAGCATCTGATCGAGAAGGGTCAGGTCGCCTGCGATCAGCCGTTGACGCAGGATCGCGCCCTTTCTGCCGTTTGACCGGCTTCTTCTTGTCGAGCCGCGCCGGCTTGTTGGCGTCGGGGCGCGTAATCGTCGCTTCGAGACGCGCCACGATCTCCTTCAGGATGAGCCGCGTGCGTTCGGCGTTGCGGCCGAAGTCGTTGCGGCCGTAGCGTGACGCCGACCGGATGTCGATCGACGAGCCGGCCTCATCCTCCATGACGCGAATGGCGACGTCGTCGACGAACCCCAGCATCATCGTCGTGTCCGACGTCTCGACGAGACCGGGCGTCCCGTCTTCGACCGACGGCGAGGTTGCCGCCGTGACGATGTAGCGGAGCTTGGCCAGCGCCTGCTGCACCACGCCGAACGTCTCGTCGGGCGTGCGCGGCACGATCAGCGACTTGAGATCGGGATAGAATTTGCGTTGCAGATCTGCGAAACGCTCGGCCGGATAGGCGACGGGATTGGCGCCGGCGACACGACTGTTGGCGGCGGCGACGAAGGGCGGCGGATCGGCGATGTCGGTCGTCACGTCGTTGATCTCGGGCCATTGCCGCGCGAGGCTCCAGATCGCGGCCGGGATCGCTAACAGCCCCAGCGCCACGGTGAGGCCGAAGATGATGCGGGCGGCGCCCTGACGTCCCGTGATCCACACGTCGAGGCCTGCGATGAGGCCCATTACGAGGGCAAGACCGGCGCCGGCGAAACAGGCCGCGGCAATGTTGAGCGCAATCGGCGTCGGCAGAGAGAACAACCGGTGCAACACCACCGTAACCGCCAGCAAAACAGCGGCAAACAGCGCAAGGCGGCTCGTCCATCCGGCCAGGAACGATGGCGGCTGGTTCGCCGCAAAAATCGTTTTCGCCATCTTTTGCTCAACCTTGCCGCGCGCAGTCGCTGATCGGGCCGCGCCCCCCGACGTATCCCGCGCGGAGCATAGTCAGGATTCCGTCGAAAACGAGTGCCGCGTGACAGCTTATTCGGTTCGCTGTCAACAGAGGCGCGTTACGGATAGAGCCGCTGGCGCGCCCAGGCATCCTGCGGCGCGTCTCTGCGGAACTGGACGCGGTCGTGCAGGCGGAACGGGCGGCTCATCCAGAATTCGATTTCTTCAGGGACAAGGCGAAGTCCGGACCAATAGGGCGGGCGCGGGATCTCTCCGATGGCGTACTTCGCCGTGTACTTGGCGACGGCGGCTTCAAGCGCGAACCGCCCTTCGAGCGGCCGCGACTGCTGCGAGGCCCACGCGCCAATGCGTGACAACCGCGGACGCGAGGCGAAATAGACGTCGGCCTCTGCATCGGCCACGATCGAAACGGAGCCGCGCACGCGCACCTGGCGCTCAAGGCTTTTCCAGTGGAAGACCAGCGCCGCTTTCGGATGCGCTAAGAGTTCGCGCCCCTTCGCGCCTTCAAAGTTTGTGTAGAAGACGAAGCCGCGCGAGTCCGCCGCGCGATCCGCTCCGTCGACGCCCTTCAGCAGCACCATGCGCACGTTCGGCAGGCCGCCCTGATCGACCGTCGCGACCGCCATCGCATTGGGATCGTTCGGCTCAGACCGCAACGCCTCGGCGAACCAGGCGTCGAACAGCGCGAAGGGGTCGCGCGCGTCGGTGAAATCGTCGGCTTCTGCGCTCATGCTCGTCCCATGGTCTTTCGAACCGGGCGTTTCGGTCATTCCTAGTCGGGGACGGCCATCGCTTCGTCAATGCCCCTTGAACCGCCGCCCCGTCGTGGGCCGCTTGGCGCAAGTCTTAAGCCGCCGGTAACCCTGTTCGGCCATGCTAGGCCCCGATCGCGGTGTTCTGGACGCCCAGATCGCGCATAAGTCCCGTTGCAGTGGTTCGAGTCGAGTTCGCGTCATGTCAAAGCATGTCTCCTTCTTTCCGTTCGCGGCGTTCGGCCTCACGGCCTTCACCCTTGTCGCCGCGGTGTTCGTCTCCGCCGACTTCGCCCGCGCAGCTGAGCCGACCGTTCCTCCACCAAGTTGTAGCTGCCCCGCGAGTGGCGAAAAATCTGCCGGAAAGCCGCGACTGGCCGGACACGTCGAACCTCTCGACGAAAACGACGAAGTCGCCTCTCTTGAAAGCCTGCAATTTGCGCTGACGGAGGTGGGTGATGGCGCGACCTACGTCTGGAAGCGCAGCCACGGCCGCTTGTCCGGCCTCGTCAAGCCGACGCGCTCCTATAAGGACTCCAGCGGCGCAGTGTGCCGCAAGGCGGTGGTGATGCTCAACGGCGTCGACGGCGCCGCGACGACGGAGCTGTCCGCCTGCCGCCTTCCCAATGGGATCTGGCAAGTCCTGTAACGGGCCTCGCGCCAGACCAATGCACGCCGCCGCGCTGAATTGCGGCTTGATGTCTTCGTCGCCATCTTGTCTATCCCGGCGCAAGTCTTTGACGGGAGCAGCAGGCATGAAGTTGTCACAGGCGCGCTTCGTCTCGATCCTAGGGACCGAGGTGCTGGCGACCCCATCGTCCGCCGCTGACGCGAAACTGGCCCTCAAGGAACTGCGCCAGAAAAAGAAAGAGTACGCCTTGCGCCGCCGCGCGCTGGTCGCACAGCAGAAATCTGCCAGAGCCATCGCCGAAAAAGCCGAAGGCGGCGCCGTACGCAAAAAACCGTCCGGCGTCTTCGCCACGCTCGGCCGTCTCGTTCGCCGCGCCAGAGCCGTCAAGCCTAGGCGCGAACTAGCGGAAATCGACAGCGACATCGCCCAGGTCGACGAAATCTTGTTCAATCTCGAGTCCTGCGCCGTGCAGATCGAAGGCCGCCTACTGCACTTGGAGTGACGCGGAAGTACGCTGCCGCGGCAAATCCATGCTATAGTTTGCATCCGGAAGTTGACCCGGGGACGCCATGCAATTCACGGTCGGATTGAAGCTTGATAGTGCGGCGCGGCATGTCATCGTCGACGCCGAGGACGCCTTGATCGCCGCCTTGAAGGTGAAGGCTAAGCACCCCGACGCCCTGATCACGTACGTGCGCAGACAGAACAAGCGCGGCGACGCCCGCCACCCCCCGCTCGTCCAGCGTGGTTAACTGTCGCGCCCGCTCCTGATCGACATAAGCAATTTCCGACGGACTGTCCGGCCCCACCACGCCATCCGAATGTCGCCATGATCGTCTGGCCCCTACGCCTTGGGGAATCCAGTTCGGAGGGAGTGTTTATGCGTCCAGTGTTCATTGCGATGTTCGTCCTCGCTTGCCCATCCATGTTTGCGCAAGCTGCGACACTGGATAAGGCGCTTTCGAACCTCGATCCGGACGAGCGCGCCCGGCAAGTCTGCAGTATTCGCGGCATCGACCAGATTCGCGCCGACAAAGCTCTGCCGAAGGCCGATCGCATCCAGCCCGGCTCGCAGAGCCAGACGCCATTCGACGGCAAAATTGTGCTAGCAACCCACGGCGCCGTGCGCGCCAAGGATCAGTGGTTCGCTCTCAAGTTCAGCTGCGCCGTCACTGAAAATCAGATGAAGGCGACGTCGTTCACCTACGAGATCGGCGCCGCCATCCCGGAAGAGCAGTGGGAAGATCGCGGGCTCTTCAAATAGACAGCAGCCGGCGCACGAACCGGGCGCACGCAGCGCCGCGGCAAATTCCATCATCTCTGATTTTGCTTCGCGCTGGCTCTGCGCCTGGCGCGACGCCGCGACACACGCCAAGGAATGCGCTATAGCCGATCGCCCAACTGGACGCGTACCTATCCTAACCCCCGATCATCGCCAAAGGACCCTGTCGCCGTGACCGACTACCTGATGCAGCTCGCTGCCGACCCCACTGCCTGGATCGCTCTGCTGACGCTGATCATCATGGAAGTCGTCCTTGGCATCGACAATCTGATCTTCATCTCCATCCTGACCAACAAGCTCCCGGAGAGTCAGCGGGATCGCGCCCGTAAGATTGGCATCGGCGCCGCGATGGTGCTGCGATTGCTGCTGCTCGCCACGGTGTCCTACATCGTCAAAATGACTGAACCTGCCATTTCGGTGTTCGGCAAAGCATTCTCGTGGCGCGATCTGATCCTGATCGCCGGCGGCCTGTTCTTGGTGTGGAAGGCAACGAAGGAGATCCACCACAAGGTCGACCCTGATCACGGACCCGACATGTTCGACAATCAGAAAGCCGGCCTCGGATTCGCTTCCGTGATCGCGCAGATTCTGGTTCTCGATCTGGTGTTCTCGATTGACAGCATCATCACCGCCGTAGGCATGACAGAGCACATTCCGATCATGTTCATCGCCGTCCTCGTCACCGTGTTGGTGATGCTGCTGGCGGCCACTCCACTCGCGAACTTCATAAACGCCAATCCGACCATCGTGATGTTGGCGCTCGGCTTCCTGTTGATGATTGGCGCCGTGCTGATCGCAGAGGGCTTCGGCGCGCATGTGCCCAAGGGCTACATCTACGCGGCGATGACGTTCTCTGCCCTGGTCGAAGGCCTAAATATGCTGGCGCGGCGCAGAAAGGCTAAATCGCCGCGCTGAGCGCCGACGCGCAGAAAAAAGCGCGCCCCGACAGATCGGGACGCGCGGTGTGGAGAACGTGTTCGCGAGACGCCTGAACCTATTTCGGGCAGGCTTCGTCGAGCTTGGTCAGAGACTGACTCAAAATCTCGAGATCGGGCGAATTCTCGGGGAGTTCGTCGCCGGCGGCGAAGGCTTCTTCGAAATCGGCGCCGAGCTTGTCGTAATACCCGTTCATTTCCGCTGACGCCGCTTCGGCTTTCTTCTCGTCGTCACCGATTTCGCTCATTTTCTTTGACATGGCGCAATAGGCTTCGAGTTTATCCGGAGCCGCGCCAATGGCGTCGAATGTCTTGACCGCGGCATCCACTTTCGGATCGGCGGCGAACGCGCCGCCCGCCGTGACAAGACAAATTGCCGCCGCACCTGCCAGAACCCTACGCATGACGTCTCCTCCCGTGTTTGTTTTGTGCAATGCCCTGAGATCGATCCTGAATAGTTATGCCTCAATGCCCGGGCCAGAATACGTCGACAGTGTGAGGGAAGGCAACGCGATTGCCTTGCCTCCCCTCAACTGAATGCCGCCGATCGGGCGTTAGCGCAACACGCAGATGCGCTTGCCGACCCTGAGGAAGCAGTGGCGCTGCCGCTTGTGCCAGCGGCGGTTGTTCCAGCGGCGATCGTTGTTCCACCGGCGGTTATGGTAGTGCTTGTAAGGGCGGTAGTGAACCTGCTGCAGCTCCGAGCCCGCCGCGGCCTTAAGTCCGCCAAGGTGGCCGACGGCCGGAGCGGCATTCGAGGCGCCCGCCGTCGAAAACGCCAGGGCCGAAAGGGCCGCGGCCAGTATGAGACTTTTCTTCATAGTCATCCTCCGACTTTCATTGGGACGCTGTGTTCGCGTCTGAAAATAGGAACGCGCGAAATCGACAATTCCGCCGTCTAAATCGCTGATTTTTTTTGATTGTGCGCGAATGTCGCGGAGATGCGTTGCAAAGCGATTGAGACGCATTCATGCGCCATTCACAATCGCCGCCGCGAAAGAGCGCATTACATCTCGATGACGTCTAAAACGTCAGCAATCGCCATGATTGCGACGGCGCTGCCTGGCGCGACGTCGAATTTCCCAGGCACGATGAATTCAAGTTCACGCCCGCGATCAGCAAGTGGCACCACCAAGCGAACTTCACCCCCGCGGGTTGAAGGCTTCAGCGCGGCGCGCACGTCTGTCAATCTCGACCCAACCGTGGCAATGGCGGCGGCGTCAAGAATGACCTTCAAAGAACGCGGCACGTTCGCCGCGGCCTTGTCCAGCGCCTCGATACCTTGCGCGCGCAACTTCAACGTCTCGCCGTCACGCTCAGCTTCGACAGTGACAATGACCGGCGTGCCGGGCTCCAGCAAATCGCGACTGACCGCCAGTGTTTCGGAGAAAATGACCGCTTCGAACTGCCCCGTAGCGTCAGAAAACATCGCAAACGCGAATTTGTTCCCTTTCTGCGACCTCCGTTCGCGCGCCGAAATGACGACGCCCGCCAGACGCCCCCCGGTCGCCCCGCGCGCGGCCAGGGCTTCGAACTCCGCAAACCGCCGGACCCCGAGTTTCGCGAGCACGGTTTCATACTGGTCCAGCGGGTGGCCGGAAAGGTAAAAGCCGACTGCCTCGAACTCGGCTGCCAGACGTTCCATCGGAGTCCAGGACGGCGCTGCACGCAGCACGAGGTCGGGCGCCGCCGCGGGGCCTCCAAAAAGGTCGGTCGTACCCTGCGCTTCGTCCGAGCAGCGCCGCTGCGCCAGCGCTAGGATGGTGTCGGCGTTGGCGGCTGCCCGAGCGCGATTGACCAAGAGCAAATCAAACGCCCCTCCCTTGGCCAATGTTTCAATTCCGCGTTTGTTCAGCGCTTTCGGATCGAGCCGATTGGCGAAATCGGCCAGCGACGCGAACGGACCCCGAGCGGCGCGTTCAACCGCGATCGCATCGACAGCACCGGCGCCAATGTTCTTCAAGGCGGCGAGCGAATAGCGTATGGCCCCGGATTTGGCGTTGCCAATTGGCGCCTCGGCGCTGAAATCGACGCCCGAACTGTTGACACACGGCGGCAGAATCTTGATGCCGGACTTGCGCGCTTCCCCGGCAAACATCGCCAGTTTGTCGGTATTGCCGATATCGAGCGACATCGACGCCGCAAGAAACTCTTCGCAAAAATGCGCCTTAAGAAATGCCGTGTGATAGCTGATCAGCGCATACGCTGCCGCGTGCGATTTGTTGAAACCGTAACCGGCGAACTTGTCGACGAGCTGGAAAATATCAGCGGCTTCGCCCTTCTTGACGCCGTTGTTCACGGCCCCTTCGACGAAGCGCGCCTTCTGCTTCGCCATCTCGGCCTTGTCTTTCTTGCCCATCGCGCGGCGCAGTAGATCGGCTTGGCCGAGCGTATATCCGCCCATAACCTGCGCGATCTGGATCACCTGCTCCTGGTAGATAATGACGCCGTAGGTCTCGCGCAGAATGCCGTCGAGCATCGGGTGCAGGCAATCGACCGGTTCTTCGCCGTGCTTGCGGTGGATGTAAGTCGGAATGTTATCCATCGGACCGGGGCGATAGAGAGCCACCATCGCAATGATGTCCTCGAAGCGGTCCGGCCTCAGCCGCTTCAGGCTCTCGCGCATGCCCGTGCTTTCAAGCTGGAACACTCCCGCAGTGTCGGCCTTGGCGAGCAGAGCGTAGGTCTTCTGATCGTCGAGCGGCAGCGTCGGCAGATCGATGGTCAACCCACGCGTTGACTTGATGAGGTCGACCGCCTTTTCGAGAACGGTCAGTGTTTTCAATCCGAGGAAGTCGAACTTCACGAGGCCGGCGGCCTCGACCATCTTCCAGTTGAACTGCGTGATCGGAATCTGCGACTTCGGATCTCGATAGAGCGGCACCAGCTCTTCGAGCGGCCGATCGCCGATCACCATGCCGGCGGCGTGCGTCGAGGCGTGGCGATAGAGGCCTTCGAGCTTCTGCGAGATTTCCAGCAACTTGGCGACGGCCGGTTCGCTGTCGCGCGCCTCTTGCAATTTCGGCTCACCGTCGATGGCTTCCCTCAACGTCACCGGGTTCGCGGGATTGTTGGGTACAAGCTTGCACAGCCGATCGACTTGGCCATACGGGATCTGCAGCACGCGGCCGACGTCACGCAGCACGGCGCGCGCCTGCAGCTTGCCGTGCGTGATGATCTGCGCGACGCGGTCGGAGCCGTATTTCTGCTGCACGTAGTGAATGACGCGGTCGCGTTTCTCCTGACAAAAATCAATGTCGAAGTCCGGCATCGAAACGCGCTCGGGGTTTAAGAAGCGCTCGAAAAGCAGGCCGAAACGCAGCGGATCGAGATCGGTTATGGTCAACGCGTAGGCGACGAGCGATCCCGCGCCTGAGCCGCGGCCCGGCCCAACGGCCACACCGTTAGATTTCGACCACTTGATGAAATCGGCGACGATCAGGAAGTAGCCGGGAAACTTCATCTGCGTGATGACGTCGACCTCATAGGCGAGGCGCTTATCGTAGTCCTCGACCGTGAATCCGTCGGCCGGCCCTGTCGCCGTAAGACGCTCCTTGAGACCGCTTTTCGCCTGGCGGCGAAGCTCGGCGGCTTCAAGTCTGAAGTTGTCAAGTTCGCTTAGGCTGTCGTCGCTCGCGATAAAGCGCGGTAGAATAGGCTTGCGGCCGAGCGGCCGGAACGCGCAACGCTCGGCGATTTCAATCGTATTGGCGGTAGCTTCGGGAAGATCGGCGAACAGCGCCGTCATCTCGGCAGAGCTTTTCAAATAGTGCTCGGGGCTCGCGCGTCGGCGATCGTCCTCGACCAC
The DNA here is from genome assembly GCA_046160845.1 of Hyphomicrobium sp. Classification (GTDB taxonomy): domain Bacteria; phylum Pseudomonadota; class Alphaproteobacteria; order Rhizobiales; family Hyphomicrobiaceae; genus Hyphomicrobium_B. The sequence goes on from JBJXHD010000002.1 coordinate 94,113, forward strand.
ATAGCGCCCCTCGGCGATGCATAGCAATGCATCGTGGGCTTCATAGTCGGATCGCGTCGCGAAATAGCACTCGTTCGTTGCGACGACCGGAACGCGGCGCGCGTAGGCCAACTCCAGCAGCCGCGGTTCGACCTCGATTTCGTTTCGCGCACCATGGCGCTGCAGTTCAACATAGAGACAATCGCCGAAAATCTTCTCCAAAGTTTTTAGTCGCTCCAAGCCCAAATCGGACTGCCCGTCCTTCAACGCGCGGTCGATCGGCCCGTCCGGCCCGCCTGTCAACGCAATCACGCCTTCGGCGCAGTCTTCGAGATGCGCGAGCTTGATGTGGGCAGCCTCGTCAGCCGCCGGTTCGAAATAAAGATGCTTCGAGAGCCGCATTAGATTGGCGTAGCCGCAAGCGTTCATCGCCAACAACGCTAGGCGCCCCGCCGACTCGGCACGCGGCTCGTTCGAGCCCGCCCGCATCATCGGGCTCGCAGCAATGCGCTTGTCGCTGAAATCGACGTCGATCGAGCAGCCGATGATCGGTTGCACACCCTCGCTCCAGAGTTTCTCGGAAAACTCCAGTGCGCCGAACAGATTGTTGGTATCGGTCAATCCAAGCGCAGGGAAATTGTAGCCGAGCGCCAGCTTGGCCAGCTTTTCGATCGGCAACGCGCCTTCGAGCAAAGAATAGGACGAGTGCACCTTCAAGTGGACGAAGGGCGCGGAATGCGGGCGAATCGCGACTGTCATGGGATGAGCATCGCCCAGGGAACAGCGTCAGGCCAGCGCCGCAGCCGACGTTTCCACCAATTGCCCGTCCTGCACGCGGAAAATCCGGTCCATGCGTCGCGCCAATTCAATGTTGTGCGTGGCGATCAGCGCCGCGACGCCCTGCTGGCGGATCAGCCCGATCAGCTCCTGGAAAACATACTCCGAGGTTTCGGGATCGAGGTTGCCGGTCGGCTCGTCGGCCAGTAGCAGCCGCGGAGCGTTGGCCAGGGCGCGGCAAATGGCGGTGCGCTGCTGTTCGCCGCCGGACAATTCGGCCGGTCGGTGATCGACGCGATCGCCAAGCCCCAGCCCAGACAGCAAAGCGCGCGCACGGTCGTTCGCATCGCGGCGGCGCTCGCCGAGGATCAACTGCGGGATGACGACGTTTTCCAGCGCGGAGAATTCGGGCAGTAGCTGGTGGAACTGATAGATGAAGCCAATTTCGCGGCGCCTGAGCCGCGTGCGCTCGCCTTCCGAAAGGCCGGCGCAATCGCGGCCATTTATCACCACGGCGCCGCTAGTCGGCGCTTCGAGCAGGCCGGCGATGTGCAGCAAGGTCGACTTGCCCGACCCGGACGGGCCGACGAGCGCCACCGATTGTCCAGCCCACAGCTCGCCGTTCACGCCCTTCAAGACCTGGATCTGGCGCGCGCCCTGACGAAACGCGCGGTGCACGTCGATCAGCTGCAGCACGGGGCCGGCGGCCGGATTCAGCATCGCGCGATGGCTCTCGTCATTCGTACCTCAGCGCTTCGACGGGGTCCATGCGCGAGGCTTTCCACGACGGATAGATCGTCGCCAGTACGGACAGCGCCATCGCCATCGCCACGATCCCGGCCGTCTCCCGCACGTCGATCTCGGCCGGCAGCTTCGTGAGATAGTAGATGCTTGGATCGAACACCGTCGTTCCGGTTATCCACGAGACGAAATTCTTGATCGCCTCGATGTTCCAGCAGAACACCACGCCGAGCACCAGTCCCGCCAGCGTGCCGACGACGCCGATCGACGCGCCGGTGATCAGGAACACGCGCATCACCGAGCCCTTCGAGGCGCCCATCGTGCGCAAAATCGCAATGTCGCGGCCCTTGTCCTTCACCAGCATCATCAACCCGGAAATGATGTTCAACGCCGCCACCAGCACGATCAGCGACAGAATGATGAACATGACATTGCGCTCGACGGCCAGCACGTTGAAAAACGTCTCATTGCGCTGGCGCCAGTCGGAGACGTTGATCGTCGGCCCGCCCGCTTGCTTGATGAGCGTGTTGAATCGATCGACATGTTCCGGATTGTCGACCACGACTTCCAGCACATCCACTTCACCGCCCTTGGCGAAATATTTCTGCGCTTCGGCGAGCGGCATGAAGATCATCATGCGGTCGTATTCCGACATGCCGAGCTCGAACAGCGCGCTGATGACGTAAGGCTTCGATCGCGGCGCGGTGCCGAACGGCGTCGCGGCGCCGCGCGGGGAGACGAGTGTCACGGTGTCGCCGAGGCCGACGCGCAGTTGATTGGCAAGCCGCGCGCCCATCGCAATGCCGGTCTGTCCGTCGAAGCCGTCGATCGTGCCTGCCGTGACATTTTTCGAGATCAGCGGCAGCGATTTGAGGCCGGTCTCGTCGACGCCGCGAACGAGACCTCCCAGCGCCTGCACGTTCGACGACACCATCACCTGACCCTCGATCAGCGGCAGCGTCGACTTGACGCCGGGCACCGCAGAAATGCGCTTGGCCACGTCGGCGAAATCCTCGAACGGCTCGGCAATCTTGCTGACGATCACATGACCGTTGAGCCCCATGATCTTCTCGAAAAGATCGTGGCGAAAGCCGTTCATAACGGCCATGACGATGATCAGCGTCGCGACGCCGAGCATGATGCCGAGGAACGAGAAGCCGGCAATGACGGAGATGAAGCCTTCCTTGCGACGCGCCCGCAGATAGCGCCCGGCCAGCATCCACTCGAACGGCGAGAACGGTTTGGTGTCGGCGATCGCCGTGGTCATGCCCCGTCTCCGTTTGAGAGTCCGGCTCGTTCCGCTCTAAGTGCCGCGGAACCTCCGTGCTCACATAATTCTCGTCTCAACACACGCACACATCTGAACCTCGCGCACTCAATCGCAGCCGGCTGTGGCGCGGTTTAGGCGTTGCGGGCTTAGTAGGCGCGGGCAATCAAGACTGCCTCAATCGCCGGCTCCCCGGTGAATAAACATTTGCCCGCAATCCCACCTTGCGCCAACGGCGCATTGCGGATCGTGAGTTTCTGCGCCTTCAGTTTGTCCGAAATGGCCTCGAGCGCCGTGCCAGAAGGCCGCGACCAGAGCGCCCTCACCCAGCCTTTGAAAGCGCCGCCCTCATCGTCGGGCTCGGCCGCGCCGAAATAGTCGCACAGCGCCTCAAACGACGTAATGTTCGAGATGATATTGCCATCAAGCCGCGCCCTGGCATCAGCATAGAGTGACGCCTGAATTTCCTCTAGCAGCGCCGGCGCCTTGGCGACGAATTCAGCGCGCGTGCGTGTATGCGAGATGATCTTGTCGCCGTCGCGCAGCCTGTCGCGGCGCATGAAGGTGACGGCGCCGCTGCTGGCGTCGCGCCCCCCGATCTCGACGATCACTGGCGCGCCCCGGCGCACCCAATTCCAGCGCTTCTCGGCGGACTTCACCTGTTTGAGATCAACCAGCGTGCGCAGGCCAGCCGCCTTCAGTTCCTTTTCCACCGCCGCGCAATATTCGATCAGCGCCGCGTCTTCCGGCTTGTCGCGCAGCATTGGCACGATGACGATCTGGCGCGGCGCGATCTTCGGCGGAATCCGCAATCCGTCATCGTCGCCGTGGGTCATGATCACGCCGCCGATAAGCCGCGTTGAGACGCCCCAACTCGTCGTATGGCAATGCGTGAGAATCCCCTCGGCGTTCTGGAACTGGATATTCTGCGCTTCGGCGAAGTGCGTGCCGAGGTAGTGCGACGTGCCGGCCTGCAGCGCCTTGCCGTCCTGCATCATCGCTTCGATCGAATAGGTGTTGTTGGCGCCGGGAAAGCGTTCGTTCGCCGGCTTCTCGCCTGCGATAACCGGCATCGCCAGCACGGTCTCGGCGAACTCGCGATAGACCTCGAGCATTTTCAATGTTTCGGCCATGGCGTCGTCGCGGTCGGCATGCGCCGTGTGCCCCTCCTGCCAGAGGAACTCCGCCGTGCGCAAGAACAGCCGCGTGCGCATCTCCCAGCGCACGACGTTGGCCCACTGATTCACCAACAGCGGCAGGTCGCGATAACTCTTGATCCAGCGCTGAAAGGCGTCGCCGATGATCGTCTCCGACGTCGGCCTCACGATCAGCGGCTCTTCGAGCTTCGCATCCGGATCGACGACCAGTTTGCCGCCTTCGTTCTTCAAGCGGTGATGTGTGACGACCGCCATCTCTTTGGCAAAGCCTTCGACGTGCTCCGCCTCCTTGGCGATGAAGCTCATCGGGATGAACAGCGGGAAGTAGCAATTCTCGTGCCCCGTTTCCTTGATGCGGGCGTCGAGCTCGGCCTGGATGCGCTCCCACACGCCCCAGCCCCACGGCTTGATGATCATGCATCCGCGCACGGGACTGGTTTCCGCCATGTCGCCGTCGCGGACGACGGCTTGATACCAGTCGGGGAAACTCTGATCGCGGGTGACGGACAGCGCGCGTTTGCTCATTGTCCGAACCTCGGCGAGAAAAGTAGATCGTTTCCAGACGAAGTCTGCATGTTGCTGGCTCGTGACTTTAGCGGCGCGGCCGCGGCCGCGCCCTCGATTGCGCTACTCGGTTCAGGGCGATAACGGGTTGGGCTGCCGCTGGCAATATGAAGCTGGCAAGCAGCTGCGGATTGCGGCCTTGTAGAGCTGAGGTCACGTTTATTGCCCGGCTTTGACCGGGCCGATGCGAGCAGCACCGTCCGGTTGGGAAATCGGCCTTTCCGAACTAATGCGTCGCCCAGGCGCTCACGACGTCGATATTAGCGATGATGGCGTAGATGATCGCGAACGCGATGCTCGCGACCACGGTATTGACCAGAAACACTCTCCAAATATCGATCCCGGACGGCGCGCTTCCCGGCGTCCCTGGGACCACCTCTCCGGCTTCATCCTGCGTCTTTGCGAAAAACGGCAGAACGGCGAAGAGCGTGATGAACCACAGGCAGAAGAACGTGGCGATGGCGACGGACGTGCGCATGGCGTTTCGCCTTTCTTGGCGGCGCGGTCAAACCTGTTCGAGTTCGACGAGAGTGCCGCAGAAGTCTTTCGGATGCAGGAACAGCACCGGCTTGCCGTGGGCGCCGATCTTCGGTTCGCCCGAGCCGAGCACGCGCGCACCCTGCGCCTTCAGCTGATCGCGCGCGGCCAGAATGTCATCCACTTCGTAGCAGACGTGATGGATGCCGCCGTCCGGCGCCTTCTCCAGGAATTTGGCGATCGGCGAGCCGGCGCCGAGCGGCTCCAGCAATTCGATCTTGGTGTTTGGCAGTTCGATGAAAACGACTTTGACGCCGTGCTCGGGCTGATCGAACGGTGCGCCGACCTTGGCGCCAAGCGCGTTCTTGTAGACGGCCGAGGCCGCCTCGATGTCTTTGACGGCGATTGCGACGTGATTCAAACGTCCGATCATGCTTGGCTCCGTGTTCGACATCTCCTTCTCCCCTTGGAGAGAGGGTCGGGGAGAGGGGGATACTCTCCCCCTCATGCGGCCCTTCGGGTCGTCTTTTTCCCAAGGCGAGATGGCAACTACCCGCGCGTATCCACCACGGTCAAAAGGACTTTGACAATGGGCTTCTTGCCCCAGGCCTCGTTGATCGCGCCGCGCACGGCCCGTTGGACCGCGTCACGGAGCGTTTCGAGGTCGCTGCGCCGCTTCGGTGGGATCGACCGCAACGCGCCGTCGATGGCGTCGAGCACGCGCTCGCTCATATCCTCGCCGTCGGCGTCGACCGCGGGAACGCCGTCGAGCGCAAGTTGGGGTTCGGCGAGAATTTCTCCGCGCCGCGACGTCGTCAGAGCGACGACCGCGATGCCCGCGAACGACAGCTTGCGCCGCGCCTTCACGGGGCCGTCCGCGTCGGGTACGACTAAATTGCCGTCGCGATACAGCCTGCCGACCGGCGCCTCGTCGATGAGTCCGGCCGGCTCGGGCCACAATTTCAAAACCTCGCCGTCGGTGAGAACGAAAGTCTGGCCGGCGCCGCACGCGCCCGCAAGCTTGGCGTGTTCCCGCAGATGCCTTGCCTCGCCATGCATCGGCACGACGATCTTCGGCTTCAGCCAGGAATACATCTCACGCAACTCCTCGCGGCGCGGATGGCCCGTGACGTGAACCAGTGCGTCCACGTCGGTGATGATGTCCACACCGCGCTGCGCCAGACCGTTGTGCACCTTCCCGACTGACTTTTCGTTGCCCGGAATGGCCCGCGAGGAGAAGATCGCGAGGTCGCCCTTATCCAGCGAAATATCGGGATGCTCATCTTCGGCTATGCGGGCGATGGCCGCGCGCGGCTCACCCTGGCTGCCCGTGCACAGCACGACGACCTTGTCGGCGGCCAAGTCCTGAAATCGCTGCTGATCGAGATAGTGGAAATTTTCCGGCAAGTAGCCCGTCTCGATCGCGACCTGGATCACGCGGTGCAGCGCGCGACCGGCGACGACGAGCGTCCGGCCTGAAGCGCGCGCGGCGTCCGCGACGGCCTTAACGCGCGCAACGTTCGAGGCGAACGACGTCACCGCGACGCGGCGCGGCGCAGAGGCGATTATCTTGGCGAGCGACGCCGCAACCTCGGTTTCCGACGGTGAGCGCCCTTCACGCATGGCGTTGGTGGAATCGCAGACCATTGCGACGACGCCTTCGTCGCCGAGCGCCTTCAGCTTGGCTTCATCCGGCGGGTCGCCGACCAGCGGCGCCGTGTCAAGTTTCCAGTCGCCGGTGTGGAACACGAGGCCCGCAGGCGTGCGGATTGCGAGGCCGCTCGGCTCGGGGATCGAGTGGGCCAGCGTGACGAACTCGACGTCGAAGGGACCGACGGCGATGCGACCACCGAGCGGAACGACGGTGATCGGCATGGCGAGATTCCGGCCGTATTCGCCGAGCTTCGATTTCAGCATTCCGGCCGTGAACGGCGTCGCGTAGATGGGGCAGCCGAGCGATGGCCACAGGTCGATGACGGCGCCGATATGATCTTCATGCGCGTGCGTCAACACCAGCCCGGCGAGCGACTTGCGTTCAGCAATGATGAAGCGGAGGTCCGGCAGCACCACGTCGGCGCCGGGTTCGGCCTCGCCCGGAAAAGTGATCCCGAGATCGACCATCAGCCATTGCCGCGCGCCCTCCGGTCCAAAACCGTAGAGGTAGACATTCATGCCGATCTCGCCCAAACCGCCGAGCGCCATGAATGCCAGTTCGTCGCCGCCTTTCGCCCCCCGCCGTGGGGTTCTGCCCGTGCCCGTCATTGCGCTCCGCTTTCCTTCGCGGCGCTTTGCAAGGCCACGTCTCCGTGCGTGACGGTTTGGCGCGTCCCGTCGTCCGCGTCCAGCACCAAATACCCGCGCCGGTCAATTCCCAACGAGCGGCCGACGAGCCGGCCAGATGCGGTTGCGACGGTTACGGTCTTGCCGATATCTCCATCGCGCTCCTGCCAGGCGGGTGCAATCGTCGCCTCGAACGCGCGGCCGTCGTCCCACGCCGCGAGCCAGCGAGTGAACGCGTCGGCGAGCGCCGACAACACGTACTCCGCCGTCGTCGAAATACCGTGCGCCGCCAGCGACGTCGCCGCGCGTCCGAGCGCGCTAGGATGCGATACGACGTTCAGCCCAAATCCGATGACGGCGACAAAGCCCGGCTCACCCCGCGCCGTCGTGCTTTCAACCAGGATGCCGCCGGCCTTTGCGCCGTCGATCAGCACGTCATTCGGCCATTTGAGCCGCGCGGTGGCGGACGGCGCAACGGCGGCGATCGCATCGACGAACGCAACGCCGGCGATCAGCGCCAGTTCGCCCGCCTGCGCCATCGGCGCTTGGCAGACGATCGCAGCGCTCGCATGCAGGTTTCCCGGTTCCGATGTCCACGTCCGACCGGCGCGGCCGCGTCCCCCGGTCTGACAGTCGCTGGACACCCAGAGCGGCAAGACTTCACCGGCCAGCGCAAGACGCAGCGCGTCCTGGTTGGTGGAGTTCGTCTCGAACAGGCGGATGATGCGATGGGGCAGCGCCGTCATCGGCGCCGTCAAGCGCCGCTCGGGGGGGCAAGAACGGCTGCGGCGGCCGTCGCGGCATCGACAAGCGCCCCGCCGATGAACGGCAGCACAAACGCCAGCACAAACACGGCCGACAGCGCCATGACGGTCAGCGCCTTGCCTTCGACCGGCTCGAACCGCTCGGCGGCGTCATCGAAGAACATGATCTTGATGATGCGCAGATAATAGTAGGCGCCGATCACGCTGGCGACGACGCCGATGACCGCGAGTGGGTAGAGCCCCGCCTTGATGGCTGGCAAAAACGCGTACCACTTGGCCCAGAAGCCGGCAAGCGGCGGGATGCCGGCGAGCGAGAACATCAGCAGAGCCAGGATGCTGGCGAGGCGCAGATCCGTCCTGGCGAGGCCGGCGAGCTGGCTGATTTCCTCGACGTTCGTGTCGCCGCGCCGCATCGACAGCACGCAAGCAAAAGTCCCGAGCGTCATCGCGACGTAGATCGAAAGATAGATCAGCACCCCGGCGGTGCCTTCGGCGTTGTTCGCCGCCAGGCCGACCAGCGCAAACCCGACATGCCCGATCGACGAATAGGCCAGCAGGCGCTTGATGTTCGTTTGCCCGATCGCTGCGAAAGCGCCGAACACCATCGAGGCGATGGCCAGGAAGATGATGATCTGCTGCCATTGCGCCGCGACGGACGGCAGCGCCGCTTGCGTGAAGCGCAGCAGCAGCGCCATCGCCGCCACCTTCGGCGCGCCCGCGAAAAACGCCGTCACAGGCGTCGGCGCGCCTTCATAGACGTCCGGCGTCCACATGTGGAATGGCACTGCCGAAATCTTGAATGCGAGACCCACAAGCACGAACACCAGCCCGACGGTCAGGCCGATATTCTGGCCCATGCCGTCGGCGCGCATCGCGGTCGCAATCGCTTCGTATCCCGTCGATCCCGTGACGCCGTAGAACAGCGACGCGCCGTAGAGCAGCATGCCGGACGACAGCGCGCCGAGGACGAAATACTTGAGCCCCGCCTCGCTCGATCTGACATCGTCGCGCTTGAACGCAGCGATCACATAAAGGGCCAACGATTGCAGCTCGAGTCCGAGGTACAGCGCGATAAGATCGTTCGCCGAAACCATCATCAGCATGCCGAGCGTGCCCAGCAGCACGAGCACGGGATATTCGAAGACCAGAATCTTCGCCCGCCCGAAGTCGTCGAATGTCATCAGCAGCGTCAGCGCCGCCGCGACTAGAATTAAAACTTTCAGGAAGCGCGTCAGCCCGTCGGTGATGAACGCATCGTCGAAGGCCTTCGCCGCGCCCGCGTCGGTGCCGACCGAGACGACGGCCAGCGCCGCCAAAACCAATAGGCCGATGGCCAACCACGACGTCGTGCGCCCGGCGCTCGCCCCATCGCTCGAGAACGCGCCGATCATCAACAACGCCATCGCGCCGATCGCGAGGATCAGCTCCGGCAGCACAGGCATATAGAAGGCGGGGTCCATCACTGTCCTTCCCTACGGCGCCAGCGCCGCAGCCGCGGGCTTGATCGCGGCCTCATAATTCTGCACCAAATTCTTGACCGACGCTGCCGTCACGTCCAGCACCGGCGCCGGATAGACGCCGTAAAAGATCGTCAGCAGCACCAACGGCGCAAGGATCGCGATTTCGCGCGGCGAAAGATCGAGCAGGCCTTTGAGGCTTGGCTTCTCCAACGCGCCGAAGATCACGCGCCGGTAGAGATAGAGCGCATACGCGGCCGACAGGATCACGCCTGTCGTGGCCAGGATCGCAACCCACGTATTGGCTTTGAACGCGGCGAGCAAAGTCAAAAACTCGCCGACGAAGCCGCTGGTGCCGGGGAGCCCGACGTTCGCCATCGTGAACACCATGAACGCCAGCGCATATTTCGGCATCCGCTCGACCAGCCCCCCGTAGGCCGCGATCTCGCGCGTGTGCATACGGTCGTAGACGACGCCGACGCATAGGAACAACGCCGCCGAGACGATGCCATGCGAAAGCATCTGAAAAATCGCGCCGTCGACGCCCTGCTGCGACGCCGTGAAGATGCCGATCGTCACGAAACCCATGTGCGCGACGGAGGAATACGCAATCAGCTTCTTGATATCTTCCTGCACCAGTGCGACCAGCGAGGTGTAGATGATCGCCACGATGGAGAGCGTATAGACCAGCGGCGCCAGCTGCTCGCTCGCGATCGGGAACATTGGCAACGAGAACCGCAGAAACCCGTAGCCGCCCATCTTCAACAGAATGCCCGCGAGGATGACCGAACCCGCCGTCGGCGCTTCGACGTGCGCGTCGGGCAGCCACGTATGTACCGGCCACATCGGCATCTTGACGGCGAACGAGGCGAAGAACGCCAGCCACAGCCACCACTGCATATCGGGCGGGAACTTGGTCGTGAGCAGCGTCGGGATGTCGGTCGTGCCGGCATGCCAGTACATCGCCATCATGGCGAGCAGCATCAGCACCGAGCCGAGCAGCGTATAGAGAAAGAACTTGAAACTGGCGTAAACGCGCCGCTTGCCGCCCCAAACCCCGATAATGAGAAACATCGGAATCAGCCCGCCCTCAAAGAACAGGTAGAACAGCACCATGTCGAGCGCGCAGAATACGCCGAGCATCAGCGTTTCGAGCACGAGAAACGCAATCATGTACTCCTTGACGCGCGTCTCGATCGCCTCCCAGCTCGCTAGAATGCAGATCGGCATCAGGAACGTCGTCAGGATCACGAACAGCATCGAGATGCCGTCGACGCCCATCTTGTATTTCAGCGGCCCGATCCAGGCGTACTCCTCGACGAACTGGAACCCTGCCGTCGACTTGTCGAATTGCGCCCAAATCAACAGCGACACCGCGAACGTGATCAGCGTTGTCCAAAGCGCGATCCAGCGCGCATTGCGATCGGCCTCGTAGTTCAGCGCCGCGATCAGGAACGCGCCGACCAGGGGGAGAAAAACTACAACAGAGAGAATATTGCTCATGGCGCGAAGCTCCTGCCCAAAAGCCCGTTCCATGTCAGCCAGGTCAACAGCGCCGCAACGCCGATCAGCATTGCGAAGGCGTAGTGATAGACGTAGCCCGTCTGCAGCTTGACGACGCGCCCCGTCACCCGGCCGACCCCCGCCGCCGTGCCGTCGATGGCGCCGTCGATCACCGCGCCGTCGCCGCCCTTCCAGAAGAAGCGACCGATGGCGAAAGCCGGGCGCACGAAGATCAGGTCATAGAGCTCGTCGAAGTACCACTTGTTCAAAAGGAAGAGGTACAGCGGGCGGAACGCGCGCGCCGTCGCGGCCGGCAGCCACGGCGCGCCGATGTAATAGACCCAGGCGATGGCGAAGCCCGAGAGCATTGCGACTAGGGGCGCGAAGCCCACCCACTTCGGGACCTGATGCAGCTCGTGCAGAATGTGATTGCCTTCGCCCCGGAAGATCGACGCGCCCCAGAACGCCGCCTCTTCATGCCCGATGAAGAAATCCTTGAACGCGAACCCCGCGAAGATCGAGCCGGCGGCCAGCACGGCGAGCGGGGCCATCATCGTCGGCGGGCTCTCGTGCGCATGCTCGAAAGTCTGCGGATCGGCGCGCGTTTCGCCGTAGAACGTCATGAAAATCAGCCGCCACGAATAGAACGATGTCATCAATGCTGCGACGACCAGCAGCCAGAAGGCGTAGTTGTGCGGCGTCTGCGCGGCGAAGGCGCCCTCGATGATCGCGTCCTTCGAATGGAAACCGGCGAAGCCCGCCACATGCGGAATTCCGACGCCGGTCAAGGCGAGCGTACCGATCACCATCATGGCGAACGTCCACGGTATCTTACCGCGCAGGCCGCCCATGTTGCGCATGTCCTGCTCGTGATGCATGGCGTGAATCACGGAGCCCGCGCCGAGGAACAGCAGCGCCTTGAAGAACGCGTGCGTGAAGAGGTGGAAGATCGCCGCGCCGTAGGCGCCGATACCGCACGCGACGAACATGTAGCCGAGCTGCGAGCACGTCGAGTAGGCGACGACACGCTTGATATCATTTTGCACCAACCCGACAGTGGCCGCGAAGAACGCGGTCACCGCGCCGACCAGCGTCACGATCTGCAGAGCGTCCGGCGCGAATTCAAACACTGGCGACAATCGCGCCACCATGAACACGCCGGCTGTCACCATCGTAGCGGCGTGGATCAGCGCCGAAACGGGCGTCGGGCCTTCCATGGCGTCGGGCAGCCATGTGTGCAGCAGGAATTGCGCGCTCTTGCCCATGGCGCCCATGAACAGCAGTAGCGCAATCGTGTTGAGGATGTCGACATCATAGCCGGCGAACGAGAACGTCTTGCCCACCGCCGTCGGCGCCGCGGCGAAAATTGCGTCGAGGCTGATCGATTTGAACACGAAGAACAGCGCGAAAATGCCGAGCGCGAAGCCGAAATCCCCGACGCGGTTGACGATAAACGCCTTGATCGCCGCGGCGTTGGCTTCGGGCTTCTTGTACCAGAAACCGATCAGCAGATAGGACGCGAGGCCGACGCCCTCCCAGCCGAAGAACATCTGCAGCAGGTTGTCGCTCGTCACCAGCATCAGCATGGCGAACGTGAACAGTGACAGAAACGAGAAAAACCGCGAGCGCGAGTCGTCCTCGTGCATGTAGCCGATCGAATAGAGATGCACGAGGCTCGACACCGTCGTCACGACGACGAGCATCACGCCGGTCAACGTATCGACGCGCAGCGACCACGACGTGTCGAGTTCGCCGGAGGTAATCCAGCGCAGCAGCTGCACCTTGTGGGTCTCATGTTCGAAACCGGTCTGCACGAAGGCGACCCACGACAGCCCCGCCGCAATGAACAGCAGCCCTGTAGTAAGAATCTCGCTCGTCCGGTCGCCGATGGCGCGGCCGAGCAGGCCTGCGATCAGCGCGCCGAGCAGCGGCAGGAGAACGATCGCCGTATAGATCATGCCGCCAGAAATCCCACATAGATGAGGAGGCCGACAAACAGCAGCGCGCAGGCGGCGCCGCCGAAAACCGCCAGCCACCAGCGCGGATTGATGATGTTCTGAATGATTGAAGTAAGAAGGATGTCGATCATCGCCTCATCCCTTCATCATGTTGATGTCTTCGACCGCGATCGAGCCGCGATTGCGATAGTAGGCGACGAGGATCGCAAGCCCGATCGACACTTCGGCGGCCGCAACGGTCAGTATGAAGAGCGAGAAAACTTGCCCGACAAGATCGCCGTTGAAGTGCGAGAACGCGACAAGATTTATGTTGACTGCGAGCAGCATCAGCTCGATCGACATCAGGATGATGATGACGTTCTTGCGATTGAGAAAAATTCCGAAGATGCCAATCGTGAAAAGGCACGCCGCGACGGTCAGGTAATGGCCGATGCCGATGGTCATGCCGCCCTGCCCCCGAACATGCGCATCGTGCCAAGCGCCAGCGCGTAGCCAGCCAGCCCCGCCAGCGCGAACAGCGTCGCGATCAGTCCTTGGAAATAATGGTCGTTACCGCTGAACGTGAACGGGCTAACGTACATCGCGATCTGGCCACCGACGGCGATTAGGATCAGCAGAATCGCGAAGACATAGCGGCCAAAAACCCTCCGATCGACAACCGCCAGCCCGATGCCGACGACCAGCGCGACGGCATACGGCCAATACCGCCCGAAAAGTTCCAGCATGTCGAACAGCGCTTTCACTCCGCTGCCTCCTTCGTCTTCGCGGGCGGCACGACGCTGCCGCCGCTCGGCAATTTGACGACGTCGATCGCCGTCGCCGGCCCGCGCGTCACCTGCGCCGTAATCGATTGCCGCTTGACGCCCTCGCGATGGCGCAGCGTCAGCACGATGGCGCCGATCATGGCGACGAGCAGGATCACGCCCGCCGCCTGGAAGAAATAGACGTACTTCGTATAGATCAGCCGGCCGAGCGCCTCCGTGTTGGTGAGATCAGTCGGGACCGCCGCTGCCGCGCTTCTGCCCGGCGCCATTTCCAATCCCTGAAATGCGAATAGCGCGATGAGTTCCGCCAGCACCACGCCGCCCACCAGCGCCCCGACGCGCGCGTTCTTGATGAAGCCTGCTTTCAGCTCGGCGAAATCGACGTCGAGCATCATCACGACGAACAGGAACAACACCGCCACGGCGCCGACGTAAACAACGATCAGCAACATCGCCAAAAACTCGGCGCCGAGCAGCACGAACAGCCCGGCCGCGTTAAAAAACGTGAGGATCAGGAAAAGAACCGCGTGCACGGGGTTGCGCGCGAGGATCACCATCGCGGCGGATGCGACCGCGAGCGTGGAGAAGAGATAGAAGAATACGGCCGTCATTCAGCGAACCCACCCAAACCTGTCATCCCGGCCGGAGCACAGCGGAGAGCCGGGACCCAGAGCCCCCTGCTCGATCCCTCACCAGAAGTTCTGGATCCCGGATCGCGGCGCAAAACGCCGCGTCCGGGATGACAGTCCATTTTTAATCGCGGCTTCAATCTCATCACCGGTACTTAGCATCCAACGCCATGTTCTTCGCGATCTCGCGCTCCCAGCGGTCGCCGTTGGCGAGCAGCCGGTCCTTGTCGTAGAAAAGCTCTTCGCGCGTTTCCGTCGCGAACTCGAAGTTCGGCCCTTCGACGATAGCGTCGACCGGGCACGCCTCCTGGCATAACCCGCAATAGATGCATTTGGTCATGTCGATGTCGTAACGTGTGGTGCGCCGCGTGCCGTCGTTGCGCCGCGGTCCGGCCTCGATCGTGATCGCCTGCGCCGGACAGATCGCTTCGCACAGTTTGCAGGCGATGCAGCGCTCTTCGCCGTTCGGATACCGGCGCAACGCGTGCTCGCCGCGAAAACGCGGACTGAGCGGCCCCTTCTCGTAAGGGTAGTTCAGCGTCTTCTTGGGCGCAAAGAAGTAGCGCATCGACAGGAAGAACGCTCCGACGAATTCGGCCAGGAACAGCGATTTTACGCCGCGCGCGATGTTCATGGCGCTGCCCCTTGGCCTTCGAACAGGAAAACGCCGATCGCATATCCGATTGCCGGCAGAAAAATCAGTTCGATCTGGCCAACAATGCCGAGCAAGCGCTTGGTCTCCGCCTTCTCGACCCGCCCACTGAGAATGTTCATCGTGCGCCAGCTGACGACGCCGAGAAACAAGCCAACGATGAGACCGATCATTCCAGCGCTCATGGCGCGAGCCCTCCGAAATGCAGCACGCCGGCCGTGACGACGACCATGACGAGCGACAGCGGCAAAAACACCTTCCAGCCAAGCCGCATCAACTGGTCGTAGCGATAACGCGGCACGAACGCCTTCACCATCGCGAACATGAAGAACACGAACACGACCTTGAGCAGGAACCAGATCAATCCTGGCACGGCGTTCAACGGCCAGACGTCGACCGGCGGCAGCCAGCCGCCGAGGAACAGTATCGTCGTCAGCGCGCACATCGTGGTGATCGCCACGTACTCGCCGAGCATATAGAGCAGGTACGGCGTCGAAGCGTATTCGACCATGTACCCGGCGACGAGTTCGGATTCAGCTTCCGGCAGGTCGAACGGCGGGCGGTTCGTCTCGGCCAGCGCCGAAATGAAGAACACGACGAACATCGGGAACAAGGCGAGCCAGTGCCAGTCGAGCAGCGACGGCGCGAGTCCGAGCGCGGTCCCGGGGCCGGACTTCTGCGCATTGACGATGGCCGTCATGTTCAGCGAGCCGACCAGCAACAGCACGCAGATGATGATGAAGCCGATCGAGACTTCATACGACACCATTTGCGCCGCGGACCTCAGCGCGCCCATGAAAGGATATTTGGAATTCGACGCCCAGCCGCCCATAATGACGCCGTAGACGCCGAGCGACGAGATCGCGAGGATATAAAGAATGCCGACGTTCAGGTCGGAAATCACCCACGTACCCAGGCCGTTCTCGTTGATCGGAATGACGGCCCACGCGGCGAGCGCGCACGTCGCCGTCGCCAGCGGCGCGAGCAAAAACACGACCTTGTCGGCGCCGGACGGAATCAGCGGCTCCTTGAAGACGAACTTTAAGAGATCAGCGAACGACTGCAGCAGTCCAAACGGCCCGACGACATTCGGCCCACGGCGCAACTGCACCGCCGCCCACACCTTCCGATCCATCAGCAGCAGATAGGCGATCACGACCAGCAGGCCGACCAGCAGCGCCAACGACGCGCCGACAATCCCGAGGATCGTCCATCCATAATCGGTCATGAATTGTGCGAGCGAGTCGATCATTGCCTCACTCCGCTGCCGCGAGTTTGCGGGTCTGCGACGCGCGCAACGCACTCATTCCGGCCATCACGGCTGACGCGCGCGCGACGGCGTTGGTCTGGTAGAAATCCGACACCGCCACGCCGAACGGTTCACTTGTCGTAGCGCCCGAATGCTTCGCCAGCGTTTCAAGACCGTTCATGGCCCGCGATTCGATCGCATCGAGCCCAGCAAGTTGCGGCGCGCTTCGATACATCGCCGCGCGTAATTCCTTGAGCGTGTCGTAGGGCAGCGTCGCGCCAGCCTTTTGCGACAGCGCGCGCAGGATCGCCCAATCTTCCTTGGCGTCGCCCGGCGGGAACGCGGCTTTCAAAGTCTGCTGCGCGCGGCCTTCTGTGTTGACGTACGTCGCGCTCTTTTCGGTGTACGCCGCGCCGGGCAGCACCACGTCGGCGCGATGCGCGCCGGCGTCGCCGTGGCTGCCCTGATAGACGACGAAAGCCTTGCCGACCTTGGAGAGATCGCAGTCGTCGGCGCCGAGCAAATAAACAAACTCCATATCGCCGCCGAGAATGCCGGCGACGTCTTTGCCGCCCTTGCCCGGAACGAATCCAACGTCAAGGCCGCCGACTCGCGACGCCGCCGTATGCAGCGCATTGAAGCCGTTCCACGCCGCGTCCTTGCCCGCGCACGCATCCAGCGCGACGCGCGCAGCGATTGAAAGCACGGCCAGCCCGTCAGGGCGCGCGAACGCCGCCTGACCGACAATGACCATCGGATATTTCGCGGCCTTCAGGGCCGCGGCGAAGTCGTGGCGACCGCTCGCCAGCGCAGCCAGCGCATCGGCCCCGGGCCCGAGCAATTCGGCCGGATACGTGAGGTCGGCCTTGCGACCGACGAGACCGACCGTCAGCCCGCCGGCCCGCCAGCGCTTGCGGATACGCGAATTCAGCACCGGCGCTTCGAGCCGCGGATTCGACCCGATGATTAGGATCAGATCGGCGCGCTCGATGCCCTCGATCGATGAATTGAACAGGTAGCTCGCCCGGCCAAGTTTCGGATCGAATGCATCTCCCGCCTGGCGGCAATCGATCGACGCCACGCCGAACCGCGTCATCAGATCCTTGAGCGCGAACATTTCTTCGGCGCCCGCGAGATCGCCGGCGATCGCACCGATCTTGTCCGGCCTAGCGGCTTTGAGCTTGGCGGCGACCGCGTCCAGCGCCGCGTCCCATGTCGCCGGTTCCAGAATGCCGTTCTTGCGAACGAAGGGCTGGTCGAGCCGCTGCGTCTTCAAGCCGTCGGCGACGTGGCGCGTCTTGTCGGAAATCCATTCCTCGTTCACGGCGTCGTTGTTGCGCGGCAGAATGCGCATCACCGCGCCGCCGCGCGTGTCGACCTGGATCGCCGAGCCGACCGCGTCCATAACGTCGACCGTCTCTGTCGTCGTCATTTCCCATGGCCGCGCATTGAACGCCCAGGGGCGATGCGTCAGCGCGCCAACTGGGCAGAGATCGACGGCGTTGGCGCTCATTTCAGAGAGAATGCCGTTCTCGAGATACGTCGTGATCTCGGCGTCTTCGCCACGCGATATGAGGCCCAACTCCTCGACGCCCGCCACTTCCGTCATGTAGCGCACGCAGCGTGTGCAGTGGATGCAGCGCGTCATCATCGTCTTGATCAGCGGGCCGATGTGCTTTTCTTCGACCGCCCGCTTGTTCTCGTGATAGCGCGAACCGCCCATGCCGAACGCCATCGCCTGATCCTGCAGATCGCACTCGCCGCCCTGGTCGCAGATCGGACAATCGAGCGGATGGTTGATCAGCAGGAACTCCATCACGCCTTCGCGCGCTTTTTTGACGAGCGGCGTATGCGTGCTGATGATCTTCGGCGAACCGTCCCTGTTCGGCGGCAGATCGTTGACGATCATCGCGCAGCTGGCGATCGGCTTGGGCGAGCCCTGCACTTCGACAAGACACATGCGGCAGTTGCCGGCGATGGAGAGCCGCTCGTGATAGCAAAAACGCGGGATCTCGGATCCCACCGCCTCGCACGCGTGCATCAGCGTGGTCCCATCCTCGACCTCGATCGGATGCCCGTCGATAATGAGTTGCTTGGGCATGCGCTACTCCGCCGCCTCGCGTTTGTGCTTCGCCTGATACGCATCAATCCGCGCCTCGATCACCGGCCGAAAATTCTTGATCAGCCCCTGCACCGGCCACGCCGCCGCATCGCCGAGCGCGCAGATCGTATGACCCTCGACCTGCTTCGTCACTTCGAACAGCAGATCGATCTCGCGCTTTTCCGCTTCGCCCCGCTCCATGCGCTCGAGCACGCGCCACATCCAGCCAGTCCCCTCGCGGCATGGCGTGCACTGGCCGCAGCTTTCATGCTTGTAGAAATACGCGATGCGACGGATCGCGGCGATGATGTCGGTCGACTTGTTCATCACGATCACAGCGGCCGTGCCGAGGCCCGATCCGAGCTTGCCCAACGCGTCGAAATCCATCGTCACGTCGCTCGCCTGCGCGGCGGTGATGCAGCGCACTGACGACCCGCCCGGAATGACCGCCAGCAGATTGTCCCACCCTCCGGTGACGCCGCCACAGTGCTTGTCGATCAGCTCCCGCATCGGAATGCCCATCTCTTCCTCGACCACGCACGGCTGCTCGACGTGGCCGGAAATCTGGAAAAGCTTCGTGCCCGTGTTGTTCGGCAGACCGAGATCTGCAAACCACGTTGCGCCGCGGCGAAGAATGTCGCCGACCACGGCGATGCTCTCGACGTTGTTGATCGTCGTTGGCGCGCCGTAGAGGCCGACGTTCGCCGGAAACGGCGGCTTCAGGCGCGGCTGACCCTTCTTGCCTTCGAGGCTTTCGAGCATCGCCGTCTCTTCGCCGCAGATGTAGGCCCCGGCGCCGTGGTGCACGTAGAGATCAAAGTCCCAGCCGTGAATGTTGTTCTTACCAATCAGCTTGGCGTCATAAGCTTCAGCGATCGCACGTTCGAGCGCCTCGCGCTCGCGCATGTATTCGCCGCGCACATAGATGTAACTCACATGCGCGCGCATCGCGAACGACGCCAGCAGCGCGCCCTCGATCAGCAGATGCGCGTCGTGGCGCAAAATCTCCCGATCCTTGCACGACCCGGGCTCGCTCTCGTCCGCGTTTATGACGAGATAGCTCGGCCGTGGATCGGCCTTCGGCATGAACGACCATTTAAGGCCCGTCGGAAACCCGGCGCCGCCCCGGCCGCGCAGCCCCGACTTCTTCACTTCATCGATGATCCAGTCGTGGCCCTTGTCGATGAAGACCTTCGTTCCGTCCCACGCGCCGCGTTTGATGGCGCCTTTCAGCGAGACGTCGTGAAAGCCGTACAGATTACGAAAGATGCGGTCGCGGTCAGCTAGCATGGCGCATCAATCCTTCGGCCGGTCGCCGATGGCGCTGTCGGGCCGCCAGCCGGTGCTGAGCTTCTGGCATTGCTCGATCCACTTGTCGCGCGCGACGCGGCCCTTGAATCCGTCCATCTCGGCCTCGAACCATGCGACGTTGGCCGGCGTCCATTCGGCGATCTGCTTGAAATGCCAGATGCCGAGCGCGTTGAGCCGACCGGCCAGCACGTCGCCGACGCCCCAGATCAGGCTCAGGTCGTCCGGCGCTCCACGCGGCGCCTTCAACAGTTCCGGCTGCGCGGCGTCCGTGACAAAACGGTTCGTCTCGATTTTCAGTTTGTCGAGTTCACCGCTGGACAGCGGCTTGCCGCCCCCCCGCACCTCGAAATCTTTGACCAGCCCGGCGTTGGCGATCGCCGCCAGCGCAGCAGGGTGCGGCTGCAGCGGCGGTGGGGCGGCTGTCACAGCGGCAGAAGCCGCCGGCGTCGTCGCCAACTGATCGAACCGCTTCTTCCACGCGCCGATCGTCGAGCCATCATACAGCGTCGGGTCGGTCAGCGTCGTCGGCCCGTCGGCGGGACACGACGCCGTCCGCCCGATTTGCGAACCAGGCAGCGGCGGCTTGCCGATGTAAAAACCATCGATCACGGCTTCGAGAAGCGACGGCGTCAGATCCTCGAACGTGTCCTTGCCGACCTGCACCACAGGCGCATTGGCGCAATTGCCGAGGCACTCGACCTCTTCCCACGACAGCGAACTGTCTGAACTCAATTCATGCTGATGCTCGGCGATGCGCCGCTTGCAGACTTCAACGAGTCCGCGCGAACCGCTCAACATGCAGGGCGTCGTGCCGCACACCTGCACATGAGCCTTCGAGCCGATCGGCGCCAGTTGAAACATGGTGTAGAACGTCGCGATTTCGAGACCGCGGATGTAGGCCATACCAAGCCGATCGCACACCGCGCGGATCGCCGGCTCGGACAGCCACCCGCCCGATTGCTCCTGCGCCCGCCACAGCAGAGGAATGACTGCCGACGCCTGTTTGCCCGGCGGATAGTTGGCGATCGTTCGCTCCGCCCAGGCCTTGTTGTCGGCCGTGAAGGCGAAGGTCGCGGGCTGCTCGGGATGAAGTCGGCGAACGGCCATCGTCGGCTCCTGAAATCGCGCAAAGCGAACGCGGGCGGTCGACGTGGAGGACGCGACGCGCCGGATTCGCTTAGTCGGTTCGCGAGATTAACCCTGTGGCGATAACCCGGTCCAGTACGAGGAACGGCGCGCCAGATCAAGGCGCTGGATCATCCCCAATAAGTCCGAGCCAAATGACGATTGCGCGACACGGGTGCGACGATGTGGACGCGCCACGCCGACCGAAGCGCGGCCATCGCCCTTCGCTCACGGACGCGAGGGCAGGACGCCGGCTGGAACCTGGATTTCGACGTCGGCAGGACCACTGATGACGCCGCGCCGTTGCAGCGTCTCGGATGGGCTCTCGGTGGCCCATTTGCGCTCGGCGTATCCGAGTGGGGCCGCCAGCCAGCCAAGCAGCAGCAGGAACGTGGCGACCGGGGCTAGGAACAGCGAAATCTGCGATCCGACGCGCAAAAATCCGGTCCACAGCACCGCCATCAGAAAGCCGACCGCGATGATGGCCCAGCCGCCGTCATCAGCCCCACGCGCGGTGGCGAACGCCAGTCCGGCCAGCAGGCCCAGGAGTCCGAGGAGCACCGGAATGACCGGCAGATCCGCCTGGAGCGCCCCCATCGGCCAGCCGTTCGAACGGGCGAACAGCCGGTAGGTTGCGAGGCTGAGACCCCAGCCGAAGGCCACGACCGAAAGCAGAAAAAGATTGTCCCAAACCATCCGACGCTCCTGACGCACTGCAAACCGGTCGCCGCGGCGACTGATCATGCCAGGGCTCCGCCGCCGGCGCTAGGCGCCGCGCGCGTCGATCAGGATTCGGGTGCGCGCTAACCATGCCGCGACCGCCCCACAAATCGCGCCGCAGACGAGGTGGAACGTGATCGGACCCGCCCGGCCGCTTGACGCGGCCGCTATTCCCGCGTCCGAGACGCAGACCACCGCGCCAAACGCGAACCACAACGCCAGCGCCCGCCATTCCTTCAGCACGGCGAACGCCATGGCGAGCGCCCCGAGCCAAAGGTCGCGAAGCCCGATGACATGGTGAAGCTCCAAACCGGTGATCTCTTTGGCCAGCCCAAAGGCGCGTGCCGCGCCATCCGGCGCAATCAGAAATCGGACGCCGATGACGGCGAGCAGCAGACCGGCCAGAAAAGCGATGGCCCTGATCCAACGCGACTGGCCGGAGGACGGAGTTTCAGGCATGACGCTTGGAATTCCACACCGTGCAAGGGCGCTCACCTTTGGCCAAATCCGCGAACAAGGCAAAGCCTTCGGCAAAAAAATCGGAAGGCGGCAATCTTCCCCAAGTCCAAATTAAAAGCCGCGACGATCTCCGCGCCTGGCTATTCCGGCATCACACTCAGGCGGGCGGCATCTGGCTCGTGATCGCGAAAAAGGTCGCCGGCCGCACCCACGTTTCCTACGACGCCATCGTCGAGGAGGCGCTGTGTTTCGGATGGATCGATAGCACGCCGCGCAAGGCCGACGCGACACGCTCAAAAGTGTTGCTCTCTCCGCGAAAGACCGGCAGCGGTTGGTCAAAGAAAAATAAGAGGCGAATTGCCAAACTGACCAAGGCCGGGCTCATGGCGCCGCATGGCGTAGCCAAGGTCGAAGCCGCCAAGCTCGATGGCGCCTGGGATAAGCTGAACACGGTCGACAAACTGTCCGCGCCGCGCGACCTCTCCGTCGCGCTCCACGAAACGCCGCAGGCGGCGGCGTTCTTCAAGAAATTCCCGCCGTCCGCGCGGCGCGCCATTCTCGAATGGATCGAAAACGCCAAGCAGCCAGCCACACGGCAGCGGCGCATCGCGGCAACCGCCCGCCTCGCCGGTCAAAACATCCGCGCCAACCAGCACCGCCAACCGAAGTCGCGCTGACTACCGGTCGATCTCCCCGAACACGATGTCGATCGAGCCGAGGATGGCCGACACGTCGGCCAGCATGTGCCCCTTGTTGAGGAAATCCATCGCCGCCAGATGCGGGAAACCAGGCGCGCGGATTTTGCAGCGATACGGTTTGTTCGAGCCGTCGGCGACCAGATAAACGCCGAACTCGCCCTTCGGCGCCTCGACGCAGGCGTACACCTCGCCGGCCGGCACGTGGAAGCCTTCGGTATAAAGTTTGAAATGATGGATTAGCGCTTCCATCGAGCGCTTCATCTCGCTCCGCGTCGGCGGCACGACCTTCTTGGCGTCGGCGACGTGCGGCCCCTGGCCCGCCGCCGATTTCAGCTTCTCGCAAGCGGCCTTCATGATCTTGGCGCTCTCGCGCATCTCCTGCATCCGGATCAGATAGCGATCGTAGCAATCACCGTTCTTGCCGATCGGGATGTCGAAATCGAATTCCGGATAGCACTCGTAGGGCTGCGACTTGCGCAAGTCCCACGCGGCGCCGCTGCCCCTCACCATCACGCCCGAGAAGCCCCAGGCGAACGCGTCGTCCAGCGACACGACGCCAATATCGACGTTGCGCTGCTTGAAAATGCGGTTCTCGGTCAGCAGGGCATCGATGTCATCGACGACCTTCAGGAATGGATCTATCCAAGCGTGGATGTCGTCGATAAGTCTCTCCGGCAAGTCTTGATGCACGCCGCCGATGCGGAAATACTTGGCGTGCATGCGCGAGCCCGAGGCGCGCTCATAAAACACCATGAGCTTTTCGCGCTCTTCGAATCCCCACAACGGCGGCGTCAGCGCGCCGACGTCCATGGCCTGCGTCGTCACGTTCAACAGATGCGAGAGGATGCGGCCGATCTCGGAATAGAGCACGCGGATCAGCTGCGCGCGGTAAGGAACCGTCAGGCCCAAAAGTTTCTCAGCCGCGAGGCAGAACGCATGCTCCTGATTCATCGGCGCGACGTAGTCGAGACGGTCGAAATAACCGATCGCCTGTAGATAAGTTTTATGCTCGATCAGCTTTTCGGTGCCGCGATGCAGCAGCCCGATGTGCGGATCGACGCGCTCGACGACTTCGCCGTCGAGTTCGAGCACGAGGCGTAGCACGCCGTGCGCCGCAGGGTGCTGCGGGCCGAAGTTGATGTTGAAATTTCGGATTTCAGTTTCGGCCATCGGCGTCACTCTTTGCCCGTACCGCCGGAGACCATTTCGATGAACTCGGCTTCCGTCAGCCGCTTCGTCGCATTGGCGAAGTCGTAATAGTCCGGCTTGCGATCAATGAAGATCTCGGTCGTCATCGACAGGCCACTTTGGTCATCGACGGTCCCCGCGCTCACGCCGAAGTAGCTGAACGACGGAGACGAATAGAAGAGGTGCGTTCCGCAGTTTTTGCAGAACTGGCGTTCGGCCCACTCGGACGATTTGTAGGCCGTGACGTTGTCCGCGCCCGTGATGATCGGAGCGCCTTTCGCCTTGATCGCCAGCGCCGGGCCACCGCCCCAGCGCCGACACATCGTGCAATGGCACGCGTCGATTTCCGGTTCGGCCGGCTCAAACGAGAACTGCACCGCGCCGCACAGGCAACGCCCTGAGAGATTTACGGCCATCGTTATGCCCTCCCGCTCGCCTTTTCATCACCCGGCAACACGTAGTGCGGCCCTTCCCAAGGGCTCTCGAAATCGAAATTTCGGAATTCCTGGTTGAGTTTCACCGGCTCGTAGACGACGCGCTTGGCTTCATCGTCGTAGCGCACCTCGACGAAGCCTGTCAGCGGAAAGTCCTTGCGCAGCGGATAGCCCTGAAAACCATAATCAGTCAGCAGGCGACGAAGATCGGGGTGGCCGGTGAAGCGAATGCCGTACATGTCGTAGGCTTCGCGCTCGTACCAGTTGGCGGCCGGAAACACGTCGTTGACGCTCGCGATGGGCGTGGTCTCGTCCGTCATGATCTTCACGCGGATGCGCTGATTGAGACGCGGCGAGAGCAGATGATAGACGACATCGAATCGCCTCTCGCGCTCGGGATAGTCGACGCCGCAAATGTCGATCAACACGACGAACTGACAGCGAGCATCGTCGCGCAGCACGGTCAGCGCCTCGACGATCTTGCTCGCCTCTATCGTGATCGTAATCTCTTCGTGCGCGATGCTCGCCGCGCCGCCTGTCTTGCTCGCGACGTAAGAACCGAAATCTGCAAGGCCGCCTATCGTCATTCTTGTCATCCCGGCCGGAGCGCAGCGACGAGCCGGGACCCAGGCTTCAAACTTTCAGTGCCGATGCCTGGGTCCCGGGTCTCGCGAAGGCTCGCCCAGGAAGACAGCGGTATTGCGCTCAACGCTCAATCGTCCCCGTGCGCCGAATTTTTCGCTGCAACAGCAGCACGCCGTAAAGCAGCGCCTCTGCCGTCGGCGGGCAGCCGGGAACGTAGACGTCGACCGGCACGATGCGATCGCAGCCGCGCACGACAGCATAGGAATAGTGATAGTACCCGCCGCCGTTGGCGCACGACCCCATCGAGATCACGTAGCGCGGCTCGGGCATCTGATCGTAGACCTTGCGCAGCGCAGGCGCCATCTTGTTGGTCAGTGTGCCAGCTACGATCATCACGTCCGACTGGCGCGGAGACGCCCGCGGTGCAAAGCCGAAGCGCTCGAGATCATAGCGCGGCATCGACGCCTGCATCATCTCGACGGCGCAGCACGCGAGCCCGAATGTCATCCACATCAGGCTGCCGGTGCGCGCCCAATTGATCAGGTCGTCCGTCGTCGTGACGAGAAATCCCTTGTCGGCAAGCTCGTTTGAGACGTCCGAAAAGAACGGATCGTTCGGCCTGGCCGCGCCGCCGCCACCCACCCCTTCGCGCGCCGTATCGAACACCAGATCGTCAGGGCGGATCACTCCCATTCGAGCGCGCCTTTCCGCCATTCGTAGATGAAGCCGATGGTCAACACGCCGAGGAATGCCATCATCGACCAGAAACCGAACGCGCCGATCTCCTTGAAGGCGACGGCCCACGGGAACAGGAACGCGATTTCGAGATCGAAGATGATGAACAGGATCGACACC
>JBJXHD010000003.1:0-11289 GCA_046160845.1 Hyphomicrobium sp.
TGGCCGAGCCGGCCGACGTCGGTCAGCCCGCCCGACGCATCGGCGCGGGTCGCGCGCAGCAGGATATGATCGGGCTCGTGGCGGCGCAGCACGTCATAGAGCAAGTCGGCGTTGAAGGTGACTTGGCGGCCGGTTTTCTCCTGGCCGGGCAGCTTGCGCTCGATGAGGCCGGCGATCACGGCGGCAAGCCGGAAGGTGCGCTTCATCAGACTGCTTTCGGCGAGCCATGCGTCGAGGTCGTCGCCAAGCATGTCCTCCTCGAACAGTTCATTGAGGGAGAGCCGTCCGGCATCGATGAGCTCCGAGATGTCGTGGCGACCCCAGACGGAGAGCGCATAGTCGTTCGCGACGAAGCCGAGAGGTTCGGCGCCGGCGCGGTCGAGCCTGCGCGTGAGCAGCATGCCAAGCGTCTGATGCGCCAAGCGGCCCTCGAAGGGATACGCGACGAGGTAGCCGCGCCCATTCCTCGGAAAAGTCTCGATGAGGACGTCGTCGGTGCCCGGAATCGCCGATCGGCGCCGCTGAAGCTCGAGCCAGTTCGACACCGGCCCGGGTAGCCCTGCCCAGGCGCCGGGATCCGAAAGCATCTCGCGAACGCGCTTCGCCAGATGCGTCGACATCGGAAATCGGCCGCCGGCGTAACTCGGGATCATCGGATCGGCGCTTGCGGCTCGCGAGACGTAGACATCTAGGTCGCGAAGTCCTTCAAAGCGGAGCACCTCTCCGGCGAACACGAACGTGGCGCGAGGCGGCAGCTGTTCGACGAAATACTCATCGACCTCGCCCAGGACCCGGCCGCCTTGAAGCGCGCTCGCGCGGCGCTTCCCGGAGATGAGACGTACCTTCAACATTGGGCTATCGACGATAGTGCCGACATTGAGCCGGTATTGCTGGGCAACGCGTGGATGCGCGATGCGTAGGCGGCCGTCGTTCGAAGTTCGCTTTAGCTTGGCGAAGCGGTCGTAGGCGCGCAGCGCGTAACCGCCGGTCGCGACGAAATCAATCGCGCGGTCGAATTGCAGGCGCGTCAGCGTCGAATAGGGTAACGCTGATCGCACTTCGCCAAAAAGTTCGTCCGGCCAAAAGGGCGCTTGGCAGGCCACGCCCAGAATGTGCTGCGCAAGCACGTCGAGCGCGCCGGTGCGCGACAGCGCGGCGTCTTGGGCGCCAGCTTCGGCGGCCTGCTGCGCCGCGCGACATTCCAGCACTTCAAAGCGGTTGCCGGGCACGAGCAGCGCTTTAGAGGCTTCGTCAAGTCTGTGGTTCGATCGGCCGATGCGTTGGAGAAGCCGGCTCGCGCCCTTTGGCGCGCCGATGTGGATCACGAGGTCGACATCGCCCCAATCGACGCCGAGGTCGAGCGTGGACGTAGCGACGACCGCGCGGAGTTTTCCAGACGCCATCGCTGCTTCGACGCGCTTGCGCTGACGGGCGTCGAGGGACCCGTGATGTAGTCCGATCGGCAGATTGTCGTCATTCCCACGCCAGAGTTCCTGAAAAACGTACTCCGCTTGCATGCGGGTATTGACGAACACGAGCGCAAGCTTGTGCGCCCGGATGGCGTCGTAGACTTCGCGCATGGCGTAGCGCGCCGTGTGCCCTGACCATGGGACTTCCGCTTCGGATTCGAGGATTCTGATATCCGGTTTTGCGCCGCCGGAGACAGTTACAACGCCTGAAATAAGTGTCTGCGCATCGGGATCGGTTTGCGCGACGAGATAGGCGCGCAGCTCCGTTGGGCGCGCCACGGTCGCAGATAGGCCGATGGTCATGAGATCGGGCGCAATCGTCCGCAGCCGCGCGAGATCGAGGGCCAGAAGATCGCCACGCTTCGAGCCCGCCAGCGCGTGCAACTCGTCGAGAACGATCGTATCGAGATCGCCGAAGAAGTATCCGGCCTCCGGATGACTGAGCAGAAGTGCGACCTGTTCGGGCGTCGTGAGAAGGATTTGCGGCGGGCGGGTGCGCTGGCGCTGACGCCGCGCGACGCTGGTGTCACTGGTTCGGGTTTCGCAAGTGATCTTGAGACCCATCTCTTCAATGGGGTGATAGAGGTTACGAGCGACGTCCGTCGCCAACGCCTTCAACGGCGAGATGTAGAGCGTGCGCAAGCCCGCGCCGACTTTCGCGCGTTTGCCGCCGGAATGGCGCGCGAGCGTCGGTAGAAAGCCCGCAAGCGTCTTGCCGGCGCCCGTCGGCGCAATCAGCAACGTCGACTGCCGGTTGCGCGCTGCTTCAAGCAGGGCCAACTGATGTGCGCGCGGACTCCAGCCGCGCTCGCGGAACCAATCGGCGATAATGGGCGGCAGGTCCGCCGTGGGCGCCGTGGGCTCGCCCAAGCGGCGGCTTATGGTCGCCGTGGCGACGAAGATCTTGGGATTTGCACGCGCAGCCGCCATCGCCCATCTACGCCTTGACTTGAGAACTGGCTCGCGAGCCGGCTTGATCCTGTGGTAAGCGATCGCCGCGGCTTGATCAAATCGCAGCTGTCGATCGGCGCATCGTTTGGAGACGAAATGAAATTTCGCGATTTCATCGGCGGCCATCCGGCCGGGGTCATTGTCCGGCTGGCGATCCTGTCCGTTCTGGTCGGCGTCCTGCTATCGGTCTTCGGTGTGACGCCGCGAAATTTTTTCTCCGTTCTCGATAACTTCGCCCGCTATGTCTACGACCTAGGTTTTGGGGCCGTCGAATGGATCTTCGAGTATCTGGCGCTGGGCGCGATGATCGTCATTCCGATCTGGCTCATCGCTCGGCTGTTGAAGTCTGGCGATAGGCAGAAGAGCGATTCAGACTAGACCAAGGGCCGCGCGGCCCATTCCGCCGATTTTCGCCCGACCAACGGGCCGAGAGTGTCGTGTCCCTCGCGCTGCAGCGTCGCGACTAGGTGGCTCTTGATCTCGGTGATCAAACCAGGCCCCTGATAAATCAGACCCGTGTAGAGCTGCAGCAAGCTTGCGCCGGCCTCGATCTTGGTCAAGGCCGCTTCAGGACTGTCGATACCGCCGATGCCAATCAGCGGAATTTCGCCAAGCGTCGCACGCCAGACGCGCGCCAGCATGACCGTTGAACGGACGAAAACCGGACGGCCCGAGAGCCCTCCCGCCTCCGTCGCGCATGGATCGCTCAAACCGGCGCGAGATAGCGTCGTATTGGAAACCGCGATGGCGTCGACCCTGTGCGCAACGAGCCGCTCACAAACTGCGCCCACGTCGTCGTCCGCGAGATCTGGCGCGATCTTGACGACGATGGGTCGACGCGCCGCGCCATGAGAGACGAGTCGTTCGCGGGCCTCGAAGATCCGAGACAGCAGCTCATCAAGCGCCGCGGGCGCCTGCAAGTCCCGCAATCCAGGCGTGTTCGGCGACGAGATATTGATCGTGAAGTAGCTAGCGACGCTATTGAACGCTTCGAGCCCCCGGACATAGTCCGCAGTCCGATCGACGCTGTCCTTGTTGGCGCCGATATTGACGCCGACGATGCCGTCGCGCCCGGCCCGCGCGCCAAGTCGCTCCAACGCGGCGTCATGGCCGCCGTTGTTGAATCCGAGCCGATTGATGAGGCCGTCGTCCGCGACAAGTCGGAACACGCGCGGTTTGGGATTTCCGGACTGAGGAACTGGCGTCAGGGTGCCGACCTCGGCGAAGCCGCAGCCAAGGCCCAAAACAGCGTCAGGGGCGCGGGCGTCCTTATCGTAACCCGCAGCAATGCCAACTGGGTTCGGAAATTCCAGGCCCATGATGCGGCGTTTCAAGCGGCGGTCGTCAAGTCCGAAGGATCGCGGGTAGAGTCCCGCTTCCAGCGCTTTCAGCGTCGCCTCATGCGCGGCCTCGGGCTCAAGGGTGAAGAGCAGCGGACGCGCGAGCCGATACAACCCGGTTAGCACTGCGGTTGCTCTAGGTCAGGGAATCCGGCGCCGTCGGCGCCCGGGGCGATCGGTTTGGTGCATATCGCCAAAGCCGTTGGCAACGGCGCGTAGAGGTGCGGGAAGAGCGCGCCGTCGCGCGATAACTCCCACCTCAGCGCCTCGCCCAATGCGGCGGCGTCAAATGCGATCAGAAGGAGTTCGCACTGATTTTTGAAATGCCGCGCCAGAGTTCCAGACAGTTGTCCGGCGGTCGAGAGATGGATGAAACCGTCGCGAACGTCATCGACAGAACCCGTAAAAAAGCCGGCTTTGCAGGCTCTTTTCCAGTCGGAGGCGGCGACGACCTTGTAGACGGTTTGCGCCGCGGGATCGGTGTGGCTCTGCGAACGCATTTGGGCGCCAATATCCTTCAAGCAGCGGTGATCTGCATAACATAGCCACAAGAGGGCGCTGGATTGCGCCAGAGATTGAAGCGCTTCAGAGAAGTCAAGCGCTGAGCGCTGCCGGAGTCGAGAAAAACTCAAACTGAGAATTTTGAACTCCGCGGCGAGCTTCCGCATGCTATCATGGGTAAACCGGGCGATCGCCAGGGGTTCAAATTGATTTGACGACACATCGCAGCTGGGAGTCGCCGTATTCGTGTTACCGACCGCGTCATTGACCGTCGCCGAGCTATTTTCCAATCCGTATCTGTTGAATGTGCCGATCTATCAACGGGCCTACTCCTGGGGCGGCGAGCAGGCGGAACAACTCTACGACGATTTGATCGAGGACATGAGCCTCAGCCGCGCCGACGACGCGGATGCCGGCTATTTCCTCGGCGCGATCTTGTTGATGACCGGTCTTGGCTCGGAGTCGTCACGGCTGGCGTCGAAATCGGCCGTCCGCGAGTTCGACATCGTCGACGGTCAACAGCGCCTCGTCACGTTGATGACCTTGCTCGCGGTCCTCCGCGATCTCGAGGCCAACCCTCGCGGGACCATCGCGCGGCGCACGCAAGCCATCGTCATGGCGCAACAGGGCGCACGATTCTTCCGGACTGAAAGATACAGGCTTCAGCTCGCCAATGGCGATCGCCAATTCTTCGAAACGTACGTTCTTGAGCCCGGCGGAACGCGCCTTAGACCGGGCCTCGAAAACCTGTCGGCTTCCGAACTCGCGTTGCTCGCGGCGCGCGACGCATTGAAAGGATCTGCCAGCGGGCTATCAGCAACCGCGCGAAACGATCTATTCGCGCACGTTGCCGATAATTGCCACCTGGTCGTCATTCAAAGCAACGACATCGATCGCGCCTATCGCTTGTTCGTGGTTTTGAATGAACGCGGCAAGCGCCTGCTGCGCAATGACATTCTGAAGGCCGATCTTTTGAGCCGGGTGCCGGCGCCTGGGGTCGAAGAGGCCGCGCAGCGGTGGGAGCAGGCGCGCTCGACGCTCGGCGAGGATTTTGAAGCCTTCTTTGCGCACATTCGCGCCATCCACGGACATACGCGACCGCAGATCGTGTCCGGCGTCCGAGCTGTGATGCAATCTGTCGGGGGCGCCGAACCGTTCCTCAAGACAGTATTCTCGCCGTTGGCCGAAGCCTATGCGCAGATCCGACGTGGCGGCGACGGCGATCTGCCGTCGGACATTGCAAAGCGGTTGTTTTACCTCAATCGCTTGCCGGATGGCGACTGGGCGCCCGCAGCCATGCTGGCTCTGAAGTCATGGCGGGACAATCCCGCCCGCGCGCAGATGCTGATCGCAGAGATCGATCGTTTCGCCCATCTAATGCGGCTCTTGTGCGCAGGGTCGGGCAAGCGGATCGGGCGTTTCACCGACCTGATCTCCGCGCTACGCAAAGACGAACCATTGAGCCCTGCGCACCCCGCTTTGCAAATGACGCGCGAGGAAAATCGTTCGATTGCGTTTCACCTCAAGGATCTTCACAAGCGCAACCCCAAAGCCTGCAAGTTGCTGTTGCTGCGGTTGAATGACGAGCTGAGCGGCGAAGTTACGGATGTGGCGCCTGACGCCTACACGATCGAACACGTCTTGCCGCAACGCCCGTCCGCCGCAAGCGAATGGAGGCAATGGTTCCCGACACCGGAAGAGCGCGGCGCTTGCGTCGACAGCCTGGGCAATCTGGCGCTGATAACGCAGTCTCAGAACGACAAGGCGCGGAATGCGTCGTGGGCGGCAAAGAAGCAAATCTATGCGGCGGCGACCGCACAAGCGCCGCTGCTGGCGATTACGCGTGACGTTTTAAGCGCCGATGAATGGCGAAAAGCCGACATCCAGGCGCGAGAAGATAAGCTGTTAGATGTGATTGAGCGCCTATGGCGCATCGATCTTTCCAGCGCAAGGGCTGCGGGTCGAAGCGCCGCCGAATGACAGGCGACGTCAAGCGGCGGCAAGTTGCCCCGCCAAGGCCTTGGCGATCAGCGCGCGCGATTCCGGGACGCCATAGAGCGCGATAAATGTGCCGAGCCTCGGTCCGCGCTCCTGCCCGAGTAGCGTTTCATAGATCGCCTGGAACCAGTCGAGCTTGACGCCCGGTCCGCCGCTCGGACCCGTCTTGGCGTGGTCCTGGTAGCGCGGAATGGCGCGAGCGACATCGAGCAGCGCGTTCTGGATCGCGTCGCCGTCGGCGCCGGCCGGCAGCGCCGCCAGCGCCGCGTCGAGCGCCTGCAAAGCCTCGCGCTCGACGTCGTCGGGGGCGCGATAGCGCTTCGTCGGTCGCACGAAATCGTTGAAGTACCGGACCGCATAGCCAGACAGCTTGTCGAGGATCGGGTTCGCTTCAGGTGTGGCGCCCGGCGCGTAACGGCGCAGGAAACCCCACAGCACGTCCTTCGACGCCGCATTCGACACTGAGACGAGGTTCATCAGAAGACCGAAGGTGATCGGCAGCTCCGGCTCGGGCGGTTTGCCGTTGTGGATGTGCCAGACCGGGTTGTCGAACTGCTGCTTCGCGTCCTGCTTCGGGTAGGCAGTCAGGAATTGCAGATATTCGTCGACGGCGCGCGGAATCACGTCGAAGTGCAGCTTCTTGGCGCTCTTTGGCTTCTGGAACATATAGAGCTCCAGGCTTTCGGGCGAAGCGTACGTCAGCCACTCGTCGATCGTTAGCCCGTTGCCTTTCGACTTCGAAATCTTCTCGCCGTTCTCATCCAGAAACAGCTCGTAGACGAAATGTTCGGGCGGCTTGCCGCCGAGCGCCTTGCAGATGCCGTCATAGACGACGGTGTTCGACATGTGGTCTTTGCCGTACATCTCGAAGTCGACGCCGAGCGCCGCCCACCGTGCGCCGAAATCCGGTTTCCATTGCAGCTTCACGCGCCCGCCGGTGACGGGCAGCGTCACATCGCGCCCGTCTTCGTCGGCGAAGGTGATTTCGCCGCGTTTGGCGTCGACGGCCTTCATCGGCACGTAGAGGACGCGGCCAGAGGTCGGTGAAATCGGCAGGAAGCAGCTGTAGGTCGCCTGTCGTTCTTCGCCGAGCGTCGGCAGCATGATGTCCATGATCGCCTGATAGCGCTCGGCGGCGCGCAGCAGGATCTCGTCGAAACGGCCCGACGTATAATAGTCGGTGGCGCTGGCGAATTCGTATTCGAATCCGAAAGTATCGAGAAATCGCCGCAGCATCGCGTTGTTATGTGCGCCGAAACTGTCGTATTGGCCGAATGGATCGGGAACGCGCGTCAGTGGCCGATGCAGATGCTCGCGCAGCATGTCCTGGTTCGGCACGTTGTCCGGCACCTTGCGCATGCCGTCCATGTCGTCGGAGAAACAAAGGAGACGGGTCTTGATCTTGCCTTCGGTCAGAGTTTCGAAGGCGCGGCGCACCATCGTCGTGCGCGCCACTTCGCCGAACGTGCCGATATGCGGCAGACCCGACGGGCCGTAGCCCGTCTCGAACAACACCGTTTTGTCGTTGCCGCCAGGCGCGTGCTCGAGGCGCTTGATGAGCCGCCGCGCTTCTTCAAACGGCCATGCGCGCGCATTGACGGCAGCTTGGGCAGGCGTGGCGTGCAACGCGGTCATTTGGAATGGAACTTTTCGGATGGGGCTTGGCGAAGGTCGCACGGCCCGGGTTGTGGAAAGCGGCGCACCGTAGGCGCCCAGCCGAACTCCGTCAACGCGGCGGCGGAAGACCAGCGGCGAATGCTGCGACGGCGTCGGCCGCAGCGGCCAGATTGCCCTTACGCGTAAATCCCGAAGCGCCGCGCGGACCGAGGTCGTGATCGCCGTCGCCAGCCCAATGTAGGATGATGCCATTGGGGAGATTCAAAAGTGCAACCTCGTTGCGGTTGCCGAAGGGATCGCGCTCGCCCTGGACAATCAGTGCCGGACACCGCAAGTCGACAAGATGCGCTGTGCGCAATTGATCCGGCTTTCCCGGTGGATGGAAGGGATAGCCGAGGCATGCCAGTCCAGAGATCAAACCGGCGTCGAAGGCGGCGTCCGCGATCAGGCTTGCCACGCGACCGCCAAGCGACTTGCCGCCGATCAGCAATGTCTCATTGGGTCTTCGCTCGGCCGCAACGGTCTCAAGGAACCGCAGGTATTCGCCGGTCAGCGTTTCGGCCCTCGGCGGAGGACGACGTCGCCCGCCGTCACGGCGCGCAGCTATGTAGTCGAACTCGAAGCGAGTCACCTGGATGCCGCGTTCTGTAATCAAACCGGAGATCGCCTCCATGAACGGCGACGACATACCGGCCCCTGCGCCATGCGCCAGGATGAGGCGGCTAGAGGTCCGCTCGCGGCCGGTGCTCTTAAGATCGGATCGCGCAGGATGAGACATGGCGTCACCTTATGAGGCGATACAGGACGTCGGAAAGCGGCCCGGCCGGAGAAGCCCTTAGTTTTCATAATCCTAAGTCGGGCCAACTCGCATAGGCCGTAAGCTGTGGACCCAATGCGATTTACATCGGCGCTCGCGCATCTGACCGAGATTGGGGGTCTGAATTTCGCCGGAGAATGCGGTAAGCTCCCGCGCAAATTGCAGCACTAGGTGTTCGAATGCGACCCGTGAGGTTGTTTGTACTGCTGACGTCGCTTACCGCGGCCGGGGTTGTCGCTGCCCGGCCCGACGCGGTGTTGCCGGTTGCTGGCCGCTTCATCGAGCCGCTTTTCGCGCAACAATCCGAGCCTGCGTCGAAACGCCAATTCGCGCCGGTTGCGGAGATCGGCGTCGCCTTACCGAGCTTTGTGCAGGCGCCCCACGATCTGACCTTTTCAGGCGTCGACGAGGAAAGCGGACCCGGTGCGTCGGCAATCTCCAACGCTCCCACTCCGAGCGACGCTTCCGTGGTGACGGGGGCGACGGTCAAGACTGATGCCCCGCCGAACGCCGCTGCGACGGCAAACCCGGTGCCGGCCTCAAAGGTCGGCACTCCGGCCGCCGCGGCGGCGAATTCACCACCGCCGATGGCGTTTCCCGCCGCGCCGCAGCCGGTCGCTACGCTTGCCGCGCCCACCCAGGCCGCCGCCAAGCCGCCGGTTGGCGAGCAAAAGGCTCCGGCCATCGCCGCCAAATTGATGTTCGGCGCCGCCAAGGCGCCGGCGCCGCTGGCGTCGCGCGCCATTGGCGCCTATGCACGGGGTTGCCTTGCTGGCGGCGTCGCTTTGCCGGTCGATGGCCCGGCGTGGCAGGCCATGCGGCTGTCGCGCAACCGCAACTGGGGCCACCCTGATCTCATCAAGTTGGTTCAGAGATTCGCTTCGGACGCACAGAAACTGGACGGTTGGCCCGGCCTGCTCGTCGGCGACATTTCACAGCCGCGTGGCGGGCCGATGCTGACAGGCCACGCCAGTCACCAAGTCGGCCTCGACGCCGACGTCTGGCTGACCCCGATGCCTCAACGGCGGCTGTCGAATAGGGAACGCGAGGAGATGTCGGCGACGTCAATGTTGGATAAGACCGACTTGGCCGTCAATCCCAGGGTTTTCACCGAAGCGCATGTCAAACTGATCAAACGCGCCGCGTCGTATCCCCAGGTCGAGCGCGTCCTCGTCCATCCGGCTATCAAGAAGGCGCTGTGTCAGGCGGCGGGCAAGGATCGCAAGTGGCTTGGGAAAGTGCGGCCAATCGGCGGGCACTATTACCATTTCCACATTCGGATCGGCTGTCCGCCCGGGTTTGCCGGATGCAAACCGCAGGCGCCGCCGACGGGCGATGATGGCTGCGCGAAGGAAGTCGACGAATGGTTGGCGCGATTAGCTCCGCCAAAGACGCCGCCGCCGCCGAAGCCACCGGGCTACAAGCCGCCGCCGCCCAAGCCGCCGATCACGCTGGCGCAATTGCCGCCTGAATGTACGGTCGTGCTCGCGAGTGGACCGGACGGAATCAAGCCGTCAGTGTTCGCGTCCTCGCTCAAGGCGACGCCGTTGCCAAAAGTGTCGTCGGTCTATGCCGGCGCGGCCCTGAGGCCATATCTGAAACGGCTTCAAGCGCCGGCCGGCGCCAACTAGACCGCGCTCATGCCGCCGCGGAATCGCTCCCCGGCATCGGGCACGCGACGCCCGTGCCGGCAAGACCGCAGTAACCGTGCGGAACGCGCGCGAGGTACTGCTGATGGTGCTCCTCGGCAAAGTAGAACGGCGGCGCTGGTCGAATCTCGGTCGTGATGGGGCCAAAGCCACGCTCCTTCAAAGCGGCTTGATAGCGCGCGCGACAAGATTCCGCCGCGTCGAGCTGCGCCGAGGTCGACGCATAAATCGCCGAACGATACTGCGTGCCGACGTCGTTGCCCTGACGGTTGCCCTGAGTGGGATCGTGCGCCTCCCAGAATGTCTTCAGAAGCGTTTCGACGGGGAGCAGCGCAGGGTCAAAGGCGACGCGAACGATCTCAGTATGACCGGTCCGTCCGGTGCACACTTCCTCGTACGTCGGATTGGGCGTAAATCCGCCGGCATAACCGACCGCGGTCACCCAGATGCCGCGGCTGAGCTGCCAGAAGATACGCTCCGCGCCCCAGAAGCAGCCGAGCCCGAAATCGATGGTTTCGATGCCGAGCGGATACGGCGGATGGAGGGGACGTGAAAAAATGAGATGCTCAACGCCTTGCGGCAGGATCGAGTGATCTCGGCCCTTCGGAGCCTGCGCAGCAGTCGGAACGTCCATTTTGCGTCGGGAAAACATGATGCGGGACTCACAGAAAAGGGTTCAGCCGATGAACGGCGGCAACCTTTTATACGCCAAAGACGGCGCTTTTGTTTCTCGGGACCCATGTTGCGCGGCATCTCAGGCGCTCAGTTGACGAAAATCTGAACCTGGCGTCGCGGCCTGCCGGCCAGACCTGCCAGCGCCGCAAATGCCGCAAAGAGCAGTGATGCGGGCAGATTTAAGACGCTCGTCAGAACCGGGTCCCAGGCCGCATCGCCTAACGCGCGAATGACGGCAGCTCTCATCGCGGAGACGAGGGCAGGTGTGAAGG
>JBJXHD010000004.1:0-54081 GCA_046160845.1 Hyphomicrobium sp.
CGACTGCCTTCTTCGAATCCCATCATCAGCGACAGCGCGATCGAGCGCACACCGAGCAACGCGCCCTCCATCGCCGCCGCGACCGTGCCGGAATACGTGATGTCTTCGGCGAGATTCGAACCGTGGTTCACGCCCGACAGGATGAGATCGGGCGGATGATCTTTCAAAAGATGCCGCACCGCCATGATCACGCAATCCGTCGGCGTACCGGCGACCGCGTGCGTGCGCTCGTCCAGCGTGCGCAGACGCAGCGGCGTGTGCAGCGTCATCGAGTGCGACGTGCCGGACTGGTTGGTCTCCGGCGCGACGGTCCACACATCGGGCGACAACCCGAGCGCGATCGCTTTCAGGATTTCGAGTCCCTTCGCCGTCACGCCGTCGTCGTTGGTGATCAGAATTCGCATTTCATTCTCAATTGTCATCCCGGACGCGATGTCGTGCATCGCGATCCGGGACCAGGATTGCTTACCGCGCCTTTTGCTACTGGTTCCCGGCTCTCGGCGCCAACGCGCCTCGGCCGGGATGACAAATGAATTTATTCAGCTGCATCCCACCATTGTCATTCCGAAACTTGTCATCCCGGGCGAGCCGTCGTGCGGCGAGACCCGGGACCCAGAACTAAGCCTTCGATATTGTCTTGAGCCCGCCCATGTAGGGCCGCAGCGCTTCTGGAATCGTGACCGACCCATCAGCGTTCTGATAATTTTCGAGCACCGCGATCAGAGTGCGCCCGACCGCAAGCCCCGAACCGTTGAGTGTGTGAACGTAAACGGGTTTACCGCCGTCATTCGGACGGTAGCGCGCATCCATCCGCCGCGCCTGGAAATCGCCGCACACCGAACAACTGGATATCTCACGATAGGCGTTCTGCCCCGGCAGCCAGACTTCTATGTCGTAGGTCTTCTGCGAGGCGAAGCCCATGTCGCCCGTGCACAGCAGCATCGTGCGGAACGGCAGACCCAGCCGCTTCAACACTTCTTCGGCGCACGACGTCATGCGCTCGTGCTCGTCGGATGATGCGTCCGGTGTCGTGATCGAAACCAGTTCGACCTTCGAGAACTGATGCTGGCGGATCATGCCGCGCGTGTCTTTTCCGGCGGCGCCAGCTTCCGAGCGGAAGCACGGCGTCCACGCCGTCATGCGCATCGGCAGTTGCGCTTCGTCGAGGATCGACTCGCGCACGATGTTGGTCAGCGACACTTCGGCGGTTGGGATAAGCCAACGCCTTCCTTGTTCCTCAAGGCTCCTGACGAGTCCTTCCGCGTGAAGTTTTCCCTGAGCTCGCGTAGCATCGTAAACTTCTCGCCTTACAACGGCCTGGTCAAAGCTATGACCTTGATCCTGCATCTCCTGGATTCTTTCATCCGCCCAGTCAGACGCATTTCGCTCTACAAATTCTTCGACGTATTGGTCGAATATTTGAGCACGGGCTTCCTGGTTGAATGTCTCCGTTCTAAAAAGATCCTCTGCAAATTTCGGCAAATTCCCAGTGCCATATGCCGAATGATCCTTCACCAGCAGCGGCGGATTGTGTTCGACGTAGCCGAACTCGCTGGTATGCAGATCGAGCATGAAGCTGCCGATCGCGCGCTCCAGCCGCGCCAGCGCGCCCTTCAAGACTACGAACCGCGCGCCGGAAATCTTTTGCGCCGCCTCGAAGTCCATCAGGCCCAGCGCTTCGCCGATCTCGAAATGCTGCTTCGGCGCGAAGTCAAACTTGCCCGGCGCGCCGACCTTGCGCACTTCCTTGTTGCCGCTCTCATCCGTGCCGACCGGCACATCGTCGCGCGGCAAATTCGGAATGACTTCGAGCGCAGCCTTGATCTCGGCGTCGAGACGCCGCTCCTCCGCCTCGCCCGCAGCGATCGCGTCCTTCAACGCCGCAACTTTCGCCATCAGCTTCGCGGCAGTCGCCTCGTCCTTCGCGCCCTTCGCCTTGCCGATGTCTTTCGACGCCGCGTTGCGCCGCCCCTGCGCCTCCTGCAGCGCCGTCAGAGTCGCCTTACGATCATCGTCGAGTTTGATCAGCGCCGCCGACTGCGGCTCAAGCCCGCGCCGCTTCAAACCGGCGTCGAACGCGCTCGCGTTGTC
The DNA here is from genome assembly GCA_046160845.1 of Hyphomicrobium sp. Classification (GTDB taxonomy): domain Bacteria; phylum Pseudomonadota; class Alphaproteobacteria; order Rhizobiales; family Hyphomicrobiaceae; genus Hyphomicrobium_B. The sequence continues at coordinate 2,092 of JBJXHD010000004.1, forward strand.
GCGAATCCATTTGATGTCGTGCACGTGCAGCCTCGGCGTTTGAGTTCGTCGCCGCGTCTATAGGACGCCGCCCCTGCTCGGTCCATAGACCCGACCGCGATCCAAACAAAAACGCCGGCTCGATGAACGAACCGGCGTCGCGAGAGCCTTTCGGCAACCTAGGAAGAATAGCACAATCGAGCGTCACGCTCCACGCAAATCGAAGGTAAACCGCGGGGATAACTTGCGCGACGCGAACCAAAAAACCGCGGCTCAGCGCGAGCGGCGAGCGCCCGCGCTGAACGGCATCGGATTAGCGGCAGTCCCAGACGCCATGCACGGTGATCTGACCGGACTGGCAGGCCATCTGCACGGCGTTGGCCGATGCCGACGTGATCGAACCTGCGCTGGCGGCCAAAGCTGCGGCGACGACGAGCGACTTCAAAAGCGTGGTCATGGGGGAAGCTCCAGAGTTGGGTTGCGTCTCGTTTATGATCTCGCTGCGATCCATGTGCAGCGCGTTCATGGCAGGAGAGACGAGCCAAGCGGCCGCGCCGTTACCCCATTTATTGTTCTCAAAATCGCGTGTGCGATGTAACGAACGACGAGCTCGTCAGCGCCAACGAACCGCTCTCTCCTCGATTCATCCCCGCGAAGGCCGATCGAAGACGCGCGCGGCGGACTTCGCGTGTCAGTCGGAAACATGCGCGACGCCCATCGCCCCTCAGCGCATCGTCATCCTCGACCGAGCGCGCGTTAGCGCGTCGAAGGTCGGGGATCCAGCGGAAGACTCACGTCTGCAATATCGCGCCTTCGGCGCTTCTGACGCTGGATCCCCGATGCGCCTCGTAGGCTCGTCGCATCGAGGATGACGATCGGTTGAGGCGCAGTCGCGCGCTCGGTCGAGGACGACGAGACGCAGATGAGTGTTGCGCCGCCGTCACGGCGCCGCAGTTGCCGCTTGCCGTTTCTCCACAAACCGCACCGCGAAAATCGACGCCTCGTAAAGCAGCACCGTCGGCAGCGCCATGATGATCATGCTCAGCGCGTCGGGCGGCGTCAGGATCGCGGCCGCCGCGAAAATCCCGACGATCGCGTAGCGCCGTCCCGAAACGAGGTCTTTCGCCGTGATGAACCCCGTCCGCGCCAGCAGCGTCAAAATCACCGGCAGCTGAAACACGATTCCGAAACCGAAAATCAGCGTCATGATGAGGGAAAGATACTCCGACACCTTCGGCAGCAACTCGATGGTCGGCACGCCCTCGCCGGTCGTCTGCGTCAGCCCGATCGAGAACTTGATCAGCACCGGCATGGCGATGAAATAGACCATCGCCGCGCCGACGACGAACAGGATCGGCGTCGCGATCAGATACGGGAGAAACGCGCGGCGCTCGTTCTTATAAAGCCCCGGCGCGACGAACTTGTAGAGCTGCGTCGCAATCACTGGAAACGACAGGAACGCCGCGCCGAACATGGCGAGCTTCACCTGCGTCATGATCTGTTCGAGAAAATGCGTGGCGATGAGGCGAACATGATCGTTGCCCGAGGCCCACATATAGGGCCAGACCAGCACGTTGTAGATGTGCCCCGCCACCGCGAAGCACACAAAAAACATCGCGACGAAGGCGCCGAGCGCCCACATCAGCCGCGTTCTGAGTTCGATCAGGTGATCGAGCAGCGGCGCCTTGCTGGCGTCGATGTCGTCCTGGCCCTCGCGCGAGGCCGCCGTCAGCCGCTCCAGCATCGCGCTAGCTCTCCATGCGCGGAACCGCCGGCATCGGCGGCATGGGCAGCGCGTCCTCGGCAGGCGCGGACTTCAGCTGCGGCGCGGCGCTCGCAGCAGGCGAACTTGCAGGAGGCGGTTGAGCAGCCTCCGCGAGCGACGTCTTGGCGCTCATCACCTCGGCGTTGACGGAGGCCTGCATCGCCTCGACTTCCTTCTGCATGGTCTCGAGTTCGGCTTCGCGCATCGCCGCGTCGAACTGGGCGCGGAACTCGCTGGCGTGACGCTTCATGGCGCCGGCGTAGCGCCCGAGTGTGCGCAGAAAAACCGGCAGCTCCTTGGGGCCGACGAAAATCAGCGTCACAATCCCGAGGATCAGCAGTTCGCTCCAGCTGATTTCAAACATGGGCGCGCAGGCCTCGCATGGGGCGCAGTCGCTACATCCGCGCGTGCGCCGGGCTGTCAGCCGGTCTTCGAGCGGTCGTTTTTCGAAGCGTCGTTTTCGATCGTCGGCGGCGGCACGGACTTGGCGACGTCGGACTCGTCCTCCGCCATGCCCTTCTTGAAGCTCTTGATGCCTTTCGCCACGTCGCCCATCAGCTCGGAGATCTTGCCGCGCCCGAACAGCAGCAGGGCGATGATCAGCAGAAGCAGAATATGTTGCGCGCTAAGGCCCATCGCATCCTCGTCAGGGGCGTCCCCGAAAGGCGGCCGCTCGCCGCTCAAGGGTTATGTAGGCGAAGCAGGCCCAAAGCGCCAGTAGCGCCACGAATGTTAAGCGCCATGAACGCTTTGAATGGTTGAGACCGATTAACGCGCGCCGTTGGCCTCGGCCGGAAACGCCAGCACGCCCTCCGGCTCGACGTGCACCTGCACCTCGCTACCGCGCGCAAATTCGGTCGGCCCGGCGCTGCGCACTTTGAGCGGCTGATCGAAGCCCTCGATCGCGACGTCGAGCCGCGTCACGTCGCCGAGGAACTTGATCTCGCGCACGCGGCCCGCGAGTCCGCCGGCGCTGCCGCGATGCCCCCCGTTCGCCGCCGGCGTCAGGCGAATGGCGCGCTCGCGGACGCAGAGCACGGCTGCCGTTCCATCAGCAAGCCCATTGGCCGGAAACGCGCCCGCCGCCGTTTCGATGCGCCCGCCCGAAACGCGCGCCGGGATCTCGTTGATCTCGGAAAAGAGCCTGGCCACGAACAGCGACGCCGGCACCTGATACAGCGTCTCCGCGCCGCCGACCTGCACGATGCGCCCCGCCTTCATAACGGCGATGCGATCGCTGAGACGCATCGCTTCCTCGGGGTGGTGCGTGACGATCAAAGATGTGGCCCGCGTTTCCCTCAAGAGCATAAGGGTCTCCTCCTGCATCTGGTCGCGCAGCTGCACGTCGAGGCCGGAGAAGGGTTCATCCATCAGCATCACGGCCGGGCGCGGCGCGATGGCGCGGGCGAGCGCCGTTCGCTGCTGCTGCCCACCCGAAAGCGTCGACGGAAAAGCCGAAACGAAATTCGACAAGCCCACCCGATCAATGATCGCGAGCGCGGCGCGGCGGCGATCATCGGCGCCGAGGCCCTTCAATCCGAAAGCCACGTTGTCGAGCACGGAGAGATGCGGGAACAGTGCGAAGTCCTGGAACATCAGCCCGACGCTGCGCTGCTCGGGTGGCACGAAGCGCTCGGGGCCGGCGACCTCGAAATCGTTGATCAGCACGCGGCCCGATGTCGGCCGCTCGATGCCGGAGACAATGCGCAGCAGCGTCGTCTTTCCGCAGCCCGACGGCCCGAGCAGGCCGACGATCTCGCCGGACGCGACCGTCAGACTGACGCCGGCCAGCGCGTCGGCGTCGCCGTAGGCGCGCACAACATTTTCCAAGTTGACGCTGGCGGCGAACGTCGCGGCAGCGCGCCCGCGTGGCGTCGGCGCTTGCCTGGCGTTGTCGACGGAACTCATCACAACCTACAAACAGTACATCCGTCATCTTCGAACGGCGTCGCGTAGCAGAACCGTTCGGGAATCCAGCGCAGAATGCGCCGAAGGCTCGCTATAGCGTCTTCGACGAGTCTTGCACTGGTTCCCCGGCCTTCGACCAGCTGTCGGCGGGCTCGGCCGAGGATGACGTGATGTCGGATTAGGACTCCGCGCCCGGCTCGCCGTCCGCCTTAGCCGCGTCGTCCTCATCCTGCAAGAGCGGCTCCTCATCGGCCTCAAGCTCGTCGTCCTCGCCTTCGGCCGTCAGCGGCAGTTCGTCGGGCATCAGCGCGGCGACGTCGATCGGCTCCGGCATGGTGAACCCCGGCGGCAGGTTGCTGTCGAGAAGTCCGGCTGCCTTGAGGTCGGCCAGGCCCGGAAGATCGCGGATCGCGTCGAGACCAAAGTGCGTAAGGAACGTCTCGGTGGTGCCGTACGTCAGCGGACGGCCCGGCGCGCGGCGCCGACCGCGAGGCTTGATCCATCCCGTCTCCATCAGCACGTCGAGCGTGCCGGGCGAGGTCTGAACGCCGCGGATATCTTCGATCTCGGCGCGCGTGACGGGCTGGTGATAAGCGATGATGGCCATCGTCTCCAACGCCGCTTTCGAAAGCTTGCGTTCTTCCTTCTGCTGGCGCTCGAGCAGGAACGATAGGTCGTCGGCGGTACGGAACTGCCACTTGCCCGCAACCTTCGCCAACCTAACGCCGCGCTCGCTGAATTCGGCAGCGAGTTCCGTCAGCAGCGCTTCGACATCGTCTCCGGGATCGAGATATCTTCCGAGCGCAGCCGCGTCGAGCGGCGTGCTGGAAGCAAACAGCAGCGCCTCGAGCCGGCGCACTTTCTCACGCCGCGCACGATCGTCGGGAAGCGCCACGGCGGCTTCCGGATCACTGTAGGACGGAGCAGGCGCACTTTCACCGGCGCGGGCGTCTGCGTCCGCCGCGGTGAATTCGACAGCCTCTCGATCGCGCGTATTATCCGACACCAGCGTCAGTCTCGGCGGAACCATGATGCGAACCTAGCCCCCATAGTAGGCGTGAAACAGGCGCGTCAACCGACGCGTTCCCATGTCGCGCCGGCCTCTTTCCTGCGCATGTAGATCGGCGCGAACGGCTCGTCCTGGCGCAATTCGACGAGACCTTCCCGCGCCATTTCGAGCGTCGCCCCGAACGAACTCGCAAGCGCGGTGCGTTCTTCTTCGCCCTTCGGCAGATACTGTTCGAGAAAAAGATCGAGCTGCGACCACTCTCCGGCCGAGGCGCCAACCAGCTTCTCAAGCCGCTTCCTCGCATCCTGGATCGACCAGACGCGCCGGGCCTTCACGACGTGCACGATCTTCACGGTGCGGCGGCGCATTTCGCCGTAGGCCTTGAGCAGATCGAAAACCTCGGCCGTGTAGGTGGTGTCGCGCGTGATTTTGGTCGCTTGCGGCATCCCGCGCGCGAAAACGTCGCGGCCGAGCCGATGCCGCGTCATCAGTTGCGCGGCGGCGTTGCGCATCGCGTCGAGCCGCATCAGGCGGAAGGCGAGGCGCTGCGCCAGGTCCTCGGCGGACGCCGTGTCGGCGGTGTCATTCTCGCGCGGCAGCAGCAGGCGCGATTTGAGGTACGCGAGCCACGCCGCCATGACGAGATAGTCGGCGGCGACTTCGAGCTTCAGCTTTTGCGCCTGATGAATGAAAATCAGATATTGCTCGACGAGTGCGAGCACGGAGATCTTCGCCAGATCGACCTTCTGCGTCCGCGCCAGCGCGAGCAGCAGATCGAGCGGACCCTCGAACCCATCGATGCCGACGACGAACGCTTCGGCGCGCGCCGGCGCGTCGGCGGGGTCGGGGGCCTCCCAGTCCGAGACGTCGGCCTCAGTGTCTGCGATCGGGTCGATGATCATGGGTCCGCATGCAGCCAGCCGGAGCGCCGGCCAGGGTTTTTGGAGTGGAGTCGCATCAGCCTACACTGATTCAGACGTCGCGCATCACTAGGCTATGCGCGTATCTGAACGCATTAACCCTGCGAGAATCGCCACGGCCTCCGCACTGTCGAAGGAGTCGCGTTGCGCGGTCAAAGCAACGGCATGCGCGAATCGCTTTGCCGCCAGACCTTCAAGCGGCGGCGCGCCCCCGGCAGCTTGACGCATTTCGGCGAGATCGCCATTGCAGTGAAGCGCGATGTCCGACCCGGCTCGGATCATGGCTTCTGCGCGCTGGCGCATCGGCCCTGTCAGCGCCTTCATGCTCAAATCATCGCTTATGAGCAGGCCGTCAAAGCCGATCTCGCCACGGATGATGTCGCGCGTGACCTTGGCCGAGGCGCTCGCCGGCGCGTCGGGGTCGATATCGGAGAAAACCACATGAGCCGTCATCGCCGCCGGCTGATCGGCCAGCGCCTTGAATGGCGCGAAGTCCGTCGCCGAAAGCACTGCGTGCGGCGTCGAGACTACGGGAAGTTCGAGATGGCTGTCGGCCGTCGCCCGGCCATGACCGGGAATGTGCTTGATGATCGGGACGACGCCGCCCGCCAGCAGTCCGCGGGCGACCTCGCGGGCCAGCGCGATAATCTGAGCCGGCGCGCGGCCATAGGCGCGATCGCCGATGATGTCGTGCGCCCCGTCGACGGGCGCATCGAGCACCGGTGCGCAGTTCATGGTGACGCCGTACCGCCGCAAATCTTCCGCGGCAAGACGCGCGACGGCGAACGCCGCTTTCAACGCGGCGTCGGGGTCGCGGCGATACAGGTCGGCATAGGTCGCGGCGGGCGGCAGATCGCGCGCGCTCGGCGATTTGAGACGTTGTACCCGCCCGCCCTCCTGGTCGATCAAAATCAACACGTCGTCGCGACCGACGGCGGCGCGCGCACTGTCGACGAGGGGCAGAATGGCGGCGGGATCACCGACGTTTCGGCTGAACAGGATCAGGCCGGCCGGCTGGGCATCGGCGAGAAACGCCCGCTCTTCCGCGGTCAAGACGCCGCCCGACAGCCCGACGATGAGAGCCGACGTCATAAGGGAACAAGCCCCGCGATGCAGCGCGGCATCTTGCCGACGCCTACGCCGACGCAGCCGAGGCGCATCAGTACGCGGTAACCCAGCAGTCGTTGTAGCCCTGCGACTTCAACTGCGTGCAGACCGAACTCGCCTGCTCGCGCGAAGCGGGCGGACCGACGACGAGGCGATGATAATTGCCCTTCGCGCCGAGATTGGCTTCCGCCACGTCCGGAGTCTTGCCGTTGAGCGTCGAGCCGTACTTCTGCTGCATGTCCGCAAAGCGCTTGAGCGCGTCCATGCGGCTTGTCGACGAGGTTGGCACGGAGGCCAGCACGGCGACAAACCCACTCGCGCCGCCGGTGACCGGTGCGGCGGCCTGCGCGGTCGAAGGCGCGGTGTCGGCAGCGACGGCCGGAGCCAATGCCGCGACTTTCTTCGGCTTGGCGGGCGCTGGCGCTGCGGGTGCTGCCTCAGTGGCGGCATCATCAACGCTGCCGGTTGACTGCGGCGGCGGCTGTTTGACCGGCGGCGGTGACACGACAACCTTCTGCGGTGCGGGCGCAGCGTTCACGACCTCCGCAGCCGCAGCGGGCTGAGGCGCTGCGGGCCGGGCGCCCTGCGGGCCGAACGAGTCGACAAGCGCCAAGCCGGGCACGCCGCTTTCGGACATCGGCTGTGAAAGAGGTGAAGCGGCAGGCGCCTGTATGGAGCCATCGCGACCAACGACGAGTGTTGCGACCTTGCGCGTGCCCGAGGGGTCAGTCTCTTCGCTTGCGCTGGCGCTGGTGGCCGCCGCGGCGGAACCCGACGAGCCCGACCCAAGCCGGCCCATAAGTTTACTGTCGGAGTGCGCAAACTGTTTGCCGCCGGCGTCGGCGGGCTTGATACGGCTCGGCTCCGAGGCGCTCTTGATGACGGGCGGCTGTCCACCAGGGCCATCGCCCAAAATGGTCTTGTAGCCGTAAGCCAATCCGCCGCCAACGATGATGGCCCCGCACAGAGCCGCCATGACCATCGTCGGACGACGCCGCGGCGGTGCGTCTTCGTATTCGTAATCCTGCTCTTCTTCACCGTAGTTGGGATCCAGTTCGCCGCCGGCCGCCTGCGCAAATCCAAGATCGTCAACGGTCTGCTGTTGATAGGAGTCGCTGGCGTAGGTCGAATTTGGCGGCGTCCATGCATTCAGGTTTGGTTCGCGCTGAGCGGCGGCGCGCTCGGCGCCGTAGCCGCCGTGTGACACAGCTTGCGGCGCGGCCTGCGGCTGGGCGTAGCCCGCTGCCACATAGCCCTGCGTCGGCGCAGAATACGGCGCGTAGGCCGGAGCGGCCTGCTGCTGTCCGGGCGCGCGATGCTGTTGCGCCGAAGGATGCGCGTAGGGTTCGAACTGCGGCGCGTAGGGATCGGCCGACGGCGAGCCGTAGTTGGGAGCCGGTGCATAGGCCGGCGGCGCATAAGGCTGCTGGCCGGCGCCACGACCTTGGCTGATGGCGTCGGCGAGAGATTGGGCGGCGGTCGACGGATAGGCCTGTTGCTGGCCGTAAGCGCCACCGTTCGGCGGCGGGCTCCAACCCTGAATGGGTTGAGACGGAGCGCCGCGTCCCTGCGTCGTGTAGCCCGGCTGAGTCTGCGCAGGCGAAAATGCCGGTTGAGACGGCCCCGGCGCCATGGAATTCGCCATCGAATTTTGCGGCTGTTGCGTTGGCCAAGCCGCAGCCGGACGGCCCGGTTGTCGCGGATCATAGGCGTCGGCGGGCGCGACTCCAGGGGCCTTAGCCGGCCACCCCTGCTGACCCGGAAAACCGTTCGGCGCAGACATCGCGAAGCACCCCTTGATCATCGGCGCTGCTGACGCGCCTACCTTAATCTCGATTCGCGAGTTTATCGCATGGCATCTGGAGCCTCGACGCCGAGGACGCTCAACCCCGACTTTATCACCGTCTTTGTCGCGGCGATCATCGCCAGTCGCGCCCGCGTCGCAACCCCGTCATTTGGCTGGATAAATCTCAAATGTGGCGAATCGTTGCCCCGGGTCCACTGGGCATGGAGCGCGCTGGCGAGATCGTAAAGATAAAACGCCACGCGGTGGGGCTCATGCGCTTGTGCCGCGCCTTCGACGAGGCGCGGAAACGCCGCCAGGCGCTTGATGAGGTCGATCTCACCGGAATCGGTCAGCGGCGCCATGTCGGCGCCAACGAGCGCCGCGGGCGAGAAGTCGAGCGCGGGCATTTGCTCGGCGGCATTGCGCAAAACGCTCGCGGCGCGGGCGTGAGCATATTGCACGTAGAAGACCGGATTGTCCTTCGACTGCTCCGTGACCTTGGCGAAGTCGAAGTCGAGCGTCTCCTGGTTCTTGCGATAGAGCATCATGAAGCGCACGGGGTCGCGCCCGACCTCGTCGACGACGTCGCGCAACGTCACGAACGTGCCGGCCCGCTTCGACATCTTGTAGGGCTCGCCGGCTTTGAACAGGCGGACGAGTTGTACGACCTTGATGTCGAGGTCGGCCGTGTTGTCGGACAGCGCCGCCACCGCCGCCTTGACGCGCGAGATGTAGCCGATGTGGTCGGCGCCGAACACGTTGATCAGGTGCTTGAAGCCGCGCTGAAGCTTGTCGAAGTGGTAGGCGACGTCGCCGGCGAAATAGGTGTAGCCGCCGTCGGATTTCTGCAGCGCGCGATCCTCGTCGTCGCCGAATTGCGTCGAGCGGAACAGCGTCTGTGTCCGGTCTTCCCAGTCGGCGTCGTCGTGCCCCTTGGGCCTTTCGAGCTTGCCTTCGAAAATGAGCCCTCGCGCCCTCAATGCCTCGATCGCCGCTTTGACCTGATCGCGGCCGCCGCTGGTCAATGAGGCTTCCGAAAAGAACACGTCGTGGCGGATGTTGAGCGCCGCGAGGTCGTCGCGGATCATGTCCATCATACGGTCGATTGTGAAGGCGCGGACTAACGGCAGCCAGCGATCCTCGGGCATGTTGAGAAGCGCGCGGCGGTGCTCGACCGCCAGCGCCGCGCCGACGGGCTTCAGGTATTCGCCCGGATATAGACCCTCGGGAATCGCGCCGATATCTTCGCCCAGCGCCTCGCGATAGCGCAGCAACGCCGAACGCGCCAGCACATCGACCTGCCCGCCCGCGTCGTTGATGTAATACTCGCGCGTGACGTCGTAGCCGGCGAAGGCGAGCAGGTTCGCGAGCGCGTCGCCGAACACCGCGCCGCGGCAATGGCCGACGTGCATCGGCCCCGTCGGATTGGCGGAGACGTATTCGACGTTGAGTCGTTCGCCGCTCCCCGTCGCGCCGCCGCCATAGCCCGCGCCGGCGTCAAGAATGGTTTTCACCAGCGCCTGCCAGACCAAGGGCTTGAACGTGATGTTCAAGAACCCCGGCCCGGCGACGTCGACGCGCGCCACGTCGGCGGCGGCGCCGAGTCGAGATGCCAAAGCGTCCGCAATATCGCGCGGCTTCATCTTCGCCGCCTTGGCCAGAACCAGCGCGGCGTTGACGGCGACGTCGCCGTGCGTCGCGTCGCGCGGCGCTTCGGCTTCGAACGACGGCACGGCGAGGTCGGCCGGAATGACGCCGTCGCGCTGCATCTCGGAGAGGGCAGCGGCGACACGGGCTTCGACGTCGGAAAAGATGTTCATGCGGTCCTTCGACAGATTGCGTCGGGCGGCCGGCTCCCTGGCGGGGAGTCGCCCGACGCCAGCAAAGCGCCGCGCTTAGCGCAATTCCGGCGTCGTCGCAAACAAGCGGCGATGCTCGGCGATGGCGTAGCGATCGGTCTGACCGGCGAGGTAGTCGGCCGCCAGCCGCGCACGTCCGCGCGCATCGAGGCCCGAAGCCGCCGCGCCCCAGGCCTCAGGCAGTGCGTCCGCCTGTGAAACATCGTTGTAGCGGACAAAGAGATCGCCGACGATTTGCTCGGCGTTCTGCATCACGCCCAGCACGCGGGGATGATGATACACACGCGCGAACAGGTGCGTTTTCAGCGCTGCGAGTTCTGACGCCATCCGCGGCGAGAACGCGACGGTTGCTTGGCCCGCGCCGCGAATGTCGTCGGCCCTTACCGGCCCGAGGCGCGCAAGGCGGCGCCGCGACTCGGCTGCCACGTCGGCGATCATCTCGGTGATCATGCGGCGCGTCACTTCGTAGATGGCGCGGGCGTCGCGCGCGTCTTTGGCGCGCAGCCCGACCGCCGCTGCGATCGGCCCCGCGACGGGCGCATCGCGCAGCCCTTCGAGTGTCAACAGTCCGGCGCGCAGGCCGTCGTCCACGTCGTGAGAGAGATAGGCGATGTCGTCCGCCAAACTCGCCGCCTGCGCCTCCGCCGACGCCCAGCGCTCGAGATCGAGCGACCGCCACGTCTCAAGTTCGCGCACCACCTTTGCGACGGGCGCGGTTCGATCAAGCACCGGCCCGTTGTGCTTCACGAGCCCTTCGAGCGTCTCCCACGTCAGGTTCAAGCCGTCGAACGCCAGGTACTTGCGCTCAAGCCCCGTGACCACGCGCACCGACTGCGCGTTGTGATCGAACCCGCCAAAGTCGCGCGCCGCCGTATCGAGCGCGCGCTCGCCCGCGTGCCCAAAAGGCGGATGTCCAAGATCGTGCGCCAGCGCCAGCGCTTCGGCGAGGTCTTCGTCGAGACGCAACTGCCGCGCAATGGTGCGCGCAATCTGCGCGACTTCGAGGCTGTGCGTCAGGCGGCTGCGATAGTGGTCGCCCTCGTGGAACAGGAACACCTGCGTCTTGTAGGTCAAACGCCGAAACGCGGTGGAATGGAGGACGCGATCGCGGTCACGCTGGAACGGACTGCGCGTCGGACAGTCGACTTCCGCGTGACGCCGCCCGCGCGAGGGCATTGCGCCCGCCGAATAGCCCGCCGGCGCGCGCTCGCCGGGACGCAGCCCCTCGCCATATCCGAGCGCCGATGACTGCGCGTTCAACTCCATCGTCATGCCAGAAAGCAGCCCGTTAACCGGCCCATCACGCGGAAAATCTACACTAGTGTCGCGATCCGAATTTGTTTTCCTCGGCCAAGTTCCTATCTGGTAATAGATGCGGCGGCCAGATGAGCCATTAGACCGCCCAAACCCGCGAGTCGCCTGATGACCCAGACCGTGTCCGTAACCGACAGCGCCGCGCGCCGCATCGCCGAGATCGCGGCCGGCGATCCCGCGACGCCGTTGCTGCGCGTGTCCGTCGAGGGCGGCGGATGCTCGGGATTTCAGTACAAGTTCGATCTCGTCGCCGAGCGCGGCGCCGACGATCTGGTTCTCGAAAAGTCCGGCGCGACCGTGCTGATCGACCCCGTTTCGCTGCAGTACATGGAAGGCGCGGAGATCGATTTCGTCGACGATCTGATCGGCGCGGCGTTCAAGATCAACAACCCCGTCGCCTCGTCGTCGTGCGGTTGCGGGACCAGTTTTTCCATCTAATCGCCAACGTCATCCTCGCGCGAGCGCACCAGCGGTGCATCGAAGCGCGGGGACCCAGCGAAAGACTCGTCGAAGACGCAATTTTGCGCCGACGGCCCTTTTTACGTTGGATCCCCGGCCGAGTTCGCTGCGCTCACGCGGCCGAGGATGACGGGCGTAGCCATTTGATTTCGCGACCGCCCGATGGCATTCCTTCCGCATGATCATCACCACTTGGAACATCAACGGCGTCAAAGCCCGCATAGAATCGGCGCTCGCCTATCTGCGCCAGGCCTCGCCCGACGTGGTCTGCCTGCAGGAAATCAAATCCGCCGACGAAGGCTTCCCGCGGGCTGAGTTCGAGGACCTCGGCTACACGGTCGCGACGCACGGGCAAAAAGGCTTCAACGGAGTCGCCCTGCTCTCCAAGCACGGCCTCGAGGACGTGACGCGCGGATTGCCGGGCGACGAATCGGACGCGCAATCGCGCTGGATCGAGGCGCTCGTGCCTTTCAATTACGGCATGATCCGCGTTGCCTCGATCTATCTGCCCAACGGCAACCCAATCGCCACGGAAAAGTTTTCCTACAAGCTCGCCTGGATGCGCCGCCTCGAAGCGCACGTCCGCGCGCGTCTCGCGGAGGAGACGCCGATGGCGCTCGCCGGTGATTACAACGTCATCCCCGAACCGGTCGACGCCAAACGCCCGCAGGCCTGGGTCAACGACGCGCTGTTCCAGCCCGAAAGCCGCGGCGCCTATCGCGCGCTTCTGAACCTCGGCCTGACCGACGCCGTGCGCGCCTGCCATCCCGATCCGGGCGTCTACACGTTCTGGGACTATCAGGCCGGCGCCTTCCAGAAGGACGACGGCATTCGCATCGACCACATCCTGCTGTCGCCGCAAGCCGCCGACCGCCTCGCGGCTTCGGGCGTCGACCGCGAGGTGCGCGCGCAGGAAAAACCCTCCGACCACGTGCCGGTGTGGGCGCAGCTGTCCTGATGAAATCCTAGAAAATCAATTCCGCGGCGCAAATCCGGCATCGATGCCCGGCGGCGCCGGCGGCGCGAATGCCGCTGCGGGCGGCGCCGCTTGTGGAATTGCAGGGTCGGCGACGGGCTGCCCATCGGGGCCCATCGGCTTCACGAGCTCGCCGTTCGCGCAAGTTCTCACCGGCACGGCGTTGAGATCGTCAAGCCCATCCTTTGCGGCCTGTTGTTCCTGATGGCGGCCATAGCTGTTGCGCCACTCGGCAACGCGCCCCGTCGCCTGCTCGCGCACGCCCTCGCCGGCGTTGCAGTAGATGTTCTGATAGATGTCTTCGATCCACACGCGCTCGTGCGCCGGCGCGTTCGCCACCGCGACGTCGATCAGGTTTAGCGCGTTCGCCGGATCCTTGGGCACGAACTTGCCGCGCCAAAGGAGATCGGCCAGGAACGCCTGCGCGCCTGGATGTCCCTTGCGCGAGAGCCTCGACAACCAGTGGCGCCCGGAGACGACCTTGCTCGACGGATCGTCCTGCCCACCGAGATTGATGTCGGGGCCTTCTCCGCGCAGGAACACCTTGGCCATCTCGAACTGCGCATCTTCGTTATTGAAGAACAACGCCGCGCGCTGCAACTCGCTGTCGGCCGCTTCGGCGTTCGCTTTGAGCCCGGCTTCGGGCAGTCCGCGCCTCACATAGTCGGACATAGCCGTCAGCGACATGGCGGCGATCGGCGCCAGTTCGGAATCGTCGGGATCGACGTCGCGCAGCTGGTCGGCCAGCTGCTTGTAGAGCTCATAGGCCTTGAGGTGATCGGTGTATGGCCCGTCATTGTCGGCGTAGATGCGCGCCAGATAGAACTTGCCCAGCGCCGTGTTGGCGCCGTTCGCCGCTTCGAGCGCCGGCAACGCCAGTTCGTAGTAGCCGCCGTTGAAGGCCGAGATGCCCTGCTTCAATGCGTCCTCGGACGAACGGAACGCCACGCCTCCGGCCGCCGCTGAAGCGGCAGCCAAAACGAGCGCCAAACTTGATGCCAATACGAGCTTAGATGTCCGCATAGCAGTGAACTTCCGCCTTTCCGCCTGCATGGGTGACGGCGCCGTACCGCGCCGGCCCCACTTGATCCGCGAATTTCCTGAGCGCGCCCGACTGATACGGATTCGCAGGCGCCTTCCATGTCGATTTGCGGTGCGCCAGTTCCGCCGCATCGACTTCCAGTTCGATCGTGCCGTTCTCGGCGTCGAGCGCGATGATGTCGCCGTCCTTGATGAGGCCGATCGGCCCGCCGACCGCCGCCTCGGGTCCGACGTGGCCGACGCAGAAGCCGCGCGTCGCGCCGGAGAAGCGACCGTCTGTGATCAGCGCCACCTTGTCGCCGGCGCCCTGGCCGTAAAGCGCCGCCGTCGTCGACAGCATCTCGCGCATCCCGGGGCCGCCCTTGGGGCCTTCGTAGCGGATCACGAGAACCTCGCCGTCCTTGTACTGGCGCGCGTCGACGGCGCGGAAGGCGTCTTCCTCGCAATCGAAGCAGCGCGCCGGACCGCGGAACTTCAAAGTCTTCATTCCGGCGACCTTGACGATCGCGCCGTCGGGCGCGAGCGAACCCTTGAGGCCCACGACGCCGCCCGTCGGCGTGATCGGGTTCGAAACGGGATAGATGACCTTCTGGTCGGTGTTGAAGGTCACCGACGACAGGTTCTCGGCCATCGTCTTGCCGGTGACAGTGATGCAGTCGCCGTGCAGGATGCCGCCTTCGAGCAGCGCTTTCAGGATTTGTGGCACGCCGCCGATGTCGAACACGTCCTTGGCGATGTACTTGCCGCCGGGTTTGAGGTCGGCGATGTACGGCGTCTTCTTGAAGATCTCGGCGACATCGAACAGATCGAAGTCGATGCCGCACTCGTGCGCCATCGCTGGGAGATGCAGCGCGCCATTGGTCGATCCACCGGTCGCCGCAACGATGATCGCCGCATTCTCGAACGCTTCGCGCGTGCAGATGTCACGCGGTCGGATGCCGTGCGCGAGCAGTTTCATGACGGCTTCGCCGCTCGCCTTCGCGAATTCGTCGCGGCTCTCGTACGGCGCCGGCGCGCCGGCGGAGCCCGGCAGCGCGAGGCCGATCGCTTCGGAGACGCACGCCATCGTGTTCGCGGTGAACTGACCGCCGCATGATCCCGCTGACGGGCACGCGACGCATTCAAGCTCGTGCAGCTCTTCGTCCGTCATCTTGCCGGCCGAGTGCATCCCGACGCCTTCGAACATGTCCTGCACGGTCACGTCGCGGCCCTTGTACCTGCCGGGCAGAATCGAGCCGCCGTACAGAAACACGCTCGGCACGTTGAGGCG
Organism: Hyphomicrobium sp.; assembly: GCA_046160845.1. Lineage (GTDB taxonomy): Bacteria > Pseudomonadota > Alphaproteobacteria > Rhizobiales > Hyphomicrobiaceae > Hyphomicrobium_B. Next base: position 17,485 of record JBJXHD010000004.1, read on the forward strand.
CAGCATCGCCATCATCATGCCGGGCAGGCTCTTGTCGCAGCCCGCGACGCCGACCAGCGCGTCGTAGCAATGGCCGCGCATGGTGAGTTCGATCGAGTCGGCGATCACTTCGCGCGAAACGAGGCTCGACTTCATGCCCTGATGGCCCATGGCGATGCCGTCGGTGACGGTGATGGTGCAGAATTCGCGCGGGGTGCCGCCGGCCATCTTGACGCCGACCTTGGCTGACTGCGCCTGTCGCATCAGCGCGATGTTGCACGGCGCGGCTTCATTCCAGCACGAGGCCACGCCGACGAACGGCCGGTGTATTTCTTCTTCCGTCAGCCCCATGGCGTAATAGTACGAGCGATGCGGTGCGCGTGACGGACCCTCCGTCACATGGCGGCTCGGCAGCTTGGATTTGTCGAACGTCTTTGCGTCCATGTGGTCCTCTTCAGATCCTCGGTCGGGGCGTCTGCGCTCGTCTAATGACAAAACGCGATGGCCGGCAAGGATACTGACGATGCGCCCGCGCTGCGCCGCTCGAAAGCGGTGATTGCCGCGCGTGCGGGGTCGATGCCTGAGCGCGTTGAGGTGCGCGGTCTTTATGGCTCGAAAGTGGCGCTGCGGCCGCGAAGAGTGGCCGTTCAGCAACATTGTCGCTGTCAACATAAATCGCTCGCAAAGTTCGGACGCGAGGGCATCCGTCGGCGGCAACGCGAGTGCAGTCTCATCGGCGTCTCGCCATCGTGTTAAGCTCGACAATTACAGAGAAAATCGGCATCACCAGGGCCTGACCGAGGCATCACGGCGACGCCGGCTGCCGTGATGGCGCGACCAGAACCCTGCCGGAGAACGGCCCCCGATGGACCAGCCGGCGCCGACGACCTCTCCGAACGGCCCAATCACCGGGCGTGGTGGGCAAGCGATCGACATCAGCTTTGAGAATCGCAGCGACAGGCTGATCGGGCTCGGCTTCGTTAATGGCCTGCTGCGAGTCGTGACGCTTGGCCTCTATTCATTTTGGGCGAAGACCGAAGTGCGCCGCAAGCTGTGGTCCTTCACGCGGCTGAACGGCGAGCCGCTCGAATACACGGGGACCGGCAAAGAGCTCTGCCTAGGCTTCCTCATCATGTTCATGGTCATAGCGATTCCCGCCATGCTCACAGGCGTCGCGGTGGCGATCGCCTTCGCCGGCAATCGCACCGCGCTGACAATTTATCAGTTCCTGGCGTATCTGGTGTTCTTCCTGTTGATTGGCAACGCGCTCTACCGGGCGCGCCGGTATCGCCTCAGCCGCACGCGCTGGCGCGGCATTCGCGGCGCGCTGGTCGGCAGGCCTGGCGCCTACGGGTGGATGTATTTCTGGACCCTGGCTGTGCCGATCGTCGCGATTGCCGCGATGGCGCTGGCCGCATCGTGGGCGACCGGGCCGGCCGTCGGCGGAGTCTTCGTCGCCGTCGGCTGCATCGCCGCGCTGTGGGTGCTGCCCTGGCGCGCCAACGCCCTGCAGGGCCGCATCACACGCGAGACGCGCTTCGGCGACACACCACTGACCTACGATGGCGCGGCCGGCCCGCTCTACAAGCGATACCTATATGCCTGGTTCGGTAGCGCGGTGGCGATCCTTGCGGGCGTCGGCGCGACGTTCGGCTGGGTGCTGAGCGCCAAGACGTTCGAGGCCTGGCGCGATCTCGGCGAGTCGCCGGCAGCCTCGGAGATTGCGACGGTGGTTGGCATTTGGATCGCAGTCGCAGCCTCGATAGCCGTCATAACCGCTTCATACCGCGCCAGCCAGTTTAAGCACTTTGCCCATCATACCGCGATCGGCGCCTCGCGGTTCCGCTCCGAGGTCAACGGCACGGGCCTGGCCTGGCTGGTCGTCTCGAACTGGCTGCTCGCCGCACTCGGCCTCATCCTCGGCGCAATCGCCGGCGGCGCGCTGATCTACGCCTTCGGCGCCGCGCCGCAACTGACCGATCTCGAAACAGGCCGCGCCGAAATCACCGCTGTACAGATTGCGATTGCCCTCGTGCCCATCATCGTACTCTCGACAATGGCGACGACGTTTGCCCAGTTCCGGTCGGCGCGCTACTTTCTCTCGCGCCTGAAGCTCGACGGCCCCGTCGATCTCGCTGGCATCGCGCAAAGCGCCGACGCCGGTCCGAAGCGTGGAGAAGGTCTCGCCCAGGTGTTTGATCTCGATGCCTTCTAGTCCCGCCACCCCGGCAGCAAAGTACGCGCGCTACTACGTCCGCTTCAGTGACGGCCGTTCGGCCAGCGCTCGCGACGGCGAAGCGACGCTGGCGCTCGGCGGCGTCGAGATCACGCTGCAGAATCCGTTTCAGCGCCATCTCTGGCCGTATGCAAGTCTGAAAGCTGGCGAACCGCTGAGACCCTCGGCCGTTGACGTGCTGCTGTCATCGTCCACCGCCCCTGGCGCGACGGCCTTCGTGCCAAGCCCGGACTTCGCCGCGGCGCTGGCGGAACACGCCCCTCATCTCACAGTTCGGGCCGAACGCTGGCGCCACGCGCGCCCCTGGCTCGCTATCGTCGGCGCGCTTGCCGGCCTGATCGCGCTCATCTACGCCGCCGGATGGACGCCGATGCGCACCATCGCGTCCATGCTGCCGGAGCCCTGGCGCGACAGGCTGGGGGAGCAGGCCATCGCCTCGATGACCGAGGGCCACAAGAAGTGCGTCGATCGCGACGGCCTCGCGGCGCTGAAATCCTTGGTCGAACGCCTGACGCGCAGTTCAGACGCCGCGAAAACCTTTGACGTCGTCGTCTACGACTGGCCGCTGATGAACGCCTTCGCCGTCCCCGGCGATCAAATCGTCATGACCAAAGGCCTGATCGACAAGGCCGACGGTCCCGACGAAGTCGCCGGCGTTCTGGCCCACGAGATGGGCCACGGCATCGAGATGCACCCCGAAACAGGCATCATTCGCGCCATCGGACTCGCCGCTGCCGTGGAGCTGATGATGGGCGGCTCCAGCGGCGCGCTCGCCAACATCGGCCTCGCCCTGGCGCAAATCGGCTACACGCGCGTCGCCGAGCATGAGGCCGATGTGCAGGGCCTCAGACTGTTGAAGGAAGCCGGAATCTCGCCGCAAGGGCTCGGCGACTTTTTCAAACGCGTCCAGAAAATCGAGCGCGACGGCGAACTCTCAAGCGCCATCAACAAATTCGACATCCTGCGAACACACCCGCCGACCGAAGAGCGCGCCCAGCTCGTCCGCCGGCAGCCGACGTATCCCGCGACGCCGGCGCTCGATGCAAAGTCCTGGCAGGATCTGAAATCCATTTGCCGCGTAACGGAAGCGCCGGAAACGACGCCGAAACCGGCGCCCGACGATCAGCGCGAACTCTGATTCCGAACGGACATGGAAAGCTGTTTTCCGCCCCGCACGTCGAATTGAGGCGGTCGCGGTCACGCCTCGCCAGAACTTCGACACGGTTTGAACCTTTACTGCGCCTTGAAGATAAGCCCGTCGCGCCGCATATCGTGAGCTGACGGGCGTGAAGCCTACCGCATGGCCTAAGATTCGGAGACCGCGGATGACCCGATTGCTCGCCAAAGCCGGCCTGCTGCTCGTGCTGGCCGCCGCCTACATCGGCGCGCCGTTCGTATCCGCCTGGTCGATCCGCGAAGCCGTCCGCAACGGTGACAGCGCCTATCTCGAACGCGCCGTCGACTGGCCGAGCATCCGCGTGACGCTCGCGCCAAGCATCAAGCAACTGGCGCTCGATCTGCCGCCCGGCGCGGCGGAGGCGGAGGCCGTCGAAAAACTAACGGTCTGGCAGCGGGTGAAGGCTTACTTCGGCGCCGGCGCGATCAACACGGCGATCGAAAGCTACGTGACGCCCGAGGGTTTCTCGCAACTCTTCCAGATACGCAAGGCGTATCGCGACTACGTTTCGGGCCTGCCGGATGAGTCGACGATGCCAGTATTCGAGCGCATGAAGCGCGCCTGGGCCCGTGTCAAGCGCGCCGAGTTCACCAGCGCCACGACGTTCGAGGTCGATACGACTGACAAGCTCGACGAGACGCGGCTTTATCTCGCGAAGTTCGAGTTGAGCGGCTTCGGCTGGGTGCTGAAGGAACTGCGCATCCGCACGCTGACCGCCGCCGACAGCATGGCGGTGAAATTCGCAGACATTGCACCGAAGCCGTCTACTGTGTGGGACGGCCTGCGCGCGAGCGGCCGCGGCGACCGGTGACTCGCGCTCACGGCGAGCGGCATCAAAACGCATGTCATCCCGGACGCGATGCCGTGCATCGCGATCCGGGACCCAGGGCCTAATGACGATCTGTGCGCGTTGAACCCTGGGTCCCGGCTCGTCTCCGGCTTAAGGCCGGAGTCGGCCGGGATGACTGCCTTTTTTTGAATTCACCCGCGTAACTTGGACCAGACTACCTCGCCCTCGACCGCGGGACGAGGAGAGGGAAAGAGCTACGCCACATCGCCAATGCGTTTTAGCGCTGCAGAAAAGCGCTTGATCTCGGCTTCAAGTTCCGACTTGCGATCGCGCGCCTCCTCGATCGCCTCCTCTTTCGCCCGCTCGATGAACTGCGGGTTGGAAAGTTTCGCGTCCATCTTGGCGAGATCGCCTTCGGCCTTGGCTATTTCCTTGGCGAGCCGCGCCTTTTCCGCGCCCATGTCGATCACGCCCGCGAGCGGCAGGGCCGCGGTGGTCTCGCCCGTGACGATCAGCGCGGCGCCCTTCGGCGCCGAGGCCGCAAATTCCATGCTCTCCAGGCGGGCGAGACGCGAAATCGTGTCCTCGTTGCGCTGCGCCCGCGCTTTCAACGCGGCCGGCGCGCCGACGATCACCAGGGGAATCTTGGCGCCGGCCGGCACGCTCATCTCGGTGCGCACGGAGCGGATTTCCGACACGAGGTCGATCACCCAACTGATCTCGTCGGCGGCGGCGCGATCGACGAGGCCGTCGAGGTTCGGCCACTGGCTGAGGCAGAGAAGATCGTCGCGCTTGACGCCGTGCGCGACCATGTGCGTCCAAAGTTCTTCCGTGATGAACGGCATGAACGGGTGCAGCAGCTTCAGGATTTGGTCGAGCGCCCACGCGGTGACGGTGCGGGTTTCCTCTTTGGCGGCTTCGTCGTCGCCCATCAGTTCGGGCTTGATGAGTTCGAGATACCAGTCGCAGAACTGGCCCCAGACGAACTCGTAGACGGCGTTGGCGGCTTCGTTGAACTTGTAGGCTTCGATCGCGGCCGTCACGGCCTTCGCGGTGAGTTCTGTTTCGCCGATAATCCATTTGCTGAGCGTCAGCTTGGCGCTTTTCGGATCGAAGCCGTGCACGCGCACGCACTCGTTCATCTCGGCGAAGCGCGCGGCGTTCCAGAGCTTGGTCGCGAAGTTGCGGTAGCCCTCAACGCGCGATTTCGCCAGCTTGATGTCGCGGCCCTGCGCCGCCATCGCGGCCAGCGTGAAGCGCAGCGCGTCGGCGCCGAACTCGTCGATCAGGACCAGCGGGTCCATCACGTTGCCCTTCGACTTCGACATCTTCTGCCCCTTCTCGTCGCGGACGAGGGCGTGGATGTAGACGTCCTTGAAGGGCGCTTTGCCGGTCAGGTGCAGACCCATCATCATCATGCGGGCGACCCAGAAGAAGATGATGTCGAAGCCGGTGACGAGCACGGAAGTCGGGTAGTACGTTTTCAGTTCCGGCGTGTCGTCCGGCCAGCCGAGCGTCGAGAACGGCCACAGCGCGGACGAGAACCAAGTGTCGAGGACGTCGTCGTCGCGCCAGATCCCGAATCCTTCCCCGCCTTTGCTTAAACTTTGAAGGAAAGCCTGTTCATTCTCGAAAACGGGAACATGCTCGTGGCCATAGAATTTACGGGCTTCGGCTACAGCCTCATCCTCAGACGGCGCCACAAACCGCTCGATGTCTTCGACTCGTCTCTTGCCGCTACTGTCGAGCCCTATTGTAAAATCTACTTCTAGGTCTCCAGAGTCTTTGCTCAATAACTTCGGCCCATACCAAACCGGTATCCGATGGCCCCACCACAACTGCCGTGAGATGCACCACGGCTGGATGTTGCGCATCCACTCGAAGTAAGTTTTCTCCCAGTTTTTCGGCACAAATGTCGTGTCGCCGTTCTCAACGGCGGCGATTGCCGACTTCGCCAGTTTGGCGGCGTTGACGTACCACTGATCCGTCAGCCACGGCTCGACGACGACGCCGGAACGATCGCCGTGCGGCACCGTATGCGTCGTCGGCTCGATCTTTTCGACGAGACCCAGTGCGGTGAGATCGGCGACCACGCGTTTACGCCCTTCAAAGCGGTCGAGCGAGCGATACGCCTCCGGCGCCGCATCATTCAACTTGCCGAACGCGTCGAGCACGTTGATCTGCTCTAGGCTGCGCCGCTTCCCCACCTCAAAGTCGTTGAAGTCGTGCGCCGGCGTGATCTTGACCGCGCCCGTGCCCTTCGCCGGATCGGAATACTCGTCGGCGACAATCGGAATCTCGCGGCCCACCAGCGGCAGCTTTACTTTGGCGCCGGCCTTCACCAGCGCCGCATAGCGCTCGTCGTCCGGATGCACTGCGACGCCGGTATCGCCGAGCATCGTCTCGGGACGCGTCGTCGCGACGACGATGTAGTCCTTGTCGTAGCCCTTGACCTTCTGCGTCAACGGATAGCGGAAATAATACATATGACCGCTCGGGTCTTTCGCGAGCGTCTTGCCCAGCGCCTCGGCGTCGAATGGTTCGCCGCTCGCGAGGTCCCAATTGAACGACCCGCGCTTCTCGATCTGCACCACTTCGAGATCGGAAATCGCCGTCTGAAACTTCGGGTCCCAGTTGACGAGGCGCTTGTCCTTGTAGATCAGCCCCTCGTTGTAGAGCTGCACGAACACCTTCACGACGGCCTTCGAGAGCCCCTCGTCCATCGTAAACCGCTCGCGACTCCAGTCACACGACGCGCCGAGCCTCTTGAGCTGGGTGACGATCGTGCCGCCGCTTTCCTCTTTCCACGCCCACACGCGCTTCAGGAATTCGTCGCGCCCAAGCTCGCGCCGCGACGGCTGCTTGTCGGCTGCGAGCTGGCGTTCCACCACCATCTGCGTCGCGATGCCGGCGTGATCCGTTCCCGGCTGCCAGAGCACGTCGCGTCCGCGCATCCGCTCGAACCGCACCAGCACGTCCTGCAACGTGTTGTTCAGCGCGTGCCCCATGTGCAGCGAGCCGGTGACGTTCGGCGGCGGAATAACGATGGAGTACGGCGCGTTTCTGCCACCGCTCGACGCGCGGCCCGCCTTGAAGGCGTCGGCCTTCGACCACTCGGCGTCAATGCGCGGCTCGATCTGGGCCGGCTGGAAGGTCTTGTCGAGCATGGGGTGGGGGCGTCGCCTATAACCGGAGTTTTATGGCCCCCGGTGGTACGGCTCCCCTTCCCACACTGTCAACCTTGCGACCGCTTCTAGCGCAGCGTCTTGCGCGGCGGTGGCTGATGGTCGCCGCTATCCGTGCTGGCTTCATGGCGCAACGCCTTTTCGACGATCCGCGGCATGTTGTCGGTCAGCCATTGACGCAGAATGGGCCGCATCATTTGCGCTGCGGCATCTTCCATCCCGAAGCCGCCCATGTCCTGCGCGTCGGCGCGATCCGGCAACGCGGGGGGAAGCTCGAACCGCCGCGGCGGCGCGGCGATCGGCGGCGGAAGAGGCTCAGGCTCCGGCTCTCGCCTCGGGGCCGGCGCCATCATTTTCATCCGCGTATCGAAGAACGACGTCATTTCGCGCCGCACCCCTTCGTTGTCAGCCGAAACCTTCGCCGTAGGATCGGGGTAGGATTGCGGCTCGGACCGCGACGCGTGGGCGGTAGCGGGCGGCGCCGGCGGATCGATCATGCGGCCCGCGGAGGCCGGCTCAAAACGGATGACGGTGCGCGAGCGATCCGGCTCGACCGGCGCCGATGGTTTCAGCGCGTCGCTGAGACGGCCAAACAAGTTCGGCCGTGCGTCACCGAGCGACGATGGGTGGCCGGGCTTGAAGATCGCAGGAAGTTCGAATTCGGAGGCTTCGTCGGCTATCGGAGCCGGGCGATGCTGCGCCGGCGCGCTAGCCGCGGCGCGAACAGGTCCGCGTCCTGGCGCGCGTGGATCATGTTCATCGCCGATCGTCGAACGGATCGACGCCAGGATGGACTCGACATTATGATTATTGGCCCCGTTGTACGATGTCATGACGCTACCTCTTCTGCGTACCAACCCTAACCGCAGAACCGCGCTGGCGCCCCGTTACCTGCCCCGTTCGGTTCGTCTTCGGAAAATTGCGCTGCCGCTCCTGTTATCGATCTTCGCCGTGCGCTTTTCCCCATCGGCGCGTCGATGTCTCGCCTTCCGAAACGAGAGATCATTTTTCGCCCGTGGTGTTGCAATACGACCGCTCCACGGCGGACTTAAGGCGAACTTAACCTAATTTTTTTTCTGCGCGAGCTGAAATGCTCAAGTCCGATCAAAAAAAAACGGAGCCTAGGGGCTCCGTTGGATTAGCGTGCCGATGGCGCACGAATTGGGGCTATTCTGCAGCCGTCTTATGCTGTTGCGACGGCATGCTCATCTCGGAAATCTCGCGGCGAAGCGCGCGTTCGATGATCCGGGGCATGTTTTCGGCGAGCCAAGCCTTGAGCATCGGCCGCAAAAGATCGGCGACGGTGTCTTCCATGGTGCGGATCGCTGTGTCGCCATTCCGCACAGCCGGCAGACCTGCGCCGCCAGCCGCAGCGTCACGCACTGCCATCTGCTGGCCTGGCGTCAACGCGTCGTCGACCTCGACCGCAACGCGCGCCCCGCCCATCTCGACGGCTGAATACTTGTGCGGCCGGGACATTGCTGCGTTGACGGCTTCTGTCACGACGTCCTGCATCGAGTCGCGCGCCGATCGGCTGGACATCATGTCGACGGACCGGGCGAAACCCGAAGAGTCGGCGTTGGACGACGGGCGAATTGGCGGCAGCGTGGCTTGGATACTCGGCGAGGCCGCCGGCGTGACGCTCTTTGCTTCGACGGCTGGCGCGGGCGCCGCTTTCACAGGAGCTTCGTATTTCGGCGCCGAAGTTTGCGCCATCGGCGCCTGTCGCAAAGTCTCACGCGGCGTTTCGGTTGGGGTCGGCTCAGATCTCGGAACTGGCGCAGAGGCTAAGTGGCGAGGCGCGGGCTCTGGTTCGGATCTCACGTCTGTGCGGCCGCGCCCATAATCGGCGGTCTGGGCCGGGCGTGGATCCTCAAAGTCGTCGGGCAGTGGCGCGCTGACTTTGGCCGAGCCATTCGCTTGGCCATTGGCGGGGGCGTTGCCTTGGCCGTTGGCAGGCCGCTTGCTGAACGGCGAAGGTCCAAGATCGAAGTCGAACGGATCGGCGGCGTCGGACTCAGACGGCTCTGAGGGCACGAAACCGTCGCGCGAAACGGTGAAGCCGGGACGCGATGATCTGGCGCTCGTTGGCGCGGGCGACGCATCTTTCTCATCCTGGCCGCTCGAATCGAGCAACTCTCCGCCATCCAGCAGATCGGAAAGCTGCGCCTCAACGCTGACTGCGGGCGCCGCCGGATCAGGGCTGCGCGCGCGGACATCGCGACGCTCCGTGGCGCCGTCCTGCGCCGCCGCAGGAAATGATTGCGCCGAAGTCAACGGGCGCTGAGGTGACGACAGCGTAGGTTCAGTGCGACGCCCGCTATCGAATCCCGATGACGGATCGAAACGCGCGAGGAGGTCAGACTTGACCGCCGATGACCCCATGGCCGAGGCGTCGCGCGTGATGGGCGCCCGATCGGTCGACGCCGCCGCGGCGGGAGCAGGCTGCGGCGCGGGTCGCGCTTGAGGCGCAACGGCGCGCGATCCCGGTGGCTCCTCTGCGATGATCCTGCGAATGGAGGCGAGAATTTCCTCCATGCTGGGATCACCACTAGCGTCTAGTCGTGTCATACCGCACCTTCTCGCACCTAACGATAACCCCGGTCTGCGACGTTGCGATCAGCGAGGCCGATCCGTCGTATGGTCATCGTCGTCCAAACGTCTGGCGCCAGCGACCTGCCGCGATAAAGGACGATCGTGACAGGTTGCATCCCGCGGAGCAACAATAGGGGATAGACTTATCCCCGAAGCGCGGCGCTCTCAAGGCGCTTGGCGACGCTGTTCAGATCTAAGGCGAAGCCTTCGCGGCGTCGCTGTTCCAATTTGGAGCAAAATAAGGCGGTGTCGGCTGTCGCGCTAAACCCAAGGTCTCACTTGACGGGTTCGTGCTCGACTTTCGCTTCCCAAGCGTCGACGCGGCTGCCGTCATCGCGGGTGATGCTGATGCCGAAACCTTTGCGCCGCACTTCGTCATAATGGGCTTCCGGCTCGTAGGCGACGTCCGCGACGCCGATTTCCGCCACGTTCAGACGTCCGATCGCAGCAATGACCGTGTAGGCGCTGACCAGGATATTCCGCTTCGTGCCCTCGAGCTGGACCTGCGACAACAGCAATTCCTGTTGCGCATTGAGAACGTCAAGCAGCGTACGCTGCCCGACCCTTTCTTCCTCGCGCACACCGTTCAACGCCGTCCGGTTGGCCTCGATCTGCGCTCGGTCCGATACGCTTTGCGCCCTGAAAGCCTGAAGCTCCGACCAAGCTTGAACGACTTGCGCCTGGACCAGAGCGCGCGACTCTTCGATCTCCTGAATGATCGACACATGCGTGTGCTTGGCTTGACGGATGCGCGCATAGACTTCGCCGCCGCCCGGATAGATCGGCACATTCAGGCGGCCGACCACGGACGTAGACTCCGACTTATCCGTGCCGTCGCCAGGATCGTAACGTTCAGTGTACGTCGCCTCAACCTGCGCCTGCGGCAGCAACTCGCCGCGGATTTGGTCAACGAGGAATTTCGACGCCTGTTCGCGATAGAGCGCGCCGACGACTAGCGGGTTTTCCTGGGTGCCTATGCTGATACCCTCTTCGAGAGAGCGCGGCACAAGCGGGCTGTTGGGATTGGGCTCTGTGAGGTTTTGAGGAGGTGAGCCGACCACCCTTTCGAAAACAGCGCGGCTCGTTTTCAAGTTGGCCTTTGCAAGATCCAGGTCTGACACCGACTGCGCGCGCCGGGCCTGCGCCTGCGCTACGTCCGTGCGGGTGACTTCGCCGACGGCGAAGCGATCCTGCGTCGCCTGCAGTTCCTGCGACAGGAATCGAACGTTGTTCTCTCGGAGCGTAACGATAGCGCGATTACTGACGACGTCGCCGTACGCAGTCACGGCCTGAAGCAGCACGTCCTGCTCGACTTGGCGCAGTGACTCGCGCGCGGCGCGAACCGACGCCTCGGCGGCGTTCACCGCATTGACCGTCTGAAAGCCGCGAAAGATCGGCTGGATAGCCTGGATCGAGTAGCCCTTGGCGGTATTCGATCTCTCCGGAAGAATGGGGTTCGGTTTCAAAAAGGTTTTGTCATACGTGACGTCGGCAGAGCCGCTGATGTCCGGGCGATAGCCGGAATTGGCGCGCGCAACATCCTCGTCGGACGCGCGAAGGCGCGCGCGCTCGGCGTCGAGCGTTGGATTGTAGTGATAGGCCTGCCCCAAGGCCTCGGGTAAAGACTGCGCAACGGCTGCGCCCGGCCATGAAAGCGCGCATGCCAATAGAGCAACGCTCGCCACCGCTGAAGGCAGGCAAGAGTGGTCAGCTAACCGAAATTTGACGCCGTGCTTTGGCGTTGGTGGCATTCGTTCTCATCCAAACCGCTGCCGCATGGGGTGCTAATCACGGACCACTCGGCAGAAAATGAAAGTGACGGAGCGCCGCTCTGTACGACGCCCACGGATCCATCAACATTTCGACTCGCACTAAATAGTCGAGATTCCCGGCGCGGTGCGCGCTCCATATCCGGCAGAGCGAGCTTTCACCCAGGCGCGTTGCTGAAATCCCACACAAACTCAGACGTTTGCGAGTATTAGGCGGCGGTTTTCAACGGCGCAGTAACAACCTGTGCGCAAAGGTTAAAAGGACGTCGTTTAGAGTTAGAATCGCACTTGCGGCACTTCTCCGTCGGCACAACCCTGATTCGATAAGCGCCTTATTCCAGCAAGCTGCTGCAGAGTCAGTTTTTTTCGAGTTCGCGCTGCCCCGCCCCCGGGCACCGATGCGAGCGCAGACTAAGTCTTCACAGCTCGAATCTCGGCGTGGCCGCGTCGAACCCGGGCAGGCGCGGCGCCCCGATCTCGAAGGCGACGCGCGGCGCGCCGTCGCCTGCTTCGCGCCTCCACACCACGGCTCGACCGATGCCGGCAGTGACCACCGCCGCAACCAGCCGGCCACCCGGCGCCAGTTGCGCCTTCAAGGCTTCAGGAATTTGCGAGACGCCGCCTTCGACGACCATGACATCGTAAGGCGCGCCGTCCGTCCAGCCGTCTTGCAACGGTCCAGTGACGGCCGTGACGTTGTCGGCCCCGACCTCCGCAAGCGCCGACCTCGACCCAGCCGTGGCAGTGGCGTCGCAGTCGAGCGCGACCACGGTCCCCGCCATTCGCGCAAGCACCGCCGCGGAATATCCGCCCCCCGATCCGACGTCGAGCACGCGCTCATCGCTCTCGATGCCGGCGAGCTGGATCAGCCTGGCGAAATCACGCGGCGCCATCAGGCTGCGCCCGCCGTCCAGCGTCAGCGCCGTATCCATGTAGGCTAGTCCCGCCAGTCGCTGCGGCACGAATCGTTCGCGCGGCACAGCCATCATCGCGGTCATGATGCGCCGGTCGGTCACGTCGCTCGGACGCACCTGGCTCTCCACCATGTTCCTTCTCTGAAGCGCCCAATCCGCCATTGATGAGCCCCAATCGTCGCGGCGCCCATGACGGCGCGGAGTTCTGCCCGCCCTGGCTATACGCGAGGCCGCGGCGGCGCGCGACAGGTTTGCCGTCGCAGGACGCGCCCGTGCTGCTTCAGGATCGTTAGCTGCTTGTAAGGCGTTCCTCGCGTATGCTAGAGCGCGCTCGCCGGATCATCGCGATGGCGGAAGACGCTGTAAAGCCGTCTGAGCCATGCGCCAAACGGCACTGAGGCCACGTGGCGGAGTGGTGACGCAGCGGACTGCAAATCCGCGCACCCCGGTTCAATTCCGGGCGTGGCCTCCAAGCGCTTTTGACGCACGCCGGCCGCGCGAGACGGGTTTTGCGCGGGGCCCATTGCCCCTCGCCACGTACGACGCGTTCTGCTATGCGGGCGCTTCCCGGCGAAGATCAGGGTATTCCGCGGTAGCTCAGTGGTAGAGCGTCCGACTGTTAATCGGATGGTCGTAGGTTCGAATCCTACCCGCGGAGCCAGCAGCCCGATCCAATCTCGACAGTCACGTGCGTTGCGTCCGGCTCCGCGAAGTGGAGTCAAAACGCGCAAAACGAAAAAGCGCCGGTCGCCCGGCGCTTTCTTTGGTCTTGCTCAGCTGGTCTTGCGGCTCAGATGCTCTTGTAGGCCGCCGCACCCTTTGACATCGCGAACTCCTCTTCCGGCGACAGGATTAGCCTGTGCCGGCCGATCAGCGCGAAATACAGGATGCCGACGGCGAACCACGCCGCCACCCACAGCACGCCGTTAAGATAGACGGGATCCTGCAGCTGCATGTAGATCGTCACGAGCGCGATGATGACAGTGAGCATCGCGCCGAACGAACCGAGCGGACTCTTGTACGGCCGATCGATGTTGGGGAACTTGTTCTTCAGCTGGATGTAGGACAAGCCCTGCATCACGTACGAGAACATGGCCCCAAACACAGCCATGTTCAGCAACGTGCCGCCAATGACTTTCGCGCCCTGCTCCGCGCCCTGCCCGTACCAAACCCCGAGCATCACCGCGAGACCGAGGATCGACCCGACGATCATGGCGATGTGCGGCGTCTTGCGCGTGCCGTGCGTGATCGACAGGCTGCTCGGGAAGTAGCCGGCGCGGCTCACCGAGTAGATCTGCCGACCGAACGCGAAGATGATCGCATGGAAGCTCGCGACCAGGCCGATCACAGCGACGGCCGCCATGATGTTGGCGAGGTCCGTCCCATAGATGGCGCGAAGACCATCGAGCAGCGGTTCACCCGACGCGCCGAGAGCCTTCGAGCCGACGCCGGCGACCGACGGGTTGAGGTAGAGCACGGCGAAGGCCGACGCAATCAGCGTGAACATGCCGAGCATGATGCCCTTCGGCATGTCGCGTTTGGGATCAACCGACTCTTCCGCCGCGAGCGGCAGCTGCTCGATGGCGAGGAACAGCCAAACCGCGAACGGCAAAGCGGCGAGAATGCCGTAATTGCCGAACGGGAACAGCGGACCGTTGCCTTCGGGGAGTTCACTGCCGTCGGGAGCAATGTTCAGCGCCCAGCGATTGAAGTCGATGTTGCCGAACATCACCGCGCTGACATAGAAGGCGACGAGGCACGCCAGTGCCGCGAGCGTCACGAACATAGAGAACTTGAATGACTGCTCGACGCCCAGAATGTTGAGACCGACGAACAGCACATAGCCCGCAATCCAAAATAGGGGTTGCATCTCCGTTGGAGCCCCGACGATCGCCGCCACGTAACTGCCGATGAAGAAGACGATGACGGCCGCTGTCATCACATACTCGACGTTCTCGGCCAGGCCCGTGATGAACCCGCCCCACGGTCCGAACGCCGTTCGCGCGAAGGAATAGGCGCCGCCGGTATGCGGCATCGCCGGACTCATCTCGGCAAGCGAGAAGGTAAGTCCGAGATACATGATGGCGATGATGATGGTCGCGACGAACATGCCGCCCCATCCGCCTGCGCCGAGACCGAGGTTCCAGCCCGAGAAGTGTCCCGAGATGACCGCTCCGACGCCGAGAGCCCAGAGCATCCAGACGCCCGCATATCGTTTTAGCCCGCGCGCTTTGAAATAGGCGTCGTCCACCTTTTCATAGGTGACGCCTGATACCGATTCCGCCATTGCCGTGTCCCCTTATCTTGAAGGAGTTCGACGCGCGTCGACCCGACGGCAGACGAGGCGGAGAGTGAGTCAACCCGGCGCGAAGGTCCGGACACTCACATGACCGCCAGCATGCACGACACGATCTCTGTGCGTGGACCCCCCGTCCCATTGCTTGCGGGCGAAGTCTGGCGACCCGGCAGACTCGCCGCATCCCTGCATCGTAGCCCAATTTGACGTGAACGTCATTCGCCGTATTTGAGCGCAATCCGGGCGCCACCCCCCAGACCCGCAAGTTTTTAGGGCATTAGGGGCATGTAGTTAATGCGTTCACGCTGCAATCACCCGAGAGCGCGCGGCGCCGGATCGGCGCTCAGAAGGAAGTTCGAATCGTCCTTTAAATTCACGCCAGTCAGGCCGCGCCGGAACGCCTCGCGCAGCAACCAAGCGGTCTTGAATGCCGCCTCCTCGTAGCTGAGACCGCGCACGCGGATGTTCGAGATACAGTTGCGGTCGGCGTCCTTGAGGCCGACTTTCGGCGACCACGTCAGGTAGGCGCCCAAACTGTCCGGAGACGACAGGCCCGGTCGCTCGCCGATCAGCATCAGCACGGCCTTGGCGCCGAGCGCTTCGCCTATTTCGTCGCCGAGCGCCACGCGCGCTTCATTGGCCAGCACGACAGGGCCGAGTTTTAGGCCGTCCTTTCGGACATGCGGCAGCAGCGCCGTCAGATGCGCGATCAAATTCGCCGCGACGGCCCGCGACGACAGACCGTCGCCGGCGACGATCAGAAGGTCAGGCCGATCGGCGGGATTCGCCTTCGCTGCCGACATCAAGTGTTGCTTGGACGCTGCCGACAAGCGACGGCCGAGATCAGGGCGGCGCAGATACTCGGCGCGCCCTTGCACGGCGCTGGCGACTTGCATCGTCGTCAAACCCAGCGCCGCCAATCCGGATTCCAGCGGAGCCCAGTCGATCGGCGTCAGCACGGCGTCGCGCGCTTCCGCGTGCGCCAGCGAGAACGCCAGGACTTCGCGCGTCGGCATGGCGGAACCCGAACGGCCAAGGCCGATGCGCGCGTCCGTAAAACGGCGTAACCCCGACCAGGGATCCTCTCCGGCCGTGTCCGTCGAAAGCGTGTCGTCCGCGCTCATGCCGCGAGTCCTCTCGCGTGGGCGATGAGTAAATTCTCTGGCTTGTGCTTGGCCAGCCGTCCGCCCGGATCCGTGATGCCGATCTTTTCGAGCCACGTCTCGAACTCGGGCGCGCGTTTCAAGCCCAGCGCCTCGCGCAAATACAGCGCGTCATGGAACGACGTCGACTGATAGTTCAGCATGATGTCGTCGGCGCCCGGGATGCCCATGATGAAGGTCACGCCGGCGGCGCCGAGCATCATCAGCAGAATGTCCATGTCGTCCTGATCGGCTTCGGCGTGATTTGTGTAGCAGACGTCGCAACCCATCGGCAGACCCAAGAGCTTGCCGCAGAAATGATCTTCAAGGCCGGCGCGGATGATCTCCTTGCCGTTGTAAAGGTACTCAGGCCCGATGAAGCCGACGACGGTGTTGACGAGCAACGGCTTGAATTGCCGGCCAACCGCATAAGCGCGCGCTTCAAGCGTCTGCTGGTCGACGCCGTGGTGCGCGTCGGCAGAAAGCGCCGAGCCCTGGCCCGTCTCGAAATACATGACGTTGTCGCCGACCGTGCCGCGCTTCAGCGACAAGGCCGCCTCGCGGCCTTCCTTCAAAATGTCGAGCGTCACGCCGAACGAAGCGTTAAGCGCTTCCGTGCCGCCGATCGACTGAAATACGAGATCGACGGGCGCACCACGCCGGATCGCCTCGATCGACGTCGTGACGTGGGTCAAAACGCAGCTTTGCGTTGGGATTTCGAAACGTCTGATGACCTCATCCATCATATTGAGGAGATCGGTGATGGCGCCGATGTTGTCGCTCGCCGGGTTGATGCCGATCACCGCGTCGCCACAACCGTACATGAGCCCATCGACCATCGACGCTGCGATGCCCTTCTTGTCGTCGGTTGGATGGTTCGGCTGCAGACGCACAGCCATGTGACCGGGAAGCCCGATCGTGTCGCGGAATTTGGTGATGACGGAAATCTTTCGGGCGGCCAGAACGAGATCCTGATTGCGCATGATCTTCGAGACGGCCGCGACCATTTCGGGCGTGAGCCCCAGCGCCAGCGCGGCGAGAACGGCCGTCGTCGCCTGATCCGACAATAGCCAGTCTCGAAACTGCCCGACGGTCATGTGCGAGACGGGCCCGAAGGCCGCGGCGTCGTGCGTGTCGACGATCAGGCGCGTAACGTCGTCAGTCTCATAAGGAATGACGGTCTCCGACAGAAATCGCTTCAGCGGCAGGTCGGCAAGCGCCATCTTGGCGGCCGCGCGTTCCGCTGAGGATGCCGCCGCAACGCCGGCCAGCACGTCGCCGGACCGCGCGGGCGAGGCCTTCGCCAACAGTGTTTTTAGATCAGGAAAGACATATGAGACGCCGCCAGCCTGAACTCGGATCATCGCCGTCGCTCCCGTTGGGGTGCAGCGATCTGCGCGCTGCGGGCGCCGATGGCTCGCATTGAACGAGCGGCATCGACGACAATAATGCGCGCTCGCGGCGGCGATGCAAGCCGGCGTTCAATTCGGCGGGTTCAAATCAGCGGTTTGCGCAAAGCAAGCCGGCCGTCCACGCCGGAGATAGGCGAAAGCGGCCGGGCATGACTTGCATCCGATCCCTCGGACGCGTCGTCTCTGCGCCAGGACGAGGCGAGCCCTTCGAGGCAGATTTCCATCGCAGATTCGAACGTATCGTTCGGATTCAACTGCTTGAAGGCCGGCACCAGCGCCCGCGTCGCGGGAAACATCTCAGGGCATAGCCCCAGCAGTTCCGCCTCGTCGTCGGCGGTAATCGGCAGCAGCAGCCCTTCCGCCTCGGCCAAGGCGAAACCGAGCACAAAGGCATAGAATGCGAGGCCAAGTCCGGCGGCCTCGCGATTTGGCCTCCCGGCCCGAAGCATCGCGCGATAGACAATCTCGGCAGCCCGGTGGTCGGCGGGCCCGGTCGCATGAAAGTGGAAATGCAGCCGAAAAACCCTTGGGTTTCGCAACGCCAGCTCTCGATAGGCGGCGCCAATGGAGCGCAAGTCATGGCGCCAATCATCCGTCGAAGGCGGAATGACGACGGTGTGGACAGCACGGTCGGCGATGGCTCGCAACAATTCGCGCTTGGTGCCGAAGTGGTGCAACACCGTCATCGGATCGACGCCGACGAGCGCCGCCACCTTGCGCACCGAAAACCCCTCGTCGCCTTCGGCCTCGAACATGGTGAATGCCGCTTCGAGGATGTCGGACTTGCTAATCGCGCCGCGCGTTTTCACCTTCGGCATTAAGCGCCTCTCCTTGACAATTCTACACTGTAGAGTAATATGCACAATAGAAACGGTTTGTCCGCAAACCTTGTTCGCGGACGGATATTTATGCAATCGTATATTTGTCCAGAAATCCCAATTGATCGCCTTGCTGAGCGCAGGAGACAGCGTGTGCTGATATTTTGTGCCATCGAACAGATATTAGCCAAGCGTCGAGCGCCAGCCCCTTTTTGGATGATCGGTGGCAAGCAGTCGGCGCGCGGCGATTATTCAGCCGGCATCGACAAAGCCGATTTACTGAGGCTGTGCGCCCGGGTTGGCTATACGCCCCACTAACGTCCTCTGCGTTCCAATCTGCCATATGGCGGATTTCATTGCATAATTTCCTGGAGGACCGACCGTGACCAGCACCATGAATTCAGCCCAGCTTCGTGATCTCGACGCCCGCCACCATCTGCACCCGTTCACCAACCACCAGTCGCTACGCAACTCCGGCGCGCGCATCATCGTCAAGGGCGACGGCGCCTATTTGTGGGACAGCGAGGGCAAGCGCATTCTGGATGGCATGGCGGGGCTTTGGACAACCAACGTCGGCTACGGTCGCAAGGAACTCGCCGACGCCGCAGCCAGCCAGATCATGGAGCTGCCGTTCTACAATACGTTCTTCAAGACCTCGCACCCACCGGTGATCGCGCTGTCGCAAAAGATCGCGGAGATCGCGCCGGCCGGCCTCAGCCAGATTTTCTACGGCTCGTCCGGATCGGAATCGAACGACACCGCGATCCGCCTCATCCGCCACTATTGGGTCCTGCAGGGCCAGCCGAAGCGGCGCGTCATCATCTCGCGCAAGATGGCCTATCACGGCTCGACGATTGCGGCCGGCTCCATGGGCGGCATGGGCCACGTTCATGCCCACACCTATCCGACCTATGAAGGTTTTCGCCACGTCATGGACCCCTACTGGTACGGCGAGGCCTTTGACGGCGAAACCCCGGAAGCCCTGGGCCTTCGCGCCGCGCGCGCGCTTGAAGACGAGATCTTGCGCGTCGGACCGGAGAACGTCGCGGCGTTCGCTGGCGAACCCGTGCAGGGCGCCGGCGGCGTCAAGATCGCGCCGGCGAGCTATTGGCCGGCGGTCCAGAAGATCATCGACAAGTATGAAATCCTGTTCTTGGCTGATGAGGTCATTACCGGCTTCGGACGGCTCGGCGCGTGGTTCGGCTCTCAGCACTACGGCATCAAGCCGAATCTGATCACCTTCGCCAAGGCGGCGACGTCAGGTTACATTCCCCTGTCCGGCCTGATCATCGACGACAAGATCTGCGAAGCCTTGATGGCCCACAACGACGACTTCAATCACGGCTATACGTTCTCCGGCCATCCGGTCGCGTGCGCCGTGGCTCTGAAAAACATAGAGATCATGGAGCGCGAAAACCTGGTCGGACGCGTCAAGACCGACACCGGGCCTGCGCTCGCCAAGATGCTTGGCAAGTTCAAGGATCACCCGCTCGTCGGCGAGGTGCGGTCCGTCGGCATGCTCGGCGCGATCGAGCTTGTCGCCGACAAACGCACGCGACGGCGCTTTGCCGATCCCGGCCGCGTTGGCCAGATGTGCCGCGATCATTTCTTCCGCGAAGGTTTCATCATGCGCGCCGTCTTCGACACGCTGGTCACCGCTCCGCCGCTGATCTGGACCGACGCCGAGTTTGCGGAAGCCGAGCGCATCATCGGCAAGGCGCTCGATCAGACCCTCAACGACGTGCGCGGAGAGCTCGCGGCATGAGCCGTCCAATCGTCGTCATTCCCTCGTGCAGCAAGATGATCAGCGGCCTGCAGTTCGACGCCGTGGGCCGCAAGTATTCCGCCGCCGTTGCCGAAGTGGCGGAATGCCAGCCTCTGCTGGCGCCGCTCGGCCAGTCGATGGCCGACATCGCCGCCGTGCTCGAAATCGCCGACGCCATCCTGCTCTCGGGCAGTTTGTCGAACGTCGAGCCACGCCACTATTCCGAGGAAGACCCGCTCGATCCGGCGACCGTCGACCGCGAGCGCGATGCGCTGACGCTTCCCCTCATCCGCGCGGCGATCGAAAGAAAGAAGCCGCTGTTCGCCATCTGCCGCGGCTTTCAGGAGTTGAACGTCGCGCTCGGCGGCTCGCTGCATCAGGCCGTGCATTCGGTTTCGGGTTTGAACGATCACCGCGAGCCAAAATCCGACAACATGGACGAGAAGTTCGGCCTTTCGCACCCGATCACCCTCAAGGGCCAATTGCGCGACTGGGTTGGACAGGACGAGATCATGGTTAACTCATTGCACGGCCAGGGCATCGCCAAGATCGCGGCGCCGCTTGTCGCTGAAGCTTTCGCCGCAGACGGACTGGTGGAAGCCGTGCGCGCGCCCGCCGGCCATCCGTTCACGCTCGGCGTGCAATGGCATCCCGAGTGGCGCGCCGCCGCAAATCCCGTATCCGTTTCACTGTTCCGCCGTTTCGGCGCGGCGGCCGCAGGCCAATCGCCTGGAGCATAGGCAAGCAATGACCGAAGATTTCATTACCGTCGACGACGCCGACCAGTTCCTTGCCGCGCATCCGGACGTGGCGTGGATCGACTTGATCCTGTTCGACATGAACGGCATTCCGCGCGGCAAGCGTTTCCGGCGCGACGATCTCCGCGACGTCGCCAAATCCGGCGTGCTGATGCCGGCCTCCGTTTTCATCCTCGACCCTCGCGGGAATTCGGTCGAGGAGACCAACCGGCTCTGGGAGACCGGCGATCCCGACATCCAGTTCCGCATCCTCTCGGGCTCGCTGAGAGTGATGCCGGTTGGCGACGGGACGCGCGCCCAAGCCGTCATCGTCTGTGCCGAGCGCGACGACCTCGATCCGCGCGGGGTTCTCAAGGCGCAGGTCGACGCGCTGAAGGCAACGGGCAAAACGCCGGTGGTCGCCGTCGAACTCGAATTCTACGTCACCAAACCGGCGGCCAACGGCGCGTTCACGCTGAAGACGCCAGACGGCCTCACCGACGACCCGGATTTCCCGATGACCTTCGGCTTCGATGAAATGGACGCGCTCGCGCCCTTCATCAACGACATCTACAAGGTTGCCCACGCGCACGGGCTTCCGATTGACGCCGTCATGCAGGAATCGGGTCCTGGCCAGTTCGAGATCAACCTGAAGCACCGCGATGATCCCCTCGCCGCTGCGCTCGATGGCTTGCTGTTGAAACGCGCGGTGAAGGCCGCTGCGAAAGTCCACGGCCTCGACGCGACGTTCATGGCCAAGCCGCATCACGACTGGTGCGGATCGGGCATGCATGTCCATGTCAGCCTGATCGACGACGCCGGCGCCAATCTGTTCGCCGGCGACAGCGGCAAGACCCTTTTCCACAACGCGCTCGGCGGCCTGCAGGCGACGATGTGCGATTTCATGGCGATTTGGGCCCAGTCCGCCAACGCTTATCGCCGGTATGTTCCCAAGTCTTATGTCTCGATGACAGCGCACTGGGGCTATAACAACCGCAACGTCGCGCTGCGCATCCCGCGTTCGAGCGGACCGGGCACGCGTGTCGAGCACCGGGTTGCCGGCGCCGACGCCAATCCTTATCTTGTGCTGGCCGCCATCCTGGCCGGCATCCGCCACGGCATCGACAACAGTATCGAGCCGGGCCCGATCGCCGAAGGAATGGCCGACAATTGCGACGCGCCGGAGCTGCCTACGGCGTGGGTCAACGCGCTCGATAAGTTTGAAACGTCCCCCGTGGTCGCCAAAGCCTTCGGGCCGACGTTCCAGGACGTGTACGTGAAGTTGAAGCAGACCGAGCGCATCAATTTCGAGCGCATCGTGACTGCGCTCGACCATCAGTGGTACGCTCAGGTCGCTTGAGGGCGGTCGGAAGGATTTAGCGTCATGACGTCTCTCGCGCATTTTGAAGCGCTGGCCGGCGCGATTGCGCTGCCGGGCCTCGCGGTCATCGACGGCAAATTGCAGCCGAGCCTCACGGGCAAGACGTTCGACAACGTCACGCCGCGAAATGGCCGCGTGCTCAACGCCGTCGCCGAATGCGATGAAGCCGACATCGATCTCGCCGTGAAAGCGGCGCGGCGCGCCTTCGAAGACGGCCGCTGGCGCAAGATGCATTACCGCGCCAAGAAGGCCGTGCTGTTCAAGCTTGCCGAATTGATGGAACGCGACGTCGAGCAGCTGGCGCTGCTCGAAAGCCTCGACGTCGGCAAGCCGATCACCAACGCGCTGCGCGGCGACGTCCCGCAGTCGTCGAAGTGCCTGCGCTATTACGCCGAGGCGCTCGACAAGGTGTACGGCGAAGTCGGTCCCGAAACTGAGGACCGCCTGTCGATCGCCGTGCACGAACCGCTCGGCGTCATCGGCGCGATCGTGCCGTGGAATTTCCCGCTGCTGATGGCGATGTGGAAAATCGCGCCTGCGTTGGCGATGGGCAACTCCGTCGTCTTGAAGCCCGCGGAACAGTCGCCGCTGACGGCGCTCAAGCTCGGCGAACTGGCGCTCGAAGCCGGGCTTCCGGCCGGCGTACTCAACATCGTGCCGGGCTTCGGCGCCGGCGCCGGCAAGGCGCTCGCCCTCCACATGAACGTCGACATGCTGGCCTTCACCGGCTCGGGGCCGGTCGGCAAACTGCTGATGCAGTATTCGGGGCAGAGCAATCTGAAGCGTGTCAGCCTCGAACTCGGCGGCAAATCTCCGCATATCGTCTTCGACGATTGCCCGAACATCAAACGCGCCGCGACCGAAGCGGCGTGGGGCATCTTCTACAATTCCGGTCAGGTCTGCACGGCGGGTTCGCGCTTGCTGGTGCAAGAGAAGATCGCCGACCAGTTCCTCGATGAGGTGCTCACTGTCGCGCGCAAAATCCAGGCCGGCGATCCACTCGAGCCCAAGACGTCGTGCGGTTCGATGGTCAGCGCCAGCCAGATGAAGACCGCGCTCAAATACATCGAGACGGCGAAGCGCGAAGGCGCGAGCCTGGCGCTCGGGGGTCATCAGGCCCGCGTCGAGACCGGCGGCTTCTACGTCGAGCCGACGGTGTTCGACGCCGTCGCGCCGGAGCAAACGATCGCGCGCGAAGAAGTCTTCGGCCCCGTGCTGGCTGTTATCCGCTTCAAGACGGCCGACGAGGCGATCCGCATCGCCAACGACACGACCTACGGCCTCGCCGCCGGACTCTGGACGCGCGACATCTCGCTCGCCCACCGCACGGCGCGCGAAATCAAGGCCGGCCTTGTGTGGATCAACGGCTGGGACAGCTGCGACATCACCATGCCGTTCGGCGGCTTCAAGCAGTCGGGCTTCGGCCGCGATCGCTCTCTGCACGCTCTGCACAAGTACGCCGATCTCAAATCCATCTCGATCACGTTGTAAGGAAAAAAGCGCCGCTTCCCCCACTCAACGTCAACCTCGACCGAGCGCCGCGTAGCGGCGTCGAAGGTCGGGGTTCCAGCGCAAAACTGGCGAAGCCGCAATTTTGCGTCCTTCGGACGAGTCCTGCGCTGGATCCCCAATCGTCGCGCGCCGACGCGCCCTCGATTGAGGATGACGGGTTTGATGGCGACGGTGGCAGAGGAGCAGAACAATGAACGCAGTCACCGCAAAATTTCCGACCGCCGCGCTGATCGGCGGCGAATGGGTGACGTCGAAAAAGACTTTCCCCGTCGTGGATCCCGCGACGGGCGAAGACATCGCCCGCGTCCCAGATCTCGGCCCCGAAGATGCCCGCCGCGCCATTGACGCCGCGCACGCCGCGTTCCCCGCGTGGGCCGCGAAGACCGCGAAGGAGCGCGCGCAAATTCTGCGGCGCTGGTTTGAACTGATCACCTCCGAAACGGAGCCGCTCGCGCAATTGATGACGGCCGAGCAAGGCAAACCCCTCACTGAAGCCCGCGGCGAGGTCGCCTACGGCGCATCGTTCGTCGAGTGGTTCGCCGAAGAAGGCAAGCGCGCCTACGGCAAGACGATCCCGACGACAGCGCCGTCGCGCCGCTATGTCACCATCAAGCAGCCGATCGGAGTTTGCGCCGCCATCACGCCGTGGAACTTTCCGATCGCGATGATCACCCGCAAGGCGGCGTGCGCGCTGGCTGCCGGCTGCACCATCGTCATCAAGCCGTCGGAAGATACGCCGCTGTGCGCCCTCGCCGTCGCCAAACTGGCGGAGGACGCCGGCGTGCCGAAGGGCGTGATCAACGTCATCACGTCGACGGACTCGGCGGCCATCGGCAAAGTGCTGTGCGACGACGCACGCGTGCGCAAGCTCACCTTCACCGGTTCGACCGAAGTCGGCCGCATCCTCTACCGCCAATCCGCCGACACCATCAAGAAGCTCACGCTTGAACTTGGCGGCAACGCGCCGTTGCTGGTCTTCGACGACGCCGATCTGGATCAGGCGATCGCCGGCGCGATGGCCTCCAAGTATCGCAACGCCGGGCAAACCTGCGTTTGCGCCAATCGCATCTTGGTGCAGGCCGGCATTTACGACCGATTCGCCTCGGCGCTCGCTGAAGCCGCAAAGAAGTTGCATGTCGCTCCCGGCCGCGACCCGAAATCGACCATCGGTCCGCTGATCAATGCCGACGCGATTCAGAAGGTCGAGAGCCTGCTATCGGACGCCGTCGCCAAGGGCGCCAAGATCACGCTCGGCGGCGGGCGCGATAACCACGGCGCCCTGTTCTTCCAGCCGACCGTCGTCACCGGCGTCACCACCGCCATGCAGATCACACAGGAAGAAATCTTCGGCCCCGTCGCGTCCCTGATCCGTTTCGAAACGGAAGCGGACGCCATCCGCATTGCCAACGACACGCCGTTCGGCCTTGCCGCCTACCTGTTCAGCCAGAACCTCGGCCGCGCCTGGCGCGTTGCAGAGGCGCTCGAAGCCGGCATGATCGGCGTCAACGAGGGCGTGTTTTCCAACGAGGTCGTCCCATTCGGCGGTGTCAAGCAATCGGGACTCGGGCGCGAAGGCGCGGAAGAGGGCCTCGAGGAATACCTGGAGATCAAATTCATCTGTCTCGGCGGTGTTTCTGGTTAACAAAACACCGGTTCCCACCGGAACAGCCGCCCGGCCGGGGCTGGCGTAATTCTGGTTTCAACGAAGCGTGAACCCCGCGTTGAACCCAGGAGACCCGCCATGTTCCTCTCGACCGCCATCGTTGCCCGCACCCTGATCGCCGCCGCTGCCCTCGTCACGATATCCGGCAGCGCCTCCGCCGTCAGCTTCCGCGTTAAGCTCGCGTGCGCCAGCGATTATTACTCGTATTGCAGCCAGCACAGCCCCGACACACCGGGCGTCCGCCAGTGCATGCGCGCCAACGGCCCGAAACTTTCGAAAAGCTGCATCAACGCGCTCATCGGCGCAGGCGAAGTCGCCAAGTCCGAGGTCGATCGCCGCCGCGCCGCCGCCAAGACCGCCGCGAAGTAAGATTTCAGCGGGTCATGTTTGGGTTTCAGAACGCCAGCGGAAACGCTGGCGTTTTTCTTTTGCCCCCTCTCCCCGCAGGGGGGAGAGGGGCTTTTCTTGCCGGCGCTCCGCGCCTTCCGGCCGGCTCCGCGGAGCGGAGTCGCCATGCGCCTACATAAACGGCGGCGTGCAGGCGCTGATGATCACGGCCCGCGCCTTGCCGACGTTGCGGAATCTATGCGGGACTGTGCTCTCGAAATAATAGGCGTCGCCGGGGCCAAGCACGCGCATCTCGGCGCCGACCGTCAGTTCGATGCGACCTTCGAGAACGATGCCGCCTTCCTCGCCTTTGTGGGTGAGCATTTCCGCGCCCGTGTCGCCGCCCGGCTCATAAACCTCGTGCAAAATCTGCACGGCCTTGTCGCGCCGCTCGCCCGCCACGACGCGGAACGTGACGCGGCCCTCGGTCAATGGCGCGAGGTCGCCGCGATCGTAGAAAACCTGCGGCGCGTTCGGCAGCTCCAGCGAAAAGAACTCAGCGAACGAGACGCCGAGCGCGTCGGTGAGGCGGTTCAACGTCGCGACCGACGGCGAATGCTTATTCTGCTCGATCATCGAGATCATGCCGTTGGTGACGCCGGCGCGCGCCGCCAGATCGCGCTGGCTCAAAGCGAGCGCCGTGCGCGAAGCTTTCAGTCGCGCGCCGACATCGACGGGCTGACGCGAGCGCGGTTCGCCGTGCGACGCGGACTTGCGCTTTTTCAATGCCGTCAACGACGTCTCTCCGAGTAAGCCTGAAGTGTTCGCCCGACATTTATCACGCTTCGTCAAGAATGTTGAGCATATTGCTCAAAGTATTAAACGGGAGTACATTTCGAAAAGATCCCAGGAGGTCCACGCCCATGTCGACGCGCGCGGCCGCACAGCCCATGTCAGGTTCGCCGGCGACGCCCATCGACGCGACATCGCGCGTCGCGTTCGATTGGCAAGACCCGCTCGGCCTCGAAGCGCTGTTCACGGACGAGGAACGGCAAATCCGCGACAGCGCGCGCAAGTTTGCGGCCGACCGTCTCGCCCCGCGCGTGCTCGCCGACCACCGCAATGAAAGTTTCGATCGCGCCATCCTGAGCGACATGGGCGCCATGGGCTTTCTCGGAGCGACCATCCCCGAAGCCTACGGCGGCGCCGGCGTCAACGCCGTCAGCTACGGCCTGATAGCCCGCGAAATCGAGCGCGTCGACAGCGGCTATCGCTCGGCGATGAGCGTGCAATCGAGCCTCGTGATGTTTCCGATTTTCGCCTACGGCAGCGAAGCGCAGCGGAGCAAGTATCTCCCTGGCCTTGCAGCGGGCGACCTCATCGGTTGCTTCGGCTTGACCGAACCCGACCACGGGTCCGACCCCGGCGGCATGACCACGCGCGCGCGAACCGCGCCGGGCGGCTACCGCCTCACCGGCGCCAAATCGTGGATCACCAATTCGCCGCTCGCCGACGTCTTCGTCGTCTGGGCGAAAACCGACGACGGCATCATCAACGGCTTCATCCTCGAACGCGGCATGACAGGGCTTTCCGCGCCGAAAATCGAGGGCAAGTGCGCGCTGCGCGCGTCCGCAACCGGCGAAATCGTCATGGACGATGTGTTCGTCGCCGAAGATCAGCGCTTGCCGAATGTCTCCGGCCTGAAAGGCCCGTTCGGCTGCCTCAATAACGCGCGCTTTGGCATCGCCTGGGGCGTCATCGGCGCGGCGGAAGCCTGCTGGCACGCGGCGCGCAATTACGCGCTCGACCGCACGCAGTTCGGCCAGCCGCTGGCGGCGACGCAACTGATCCAGAAGAAACTCGCCGACATGCAGACGGAGATCGCGCTGATGATGTCGGCCGCGCTGCATGCCGGCCGCGCCAAGGACGAAGGGCGACTCGCGCCCGAAGCCGTGTCGTTGATCAAACGCAACAACTGCGGCAAGGCGCTCGACATCGCGCGCGCCGCGCGCGACATCCACGGCGGCAACGGCATCTCGGACCAATACAACGTCATGCGCCACATGATGAACCTTGAAGCCGTCAACACCTACGAAGGCACGCACGACATCCACGCGCTGATCCTCGGCCGCGCGCAAACCGGCTTGCAGGCTTTCAATTGATGTTTTGCGCGGAGATGCTCGCCGTACAACGTGATCCTCGGCCGAGCGCGCAGTTCAAACCTCAACGTCATCCTCGCGCGAGCGCGGCCGCAGGCCGTGTCGAGGCGCGGGGATCCAGCACAAAGCTGGCGAAGCCGCATAACTACGTGTCCTTCGGACGAGTCTTGCGCTGGATCCCCGGCCTTCGCATTCGCTCGGCCGAGGATGACGCTCTTATGCGGGCTCCACGATGACCGCTCCCCTCTCCGGCGTCCGCGTGCTCGATCTGTCGCGCGTGCTGGCCGGGCCGTGGGCAAGCCAGACGCTCGCCGATCTCGGCGCCGACGTGATCAAGATCGAGCGGCCGGGATCGGGCGACGACACGCGCGCCTGGGGACCGCCCTACGCGCGCGATGCAACCGGGCTTGAAACGACGGAAAGCGCCTACTTCCTCGCCGCCAACCGCGGCAAGAAATCCGTCACGATCGACATCGCAAGCGCCGAAGGCCAAAGCCTCGTGTCGGCCCTCGCCGAGCAATCGGATGTGGTGATCGAGAATTTCAAAGTCGGACAGCTGGCGAAGTACGGCCTCGATGCCGCCAGCTTCCGCGCGCTCAATCCGCGACTGATCTATTGCTCGATCACCGGCTTCGGCCAGACCGGCCCCTATCGCGATTTGCCCGGCTACGATTTTCTGATCCAGGGCATGGGCGGCCTGATGAGCCTCACGGGAGAAGCGAACGGCGCGCCGATGAAGACCGGCGTCGCCATCGCCGATCTGTTCGCCGGCATGTACGCGACCGTCGCGATCCTCGCCGCGCTTAATCGCCGTCACGCGACCGGCGCCGGCGAGACCATCGACATTTCGCTTCTTGATTGCCAATTGGCGATGCTCGCCAACCAAGCCATGAATTACCTGGCGACCGGAATCGCGCCTCACCGCCGAGGCAATGCGCACCCCAACATTGTGCCCTACGAGGCGTTCGCGACGACGGACGGCCACATCATCCTCGCCGTCGGCAACGACACACAGTTCGCGGCGTTCACGACGACCGCAGGCAACCCCGAGTGGGCGCACGATCCGCGCTTTGCGACCAACCCGGCGCGCGTGCAGAACCGCGAGACGCTCTCGGCTTTGATCGCCGACGTGATAGCGGCGCGCACGACGGCCGACTGGCTCGCCGCATTGGCGCGCATGAACGTGCCTGCCGGTCCCATCAACACGCTCGATCAGGCGTTCGCCGATCCGCAGGCGCAAGCGCGCGGCGTCGTCCAATCGCTGCCGCACCCGACTGCCGGCGCCGTGCCGTCCGTCATGTCGCCGATCCGCTATGCGGACGCCGCGCCTTCTGCGCTTGCCGCGCCGCCAACGCTCGGCCAGCACACGGATGACGTTCTGGGCGCCCGCCTCGCCATATCCCCCGCCGAGATCGCGGCGCTCCGCGCCCGCGGCGTGATTTAGGTCACCCCGTCATCCTCGCGCGAGCACGGCCATGGGCCGTGTCGAAGCGCGGGGATGACAATCGGAAAGGACACGCGCCCAACACTTGTCATCCCGGACGCGATGCCGTGCATGGCGATCCGGGACCCAGGGTGGTGCATTCTGCCCCTGGGTCCCGGGCCTCGCCGCGATGCGGCTCGCCCGGGATGGCAACAAGCAAGGGGCGGCGCGCTATCCCAGACCGACACTAAAAGTATTTTGAGCATGTTGTTTAAAGTATTGATCAGTGTTAGAACCGGGCAATCCTCCTTCCAGCGCCGGGCGGCCGGAACGCGAGTCGCCCGACGCCAGTAAAGGAACTTCACCATGCCGACCTCCGCCGAGCTGCAGGCCCGCCGCGTCGCCGCCGTGCCGCGCGGCGTCGGCAACGTCACGCAGATCTTCGCCAAGAAGGCGCTGAATTCCGAAATCTGGAGCGAAGACGGCAAGCGCTACATCGACTTCGGCGCCGGCATCGCCGTGGTCAACACCGGCCATCAGCACCCCAAGCTCGTCGCGGCCGTGAAGCAGCAGCTCGGGGCGTTCAGCCACGTTTGCTTCCAGGTGACGCCGTATGAAACCTACGTGCGCCTTGCAGAACGATTGAACGCCATCGCGCCGGTTCCGGGCCCCGCGAAAACCATGCTGGCTTCAACCGGCGCCGAAGCCGTCGAGAACGCCGTCAAAGTTGCGCGCGCCTTCACCGGCCGGCCGGGCATCATCTCGTTTACGGGCGGCTTCCACGGCCGCACCCATATGGGCATGGCGCTGACCGGCAAGGTCGTGCCGTACAAGAAGGGTTTCGGACCGTTCCCGTCCGACGTCTACAACGTCGCGTTCCCCAACGATGTCCACGGCGTCTCGACCGCCGACGCGCTCGCCGCGCTCAAATCTCTGTTCAAGCACTCGGCCGATCCGTCTAGCATCGCCGGCGTCATCATCGAACCGATCCAGGGCGAAGGCGGCTTCAACATCGTGCCGCAAGATTTCATGCAGGCGTTGCGGAGGATTTGCGACGAGCACGGCATCCTGCTGATCGCCGATGAAATCCAGACCGGCTTCGCCCGCACGGGGAAGATGTTCGCGATGGAGCACTACGGGATCAAGGCTGACGTCGTGACTCTCGCCAAGGGCCTCGCAGGCGGATTGCCTCTCTCGGCAATCACCGGACGCGCCGATGTGATGGACGCAGCCAACCCCGGTGGCCTCGGCGGCACTTACGCCGGCAATCCAGTCGCCTGCGCCGCGGCTCACGCGGTGCTCGACGTTATCGCCGAAGAAAAGCTCTGTGATCGCGCCAACGCCATCGGCAAGATCATTCTCGACCGTTGCCATGAAATGCAGGCGCGCTCGAACCTCAACTGCATCGGCGACGTGCGCGGCCTTGGCGCCATGTGCGCCGTCGAACTGGTGAAGGACAAGGCCAGCGGCGACCCGGCGCCGGAACTGACCGCCGCGCTGCTGAAGGAAGCCAGCGCCCGCGGCCTGATCCTGCTCTCTTGCGGAACCTACGCCAACGTGATCCGCTTCCTCGTGCCGTTGACCGCGAGCGACGCGCTCGTGCGCGAAGGCATGGACATTTTCGACGCGGCGCTGAGCGCCGCCACCTAACTTTTTCTTGGCGCCGGCGACTCCCCTCCGGGGAGCCGGCCGCCGGCGCCGAAGTATGGGATCACCACCATGAACATGCAGCCAAAGCCCAACGACCTCGCCGCGTTCTGGATGCCGTTCTCGGCCAACAAGCAGTTCAAGACGGCGCCACGCCTGTTCGTCGGCGCAGAGCGGATGCACTACATCACGCACGACGGCCGCCGCGTGCTCGACGGCACGTCGGGTCTGTGGTGCGTCAACGCCGGCCACTGCCGCCCCAAAATTGTCGAAGCCATCAGCAAACAGGCTGCAACGCTCGATTTCGCCGGCACATTCCAGATGGGGCACACCAAGGCGTTCGAATGCGCCAATCGCCTGATCAACATTGCGCCCGAGGGGTTCGAGCACGTCTTCTTCACGAACTCGGGCTCCGAGTCGGTCGAGACGGCGCTCAAGATGGCGCTCGCCTACCATCGCGCCAAGGGCAACGGCACGAAAGTCCGACTGATCGGCCGCGAACGCGGCTATCACGGCGTCAACTTCGGCGGTACGGCCGTCGGCGGCATCGCCAACAACCGCAAGATGTTCGGCGCGCTCGTCGCCGGCGTCGATCACTTGCGCCACACGCATGATCTTGCAAAGAACGCCTTCACGCGCGGCATCCCCGAGCATGGCGCTGAACTCGCCGACGATCTCGAACGACTCGTCGCGCTGCATGACGCTTCTACTATCGCCGCCGTCATCGTTGAGCCGGTGGCCTGCTCGACGGGCGTCTTGATCCCGCCGAAGGGCTATCTGCAGCGCCTCGAAGCCATCTGCCGCAAGCACGACATTCTGCTCATCGCCGATGAAGTGATCACCGCGTTCGGCCGCCTCGGCGCGGCGTTCGGCTCGGACTATTTCGGCATCTCGCCGGATATGATCACCACGGCGAAGGGCGTGACGAACGGCACGATCCCGATGGGTGCGGTGTTCGTGAAAGGCCACATCCACGACGCCTTCATGAACGGACCCGAGTGGATGATCGACTTCTTCCACGGCTACACCTACTCGGGCCACCCGATGGCGTGCGCGGCCTCGCTCGGCACCCTCGACACGTTCGAGGACGAAGGGCTGATGACCCGCGCCGCGGAATTGGCGCCCTACTGGGAAGAGCGGGTGCACGCCTTGAAGGGCCTGCCGCACATCATCGACATCCGCAACATCGGCCTGATTGCCGCGATCGAGTTCGCGCCCGATCCGGCGCAGCCGACCAAGCGCGCCTATGATCGGTTCATCAAAGCCTTCGAAAAGAATATCCTCGTCCGCCAGACCGGCGAGATCATCGCACTGTCGCCGCCTCTGATCATCTCGAAGGACGAGATCGACCACCTGATCGACACGTTCACGGACGTTCTGAAAACAACGACGAGTTGAGGTGTGTCTGTCATCCTCGGCCGAGCGCGGCGACAGCCGCGTCGAAGGCCGGGGATCCAGCGCAAGACTCGTCGAAGACACAAAATGGGGCCTTCGGCGCATCAGACGCTGGATCCCCGCACTCCTTCGCTACGCTCGGTCGTGCGAGGATGACGTTAGAAAATGAGGCGCCCAACTATGCTCACCATCCACAACGCCATCAACGGCAAGAAGATCGCCTCAGCGTCCGCCCGCACCACCGCCGTCTACAATCCGGCGACCGGAGAGCAGACGGCGACACTGCCGCTCTCCAGCATCGAGGACGTGAACGCCGCCATCGCCGCCGCCAAAGCGGCGAGCGTCACTTGGGGTGCAACGCCGCCGCTGAAGCGCGTCCGGCCGATGTTCAAATTCAAGCAGCTGCTCGAAGCCCGCGCCGACGACATAGCGCGCGCGATTTCGAGCGAGCACGGCAAGACGCACGCCGATGCTCTTGGCGAACTCCAGCGTGGCATCGACGTCGTCGATTTCGCCTGCGGCATCCCGCATCTGCTGAAAGGTGAGTTCTCCCGCAATGTCGGCCCCGACATCGACAGCTGGTCCGACCGCCAGCCGCTCGGCGTCGTCGCCGGCATCACGCCGTTCAATTTTCCCGCCATGGTGCCGATGTGGATGTTCCCCGTCGCCATCGCCTGCGGAAACACGTTTATCCTCAAGCCATCGGAGCGCGATCCTTCCGCGCCGATGCTGATCTGGGAACTGTTTCAGGAAGCTGGCCTGCCGCCGGGCGTGTTCAACATCGTGCACGGCGACAAGACCGCCGTCGATGCGATCCTCGACAGCCCCGACATCGCCGCCGTGTCGTTCGTGGGCTCGACGCCGATCGCCGAATACATTTACTCGCGCGGCACGGCCAAGGGCAAACGCGTGCAGGCGCTCGGCGGCGCAAAAAACCACATGATCGTCATGCCCGACGCCGACATGGACCAGACCGTCGACGCGCTGATGGGCGCCGGTTTCGGCTCGGCCGGCGAACGCTGCATGGCGATCTCGGTCGCGGTTCCGGTCGGAAAAAAAACGGCGGATACCCTCATCGAAGCGCTGGCGCCGAAAGTGCGCGCATTAAAGGTCGGCCCGGCGACGGACATGGAATCTGAAATGGGCCCCGTCATCACCGGCGACGCCAAGCGGCGCATCTCGGGGCTGATCGACCGCGGCGTCAAGGAAGGCGCTGACCTCGTCGTCGACGGCCGCGGGTTCTCGTTGCAAGGCTACGAAAACGGCTACTTCCTCGGCGGCTCGCTGTTCGACCACGTGACGCGCGACATGGCGATCTACAAACAGGAAATTTTCGGACCCGTGCTGGCGGTGGTGCGGGCCGAGAGCTACGACGAAGCCGCCGACCTCATAAATACCCACGAGTACGGCAATGGGACCGCCATCTTCACACGCGACGGCGACGCCGCCCGCGCCTTCGCCGACAAAATCCAGGTCGGCATGGTCGGCATCAACGTGCCGCTGCCTGTACCGGTCGCCTATCATTCGTTCGGCGGCTGGAAGCGCTCGCTGTTCGGCGATCACGCCATCTACGGCCCCGAGGGCGTGCGCTTCTATACGCGCATCAAGACCATCACCGCCCGCTGGCCGACCGGCATCCGCAAGGGCGCCGAATTTAATTTCCCGAGTTTGAAGTAGTCAGGCCGCGAGTCGCGCAGCGCCTCGGCGGCGTCAGCAATCTTCGGGCGCAATCCGCAGCGCGAAGATGGAGTTTCCATTCGCATCGACATACGTCATGGCGACCCCGACGCCGTCGTCGCGGAACCTCACCGTTGTTCCGCAGTAGTTATCTTTGGCTTTTTGAATCATGTTTCCGCGAAGGGTCTCGATCTCGGACGCTGGGGGAACCTGCAGCATCGTGTAATTGTAGGTTACCGTCATGTCCGCAGCCTGGACGGAATCGAGCCGTGTGATCTCATCGGCCTGCATTGGAACTTTCTGGTTGAGGTCAGCCGCGACTTCTCGGTATCGCTGCTCGATCTCTGCGTTGCGCCAACCTTTGTAAAGCTGCTCCCCGGCGATGAAGCCAAAATGCTGCGCCAGTTCGACCGCGAGAAAACTCAGCGCGGCGCCTACAATGGCCAATACGGCTAAAACCTTCGCTTTCATGGCGACGCGCCCTGAGCCTGATCGACGACGCATCTTTTCGCTGAACACGGCGTCTGGCAAGTCGAATTTCAGCATACGCGCCGCCGGCGCATCAGGTGCGACAGCGCTCAGGCCGCGAGGCGCTTGCGCAACGCGTCCGCTGCAAAGGCGACGAACGCGCGGACGTGCGGCTTGGCGAGCCGAAGCGTCCGCTGCACGAGATGGACAGGCGCCTCGACGTCCTCGTACTCCTCGAGGATGGCGACCAGCTTCTTTCGCGCCAATGCAGTTTCGGCTTGATACGAGAACACGCGCGTGACGCCGGCGCCGGCGATCGCCGCGTCGATCGCTGCTTCCGCCGTGTTGACGGCGAGCCGCGGCGCAATGCGCACGGAAATTCGGCCATGCGCCGCGCTTCTGAACGCCCATCGCGCCCCGCCCGACAAGCCGCCGAAAGCAACGCAGTCGCAACCCGATAACGCCTTCGGTGCGTCCGGCGCACCATGCTTGCGCAGATACGACGGTGCGGCGCACACGACGCGGCGCACCGCGCCGACGCGCGTTGCAATGAGCGACGAATCCGGCATCTCGCCGATCCGCAGCGCCGCGTCGATGCTCTCTTCCGCCAGATCGACGACGCGGTCGGACAACGCGAGGCGGACCGAAACGCGCGGATGGGCGGCCAAAAACCGCGTCACCACAGGGATAAGATGCAGACGACCGAAAGCGACCGGCGCGGTGACGGAAATCTCGCCAGCCAGCCCATGCGCGCGATCGCCGATCTGTGTTTCCGCCGCGTCGAGGTCTTCGAGGATGCGACGGCAGGTTTCGAGATACGCGCGACCGGCGTCCGTCAGCGCCATGCTGCGCGTCGTGCGCGCCAGTAGCACGGCGCCGACGTGGGCTTCGAGCGCAGCGAGCTGCCGGCTGACGGTGGCGAGCGGCTGGCCGAGCTGTCTCGCGGCGGCCGAGAGGCTGCCGGCGCCCGCGGCGGCGATGAACACGCTCATGGCGCGCAGGCGGTCCATGTCGATCTCCCAATTATTGCAAGAATACTTTTCGATATTACCGGCTAGGCTAAAATTGTGAAGCAGCCCATATCTTCGCCGCCGACAATCTGTTGCCGAGGACATTCCATGCCCCAGCTCTACGACCTCGAAGTCTCAGGAAATTGCTACAAGGCGCGCCTGCTCTCAGCGTTGCTCGGCGTGCCGCTCGACCTGCGCCCTGTCGACTTCATGGCTGGCGAACACAAGAAGCCGCCCCTGACCGACCTCAATCCGTTCGGCGAAGTGCCGATCTTCATCGATGGAGATGTCCTGCTGCGCGATAGCCAGGCGATCCTGGTCTACATCGCGCGCAAGTGGGGCGGCGAGACTTGGCTGCCGACCGATGCCGCGTCGATGGCCAAGGTCGCCGAATGGCTGAGCGTGGCGTCCAACGAAATCGCGCGCGGGCCAAATGACGCCCGCCTGCACGACAAATTTGGCTACAAGCTCGACGTCAACCTCGCCCGCGAGAAGGCGGCGCGCATCCTCGGCATCATGGACGCGCATCTCGCGAAGAACAAATGGCTCGCCCTCGGCCGACCAACCATCGCCGACATCGCCTGCATGCCCTACATCGGCATCGGCCACGAAGGCGGCGTAACGCTCGAAAAATATCCGAACATTGCTGCGTGGATCGCACGCATCAAGCAGCTCCCGGGCTTCGTCACGATGCCCGCGCTCTGAAGGCCAAAGCCATGTCCCGCACGCCCTCGGATGTCGCGTTCACGGCGGCGGTCAAGGCGCAGCAGCAGCGCCTTGGATCGCGTCAACAATACGAGCGCATGGAACAGGCGCACGGCTGGGCGTCGACCATCACGCCGGACCTGGCGCGCGACATCGCGGCGGCGCGGTCATTCTATCTCGCCACCGCCAACGCCGAGGGTCAGCCCTATGTGCAGCATCGCGGCGGCCCGCCAGGGTTTCTGAAAGTCATCGACGCAACGACGCTCGCCTTCGCCGACTATCGCGGCAACAAGCAATACATCACCGCCGGCAATCTCTCCGAGAACCCGCGCGCCTTCATCTTCCTGATGGATTATGCGCGCCAGCGCCGCACGAAAATCTGGGGAGAGGCGCGCATCGTCGAGGACGATGACAA
>JBJXHD010000005.1:0-55061 GCA_046160845.1 Hyphomicrobium sp.
GGGCAGCGCTTGGCCGCCCGCGCGGCGTCCTTTTGGCGGGGATTGAGCGGTCTCTCGGCATCCGCGAGACGCGGGAAGAAGCCGAATGAAAGGTGTGCCCCTCCGGCTCCCCGCGCACCGCCGCGCCGCAAAATCGCGTCAGCGATTGTGCGACATGGCCTCGCGCCTGGACCTGCCCGCGTGCGGTCGCCCGCGCGCGAGGTTCAATCTGATCCCGCCCGTTGGCGCGCAAGGCAGCGACCTTGCGAGGCCGTGACACGACGCGGCCAGACGCCAACAAGACACCTCCACCCGCGCTTTCGGCGCTTCCGGAAGCCCCTCGCGGAGCGGGTGGATGAGCGGAGTATGAGGGGGCCCCAATGAGCGGGGATAAGTTTTTTGTATCGTGTCGCGAGTTTTTTTGGGGAGGGTGAACGGCGGGAATTGTGCGCGCAGTCCTACGATTTGTCATCCCGGGCGAGCGCCCGTGGTGCGAGACCCGGGACCCAGGCCTACGAACGCAGGACGAAATTTCCGGGTCCCCCGGATCACGTTCGGGCCATCGCGATGCGCGGCTTCGCGTCCGGGATGACACGTGTGGGTGGGGGACATTTGCGGTCGCCAAAAATACCGTCGCGTTAGATTTTTCGCTGTGCGCTGCAGCATTGTTTGCGTCTGGCGCGGCGTTATTGACCGTGCTTTATTTTTGGTGGTGGCCGGACAATCAGACGCTGGCGTTACAGCCTCTTCTGGATTTTCCGTGTGTCGTGGTGATGGGGGCATGAGTGCGAAATTTACCGCTTGCGGGCAGCGAACCCGATGCCTGCTGTGAAGATTGGCCGGCTCAGGCCGGACTTCGGAAAGCGTCACAGCCTGTAGACATTCTGTTTTCAAGACAGCAAGCGCTGCTCGATAAAATCATCGCCGACAAGGTCATCCCTCGTCTGCTGTTGGCCAATCCGCTTGGCATCGTCGAGCCAACTCCTCCGACCGGAGCGACGTCTGCCAGGATCGCGGAGTCCATCGACGAATTTTCAGAACTCGTCATCAGGCGGGAGGCCGGTGCGGCCTTGGATTATTTCGAGGAGTTGCGCGAAGGCGGCGCGACAGTCGAAGCCTTGTTTCAAGATCTGCTCGCGCCCGTAGCGCGCCGTCTGGGCGTGCTATGGGAGGAGGATATCAATGATTTTCTGGACGTGACGCGCGGAATTTCTCACTTGCAGCAGATCGTCCATACCTTCAGCGACGAACTGGTCAAAGAGGGCCGCCAGCCCGCTTCCGACCGACGCGCCCTGTTGATGCCGATGCCGGGTGAGCAACACACATTCGGCGTGTCTCTGATCGGCGAGCATTTCCGTCGCGAGGGATGGCGCGTGTGGGGCGGACCACCTCGGACGATCGACGACATCCTCGAACTGGTTGAGACGCAATGGTTCGACATCGTCGGCCTCTCGATGAGCGTTGTTCATGACCCAGCGGCCTTCGCGTCGCATATTCGGACCGTCCGCAAGGCGTCTCGCAATAAGGATTTGAAAGTTCTGGTTGGCGGGGAAGTCTTCATGTCACAGCCCGCACTCGCTTCAGACGTGGGCGCGGACGCGACGGGCCGCGACGGGCGCGAGACGCTCAGTCACGTCACCGCGATGATTGGACCAATCCCGAAGAGACTCTGAACCGCTGAGGCTGAACGCTGAGTGTGCTCCTTGCAGGCTTCAGTTCGGCAGCCTTCAGTTCGAAGCCGCGTTCAAACTCATGGCATCTCCTGGCGCTGATCGAAGCGACAGTTTCGTTGGGCCTGTGCGCAGCGACGATGGCGTCCCCTATCCCCTTGCCAAATATTGCACCAACCTCCCGCGGGCGTCGGGCAGGGCGGCGTCGCGTGGTGTGAGCACGCGCGCTTCGAGGAAATGTCCGGTGAGCTTGAGGCCGGAGAGTACGTCGGCGTTCGTCACGCCGCCGCCACGCTGCTTGGTGAGGAACTGCGGCAGCGCGAGGAGGCGATCGCGGTAGGGCTCGCCCGCCGAAGCCGAGACGGCGCGTCCCGTTTTCGGCGAGACGTAGATCAGCGCGTCGTTGGCGCCCGTCGCCGCGCATTGGCTGAGATCGAGTCCGAAGCCGAGTTCTTCGAGCAACGCGAGTTCCCATCGCACCATCAGCGCCGGCCAAACCGTCGCGTCGCTCATGAAGCCGAGCACGAACAGCGTGATCTCGTAGAGGTTCGGGTGAGGGTCGCGCTCGGGCAGAAGCCGCGTCAGCGACGTCATCGACTGGAGGGCTGCGAGCGCCGCGGCGTCGGCAAACGCTTCCGCTGCAAAACCGCGGCGCAGTTCCAGCGTCCAATGTCCGAGGTGATCGGCGAGGCGTGCCTTCCACGTCGCGTCGACGTGGTTGCCGATCTGGAGCACGGGGCGCTGTTTGCGCGAGCGCCCGCCGTGGACCAAGCCGAGCGAGCGTCCGTGGGCGCGCGTCATCAGTTCGACGACCGCCGCCGTCTCGCCGTGCGGGCGCACGGAGAGAACGATGCCTTCGTCAGTCCAGTGCATGAGGCGGTCGCATCGGCGCGCGCTTTCAGGATTTTGGGTAGGGCAGGCCCATTTCGCGATAGCGCTCGGGATCGCCGCCCCAGTTGCCGCGCACCTTGACGAACAGGAAAAGGTGGATCGGATGGTCGGCGATCTCGGCAATGGCGCGGCGGGCTTCGGAGGAGATTTTCTTGATCGTCGCGCCGCCCTTGCCGAGCACGATGCTCTTTTGTCCGTCGCGCTCGACGTAGATCGTCTGCTCGACGCGGGCCGAGCCGTCTTTCAGCGTCTTCCAGCTCGTGGTCTCGACGGTGATCGCGTAAGGGAGCTCGTCGTGCAGCCAGTGATAGATGCGCTCGCGCGTGGCTTCGGCGGCGAGCATGCGCAGCGGCATATCCGTGACATCGTCCTCGGCGTAGTGCCAGGGGCCGGGCGGGACGGCGGTCGCGAGATAGGTTCTGAGGTCCGCGACGCCGGCGCCGTTCAGGGCCGAGACCATGAAGATGCGGTCGAACGCGGCGAGGCCGTCGACATGCTTGGCGAGAGCGAGAAGGCGCTCCTTTTCCTCGATCCAGTCGATCTTGTTCAGCACGGCGATGCGCGGCGCGCGGGACGACTTGATGCGCTCGATGATCTTTTGCGTGTCTTCATCCACGCCCTTGGCGGCGTCGATGACCAGCATCACGACGTCGGCGTCTTCGGCGCCGCCCCAAGCGGCGTCCACCATGGCGCGGTCGAGCTTGCGCTTGGGATTGAAGACGCCCGGCAGGTCGATGAAAACGATCTGGCTTTGACCTTCGAGCGCGATGCCGCGGATTTGAGCGCGTGTCGTCTGCGCCTTGTGCGAGACGATCGACACCTTGACGCCGACGAGCGCGTTGACGAGCGTCGACTTGCCGGCGTTGGTCGCGCCGAGCGCGGCGACGAATCCGCAGCGGCGGCCATCGTTTGTCGGGGCTGGCGCGGCATCAGACATCGATCATCTCACTGCGCACGCCTTCGCGCTTCAAGAGCGCCGTCGCCGCCGCCTGCTCGGCGATGCGCTTCGAGGCGCCCTCGCCCTGCGCCGGCGCGCGGCCGCTGATGAGGACCTCGGCGGTGAAGCGCGGCGCGTGATCGGGACCCTTGCGCGCGACGACCGTGTACTTCGGCAGTGCGAGCCCCTGCCCTTGCGCCCATTCCTGTAGCGCCGACTTGGCGTCGACCGCGACTTCGGGCACCGGCTCGGACTGCTCCTGCCAGAGCTTGCGCACCACGGTGCGGGCCTTGTCGAAGCCGCCGTCGAGGAAGACCGCGCCGAGCAGCGCCTCGGCGGCGTCGGCGAGGATCGTCGACTTTTGGCGTCCGCCGCTGTCGGCTTCGCTATCGGACAGGATCAGGTGCGGGCCGAGGTCGATGGCGCGCGCGACCTTGGCGCAAGCTTCGCCCCTGACGAGACGATTGTAGCGGCGCGCCAGTTCGCCTTCGCTGGCGTCGGGATACTGGGCGTTGAGGATCTCGGCGATGGCGAGGCCGAGAACGCGGTCGCCGATGAATTCGAGGCGCTCATTGTCGAGGCGCTCGGTTTTTCCGCCGCGGACGCTGGCGTGCGTCAGCGCGCGTTCAAGCAGCGCGGGAGTTTTGAATCGGTGGCCAAGCTTGGTTTCAAGCTCTTTGAATTTTCGGGCTCTGAGCATGTCATTCCGGGGCGCTTCGACGGGACGGCGCAGTCCAGTCTCAGGGGTCATCCGTCATCGGACCAGATTGAAGAACCGCCCCCAGCGAATGTCAAACGGCCATGACCATGGCGCCCACCAGTGCATCTTGTCTGGTTCATTGAACGGCGCGGAGAAGAAGATGATCTCGGCGCGGCCGATGAAGTTTTCGAGCGGCACCGGACCGACGGCGCTGCGCACGCGGCTGTCGGTCGAATTGTCGCGATTGTCGCCCATCATGAAGTAATGGCCCTCGGGCACTTTATAGGGCGCGGTGTCGTCGAGGGGGCCTTGGGGATCGCTGTCGAGGACCTTGTACTTGACGCCATTCGGCAAGGTTTCCTCGTAGACGGGGACGGGCCGCGCGAGGTCGTCTTCCTCGGTCGTTACGAAGTCGCCGACGCGCACCTTGGGGATCGCCTCGCCATTGATGAAAAGCTGTCCGCCGCGCATCTGGATTTCGTCGCCTGGCAGGCCGATCACGCGCTTAATGTAGTCGGTGGAGTTGTCACGCGGCAGCTTGAAGACGGCGACGTCGCCGCGCTTGGGCTCAGCTGACCAGATGCGGCCTTCGAACAGGTTCGGGCTGAACGGGAACGAATACTTGGAATACCCGTAGGACAACTTCGAGACGAACAGATAATCGCCTTCGAGAAGCGTCTCCTTCATCGAGCCAGATGGGATATTGAACGGCTGATAAAAAAAGATGCGAATGAACATGGCGATCGCCAGCGCTTCGAGCACGATGATGAGCGTGTCGGCGCCGCCCGACTTCGCCAAATTCGATCGCGCGCTCATCAACGAGGCTCCTAAAGTTCGTGGCGCCCGCAGACGGCCGCGACCGAGGCTGACGAGACAGGCCGCCCGCTATAGCGAGTTTGCGGGCAGGCCGCAATGAGACCCAGAGCGCTGCCTGAATGACGTTTAGAAACAATCGCTTATATGTGACAGCGCGCTATCGGGCGGGCGGTGGAAAAGCAGCTCAAGCGCGGGCGGTCATTTCAGCCGCGCCGATCCTCCTTGGTCGGGTACGCGGTGAGTATAACGATCGCCTGGGCGAGGGGATATTCGTCCGTCAACGTCAGATCGACGCGCGCGTCGTAACCTTCCGGCGTCAGCACCGCGAGCTGCTGCGCGGCGCCGCCCGTGAGGCGTAGCGTCGGCCGACCGGACCACGCATTGACCACGCCGATGTCGCGCAGATAGACGC
Organism: Hyphomicrobium sp.; assembly: GCA_046160845.1. Taxonomy (GTDB): domain Bacteria; phylum Pseudomonadota; class Alphaproteobacteria; order Rhizobiales; family Hyphomicrobiaceae; genus Hyphomicrobium_B. The sequence continues at coordinate 5,406 of JBJXHD010000005.1, forward strand.
CCGAGCGAAACCCCGTGCCAAGCGCCTTGCTCATCGCCTCCTTGGCGGCGAAGCGCTTGGCGAGGGTGCGGGCCGGATGGGGGCGCGCGAGGGCGCGAGTGCGTTCTTCTTCGGTGAAGACGCGGGCCAAAAAACGCTCTCCGTAGCGATCGAGCGCTTTTTCGAGCCTTCGGATGTCGCAAAGGTCGTTGCCGATGCCGAGGATCATGGCGCGCGGTCCGCCTGATCGGCGCGGGCGTCGTCCATCAAGACGCGCATGCGCCGCACCGCGCTCGACAGACCGCCGAAAATTGCTTCGCCGACGAGGAAGTGGCCGATGTTGAGTTCGGCGATCTCGGGCAGGTGCGAAATCGCCGCGACGGTGTTGTAGGTCAGGCCGTGGCCGGCGTGGACTTCGAGACCGAGCGCCGCCGCGGCGCGCGCCGCCGCCGCGTGACGCGCGAGTTCGCGGGCGACGCCCTTCACGTCGTTGTCGAGCGCCAGATGGCAATAGCGTCCGGTGTGCAGCTCGACGATGTCGGCGCCGGCTTTGGCCGAGGCCTCGATGGTTTTCAGATCCGGCTCGACGAACAGCGACACGCGGATGCCGGCGGACTTGAGCTTGGCGACGAAAGGAGTGAGCGATTTCAGCGCGCCGACGACATTGAGGCCGCCCTCCGTGGTGCGTTCTTCGCGGCGCTCCGGAACCAGGCAGCAGGCGTTCGGCGCGTGGCGAATGGCGATCTTCAGCATCTCGGCCGTCGCCGCCATTTCGAGATTGAGCGGCCGCGTGATCTCGTCCTTCAGGCGCGAGATGTCGTCATCGGAGATGTGGCGACGGTCTTCGCGCAGATGCGCGGTGATGCCGTCGGCGCCGCCTTCGATGGCGAGATGGGCGGCGCGCAAGGGATCGGGATGGCGCCCGCCGCGCGCATTGCGCAGCGTCGCAACGTGATCGATGTTGACGCCGAGGCGCTGGAGCTTCGGGTGAGCGGAGGACTTCGGGGCGGTTGAAGGAGAAGCGCGCGGCGCCATGGGAGAAAATCGCTGAAGCTGTGGATGACGGCGGCGACTATAGCCGCGCCCGTCGCGTCTGGAAAACGCGCGCAGCGCGGCGTGTTGGATAATAGCTGAGCGCCGCTAGCACCAGGCCGATCAGCAATCCACCGATCACCAACGGCTGGAAGATTGGCGACAGGTTGTCGACGGCTGCGTTCATCGTTTGCGGGGACGGCGTACGCAGTGTCTCGCCGAGCGCGTCGACGCCGCCGGAAATTGCGTCGGCCGCGAAGGCCGGATCGAGCCCGAGCACCCAGGCGCCGGCGACGTAGGACGCGCTCCAGATCGCCGGCCAACTCAGCGGATTGCCGATGAAAGTGCCAGCCAGCGCCGCCGGAATGGAGCCGCGCAATGCGAGCGCGAGGACGGCGGCGAGCGCCATCTGAAATCCGAGGAACGGCGTACAGGCGGCGAACACGCCGGCCGCGCACCCGAGAGCGATTTCGTGTGGCGTGGCGCGGACGCGCAGCATGCGCCGCCAGATATAGACGGCGTACTTGGCGGCGTACGAGACAGAGCTCAATCGCGCGGCGGCCGGCGCGAGGCGACGACGGTGTTCGCCTCCGTGTTTCGCGATGAGCGTACGCACGACCACTTCCGCGTTCCTTGTCGTTTTTTGCGCTTTGGAACCGCGCCCCGACGCGCCACAAGCGATCGTTCGATAACTTCCCCGCCCCCCGGCGTCATTCAAACAGACGTTCGACTTTGGCGACTGTGGGGCGGGCGCGCAAGCCGGAAATAATGCGGTTCAGGTGGACCTGATCGAAAACCTCAAGCTCGATCGAGATCACCGTGAAATCGGCGGCGCGGCGTCCCATGCGGACGTTGTCGATGTTGCCGCCGGTCTCGCCGATGATCTTGGCGATTTCGGCGAGTGTGCCGGGAGCGTTAACCGCGGTGACGCTGATGCGCGCCGGGAATCGCTGGGGCTTGTCGTGATCCAGATCCCAGGTGACGTCGATCCAACCCTGATGCTCAAAGTCTTTCAATCGCGGCGAATGAATCTGGAAAATGCGGATGCCTTCGCCCGGCGACATGACACCGATGATGCGGTCGCCGGGCACGGCGCCGCCGGGTTCGAACAGCACGGGCAAATCGTCGTTGGGCCCGCGAATGGAAATCGCCGTCTTGGCCTCGCCGTCGGCGGCGCGGAATTTCAGGCTCGACACCTTCTCGATGTTGAACCATCCGTCCTGCGCTTGCGCGCGGCCGAAGCGACGCGAAGGTTTGTAGGAGTCGTTCGACGGCGCCGCGGCGGCCGGCGGCAGGACGGCAGCGACCACGTCCGTCAGCGCAACGTCGTCGCGGCCGACGGCGGCCAAGAGATCGTCGGCGGATTTGACAGCGAAGCGCGTCGCGGCGGCTTTGATCTTGTCATCGGAGTAGTCGGCGCCGTGACCGGCGAGCGTGGAGGCGACGAGTTGCCGGCCGAGCTCGATGTAGCGGCGCCGTTCGGCGTCGCGCGCGGCGCGGCGGATGGCGGCGCGCGCCCGTCCCGTGACGGCGAAGGCCTCCCAGGCGGCGGGCCTGACGTGCGTTTTCGAAGTCTCGATGACGACTTCGTCGCCGTTGCGCAGCTTGGTGTCGATCGGCACGTGGCGGCCGTTGATGTAGGCGGCGACGGCTTCGTTGCCGACGTCGGTGTGCACGGCATAGGCGAAATCGAGCGGCGTCGCATTGAGCGGCAGCGCGATCAGCCGGCCCTTGGGCGTGAAGCAGAAGACCTGGTCCTGGAATAATTCGAGCTTGGTGTGCTCGAGGAACTCTTCCGGGTTTTCGGCGGCGAGCAGCGTCGAGATCATGACGCGCAGGTGGCCATAGGGCGTGTTGTCGACCGGCGCGGCGGCGAGTTCGTCGGTCATCGCGTGATGTCCGGCGCCGTTCGGGGCGACGGCGCCGGCGAGACCGACGACGGCGCGCTGCTCCTTGTAGAGCGCATGGGCCGCGACGCCGTATTCGGCGACGCGATGCATGGCGTGGGTGCGGATCTGCAGTTCGACACGCTGATGGCGCGGGCCGTAGACGGTGGTGTGCACCGACTGGTAGTTGTTGCGCTTGGGCGCGGAGACGTAGTCCTTGAAGCGTCCGGGCACCGTGCTCCACGTGGTGTGCACGATGCCAAGCACGCGGTAGCAATCCTCGATCGTGTCGACGATGACGCGGAAGGCGAAGATGTCGGAGAGCTGCTCCAGGCTGATCTGCTTGTGGCGCATCTTGCTCCAGATGGCGTAGGGCTTTTTCTCGCGGCCCGACGCTTCCGCCTTGATGCCGGCCTCCGAACACTTGCGCGCGAGGGCCTGGCGAATTTCCTCGACAAGTCCGCGGTTGCGGTCGCGCAACTGTTCGAGTTTTTCCGTCACCGCCTGATAGGCGTCGGGGTGCAGCCAGCGGAAAGCATGATCCTCGAGTTCCTCGCGCAGCGCCTGCATACCCATGAGGCCCGCCAGAGGCGCGTAAATATCAAGGGTTTCTTCGGAGGCGCGTTTGCGGCTCTCGGGCTTCATGTGCTCGAGGGTGCGCATGTTGTGCAGGCGATCGGCGAGCTTGACGAGCAGCACGCGGATGTCGGTTGAGATGGCGATCAGGAGCTTGCGGAAGTTCTCGGCCTGCTCGGCTTTTTTGGAAACAAGGTCGAGGCGCTTGATCTTGGTCAGACCATCGACGAGGCCGCCGATCTCGGGGCCGAACATCTGGTCGATCTCGTTGCGCGTCGCATCGGTGTCCTCGATCACGTCGTGCAGCAGCGCGGTGGCGATGGTCGCGTCGTCGAGCTTCAGGTCGGTGAGGATCGCGGCGACTTCGAGGGGGTGGGAGAAGTACGGCGCGCCGGACGCGCGTTTCTGAGCGCCGTGCGCCTTCATGGCGTAGACGTAGGCGCGGTTGAGCAGCGCTTCGTCGGCCTTCGGGTCGTATCTGAGTACTCGTTCGACGAGTTCGTACTGCCGCATCATGTCTCAGCGCGCTCCTCAGGAGGCGCAAGCGTACTCGAAGTGAACGGCGAAGCGATAGCCGCACGTCGGCGCATGCGACGCGCAAGCCGCCGTTACATGCCGCGCAACTGCTAGATTTAGTGGCCGCGATCGCGCGGGTCGCGGTCGCGATCTCGACCACTGCCGCCGGAGCCGATGTTGGCCGACGGTTCGAGCGGCGTCATGCTTTCAAGACCGCGCAGCAACTGCTCTTCGGTCATCACGTCGACCTGCTGATCGCTCGAGGTGTCGTCGCGGCCGAGTTGTACGGGGCGACGATCGGGCGGCAGAAGCGGAGCTGCGACGGCTTCGGGTTCGTCGACCTCGGTGTTCTTCTGGATCGAGGCGATGAGCGTTTCGCGCATGTCGTCGGGCGACAGCGTGCGCTCGGCGATCTCGCGCAGCGCGATCACCGGGTTCTTGTCGTTGTCAGGCTCAATGGAAATGGCGGCGCCATTGGCAATCGCTCGCGCGCGATGCGCCGCGAGGAGGACGAGTTCGAACCGGTTGGGGATTTTGTCGACGCAATCTTCGACGGTGACGCGAGCCATCGGGGCATCCTTCCGAGCGAACGGGCTGGTTGTTTGATAACATGAGGGCGCAACAGGTCGTCAGGACCGCTTCTCAGCGCCACGCCGTTAAGTATCTGCCACGGGTTTCTGAGAAAAACAAATGAAATCCGTTACAAAGCGTAAGCACCCCGCGAATGCTTGGCTTTGCTGCGAACTGCGGCAAAATGAACGATGTTAAAATAAGAACCGAACCCTCACTGAACCGTAGTCGATGCATGGCGTATCCGGTCAAGTATCCGGCGTCACCGATCAAGAGTTAGCTGGGGGTTGGCCCTGTTCTACGGTGTAGTAATGGGGTATAATCTGCCTGTGGTCGGCGTCTTGGACGTTGTTTATTTGGTCCGAGCCGGGCACGAGCAAGGCCGGATGATTGCATCCCGTGACCTCTGATGCCCCGCGCGACGGCTCCGTAATTAGGACGACACCTATGCACTTCTATCCTACCGAGAGGATCGCGCTGTTCATCGACGGCGCCAATCTCTACGCGACGGCCAAATCCCTCGGCTTCGATATCGATTACAAGCGATTGCTCGGCATGTTCCGCCAGAAGGGGCAACTGATCCGTGCGCTCTATTATACCGCTCTTGCAGAGGAGCAAGAGTACTCATCCATACGCCCTTTGATCGATTGGCTCGACTATAACGGCTTCACGATGGTGACGAAGCCGACCAAGGAATTCACCGACGCGGCGGGCCGTCGCAAGATCAAAGGCAATATGGACATCGAACTCGCGGTCGACGCCATGCGGCTTGCGGACAACCTGGATCATCTGGTGATATTTTCCGGCGACGGCGACTTCCGCTCGCTGGTGGCGGCGCTTCAGCAGAAGGGCAAGCGCGTCAGCGTGATCTCGACGTTGCAGACTCAGCCGCCGATGGTGGCCGACGAGTTACGCCGCCAAGCCGACCAGTTCATCGACCTCGCCGATCTTGAAAACCAGGTGTGCCGTGATCCGGCGTCGCGGCCGGCCCGCGAGGCGCGTCCGTTTCATGGGCGTGGTCCTTCGGCCGGCGGCCGCGAGCCGTCGTTCGCCGCCGATGATGATTTCGCCGAGGAAGAAGTCTAACGTCTGGCCCGGCGGCCTAACCGTTTGTGGTCCCGCCGGCGGCAGGCGGCGTGGCGCGCATCTCTGAAAAAACCTCCGAGTTCGCACCCGAAGCCCCTGCGGATTGTGGGCGCTGTCCGCGACTTGTCGCCTATCGCCATGACAACACGGCCGTGGCGCCCGGCTGGTTCAATGGCGCTGTGCCGTCGTTCGGGCCTACCGACGCCCGCCTGCTGATCGTCGGGCTGGCGCCGGGTCGCACCGGTGCCAACCGCACCGGGCGCCCGTTCACCGGCGACACCGCCGGCGAGCTTCTCTACGAAACGCTGCTCGATTTTGGCTTTGCGGCGGGCGCCTACGCGGCGCGCCCCGACGACGGTTTGCGGCTGGTCGGCTGCATGATCACCAATGCGGTGCGGTGTGCGCCGCCGGAGAACAAGCCGACGCCGGCCGAAATCGCCGCCTGCCGGCCGTTTTTCGAGGCGCGGATGGCGGCGCTGCCGGAACTGCGTGTCTTGCTCGCGCTCGGCCGCATCGCCCACGACCAGACGCTGGCGGCGCTCGATCTGCGAAAATCGCAATTTCCGTTTGCGCACGGCGCGCGCCATGAGGTTGGCGACGGTCGCGTGCTGTTCGATAGCTTCCACTGCTCGCGCTACAACACCAATACGGGACGGCTGACGCGCGCCATGTTTCGCGATGTGTTCACCGCGATCAGGTCGGAGCTGGGGTGAGGGCCGCAAGCACGGTGCGCGCGTGCGTATCGGGCGGATGCACAGGATAGAACACGCGATAAATGACGCTATTCTTTACGATCAGCGTCAGGCGCGACAGATAGGCGACGCCGCCCGTTTCGAAGCGGGGCAGGCCCAGCGCTTCGGCGAACGCGAAATTTTCATCACTCAGAAGCTGGAACGGCAGACCGGCGCGCTTGGCGAAGGCCGCTTGAGCCTTCGGCGGCTGCGCGCTGACGCCGAACACCTCGAAATCGCGCAGCTGGTATTCGCCGTAGGCGTCGCGAAAGCCTTCGGCTTGCGCGGTCGAGCCGTGGGCGCCTGCGATTTTGTCCCAGCGCGGCGGGTTCTTCTCGCCCGGCGCGCCGGTGAAGGGATAGATGAACACGACGGCGCGCTCCTGGAAGCGCGCGAGGTTGACTGGCGCGCCACGGGTCGCGACCAGCGCGACGTCCGGCAAGCGCGTGCCGGCGATCAGATGTTTTGCGCCGTCATCGACTTTGGGCGCCGGCCAGGGCCAGGATTTTGTCATCGCGGGTTCGCCTTCAGCCATGCGAGCACGTCCGCGGCGTTGCGATCCGGAGGAAAGACGGGGTACGCGACATGCATGATCCGGCCATCGTCGAGGATCATCGACATGCGCTTGAGTAACGTCTTTCCGCCCACCGTCATCGACGGCAACGACAGAGCCGACGCCAATGCTAGGGCGGCGTCCGACAGCAGGGCGAAGGGCAAATGCAGACGATCGGCCGCTTCGCGCTGATAGGCGGTCTCCTGCGTCGAGAGGCCGAACACGCGGTTCGCGCCCGCCGCCAGCAACTCGGCGTGATGATCGCGAAAGGCGCAGCTTTGCGGCGTGCAGCCGCGGGCGCCGGGAATCTCATCCCAACCGTCCGGCAACGCGACGCCGGGCCGGCCCGTCATCGGATAGACGTACACGACGGACCGGCCGCGCAGTTGCGCGAGGTTGATCTTGGCGCCTGACGTCGCGTCTAGGTCGATCGACGGCAGACTCTGGCCCGTCAAATGCCGCGCCGCGCCGTCATCTTCGGGAGGCGGAATTTTTCTCCAGTCGACTGCGAGCAGATTGGGTTGCATCGACGTCATCCCTTGTCCCGCATGATGCGCGATTTTTCGCGATCCCAGTCGCGCTTCTTCTCGCTGTCGCGCTTGTCGTGAAGTTTCTTGCCTTCGGCCAGGCCGATCTTGAGTTTGGCGCGGCCCTTGGCATTGAAATACATCTCCAGCGGCACGATGGTCATGCCCTTGCGCTCGATGGCGTTGGCGAGCTTGACGATCTCGCTGGCGTGAAGCAACAGACGGCGCTTACGGCGCGGCTCGTGCTGGAACAGCGCTGCGCCCTTGTATTCGGCGATGTAGCTGTTGATCAGCCATATGCCGCCATCCTCGACGGAGGCGTAGCTCTCGGCGATGTTGGTCTGACCGACGCGCAGCGATTTCACTTCCGAGCCGAGCAACTCGACGCCCGCTTCCCAGCTGTCAGTGATGAAGAACTCGTGGCGCGCCTTGCGGTTTTCCGCGATCAGCGTGCTGCCGTCGTCGCGCTTCGCAGCCACTACTCTGCGGCCCGTGCGCCGAGTAGACCGAGTTCGTCGAGCACGCGATCAATCGCCGACTTGCTCGCGTCCGAGATCGCAACCATGGGCAAGCGCATGTCGGGCGTGCAGAAGCCAAGGCGGCTCACGGCGTATTTGACGGGTCCGGGATTGGTTTCGCAGAACAGCACATCATGCAGCGCAGTAAGGCGGTCCTGGTATTTGAGCGCTGTCTTGTAGTCGCCGGCCATGCAGGCGATCTGGAATTCGGAGCAAAGCCTGGGCGCGACGTTGGAGGCGACCGAAATGCAGCCGGCGCCGCCGTGCGCCATGTAGCCGAGCGCGGTCGCGTCCTCGCCAGAGAGCTGGATGAAACCAGGCCCGCACGCGGCGCGCTGCAGCGAGGGACGCGCGAGGTTGGCGGTCGCGTCCTTGACACCGACGATGTTCTTCAACTTGGCGAGACGCGCCATGGTCGCCACCGACATGTCGACGATCGAGCGCGGCGGAATGTTGTAAATGATGATCGGGATGGAGATCGCGTCGTTGATCGCCTTGAAGTGCTGGTAGAGCCCTTCCTGCGTCGGCTTGTTGTAGTAGGGCGTCACGATCAGAACGCCGTCGGCGCCGGCCTTCTCGGCGTATTCCGAAAGTTCGATGGCCTCGTCGGTCGAGTTCGAGCCCGTGCCGGCGATGACGGGCACGCGCTTGCGCGCGGTTTGGACCGTGATGTCGATGACGCGCTTGTGCTCGTCGTAGTTGAGCGTCGGGCTCTCGCCCGTGGTGCCGACGGGGACAAGGCCGTGCGTGCCTTCCGCGATCTGCCAGTCGATGAATCGCGTCAGGGCCGCCTCATCGAGCGCCCCGTTCTTGAAAGGCGTGATGAGCGCCGTAATCGAACCTTTGAACATGCGTCCGCCTGAAAATGGACCTGCGGCCGCGCCCACTCGAGGCCGCATCGCGAAATCCGGGTTGCATAGAGCGCCGGGCGCGGACATGCCGCCCGTCGACGCGGCTGGCCACGGTGTCGCCGTACGGGCATGTTGCTTCGCACGGTCAAAGCGCTTGCGCCGAACATCCCCGCGCCGCTTAATGGACGGAAGCAGATGACGGGCTTGAAGCCCGGCGAAACCGGCGCAACCATATGCGCTTGCCCTGCGGCCCGCAAGGCAGCGACCTGGCCCAACACGGACCGCGAGGACACCACCTGTGAAGAGACGCATCGGCTTGACGGGCTTGATCATTTGGACCGGGTCTCGCTGCGCCGCGGCGCTGGTCGCGGCAGGATTGGCAGCGGCTTTCCTGGCGCCTCGGACGGCCCTTGGGCAGGAGGCCGGCGCGCTGTCGAGCCCGGCGCCGAAACTCGAGTCCCGAGAAGCTGCGCATCGCGCCAAACTGGATGCGGCGATGGCGCCAATCATGGCGATTGCGCCGTCCGCGGACGACTCCGATCGCATCCGCAAGGCGGCCGACGCGGTCAAGAAAAGCAACATGGAGAGTTTCAGCGCGCTGCGCGACGGCATGAGCGATCCGGTCGCCAAGAAGCTCGTGACCTGGATGCGGCTGCGAAGCGGCTACGGCGACGCGGCCGAGTATCGCGACTTCCTCCAAGACAATCCGCTCTGGCCCGAACGCAAGATGATGACGCAGCGGCTCGAAGAAGCGCTGTTCACCAACGGCGGCAGCGCGGCGTCGATCAAATCCTATTTCGCCAAGTCCGAGCCTGAGACCGGCATCGGCACCGCGGCGCTCGCCTCCGCGCATCTGGCCGAGGGCAATACGGCGGAAGCCAAACGGCTCGCATCGAAGACTTGGCGCGAGCTCAACATTCCCGGCACGCTGGAAACGGGTTTTCTCAACCGCTTCGGATCGCTGCTGACGGAGGCCGATCACAAGTGGCGTTTCGACCGCATGGTGACGGACGACGTTCGATGGGCAGGCAATCGCGCCGAGCGCGCGGCCGTCGCCAAGCGCGTCATTCCGCTGCTGTCGGCCGACGAACAGAAGAAGGCGACGGCGCGTCTCGCCGTGTTCAACAAATCGTCAAGCGGCAAGGCGCTGATGGCCGGCGCGAAGGACGACGGCAAGGACTTCGGCTTCCAGTTTCATCGCGCGCAGCTGTTGCGCAAAGCGGAAAAGTACGAGGAGGCGGCGAAGGTCATTCTGGCGATCCCGCCCGATCCGGCGAAGATCGCCGTGCTGGATGAGTGGTGGGCGGAGCGGCGCCAACTCGCTTATCAGGCGCTGAAGAACGGCAAGCCGAAGCTTGCCTACGACTTGACGAAGGATGCCGGTCCGCTCACCGTCAATCCGCTGAAAGAACAAACCTTCATGGCCGGGTGGATCGCCTGGCGTTATCTGAAGGATGAGAAGAGCGCGGAATCGCACTTCACGGCGCTGGCCAAGGCCGCGGACGGACCGTTGAGCCGGGCGAAAGCCGCCTACTGGCTCGGCCGGCTCGCGGAAAGCCGCGGCGACAAGGCGGCGGCGGCCGAGCACTATCGCAACGCGACGCGCAACCCCGACACGTTTCACGGGCTGCTCGCCATGCAGAAGCTGGAACCGGGGCGCACGTCGCTCGACGTCGCGCCGCCCGCCTATCCGACCGACGAGCAGATCCGGAATTTCGTCACGTCCGACGCGGTCAAAGCCGCAGCGATGGCGCGCAAGGCCGGCCTGTCGCGCGAGTACACGCGCGGATTCCTCACCTCGCTGCGCGTCGGCCTGCCGAGCGAAGCGGAAGCGGGCATGATCGCCCATCTCGCCGACATGTTCGGCGACACGCAGATGTCGGTGCGCGTCGCCAAGGCGGCCATCGCGCGGGGCCAAAACCTGCTGACGTATGGGTATCCGCTGCACACGTTCCCGAGTTTCAAGCCGCTGCGCAAGCCACCTGAAATGGCGTTCATGCTCGGCATCACGCGGCAGGAGACCGAGTTCGAGCCGCAGACACTGTCAGGCGCCGGCGCAAAAGGCCTGATGCAGGTGATGACGGTGACGGCGAAGCACGTCTGCGGCGACTACAAGATCAAGTGCGATATCGGCCGGCTGATGAGCGACACGTCCTACAACGCCACGATCGCGTCGGCTTATATCGCCGACCGCATGGAAGAGTTTGACGGCTCGTACGTACTTGGTCTCGCCGGCTACAACGCCGGGCCGGGGCGGGCGCGCCAGTGGATCCGCGAGAATGGCGATCCGCGCAATCCGAACGTCGATCCGATCGACTGGATCGAGCGCATCCCGATCACCGAGACGCGCGAATACGTGACGAAGGTGCTGTCCAACATCCAGATCTATCGCGCGCGGCTCGGCGAAGATCAGAAGGCGTTGCGCATCGGACAGGACCTCGTACGCGCGCAAGGCTCGCACAAGATACCGGCGTCGGACAGCGAAGAGGGCGACGGGGCTGCGCAGGCGGACAAGTCGGAAGGGTAGGCGGGTGCTACTGGAAAATTTGTCATCCCGGCCGGAGCATAGCGGAGCGCCGGGACCCAGGGCCGAGCTTACACATGACTGCTTTCTGGGTCCCTGGTCTCGCCTCACGGCGGCTCGCCCGGGATGACAAACTTTTTGAAGTAAGGCGAGCGGGCAATGGCGGCGACAAACGACGGTTTCGAGGACATGACGTTCACGGCCCGCGACGGGCTGAGGCTTTACGGCCGGCGCTATCCGGCTGCGGGAAGTCCCGCGCGATCGGGCCGGCGGCCCGTGCTGTGCCTCGCCGGCCTCACGCGCAACAGCCGCGATTTCCACGACGTCGCGCGCGCCTTGAGCCAGCATGCGGTTACGCCGCGGACCGTCTATACGCTCGACGTGCGCGGCCGGGGCATGTCCGAGCACGACAGCGACTGGCGCAACTATGCCGTGCCGATCGAGATGCACGACGTCATCGACTACATGACCGTGCTCGGCCTGTTCGACGCCGGCATCATCGGCACGTCGCGCGGCGGGCTCATTACGATGGTGCTGGCCGCCGTGCAGCCGACGCGCATCGGCGCAGTTGTGCTGAACGACATCGGTCCCGTGATCGAGACCGACGGGCTGATGCGCATTGCGAGCTATGTCGGCCGCATTCCGACGCCGAAGACGTGGACCGATGCGACGCGCACGGTGCGCGAGCTGACGGCCCGCGATTTTCCCAACATGACCGACGCCGACGCCGAAGCGCTGGCGCGGCAGCTGTTCAATGAGCGCAACGGGCGGCCGATCAGCGGCTATGACGGCAAGCTGGCGAAATGCTTGTCCGTGCTCGATGGGCCGATCCCGCAGCTCTGGCCGCAGTTCGGGGCCTTGTCGCGCGTGCCGGTGATGTGCATCCGCGGCGGCAATTCCGATCTGCTGTCGGAGAAGACGGTGGCGGAGATGGGCCGGCGCCATCCGAATTTCACCAGCGTCACGGCGGCGGGCGAAGGCCATGCGCCACTGTTGCGCGATGCGCCGACGATCGCGGCGATCGCCAAGTTCTTCGCGGCGGCCGACCAGCCGGCGCGGGCGGCGGCGCGGGCGGCGTAGGCATACGCCCTCAACCGTCCTTGCTGCTTTCGACGTCGCCGCGGTCGACGCGGCTGGAAAATTCCGTCTTTCCGCCGCTGGAGAGGATGCGCGCCTGCTCGACCCAGCTCTCGCGCTCGACGCGGCCTTTGAAATCGAGCTGCTGGCTGACGCGGTCGATGTCGTCGCTGGTCCAGTTGGCGATCTGGGCGTAGGTCGTGACGCCGAGCGTCTTCAGGCGCTTCTCGATCAGGACGCCGACGCCGCGAATGCGCTTGAGGTCATCGCCGCCTTCGTCGTCGAGCGCGTAGGCGGCGGTGGGCCGCGCCGTCTGCGGCGCTGACGTTCCCGCATCCTTCGCCGCCTTGTCCTTGAGCGCGTCGGTGAGTTTCGTCGGGATGACGAGATTGCGATCGACTTTCGAGAGCGGGGAGATCGGTTCGATCGGGCGGATGCCGCGCGTTACGCTTGCTGACGCCGCGGCGATGGCAGCGGCTGCGGCTGCTGCGATGTCGCCGACCGATTTGCCCTTGTTCTCTCGCGGCGGCGGGAGAGCTGATGCGGGTACTGGCTGTGAGTCCGTTTCTGGTTCTTGGGCGGCGGGCTCCTCGATCGGGGCAGCAGGCTCATCCTCGTCGGAGCGTTCGCCGTCGTCTCCGTCGTCGGCGGCCGTGCGGTCTTCGACGGCGGGCGACGGCTCGGACGACCGTTGCATCGTGGTCGCGGCGGCGGCGCGCGCGGCGGCGGCGCGGTTGCGCGAATAGTAGGTCTCGCCGCCCTTGGCCAGGATCTGCGCCTGTTCGACCCACTGTTCCTTGTCGATGCGTCCCTGAAGTTTCAGCTCCTCGTCGTACAGTTCGACGTCTTCCGCGGTCCAGCGGGCGATGGCTTCGAGTTTGGTGACGCCCTCGCGTTTCAACGCTTGCTCGGTTTCGGCGTCGATGGCGCGGATGCGCTGAAGATCGTCGCCCCCGGAAATGAGATCGGACGGCGCCGTGACCGACGGCTGGCGCGCCGGTTCGACAGGCGTGGAGCGATCGTCCTTCGCAGGTTCGCTGGAGCTTGATGTCTTCGAACCGCCAATGCTGGCGGCGGCGGCTTTGGCGGCGGCAAGCGCGGCAGACGCCGCGGCGGCGGCGTTCGCGGCGGCGGCGCTGACGCCGGAGCGCGCGCGGATTTCCGACGCGGCGGCGGCCTGGGCGGCGATCGCCTTTTCGTCACGCGGTTTCGCGTCAGCAGACGCTGCAACAATCGGCGCCTCGGGTTCCGGCTCCGGCTCGGGGATCGGATCGGGTTTTCTCGGCGGCGGCCATGGTCCCGGCGGACCCGTCACCCAGCTGTAGACGGCGGGACGGATTTCGAGGATCGGCCGGCGCGGCATGCCCTCGTTCGGATCGGGGCCGCGCAGTGCGCGCTCGAAACGATCGGTGTCGGCGACGCTCGGCAATGGACGCGGCGCAGGGCGCGGCAGGAGATCGATCTTCGGCTGCACCAGTTCGATCGAACGCGGGCGAGCCTCGACGCGGGGCCGCCTGGGCTGCGGCGCGACGGGACGCGGCGCCACCGGATCGACGGGTCGGAGCGCCGGAACGCGCGAGGCTGCCGCTGCTGCCGCGGCGGCTGCAGACAACGGCGGCTCGGGAAACGGCGCCGGAAGAGCGAGCGGCGCGGCGGGCTGTGCAGCAGCGTAGCGCGGCTCTGCGCCGGCGAGGATCCAGCGCTTCGCCAGGCACGCGACGAACGCGCCGGCGAAGTAGGCGGCGAGCAGCAGCAGGAATGTCTGCGCCAGCAGAAAGGTCATGTCAGCGGTTGTCCCCGTGCTGCTTTGCGCCGCATGAGGCCCAGCCGGCGACGGCGCCCAGCGCGAACGCCAGCGCGATCCACCAGATCAGTTTTACGAACAGATAGTCCATTCTCAGCGCCTCCCCGGTCCCGCAGCGTGACCCATCAATTGACCTTCACCGCAAATTCGATGCGCCGATTGCGGGCGCGGCCTTCTTCCGTATCGTTGTCGGCGATCGGGCGCGAGGCGCCGTAGCCGACGGCGTTCAGCCTACTTGAGGATACGCCAACTCCCACCAAGAAGTCGGCGACCGCACGTGCGCGGCGATCCGAGAGCCGCTGGTTGCGCTCGTCCGTGCCTTCGGCGTCGGTGTGCCCTTCGATTTCGATGCGGAACTTTGGACACTCATTGGCGATCTCGGCGAGTTCCTTGAGCGTGTCGGTGCTGTCCTGGGTCAGATCGGCCGCAGCGCGGGCGAAATTGATGACGCCACGCTCGGTCGTTGCGCGCATCAGACCCTCGCACTGGTCGGCTTCGCGCTCGACCGCCGACATGACTGTGACTTTTTCCCGCCCCGTGAAGCCTTGCGGCATGCCGCTTGCGACGGCGGATCTGACGGCGCTTGCAACGTCCTCGTTCACGGCGATGCCGGAGACGGTGAGTTCCTGGCCGACGAGCGTCGCCTCTCCCTGATTGAGCTTCGCCAACTGCTCGAGGCCGCGCAGCGCGACCGGTAGCCAGACCTGCGACGACGAGCCGGCGATGATCATCTGATCGGAGACGTTGACGCCCGGGAACAAGGTCTGCGCCGCCTCAGCGAGGCGCACGCGCGACGACGCGTCCGGCGTTTCGCCCTGCAGCACGAGGCGGCGGTCGGCGCCCCGCACGGCCTTCCAGGAGAGATCGGTTGGCGCCTTGCCGCTGAACTGGATGTTGGTTTGGGCGTCACACGTCTGACCCGCGGCGGCTTTGACGTCGATCGGCACCGCCTCGGCGACGGCATAATCGTCGGTGGCGCCGACGACCGTGAGTTTGCGATCGATGAGCTGCGCCTTGCCCGATTTCAAGCGCGGCAGTGCTGCGAGGCCGGCGACGATGCACTGCTGCCAGCCCTCCGGCGCGCCTTGGGCGACGGCAAGTTTGTCAGCGACGGTCTTGCCGGGAAAGCGGGCGCGTACGGCGTCGACGAGGGCGGTGCGCGAGGCCTCGCTCGGCACCATGCCGCTGACTTCGAGCGCCGTGCCGTCATTGGCGATGGCCATCACGTAGCCCTGCGGCGCGGGCGGCGACGTTTTCGGGAAACCGATCTGGTCGATCAATTTGTAGCTTTGCGGGATGACGCTGCGCAGCGTCTTGCGCACGGCAAGGGCGGCGGCTTCGTCGGCCGCTTGCCCCGTGAAGGTGATCTCCTTGCCGTTGAAATCGGCCGCGCCCGATTTCAACAGCGCGAGCTGCTCGAGTGTTGTTGCGGCGGCGGCGGCGAAGCCGTCCGGAGCGCCGTCGGCGATTTCGGCGCGATCGGAGATCTTGGCGTTGCGGAACGACGATTTGGCCTTGCGTTCGAGGTCGCCGCGCACGGCATCGGATGGCGCAAAGCCGGTGATGGTCACGTCGCCGCCCGCATACTTCGCCGACCACGCATACTGATCGAGCCGGGGCGGTTTTATGTCTTCGACGCCGAGGCCGACGCCGGCGGGTCGTTCGTCTGCGAGCGCGGCGCGCACGGCCTTGTAGGATGGGGAAGACGCCGCTTCGCCGGTCAAGCTGATGTCAAGTTGTTCGAGGGTCGCGACGCCGCGTTTCAAATGTGAGAGCTGCTTCAGGCCGAACTCGGCGCCCGACATCCAGGCGTCGCGATCCGGCGCGCCGCGCGCGAGCCGCATTTCATCGACGATGTCGGCGCCGGAAAAGTTGCTCTTGGCGGCGCTGACGAGCGTGCGGCGAGACTCCTCGCTCGGTGCGAAGCCGGCGAGAACGATGCGTCCGTCACCGCGCGACGTCGCGGTCCACGTGTAGCGGTCGACCGTTTCGACGAGGCCGATGCGCGCGTCGGCGGTGCGAACGCCCCACACGTCGCGCGCCGCGGCGATGGCGCGGGCCGGATCGGTATCGTCGAGCGCCTTGCCGGTGAGCGTCGCGTCGCGTCCGGAAAAAATGGGCGCCGCCCAGGCGAATCCGTTGCGCGCAAGCGCCTGCTGCATCCGCCGTCCGAGATCGCGTTCGATGCCGTCGCGCTCAAGCTCGACGGCAACCCAACTCAACATCGCGATCGGAACAAGTCCCAACAGCCAATAGGACGGATTGCACCGCATACTGACGCCGCTCCCAACACGCTTCCCCGACCCCGAGCCGCGTTGCCACATGCGCGAATGACTGCGCTTCGGCCATACGCGATTGCGGCCATCCGGCTTTGCAGCCGGACCAGCTTATGGCGCCGGACCCCCTGGGGCCGGACTATAGACAATCGCCGGGGTCATTCCAAGCCGAGGCCAGTGCGCCGACCCGACCTCGCAAGCTTGGCTAATGGCTTGCGCAGCCCGCTTTTTCCGGCGCGACTCACGGTCCTTTCGCAGATCAGTTTCGCTTGCGCGACTTAAACGCCGCCACTGTTCGGCATGCGGCCTGAGACCTTTGCGCAACTATTGCGCGGAGGCGAGCTAAGGGGCGGTGACGCCCGGGATGACGTCGAAAGCGACGCCTGCAGTGATGAGTTGGTCGATCTCTTCGCCGCCGCGTGCGGAGTTCATCGGATCGGCGGATTTTAGCCGGACGACGCGCTTGCCCTCGCGCGCCAGGCGAACCATCAGCGCGTTGATCTCGGTCTGCTTGCCCGCGGGTCCATCGGCTGTCGTTCCTACCAGCATGCGCGTTGCTTCGCGCCGGGCGTACTCCAACACAGATGCTGCGACGAGATCATCGTAGAGCACCACATCGGCGGAGCGCAGCGCGCGCACGGCTCGCAGCGTCAGCAGCTCGGGATCGCCCGGCCCGGCGCCGACGAGCGAGACGAAGCCTGTGGAGGCCGAGGCGGCTCCGTCGCGAATGAGGTGCTCGAGATCGTCGGGCGTCGGCGCGCGACCGGCGTTCGACATGGCGCGCTCGGCAAAGCGCTCCCAGAAGCGGCGGCGCTCAGCCATTGTGGCGCCGAGCCTTTCGCCATCGCGCCGCCAGGCTTTCGCCGCTTCCACCCAGCGCTTGAAGCCTTGCGGCAGGAGCGTTTCGATCGCCGATCGGATGGCCTGGGCAAACACCGGGGCGGCGCCGTCCGTCGAGATCGCAACAACGAGCGGCGAGCGATTGACGATGGCGCCGAACTGGAAGCCGCAGAATTCCGGCCGGTCGATGATGTTGACGGGGACACCGGCGGCGCGCGCTGCTTCAGCGAAGGCGACGGCCTCCGTGTCGTCGGTGATGGCGCCGACAGCAATCGCCGCGCCAGAGAGATCGTCGGCGCACCAGCGGCGAGGGTTGAGCGTCACGGCGCCCGCCGGCGAATCAGCGGCGAGCTCGGCGAAGCCTTCTGCGAGTGTCTCTGCATACACATCGACGCGAGCGCCGGCGGCGGCGAGCAGCTCGGCTTTCCATAGCGCCGCCTCGGATCCGCCAGCGAGCGCCGCGCGCCGATCGCGGAGCTTGAAGAACACAGGCAGCGTCGCGAGCGCGTCCATGCGCGCGGGGCGCGTTTCGGTCGGGCTGCGCTCGGCGGCGCGCGGTGGCGACATGGGATCGTTGGACATCGACAGGC
The DNA here is from genome assembly GCA_046160845.1 of Hyphomicrobium sp. Taxonomy (GTDB): domain Bacteria; phylum Pseudomonadota; class Alphaproteobacteria; order Rhizobiales; family Hyphomicrobiaceae; genus Hyphomicrobium_B. The sequence continues at coordinate 23,342 of JBJXHD010000005.1, forward strand.
GCGACCCTTCACGAACATTGGCGCGAACGATGGCGGCGGCGTGGGCGGCGCAGGCCTCAGGCGATTTGGCGGTCGGACTGCGAAATGGCGGAGACGGAGGGATTCGAACCCTCGATACGCCTTTAAAGCGTATGACGATTTAGCAAACCGTTGCCTTCAGCCACTCGGCCACATCTCCGCAAACCATCGCGTCGCCCCCGTATAGATGCGTGACCTAGGTATTGCAAGGCGGGGCCAAAACCTCGGCTGGACAGGGCATCGTGACGTCCGAGCGCCCATGCGCCGCGTCTCTTTTAACGCCGCGGCGCGTCGCGTCTGGCCGCAGGCGCAAATGCGGCGTAACCTCAATGTCGCGGGATCGAACCGCTGATGCGAGTCGGAAATAGCTATGATAAAGCGCAGACATGTCGCCGGTCCGAACGCGATCTCAGGACTTGCGGCGGCGATCGCGCTCATCGCCGTGGCGGATCTTGCCGCCGCCGACGTCTGCGTGACGTGCACAGGCCCCGATGCGTCGTATGCCTGCGCCATCGATGGCGACCAGCTGCCGAGCGAGGATTCGCGCCTCAAATTGCTGTGCATCACCGAACTCGCCAAAGCCGGCGGTCATCAAAGCTGCACCGTGTCGCGCGCCGTGACAGCGCCCTGCCCGGGCGAAGTAAAAAAGGTCAAGGCGCAGGGGCTCGATCAGCAAGTTCTGCCGATCGCACCGCCGCAGGAGGTCAAGCGACCCGAACCGGCGCCTGCCCCCACGGCGACCAAAGACACCGTGACAACGATCCCGAAAACGACCGAGGGGCCCGCTACGGTTGAAAAAGCCGTCAAAGACAGCGCTGACAGCGCCGGGGACGCGCTCGAAAAAACCGGCGAAGGCGCGAAGGGCTTGGCCGAGCAGGCGGGCGGCGCGGTGCAGAAGGCCGGCAAGGCCGTCGGTGACGCAGCGACATCGACGTGGCGCTGTCTGTCCACGTTTTTCTCAGAGTGCTGAGCGCGCGACACTTACGCCGCCGCGCTTAACCTCGACTTGAAACCTCAGTGGCGCGTCTGCAGCCATTCGCGCGCAAGTTTCTGCGCGAATGCAATCTCGTGCTTGGTCATGTCGCGCGAGAGTTCGAGCCGATACTGCTTGGCGTCTTCGTTGCCGCGCATCGCCGCGAGGTTGAACCACTTGTGCGCTTCGATCAGGTTGACTGCGCCGTCACGTCCCGAGCAGGCGCTGAGACCCAACTCGAACAACGCATCCGGCTGGCCGCCCTGGGCCGCGACCTCTGCTGTGTCACGCATGGGCATATCCATTCGCCCCATGATAGTTGCTCCGTATTTTCCTCGAAGCGATTGAGGCGAGATGATCGCGCTCAATGCCCCTTCCCTGTGTCTCCGGCCCTCCGGATTCGCTTGGCGCTGACCATCTCAGTCAGCTTATGAAAACTGGTAAACGTGGCGAACCCAAGATGGCCGCCATGTAGCGAAGTTGATGCACAGATTACTGTTCCGCGCGTCACAGTTGAACATTCCGCCAGAAACGAGCCGCGTCGAGAGCCTCCCTTAACGGTTGGCGAAAGGTTTTTCTTACCATGTTTTGCGATCGCGACTCACCCGCAATCTCGGCGCGCGGCGCTGATTGGCGACGCGCATTCAGCGCCCGTTCACCGTGACGTCGCTAGCCTGTCAACCTTAACGCAGATGCGTGATGCGGCTACGAGGCGAGCCGCGCGGCGGAAAACGCGCCGGATCAACGGCTTCGGCATGGGGCACGGAGATGGCGAGGGTTGTGACGTTGTTACTAATCGCAGTTGCGATGGCGGGCTGCGCGCCGGTTGCCTCGCACGCGCCGTCGTATCTTGGCCTCAGCGATGCGGCGGCAAGCGACGACGACGACGATTTCGGGTCCGCGTCCGACAGAGACGTCATGCCGGGGCTGCGCCGCATCCCCTCGAACAAGGTGCTCGGCGCCATGGCGTTTCAAAAGGTCACCGGCCGTCAGGTCGATCCGAGCCGGTTGTCCGGCAGTCGCTAAACGTTGAGGCCGCGCTGCACGGCCGGACGATCGCCGATGCGCTGCAGCCAGCCGGCAAGATTCGGGAACGCCTCCAAGTCCTGGCCAAGCGATTGCCAAGTCCGCGCCCACGTAAAACAGGCGATGTCGGCGATCGAATAGTCGACGGCGAGGCAGGGACGATCGGCGAGACGACGCTCCATCACGCCGAACAGCCGCGTGACTTCCTTGGTGTAACGCCCAATGCCGTAGGGGATTTTTTCCGGAGCATAGCGGCGGAAGTGATTGCATTGGCCGGCCATGGGTCCAAGTCCGCCGACCTGCCAGAAGAGCCACTGGTCGACATCCGCCTTGCGCCGCTCGTTGGTGGGGTAGAAGGCGTCGAACTTGCGGCCGAGATATTGGAGGATTGCGCCAGATTCAAAAATGGAGATCGGTTGGCCGTCGGGTCCATCGGGGTCGACGATCGCCGGAATGCGATTGTTCGGCGAGATGGCGAGGAACTCCGGCGCGAACTGCTCGCCCTTGCCGATGTCGATATTCACCACCCGGTAGGCGACGCCGAGTTCCTCCAGCATGATCGCGATCTTGAAGCCGTTTGGCGTCCCGTGGAAATAAAGCGCGATCTGATCTTCAAGGCCATCGTCCTGCATGAAACCTTCCCAGCTTGCCGTGCGCCCTTAAATGGAAAGGACGATAGAGCCTGTCGTAGCGCGCGCTTCGAGATCGCGGTGCGCGGCGGCGGCGTCCGCCAGCGGATAGACGTGATTGACGGCGATGCGGATCTTGCCGCTTTCCACCATCGCGAACAATTCGGCGGCGTTTGCCAGCAAGTCCCGACGATCCGCCGTATAGGCGAACAACGACGGTCGTGTGGCGAACAGCGATCCCTTGAGTTCGGTCAACGCCAACGGCGGCACGGGACCGGACGAATTGCCGAACGACACCCACAGGCCCTTTGGCTTCAGGCAAGTAAGAGACGCCGGAAACGTGTCCTTGCCGACTGAATCGTAGACCACGTCGCAGCCCTTGCCGCCGGTGATGTCGCGGACGCGGGCGACGAAATCCTCGCGTTTCGAATTGATGACGTGCGTGCAGCCGTGCGCCTTGGCGATGTCGGCCTTCGCATCCGTACTGACTGTGCCGATGATCGTCGCGCCGAGCGCGGCAGCCCACTGGCAGGCGATGAGGCCGACGCCGCCCGCCGCTGCGTGATAGAGCAACGTCGTCTCCGCCGTGACGCGATAGGTTTCGCGCAGAAGAAAGCGCGCCGTCATGCCCTGCAGCAGCATCGCCGCCGCGGTCTTGTCGTCGATGGCGGCGGGCGGTTTGATCATGCGATCGGCGGGCGCGAGCCGTTCCTCCGCATAGCCGCCGGGGCAGCCGGCGTAGGCGACGCGATCGCCGACGTCGAGATCGTCGACGCCGTCGCCGATGGCGGTGATGACGCCGGCGCCTTCCATGCCGAGCACGGTCGGCAATTTCGCCAGGGGATATAGCCCCGTGCGTTGATAGACGTCGATGAAGTTGACGCCGGCTGCGGTCTGCCTCAGGCGCACTTCGCCCGGGCCCGGCGCGCCGACGGTGACAGATTCAAACTTGAGGGCGTCCGGGCCGCCGTAGGCGTGCAGTCGGATGGCGCGAGGCATTCGAAACTCCGGTCTTCAAGAGAGGCATTGATCGACCAATTGCGGCACTTCAAGGTTGCCGATAGGACAGTTGTGCGAATCCGGCTAGATCGCCCTGTCGGCGCTCCACAAGCCGTCGCGATTGCGCCACGAGCCCGCCACGCTCGCTGCGTACCGCCACTCATCAACTCCGCTCATAACCACGGATGACGATGCTCGCAACGCGCCTCAACCGCCGATGTCACGCCTTTGCGGCGACGCTGTTGGCGGCGGCGCTGGCGGCGTGTGCGGGATCGAATGCGCCATCTCAACCACAGCTAGGGCTCAGCTGCGTCGACGACAGCACGCATTGCATCAGCCAGCGCGAGCGCGTCTTCGACGGCTACATGGCGGACAAATCCCGCTCCTGGGTCAAGCACCCCGTTACGCCGGAAGCCTATGCCTCGGGCGTCAGGCTGTTCGCCTTGAGCAAAAAGCGCAAGGATCTGACGTGCGAAGAACTTCTGCACGGCAAGCGTGAAGCCGACGGGGCCAGCGGCGCGCTGCGCGGTCCGGGCGGTAAGAGCCTGACGCCGGCGCAGATTTCACGCGGCGTCATGCTGGCCGGTGAGGTCTCTCGCGAACTCTCCCGTGAACACGATCGCCGCTGCAAGCGCGCTTGAAGTCGGCTTTGCCGGCCCCCATCTTCTCCCAGGACCAAATCCTGCCCTCGCTTGCGATCACACCTGCCCTCCCGCATAACGCGGCGCCAACCGGCCCCGCCTTTTCCCGCCAACGAAAGCCCGCCCATGACCGTCCAGGATTTCGTTACGACCATCGTCGAGTTCGTGCGTGAGCATGAAACCTGGGCCATCCCGGCGGCGTTTTTCGTGGCCTTCATGGAGAGCTTCTGTTTCGTCTCGATCCTGTGGCCAGGAACCGCAATCCTCATCGGCGTCTCGGCGCTGCTGGCGAAAAGCGGCGTCTCGCTCGATGTGCTGTGGCCGGCGATCGTAGCGGCGGGCGTCGGCGGCTCGCTCGGATACTGGATCTCGTATTGGATCGGCTATCACTACGCCGATCGCATCAAGACCATCTGGCCGTTCAGCGCCAATCCGGGGCTGATCGAGAACGGCCAGGTTTTTTTCGACAAGTGGGGGGCGATCGGCGTGTTCTTCGGCCATTTCTTCGGGCCGATCCGAGCCGTCATTCCTGTCGTCGCCGGCATGTACGCGGTGCCGCAGTGGCAGTTCCAGCTCGCCAACATCACCTCGGCGTTTATCTGGGCCGCCGGCATCATCGCGCCGACGTATTTCGGGCTGCAGTATCTGCTCGGGTGACGCGCGGCTGCTTGCTTTGACGCCGCGCATCGCGTAGACGGGCCGCTTCCTCATCATTCCGGCTCGAAACGGACGCGCAATCATGGCCAAGACGTCGCTGAAAAACATCCAGAAGCAGAAGAAGAAGGCGCGCCGCGCCATTCCCCGGGCCAAGGTCACGCGCATCCAGGGCAACACCGCCGGCGTGCGCCGCGCGCTGAAGAAGGCCGCCGGCAAGGCGCGCAGCGCCAAGGCCTAGGTATCGAAAGCCTAGTTCAGGCCGCGCGGCTGATCCGAACTCATCATTCCGCCGTCTCCTGCGTGATAGGGTTTCACGCATGGACGCGATTGCGACATCTCCCCCGCTCTACCCGCCGAAGGTGAAGCCGTCGGCGAGAGCGTTGCCACTTCTGCCGTTCCTCGCCCGCTTCGTGCGCAATCCGCTGCGCTCGCTACCGCGCGCCGTCTATGAAGAGCCGATCGTGCTCTACGGCGGCAAGCGGCCGCTCGTCGCCTGGGTTACGGCGCCGGAGCTTACTGATCGCATTCTCGTCAAAGACGCCGCCCGCTTTCCCAAGACACGGCTCGACCGGCGCGTGCTGAAGCCCGTCGTCGGCAGCGGACTCCTGACGGCCGAAGGCGAGCACTGGCGGTGGCAGCGGAAGCTCGCGAGTCCGCTGTTCCGGCACAGCGAACTGCTCAGCTACGCGCCGGCCATGTTCGCCGCCGCCGAAGAGCAGTTGGCGCGATGGCGCGCCGAAGGCGCTTCGCACGTCGCCCAGATTGATCACGATATGACGGAGACGACGTTCACGGTCATCGCGCGCACCATTCTCGCCGGCATCAACGAGGCCGAAGGCGCGGAAGTGAAACGCGCCGGCCACGCCTATCTCGATCCGATCGCGTGGGAGGTCGCGTCGGCGCTGTTGCTGCTGCCCGAATGGGTCTGGCATCCGGGCAAGCGAAGGATGCGCCAAGCCGCGCTTGACGGTCGCGCGGTGGTGCAGCGGCTGCTGGATCAGCGGCGCAAGGCGGGCGCGGACGGCGACGATCTCGTCGCGCGCATGCTGATGGCCGAGAATCCCAATACCGGCCAGCCGATGACGGATGAAGAAATCGTCGACAATCTCGGTACGTTTTTGCTGGCCGGACATGAAACCACGGCGAAGGCCCTGACGTGGACGCTCTATCTGCTGGCGCGGGCGCCGGAGTGGCAGGCGCGCGTGCGCGAGGAAGTCCACAGCGTGACGGGCGGCGGCGCGCTGAAAAGCGAGCACATTGCGCAGCTGGTCGTGACCCAGCGTGTGCTGAAGGAATCCATGCGGCTCTATCCGCCGGTTCCCATCATGACGCGCGTGAATGCGCACGAAGAGGTGAAGATCGGCGGCAAGACGCTGCCGGCGCCGACGCTGATCGTGCTGCCGATGTACGCGATCCACCGTCACCGCGCGCTGTGGGACGATCCCGACCGCTTTGATCCCGATCGCTTCCTGCCCGAGCGCGAAGAGACGTATCCGCGCACGCAGTTCATGCCGTTCGGCTATGGCCAGCGCGTCTGCATCGGCTCGGCGTTCGCGATGATCGAGGCGACGGCGATCCTGGCGACACTGGTGAACGGCGCATCGTTTATGTGGGACGGGCGGCATGAGCCGGAGCCCGTCAGCCGCGTCACACTGCGCCCCAAGGGCGGCATGCCGCTGAAGGTTATGCCGCTCTAGTAAGACGCGCGGAGCGCGCTGCAGCGCAGCGAAAACTATCTAATTTTATCTTTATTCTGCCAATCGAATTGCGAGACGCGCGTCAGCGGGACCGAAAATACAATCGGGTATGCTTCGCGCACCTCAACTCTGGCCTCGCGTGGGAGGGGCCGTCATGACCACAACAAAGGTCGTTTTCTTCATCGCCGTCGTCGTGCCCTTCGGCTTCGTACTGCTCGGCGCCGCGCTTGTGCTGCGCAAACTCTATCTGCTGCATCGCGAAGACGTTCGGCGGCGCAACCTGCAGCCGGCCGTCTAAATTCCGAGCTTCGCTTTCAGCAGGTCGTTGACGGCGGCGGGGTTCGCCTTGCCGCCCGTCGACTTCATCACTTGGCCGACGAACCAGCCGAGCATCGAGGGCTTCGCCTTCGCCTGTGCGACCTTGTCGGGATTGGCTTCGATTATTTCTTCGATAGCCTTATCAATCGCATTGGTATCGGTCACCTGCTTCATGCCTTCGGTTTCGACGATCTCGGCTGGATCGCGGCCCGTGCTCCAAGCGATATCGAATACGTCTTTGGCAATCTTGCCTGAAATGGTGCCGTCGGCAATCATGCGGATGATTGCTAAATTGCCCGCCGGGCTAACGTTCGCGGTCTCGAGGGTCAGGCTATCCTTGTTTAAGCGTCCCAGGAACTCATTGATCAGCCAATTAGCAATCGCCTTGGGCTCGACTTCACCGTTTGCCCGCGCGATCTGATCCTCGAAATATTCGGCGCGCTCCTTCTCGGCGATCAGCACACTGGCGTCGTAGGCGGAGAGGCCATAGTCGTTGATGAAGCGCGCGCGCTTCTCATCCGGCAGCTCGGGCAGCGCCGCCTTCAGGCCGTCGACCCAATGCTGCGTCAGCTCGAGCGGCAGCAAATCGGGATCGGGGAAGTAACGGTAGTCGTGCGCTTCTTCCTTCGAGCGCATCGAGCGCGTTTCGCCTTTGGCCGGATCGTACAGCCGCGTTTCTTGGTCGATCGTTCCGCCGTCTTCCAGAATGTCGATCTGCCGGCGCGCCTCGACCTCGATCGCCTGGCCGATGAATCGGATGGAGTTGACGTTCTTGATCTCGCAGCGCGTGCCGAGCTTGGCGCCGGGCTTCCTCACCGAGACGTTGACGTCGGCGCGGAGATTCCCTTTCTCCATGTCGCCGTCGCACGAGCCGATGTAGCGCAGGATGGTGCGCAACTTCGTGACGTAGGCCTGCGCCTGCTTCGCCGATCGCATGTCGGGCTTCGACACGATCTCCATCAGCGCCACGCCTGAACGGTTCAGATCGACGTAGGAGTAGTCGGGGTGCTGGTCGTGCAGCGACTTGCCGGCGTCCTGTTCCAGATGCAGGCGCTCGATGCCGATCACCAGCGTCTCGCCGTCGACGTCGATTTCGATTTCGCCCTCGCCGACCACGGGCTGTTTGTATTGCGAAATCTGATAGCCCTGCGGCAGGTCGGGATAGAAGTAGTTCTTGCGGTCGAAGACGCTTCTCAGATGGATCGCCGCGTTGAGGCCGAGGCCGGTGCGCACGGCCTGCGCCACGCATTCGCGGTTGATGACGGGCAACATGCCGGGCATCGCCGCGTCGACGAGAGAGACGTGGCTGTTCGGCTCGGCGCCGTATTCAGTCGAGGAGCCCGAGAACAGCTTGGCGTTGGAGGCGACCTGCGCGTGCACCTCAAGCCCGACGATGACTTCCCAGTCGTCAGTCACGCCGGGGATGAGGTTCGAGGCTTTGGCTTTCGCTGCAGTTTTGGTCGAAGACATCGATCCCTCCGTTAATCAGGCCCTGCGCCGAAACGCGTAGCCGATGCGGGCGTAGACGAGGCCGGTCAAGAGCGACGCTGCGAAGACGCCAGCGGCGGCGCGTCCGAGCGTCGGCGCCTCCCAGATCCTGAACAGCGCCGCGACGTACAGCAGCGCCACGCCGGCGACGGCGCCCGCGAACGCGGCGATCAGGAGTTTGGATTTGTCGTCCGCCTTGCGCCCGACGAAGAAAGCCGCCGCGATCGTCGCTGGATTGAAGAGCGCAAAGAGGGCGATCTCGACCAGCGGAACATTCGCCTGAAGGTCCGGCGCGTGTAGCAGCTCAACCGCCATCGGCGCCGCCCGTTGGTTTCTTTTCGCCGGCGTCGACCGCCTTGCGGATTTTTTCCTCTTCGTACTGCACGAACCAGCCGATCATGTTGCGCCACTGCGCGCCAACCATCTCGACCATCTCGGGCGGCAGGCCGCGTTCGGCCGCACGCTCTTTCACGCGGTCAATGACCTGCTGGATGCGCCAGGGCACGAAGGCGCCCTCGGAGGAATTCATTTTCAGTTGCCAGGCGCGATCGACGTAGGCGAAGCGTTCGGCGATCAGATCGACAAGTTCGTTGTCGAGGCGGTCGATCTCGGCGCGCACGTCGGGCATCGCGGCGCATTCCCAGGGGCGTTTTGGGTCCATCGCTTGCTACTCTTTCAACCACCAGCGGTCCGGCGCCGTGAAGCGTCCCGCCGCGTCTTCGATCGTCTGACCTGCGCGAAACAACGTCTCTTCATCGAATGGCTTGCCGATCAGCTGCAGGCCGAGCGGAGTTCCTTGGGCGGAGAGCCCGCCCGGCACCGACATACCCGGCAGCCCCGCCATGTTGACCGTGACCGTGAAGATGTCCTCAAGATACATGGCGAGCGGATCGCCGGATTTCTCGCCCTGCGCAAAGGCGGGCGACGGCGTGGTCGGCGTCAGGACCACGTCGACCTTACTCCAAGCTTCGTCGAAATCGCGCTTGATCAAAGTGCGGACCTTCTGCGCTTTGAGATAGTAGGCGTCATAGTAGCCGGCAGAGAGCACGTACGTGCCGATCAGGATGCGGCGGCGAACTTCCTTGCCAAAGCCCTGCGCGCGCGTTCTCTCATACGTGTCGATCAGATTGTCGCCGACGACGCGCAATCCGTAGCGCATGCCGTCGTAGCGCGCGAGGTTCGAGGAGGCTTCGGCGGGCGCGACAATATAATAGGCGGGCAACGCATACTTGGTGTGGGGAAGGGAAATATCGTGGATCGTCGCGCCAGCGGCTTTGAGCCAGGCGATGCCGTCGTCCCACAATTTTTCGATCTCGGGCGACATGCCGTCGACGCGGTATTCCTGTGGCACGCCGACGCGCAAGCCCTTCACGCCCTTCGACAGCGCGGCCTCGTAGTCGGGCACGGGCCGGTCAACGGAGGTTGAATCCTTCGGGTCGTGGCTGGCCATCGCTTTCAACATGATCGCGGCGTCGCGCACGGTTTTGGCGATCGGGCCGGCCTGATCGAGCGATGACGCGAACGCGACAATGCCCCAGCGCGAGCAGCGGCCGTAGGTCGGCTTAATGCCGACGGTGCCGGTGAGAGCGGCGGGCTGTCTGATAGAACCGCCCGTGTCCGTTGCGGTGGCGGCGAGGCAGAGATCGGCGGCGACGGCGGCTGACGAGCCGCCCGACGATCCGCCGGGCACCAGTTTGTCGGCGGCGCGCTTGCCATTGGCGCCTATGCGCCGCCACGGCGAGACGACGGGCCCGAAAGCGCTCGTCTCGTTCGACGAGCCCATGGCGAACTCATCATTGTTGAGCTTGCCGAGCATCACGGCGCCGGCGTCCCAGAGGTTCTGGCCCACGGTCGATTCATAGGGCGGCTTGAAATCGTCGAGGATTTTCGAACAGGCCGTCGTGCGCACGCCCTTGGTGCAAAAGAGGTCCTTGTTGCCAAGCGGCAGGCCTTCAAGGGGCCGCGCCTTGCCCGCCGCGATACGCTTGTCGCTTTCGGCGGCCTGCGCGCGCGCGTGATCGGCGGTGACGAGCACGAAGGCGTTGAGCGCCGCATTGGCGGCCTCGATCGCCGCCAGACAGGCGTCGGTCAGCTCCGTGGCGGTGAACTGCTTTTTCTTCAGGCCGTCGCGGGCGCCGGCGAGCGTGAGTTTGGTCAGATCGGTCACGCGCTCAACGTCCTTCCCGGCCCGAGCAGCGTTCGAATATCATCGCCGAACCCATGATCGTCACCTTGATCCTGCCGTCTTCGAGACGTTCGAAGACATCGCTTTCCGGCCCGTCCTGCGCGCCCTCGTGGCAGTCCAGGCTCGCTTTCCAAATCTTACCGGGCGTCACTTCAATGACCGATCTGAAGGTGCAGGCGCCCTCCCAGCCTTGAAAGCCATTTTGGGTGAGGGTCTCAGGAACAGTTCCGACATTGCGGTCACCGCCGGCGTCGAGGGCCGCCAGTTTCTGGCAGCCTTCGGCTGTGGCGTAGACGCCCGGCCCGATGAAAGCGCCCTTCTCGTCGGCGCGGCTCGGCACAGAAAGCGTTAGAACCGCCGCCGCGAGGATCAGCCTCAGCATGGCGTCACTCCACGACTTTCGGCACGACGAAGAAGCCGTCTTCGCTGTTTGGCGCATTGGCCGTCACGGCGCCGGCCATTTCACCGTCCGTCACCACATCCTCGCGCATGGGGAGGGCCTGGCCGACGACGCGCGTCATCGGCTCGACATTGGCGGTATTGACCTCGTCGAGTTGCTTGACCCAGTCGAGAATGCCGGAAAGTTCGCTTTCGAGGCCCTTGGCTTCGGCGTCGGAGATGCGAATGCGCGCGAGACGCGCAATGCGCCGGACGGTCGCTTCGTCGACCTGCATGGAGGCTTCTACCCTTGGCTGAAATGTCGGGGATGCGGTACTTGGCGTTGTCTTTACCTGCGCCAGTGGTTCGCGCGCAACCGGCGGCTTTGGAAAAACGGTCGCGGGCCGTTGCGAGGGCGCATTTCAAGGCGCACGGCGCGGCGTTTGGACTTGCCGCGGCGCCGTTTCAGTGGTCAAGACCTGTCGCCATGAGCAGCGCAAATCGCCACATCCCGCTCGGCGCGACAGGCGAGGACGCGATGGCGTTCGCGGCCGGTCTTGGCGCAGGCGCGCGGCTGATCGGTATCGACGCCGGGGAAAAGACTCTGGGTCTTGCGCTCTCCGACGTGACGCGGACCATCGCTTCGCCGCTGGAGACGATCCGGCGCGGTAAATTCAAGACCGACGCCGCGCGGCTGCTGGCGCTCGCCGCCGATCATGGCGTCGCGGGCCTGGTTCTCGGCCTGCCGCGCAACCTCGACGGCGCGGAAGGTCCGCGCGCCCAGGCAACACGGGCGCTCGCGCGTAACCTCAACGTGCTGTCGGCGCTACCTATCCTGCTGTGGGATGAGCGCCTGACGACGGCGCTCGCCGAACGCATGCTGATCGACGCCGACCAGAGCCGCAAACGACGCGCTGAAGTGATTGATAAACTTGCGGCGACGCTGATTTTGCAGAGCGCGCTTGACCGCATAAATGTCAGCCGCGGCGCCTGACATTTAAGCCTCCCTGACATGACAGAATTTCAAGGCGCGTGTCGCAACGCCGCCGCATTGATTTTGGATTATCGGGTGTGGGGGGCGCAGTCGGCAGGTTCGGGGCCGAATCCGCCGTGTTATGTGGAATGCGCACTAATGACCGACCACGACCGCTCGACCCTTACGGCAGAGCCGCACTCCCTCGATAGGCCGAAAACCGATCTGGCTGACGTCGACGTGGAGTCGGCGCTGCGGCGATTTTCGCCGGCGCTCAGGCGCGAAGTTCGCAAACTCATTCGCTTGTCGCCGCGTGCCGCCGATCTGGCGCTCGTATTCCCGGGGCTGCTGGCGGCGTTGGCCGCAAAGCGCGGCGGCGCCGAGCGCCGTCGTGGCGCGCTCGAACTGATCGACGCCGGCGCGCAATTGAAACTTGTGGCGCGCGCTCTCGGCATGCCGATGTGGATGCGTCGCTTAGCGCCCGACGCGTTCAATCTCGGCGTTCCCGATCCGCTGCCGCGCAGCGAACGCTTCGGTCGGCGCATCGCGGCGCGGATACCTGGTCCGCACGAGAACAGCGGGCTCTGGCTATCAAGCGTGCTGTTCGCCGAACGCGCCGCATCGGAAGAATTCGCGACGTGGATCGCGCAACAGCGGATTTTCAACGAGCGCGGAAAAGCCGAAGACCTGCTGGAGGTGCTGACGGCGTACGCCTGGTACTCGACCGCTCGCGACACGGAAGCCTACAAGCTGATCGCCGTGCCTTGGCGGCCTGAGATCGCTTTCGACACGGCGCTGTGCGCAGCAAAAAGCTGGCTGAACCGCGTCCGCCTCGTGCTGCAGCTGCCGCCCGGCGCCATCACCGACTCGTGGCTACAGGCCGGCGTCGCCAACGGCCACTCGTTCGAACCCTTGCTCGACTGCCGTCAGATTCTCGCCGAGGCGCATGCGATGCAAAACTGCGCCGACCAGTACGCCGAGCGCATTGCGCGCCATCGCTGCCGCTTGTTTTCGGTGCGCCGCAACGGCCAGCGCGTCGCGACGATCGAAGTCGCTCACCACCCGCGCGAGACGAGCTATCTCGCCATCATGCAGCTGAAGGCGCGCCACAATATGGGCGCCGGCCCCGATGTGTGGCAGGCCGCCTACGCCTGGATGGCCTCACAGCAGAACCTGCGCGTCGTCTCGCCCTTATTGTCGCTCAATGCCCGCATGACCTTCGATCAGGAGGCGTGGCGCGAGCTGATGGCGCCGTACCGCGAGGCCAAGGGCGGGGCCGCGTGGTTCAGGCACGAAGCGGACGAAACGATGTTCGCGCGCCACAACGCCGACATGTCGGATGTGGCGCGGCGCGCCGGCGTGACCTCTTGGCTGTTCACCTGAAACAGCCGGGAATGGGCGGGAGCCCCTCCGTCGCATACTCGTTCAAGGTCTGGCAAGGTCTGGTAGGCTTTGCGAAAAAAGGGAGGCAAGCGGATGTACATCATCGAATACGTTGCAACCCCAATTGGATTGGAACCACCAGTGTTGTATTCGGAGTTGGCGCTCGGGACGACGACTGAAGAGGCCAAGGACCAAGCTGACGTTCATCTTCCGGCGATGACCGCCAAATATGGCGCCCGCGGCTATCGCATCTTCGACAAGAATAAGCATCGCGTCGCCATCGGCCCCGAGGGATTTCAAGATCCCTAAGGCTCCAAAGGCGCGAAACGACCTGCTGACGAAATTGGCGACGTTCGACGGCTTGTTAAGCACGCAAGGCGAGCTTTGAGCGGCGGCGCTTGCGGGGGCGGCGGACTCTGCCTATAGAAACCGCTTTAATGACCCCAAGGAAATCCGACAGCGCGCTGAACATGTTTCCGCGCCGCCATTTGCTGACCTGCGAAGGCTTGTCGGAGCCTGAAATCGTTTTTCTCCTCGATCTCGCCGACCGCGCCGCCGACCGCGTGCGCTCGGGCGGCCCAAAGAGCAACTTGCTCGCCGGCCGCACGGTGATAAATCTGTTCTTCGAAAGCTCGACGCGCACGCAGGCCTCGTTCGAGATGGCCGGCAAGCGGCTCGGCGCCGACGTGATGAACATGAACGTCGCGACGTCGTCGGTGACCAAGGGCGAGACGCTGATCGACACCGCGGTGACGCTGAACGCCATGCGCCCGGACATCATCGTCGTGCGCCATCACGCGGCGGGCGCGGTGGAGCTTCTCTCACAGAAAGTCGACTGCTCGGTGATCAACGCAGGCGACGGGGCGCATCAGCATCCGACGCAAGCGCTGCTTGACGCCCTGACCATCCGCCGCGCCAAGGGCCGGGTCGCGGGTCTAACCGTGGCGATCTGCGGGGATATCCTGCATTCGCGCGTGGCGCGCTCGAACATCAACGTGCTGAACACGCTCGGCGCGCGTGTCCGCATCATCGCGCCCTCGACGCTGCTGCCGTCGCAGCCGGAGCGCCTCGGGTGCGAAGTCTTCACGGACATGTGGAAAGGAATCGACGGCGCGGACATCGTGATGATGCTGCGCCTGCAGCGCGAGCGCATGGACGCTTCCTATGTTCCATCGACGCGCGAGTTCTTCCACTTCTTCGGCCTCGATCACGAGAAGCTCGCCCGCGCCAAGCCCGACGCGCTTGTCATGCATCCAGGCCCCATGAACCGCGGCGTCGAGATCGCCTCGACGGTCGCCGATCACACGCGCAGCGTGATCCGCGAACAAGTCGAGATGGGCGTCGCCGTGCGCATGGCGGTGCTGGAGGCGGTCGCGGCGCATCTCCCCGGCATGGAGGCGGCCAGCCCATGACCGCCGCCAAGAACAAGCCGATCGAGAAGGCCAAAGCCGCGGGCGGGGCGACCGTCTACATCAACGCGCGCATCGTCGATCCGGCGACGAACCGCGACGAGCCAGGCGGACTCTTGGTCAAAGACGGCCTGATTGCCGACCTCGGCCCGCATTTGCGCCGCAACGCGCCCGACGGCGCGGCCGTCGTCGACTGCAAGGGGCATGTGCTGGCGCCGGGTTTGATCGACGCGCAGGTGTTCACCGGAGAGCCCGGCTTCGAGCATCGCGAAACCTTGAAGACGGCAAGCCACGCCGCGGCTGCCGGCGGCGTCACGACGATGGTCGTGATGCCGGAGACGGATCCTGTCATCGATCAGGTGTCGCTCGTCGACTTCATCCAACGGCGCGCCCGCGACAACGCCCTCGTTCACGTCCACACCATGGCGGCGATGACCAAAGGCCTCAAGGGCGAAGAGATGACCGAGATCGGTCTTCTGAAGCGCGCCGGCGCGGTCGCGTTTTCGAACGGCAAGTCGAGCCTCGTCAACACGCGCGTGATGCGCAACGTGCTGAACTACGCCAAGGACTTCGGCGCGCTGATCGTGCATCACACGGAAGACCCGTTTCTGACCAGTTCGGCGTCGATGAACTCGGGCGAGGTCGCCGCGCGGCTCGGGTTGCCGGGCGCGTCCAAGGTCGCCGAGACCATCATCCTCGAACGCGACGTGCGCCTGGTCGAGATGACGGGCGCGCGCTACCACGCCGCGACGATCACCTGCGAAGAGAGTCTCGACGTCGTGCGCCGCGCCAAATCGCGCAAGCTCGCGGTGAGCTGCGGCGTCTCGATCAATCACCTGACGCTGAACGAGAACGACATCGGCTCGTACCGGACGTTCTTGAAAGTGCGCCCGCCGCTGCGGCGCGAGGAAGATCGAGTCGCCATGGTGCGCGGCGTCGCCGACGGCGACATCGACGTGATCGTCTCCAGCCACGATCCCCAGGACGCCGACACCAAGCGCCGCCCGTTCGCGGAAGCCGCCGACGGCGCGGTCGGGCTCGAGACGCTGCTGCCCGCCGCGCTGCGACTGGTGCACGCAGGTGACATCACTTTGCTGGCGATTCTCAAGGCGCTGACGATCAATCCGGCGCGGCTGCTCGGGCTGCACTCGGGGCGGCTGGCCAAGGGCGCCATCGCCGATCTCGTGTTGTTCGACATGGGCGAGCCGTGGGTGGTCAACAAGGACCTGCTGCGGTCACGCTCGAAAAATACGCCGTTCGACGAAGCCAAAATGCAGGGCCGCGTGCTGCGCACAGTGGTTGCGGGCGAGACCGTGTACGAATACGCGGGCGTGGAACGGACGTAGTGTCAGCTCATTCGCCCGCGACGGGAATTTCTAGATAATCGACCCGGCTCGATGGCTCCGGAATAGCAATGCGATCTTCGCGCATGCCGGCGATATGCATTTCGATCGCTTCACGCAATAGATTTTCGACGTCGGTGGGCGACGCGCCTGTCGCCGCGCACCCTGGCAAGTCCGGAACATAGGCGGAGTAGTTGGCCCCGCTTTTTTCGATGACGACGGCGTATCGCATGGCAGTCCTCAGGCTTCACCCAATTGGGCTTGTTTCAATATGCTGTTCAGAGTTCCCGGCGCCAAGTCATCGCTGGGCTTTCCTGCGACTGTGACTCTACCCGATTTGACGGGGTGTTTTAGCTGCCGGTGGCTGCCTCGCATGGTCACTACGCGCCCGCTATCGTCGTCCAGCATTCGCAGCATGTCACGGACCTTCATGCCAGAACTCTATCAAACTCCCGATTGGCCCAGAACTCGCATTCGCAGGAATTCGACTAGATACGCGGCGCGGGTTGCTGAATTCGAGGCGCTTCGATACGCTGGGGTTGAGCGGACCTGAAGATCCGCCGGACCTGTTTTGTAAAGCCCGCATGAGCCCGCTCTCCTCCTTCATCACTTTGATGGCCGCCGGTCTCTGGCACTGGCCGCTGATCGCCTTGGCGGGCGGCTACCTGCTGGGGTCGATCCCGTTCGGGTACCTGCTGACGCGGTGGGCGGGGCTCGGCGATGTACGCGACATCGGATCGGGCAACATCGGCGCGACCAACGTGCTGCGCACCGGCAACAAGGGTCTCGCGGCGGCGACGCTGCTGCTCGACGGGTTGAAGGGTGCGGCAGCGGTGCTGATCGCCGATCATTTCTACGGGCAGATGCCGGCGGCGCTGGCGGGGCTCGGCGCGTTTCTCGGCCATCTCTATCCGGTGTGGCTCAAGTTTCGCGGCGGCAAGGGGGTCGCGACGTTTCTCGGCGCAGTCGCGGCGCTGGCATGGCCGGCGGGCCTTGTATTCGCCGGCGCATGGCTGATGGTCGCGGCGTTGACGCGGTATTCCTCGCTCGCCGCCATCGTCGCGAGCCTTGCGACTCCGGTCGCGCTGTTTTTCCTCGGCCAGCGCGAGTACGCGGCCATCGCCGCCGCAATGGTTGTCTTGATCCTCTGGAAGCATCGCGCCAACATCGGCCGCCTGTCCGAAGGCAAGGAGCCGAAAATTGGCGCCGAGAGCCCCGCCTGAAACGCTCTTTCAAGCTGCGCCGCTGCCGACGGCGACGCTCGGCGACGATGAGCGCCTTGCGTGCCTGCGCCTGATCCGCTCGGAAAATGTCGGTCCGACCACCTTCCGTCATGCAATCAATCTCTACGGCGGGGCGGCGGAAGCGCTCCAAGCGCTTCCCGACCTCTCGCTACGGGGCGGTCGACGTGCGGCGATCCGCGTCGCTTCGATCTCGGAAGCACGCGCTGAACTCGAGGCGGCGGCCAAGGCCGGCGCGACGCCCGTATTCACCATCGAACCCGGCTATCCGCGCCTGCTCGCCGCGATCGATACGCCGCCGCCGATGGTCTACGTCAAGGGGCGCACCGATCTGTTCGATTTGCCTGCCGTCGCGATCGTCGGCTCGCGTCAATGCTCGGCGGCTGGCGCCAAGCTCGCCGCGCAGTTCGCGGCAAGACTCGCGGACGACGGCTTCGCGATTGTTTCGGGCTTTGCCCGCGGCATCGACCGCGTCGCTCATGAAGCGTCGCTCGGACGCGGCACGATCGCGGTTCTGGCCGGCGGCATCGACAGCATCTATCCGCCCGAGCACGCAGCACTCTATGAAAAGATCGCCAGCTGCGGCGCGCTCGTCAGCGAGCGACCCCCGGGCCACATCGCGCGCGAGAAGGATTTTCCGCGCCGCAACCGCATCATCGCGGGTTTGTCGCTCGGCGTCATCGTGATCGAGGCGGCGGCGCGGTCGGGCACCCTCATCACGGCGCGCTACGCCAACGAACAGGGCCGCGAGGTTTTCGCCGTGCCGGGCCATCCGCTCGATCCGCGCGCCGAAAGCGTCAACAACCTGATCAAGTCGGGAGCGACGATGGTGACGTCGCCCGAGGACGTGCGTGAGGCGCTCGCGCCTATCATTGGAGTGCGGGGACCGTGTGCGATGCGCGAGGTCGATCAGATCGCGCCGAAGCCTCAAACATCACATTTGCCGGACGTCGGCGCGAAGGAGTGCGCCGCGGTGCTCGCAGCGCTCGGTCCGGCGCCGACGGATCTCGACGGCCTGGCGCGCGCGACGCAGTTGACCGCGCGCGATATTCAGATCGCGCTTCTGGAGTTGGAACTGGCCGGGCGCGTCACGCGGCCCGGTCCGGGCCTCATTGCTCGGCGCATGGAGGATTGAGCAGCGCTGTTCGCCTCACTTCGGCCGGGACTTGTTGAGGTCGGCTTGCCGCCGGGCCTCTTCCGAAGTTAAGGCCAGCATTGCGGCGAGCGAGTCGCAGCGCTGCATCTGAGCCATGGCGCCGAGTTCGGATAACATGTCGGCAATATAGTTGAGCACATCGCGAGTCGGCACCGATGGCTGCTCTCTGATTTGACCGAGAAAATAGACGGGTGGACCGTCGGTCATGCCTCTCCCCCTTGGTCTGCGGAATCACGCTGAGGTTGAGGATTCCGATTAACCGCGTTTCTTTTAAGTTGCAAGAAGGAACGTACACCACCTTTGGATGTATCGAGCCGCTCATTTGACAGGCTGGTCGCCATCACCCATGTTCCCGGCCCTTCGGCCAGCCGCCGACCCTGATTTGCCCCTTTCGCTCCGGCCAGCCGCGTCCCAGCCGACGCGCTTTCGGCCGGCACAATGAAAGCTCCAGATGAACGTCGTCATTGTCGAGTCCGCCGCTAAGGCCAAGACAATCAACAAGTATTTGGGCTCGAGCTACAAGGTCATCGCATCCTATGGCCATGTCCGCGACCTACCCTCGAAAGACGGGTCGGTGGAGCCGGACAACGATTTTGCGATGCACTGGGACATCGACGGGAAGTCGACCAAGATCATCCGGGAGATCGCCGACGCCGTCAAAAATGCCGACAAGCTAATCCTGGCGACCGACCCTGACCGCGAGGGCGAGGCCATCTCCTGGCATATCCTGGAAATCCTCACCCAGAAGAAAGCCATCAAGAAGGGCCTTGAAATCGAGCGGGTGGCCTTCAACGCCATCACCAAGCAGTCGATCCTCGCCGCCCTCAAAGAGCCGCGCAAGATCGACGAGCCGCTGGTGGCCGCTTACCTGGCGCGCCGCGCCCTCGACTATCTGGTCGGATTTACCCTGTCGCCGGTGCTGTGGCGCAAGCTACCCGGATCGCGCTCGGCGGGCCGCGTGCAATCGGTGGCTTTGCGACTGATCTGCGACCGCGAAGCGGAGATCGAGGCGTTCCGAACCGATGAATACTGGACCATCGAAGCGCAGCTTGCGACGGCGAAAAACGAGGACGTGCGCGGCCGGCTCGTCGCCATCGAAGGCACAACGCTCAAGAAACTCGACATCAAGGAAGAAGCCAGCGCCTTCGCCATCAAGGCGGCGATCGAGGGACAATCGTTCAAGGTGGCGTCGGTCGAAAAGAAGGCGACCAAGCGCAATCCCTATCCGCCGTTCACGACATCGACGCTGCAGATGGACGCCTCCCGCAAGCTCGGCTTCTCGGCCAAGCAGACGATGCAGGTCGCCCAACGCCTCTATGAAGGCGTCGATATCGGCGGCGAGACCGTCGGCCTCATCACCTACATGCGTACCGACGGCGTGCAGATCGTGCCGGAGGCGATAGGGCACATCCGCGACGTGATCTCGGCCGAGTGGGGGAAAAACTACGCGCCGTTCGCGCGCGAGTGGAAGACGAAGGCCAAGAATGCGCAGGAAGCGCACGAGGCGATCCGGCCGACCGATCCGAAGCGCAAGCCCGACAGCGTGCGCAAGCACCTCGATAAGGATCAGGCGGCGCTCTATGACCTGATCTGGAAGCGCGCGATCTCCAGCCAGATGGCGCCGGCCGACATCGAGCAGACGACAGCGGAGATCGAGGTCAAGGGCCGCGACGGCAAGGCGTATGGACTGCGCGCCAACGGTTCCGTCATCACGTTCGACGGGTTCCTCAAGGTCTACGAGGAAGGTCGCGACGACAAATTCCGCTACATCGAGAAGGGCAAGGACGACCCCGACGACGAGGACAGCCGCCGGCTGCCGCCGCTCAGCCAAGGCGACATGCTGAAAGACAAGCAGATCGACGCCGACCAGCACTTCACGCAGCCGCCGCCGCGCTATTCGGAAGCGACGCTGGTGAAGCGCATGGAAGAGCTCGGCATCGGCCGTCCGTCGACCTACGCCTCGACGATGGCGGTGCTTGTCGACCGGGACTACGTGAAGATCGACAAGAAGCGCATGGTGCCGGAGGACAAGGGGCGGCTCGTCATCGCGTTCCTCGAAAGCTTCTTCATGCGCTACGTGGAATACGATTTCACGGCGGACCTCGAAGAAAAGCTCGACCTGATTTCGAACAACGAACTCGAATGGAAGGACGTGCTGCGCGATTTCTGGCGGGACTTCACCGCCGCCGTCGCCGAGATCAAGGATTTGCGCGTCGGGGATGTGCTCGAAGCGTTGAACGAGATGTTGGGCCCGCATATCTTCCCGCCGAAGGAGGATGGCAGCGACGCGCGCGCCTGCCCGAAGTGCGGCGTCGGGCGGCTGTCGCTGAAGATATCCGGCAAGTACGGCGCCTTCATCGGCTGCGGGAACTATCCGGACTGCAACTTCACCCGACAGCTGACGCAATCGGCCAACGGCGATGCGACGTTCGACGGCAAGGCGCTCGGCTTCAACGACGACGGCGTGGCGGTGACGCTGCGCACCGGACGCTTTGGGCCCTACGTGCAGCTCGGCGAAGCGGTGGGGGAAGATAAGCCCAAGCGCTCGAGCCTGCCCAAAGGAGTCGATGCGGGGACGCTCGATCTCGAACGCGCGCTGCAGCTGCTGTCTCTGCCGCGCGAAGTCGGCGAGCATCCGACCGAAGGCGGAATGATCTCCGCGGGTCTCGGCCGCTACGGTCCGTTCATACTGCACGAAAACGGCGACGCCAAAACCTACGCCAACGTCGAAAACATCGAAGAGGTGTTTTCGATCGGCCTCAACCGCGCCGTGACGCTGATCGCCGAAAAGCGCGCGGGCGGCGGCAAGAGCCGGTTCCAGCGTTCGGCGCCGACAGTGCTTAAAGACCTCGGCGAACATCCGAGCGAGGGCGGCAAGGTGCAGGTGCTGTCGGGGCGTTACGGGCCCTACGTCACCCACAACAAGGTCAACGCCACCGTACCGAAGGCGAAAGAACCGGCGAACCTGACCATGGACGAAGCGCTGGCGCTGATCGCGGAGCGCATCGAAAAGGGCGGCGGGAAGAAGCCGGCGCGCAAGGCCAAAGCGGCGCCTAAGCCGAAGGCGACCAAGGCTCCTGCGAAGGCGTCAGCGCCGGCCGGCACGGTCAAGCCGGCCGCGAAGGCCGCGCCCGCGAAAAAGGCGCCCGCCAAGGCCCAGGCGAAAGCCAAGGCGTGAACTGAGGGGAACGATCGGCCGTGGCCCGCAATCCCAAAGACGCGCGAGCCCCGGCCGACGGCGGCATTCCGAGCAAGGCGCAGATCGTCGAGTTTCTCAATTCGCAGACCGGCAAGGCGGGTAAGCGCGAGATCGCGCGCGCGTTCGGCGTCACGGGCGGCGCCAAAATCGCGCTGAAGCGCCGGCTCGGCGAAATGGCCGAGGAAGGCACACTCGCCGGCGACAAGAAGGCCCTGCGCGAAAAGAGCAAGATCGCGCCGACAACGACGCTCGAAGTGACCGGGCGCGACTCCGACGGTGATCTGCTCGCCAAGCCGCTGCACTGGGAGGACGACGACGGCGCCCGGCCGCTCGTCCGCCTCAGGCTGGCGCTTTCGCCGCTCGATGGTGAGATCGGGCACGGCGACCGCGTGCTGGCGCGCGTGCACAAGATTTCGCGCGACGCGGCGGGCGCGACCTTTGAGGCCGACCCGATCAAGAAACTGCCGCGCGACAAGAGCCGGCTTCTCGGAATTTATCGCACGGCAAAGCGCGGCGGCGGCACGATCGAGCCGATCAGCCGCAAGGAACTCAAATCCTGGCCGATCCTGCCCGATGACGCCGGCGGCGCGAAGGATGGCGACCTGGTGCGCTTCGAACTGGCGCGTCGCGGACGCTTTGCGACGCCTCGCGCGACAATCATCGAAAGCCTGGGCAATCCGGACGACGAGCGGCAGATCTCGCTGATCGCCATTCACGCGCACGGCATTCCGGAGGAGTTTCCCGAGGGCGTCATTGCCGAGTGCGCAAATCTCGCCGCGCCGACGCTGGACGGCCGCACCGATCTGCGCGCGCTGCCCCTCTTGACCATCGACCCCATGGACGCGCGCGACCACGACGACGCCGTGCACGCCGAGCCTGATCCGAGCGGCAAGAATTCCGGCGGCTGGATCGTCACCGTCGCCATCGCGGACGTCGCGCATTACATCCGGCCCGGCTCGAAGCTCGATCGCGAAGCGCTGCTGCGCGGCAATTCGGTCTATTTCCCCGATCGCGTCGTGCCAATGCTGCCGGAAAGGATCTCGAACGATCTCTGTTCGCTGCGTGAGGGCGAGGAACGCGCCTGCCTCGCGGTGCGCATGGTCTTCGACAAGCACGGCGAGAAGCGCAGCCATACGTTCTTGCGTGCGCTGATGCGCTCGGCCGCGAAGCTCTCCTATCAGGAAGCGCAAGCGGCGATCGACGGCAAGCCGTCTGCAAAATGTTTGCCTCTGATGGATAGCGCGCTGAAGCCGCTGTGGGCGGCGTATGCGGCGCTGGCGACGGCGCGCGACAAACGCGGGCCGCTCGATCTCGATCTGCCCGAACGCAAAATCGTTCTGGATGAAAAGGGCGGCGTCGACCGCGTCGTCGTTCCCGAACGGCTCGCGGCGCATCGCCTGATCGAAGAGATGATGATCCAGGCCAATGTCGCCGCCGCGGAAACGCTGGAGGAAAAGCGCACCTCCCTCGTCTACCGCGTGCACGACCAGCCGAGCGCGGAGAAGCTGAAGGGCCTCAAAGATTTTCTGGCGACGCTCGATATGAAAATCCCGCATCTCGGCGCACTGAAGGCCGAGGCGTTCAACGGCATTCTCGCCAAGGCCAAGGATTTGCCGCTGCCGGAACTCGTCAACGAGGTGATCCTGCGCTCGCAGTCGCAGGCCGAATACAATCCGAGGAACATCGGCCACTTCGGATTGAATCTGGCGAAATACGCGCACTTCACCTCGCCGATCCGGCGCTACGCCGATCTGATCGTGCATCGGGCGCTGATCCGCGCCTTAAAGCTCGGCGACGACGGGCTGACGGATGAGGACGTGGCGCGGCTGACGGCGATCGCCAAGGCGATTTCGGATACCGAGCGGCGCGCCATGGCGGCGGAGCGCGAGACGACCGACCGGCTGATCGCGGCGCATCTCGCCGATCGTGTCGGCGCGACGTTCGCTGCGCGCATTTCGGGCGTGACGCGCACGGGCCTTTTTGTCCGGCTGAAGGACACTGGCGCCGATGGCTACATTCCGATCGGCAGCCTCGGCGACGACTACTTCCACCACGTCGAGGCGGCGCATGCGCTGGTCGGCGCGCGCACGGGGCTGGGCTACCGGCTCGGCGATGACGTCGACGTCAAACTGCTGGAGGTGATCCCGGCCGCCGGCGCGCTGCGATTCGAAATGCTCACCCCCGGCAAGCGTGGCGCGTTCGGCGCCTTCAAGGCCGGCGGCGGCCGTTTGCCGCGCAACAAGCCGGGCCGCGGCGGCAAAGGCTTTCGCCGTGGCCGGTAGATGAGCGCTGCGGCGGCGCGGTCGCTTGACCGCGTAGGGCGCGACGCTCATTTATCGATCACCGCATAACGCAAGCCACCGGATTGGGAACATGCCGCAGACCGCGATCTCCTTAGCCGAGATGATGCCGTCCGAAGCCGAACGCAGCGCATGGGCATCGATCCGCCGCGGCTGGGCGCAGACGTGCCCTGCGTGCGGGGAAGGCCGACTCTACAAGAGCTACCTCAAGGTCAACGACGCCTGCCCCCATTGCGGCGAAGCCCTGCATCATCACCGCGCCGACGATGCGCCGCCTTATTTTGTGATGACGATCACCGCGCATGTCGTGGTCGGTGGAATTCTCCTGCTCGAGAGGAACTTCGCGCCGGACGTGTGGCTGCAGCTGGCGATCTGGTGCCCAACGCTGATTGCGCTGAGCCTATGGCTGCTGCCGCGCGTCAAGGGCGCACTGATCGGCTATCAGTGGGCCCTGAGAATGCACGGCTTCGGCTTGCAGGCGTTCGAAGGCGCAGACCTCGCGCCGATCGCGCCGGAGACTGGGCGCTGAGCCCGTCCCCGAAGGGCCGGATCGACATGACAACTTCAGCAGAACCCGAAGACGCCGTCGCCGTCCGTGACGCGGCGTGCCTGGTGCTTTTCGCGGACCAACCAACGGCGCCGCGGCTACTGATGGGACGGCGTCCCGCCGATCAGATTTTCCTGCCGAACACGTGGGTGTTTCCGGGCGGCCGCGTCGACGCCTGCGATCACGACGCGCATGTCGACGATGTCGCCGCAGCCCTGCCCGAAGTGCTGCGCCCGTTCGCACGTGCCGCCATCCGCGAGCTTCACGAAGAGACGGGGCTGACGTGGCGCACAACTTCAAATGAACGTGATTTGCGCCCGCTCGCGCGCGCCATTACCCCGCCTGGCCGCGTGCGCCGCTACGACACTTGGTTTTTTATTTCGCGCTATCACTCGCCCACAACGGGTCGATTCACTGGCGACGGAGAACTGCTGGATCTCGCGTGGTTTACGATCGACGAAGCGCGTGCGCTAGACCTGCCGCACATCACGCGGCTTGTGCTCGACGATGCCGCCGATGCGCTGGCGCGACCTGGCGCGCGCGCCGCGGAGAGCGTGCCTTTCTACCGCACAGGTCCGAATGGCTTCGAACGCGTGCTGACGACGTGCCGGCCTGCCGCGACGCCGCCTTGACACGCCAAGGCTGATGAGTATGGTGCGCGCTTCTCCGAGAAAATTCACGCCGGCGCAGGATTAAAGTCGACCGTTATGGCCAAGCCGATTACGCAGAAAATCAAGCTGCTCTCCACAGCCGGCACAGGTTTTTTCTATGTAACGAAGAAGAACCCGCGTACGTCCACCGAAAAGCTCGTTTTCAAGAAGTACGATCCCGTCGCGCGCAAGCACGTCGAGTTCAAGGAAACCAAGATCAAGTAATCGCCACCCGGATCGCGCGCCAAAACGCGATCGCCAGCATCCGGCCGATATTACCGGTGCTGCGCAATTCATCACTGCGCAATTGAAATGCAGAACTGCTGGAAGGTCGCCGTCGAGTGGTGGTGGCCAGGATCCGAAACATACTCGGCAGCGGGGTAAATCGTTCCGAGATGGTCCCAGGACCCTGGCCGTGACCAGGTGAGGTTCAAAGAGGGCGTTGTTCCCCACCTAGCTTCGCGATCGATCCATTGCGACCTTTCGAGGAGGCCACTCTTCTGGACGCTGGGATCGATCAAACCCGTTCTATCAGGTTATGCGGCGGACCCGATAGCGCGGGATCTCATCGCTGACGTTTCGTTGCGGTTGCAAAGCACGGAACGCCAACACAAAATCTCAACGATTGACCGTCGTTTAACCGCTCGGAGTCGTGCCAGAAGAACATGACATTTGCAAGTTATGCTTTGAGTGTGTTTTGACGGCCACGAATCGATTTGTGCAGACGTCAGAGCGTTAAACTTAGATAGTTGATATCACTGACTGAATTAAGCGCCGCTTGATAGGCCGATGCAGCGATGTCAACGGGGGCTGACGCACAATCGCAACAGTCGAAACCGACGGTTGCGCCGATGCATTGCTACGGTGTCGAGGGACACTTGCCTTACGCGGCGTCGGCGGCCACGCGGTTGCGGCCGCGCCGCTTGGCGGCGTAGAGCGCGTTGTCGGCACGTTTGAACATGGTTTCAGGCGAGTCCGTCGCGGTCTCCAGCGCGGCGATGCCAACGCTGGCCGTGACGCGGATCGATAGCTCGGGCGACAGTGTAAAGTTGTCGGCGGCGACGCAGGCCCGCATCCGTTCACCGACCTGATAGGCGCGGGCGATCTCGGTATCCGGCATGATGATGACGAACTCTTCGCCGCCCATCCGGCAAGCGAGGTCGATGCCGCGCGTGTTGCGCTTCAGGCGGACCGCAAACTCCTTCAGTACGGCGTCGCCGACGTCATGGCCGTAGGTGTCATTGACGTGCTTGAAGTGGTCGATGTCGGCGACCAGCATCGACAGGCTGCGGCCCGTGCGCAGCGAATCCGACACCAGTGTCTTCAGATGGCCTTCCATGTAGCGCCGGTTGTGCAGCCCGGTCAGCGCGTCGGTGATCGACATTTCGACGCTTTCGGCGAGGCGATGGCGCAGGAAGTCCGAATGGCGCTTGCGCTTGATCTGCGTCTTCACGCGAGCGAGCAACTCGTGTCGGTCAATCGGGCGCATCAGGTAGTCGTTGACGCCCATGTCGAGGCCGCGGAGCAGGCGCGCCTCATCGCCCGGCTCGACGAGAATGATCACCGGCAAGTGTCGCGTGCGTTCGAGCGAGCGGACCTGCGAACAGAGCCGCAATCCGTCGGCGTTCTGCAGCGACAGGCTGACGACGAGGAGATCGAAGTTGTGCTCGGCGAGCTTGAACAGGGCGACCTGCGGGTCGCGCTCGGCGAAGGCGTCGTTGGTTTTGGAGAGCACTTCGAGAAGTCGCGCCGCCGAGCGGGGATGGTCGTCGACGACGAGCACCCGGCCAGAGCGGCCCGACATAGCCTTCGTAAATGCGCCGTCGTCCGGGATGCCCATGTCCTTGCCGGTCGAGGCGCGCATCATCATTTCGTCATTCAACATTTTGAGACGCGCGAGGTTCTTGACGCGGGTCACCAGCGCGATGTCGTCGACGGGTTTGGTAAGAAAGTCGTCGGCCCCGCTTTCGAGACCCTGCACGCGGTCGGACGGCTGATCGAGCGCCGTCACCATGACGACCGGCAGGTGGTGCGTCGCCGGATCGGATTTGATGCGCCGGCAGGCCTCAAAACCGTCCATGCCCGGCATCATGACGTCGAGCAGCACGACGTCGACTCGCTCGCGCGAGAGCATGTCGAGCGCTTCCGCCCCGCTGTGGCAGGACAGGACCTCGAAATACTCGGCCTGAAGCCGTGCTTCGAGCAGCTTCACGTTGGCGAGGATGTCG
The DNA here is from genome assembly GCA_046160845.1 of Hyphomicrobium sp. Taxonomy (GTDB): domain Bacteria; phylum Pseudomonadota; class Alphaproteobacteria; order Rhizobiales; family Hyphomicrobiaceae; genus Hyphomicrobium_B. The sequence goes on from JBJXHD010000005.1 coordinate 50,780, forward strand.
TCGACGACGAGTACGCGGGCGGTCATGGTCTAGGGTCTTGCCAACTCTCACACTGTCACAAAAACTAGGCGTTCGATGCTTTCGAAGGGCCGATGAAGCGCCGCACTGTTTCCAGGAACGACATGACCGAAATCGGCTTCGAGATGTAGGCTTCGCAGCCGCCGGACCGGATCCGCTCTTCATCACCCTTCATGGCGAAGGCGGTGACGGCAATCACGGGGATGTGGCGGATGTCGTCTTCGTCCTTGATCCACTTCGTCACTTCAAGACCGGAGACCTCGGGCAACTGGATATCCATCAGGATCAGATCGGGGCGGTGCTCGCGCGCCAAGCCCAGCGCCTCGAAGCCGCTGCGCGTCTGGATCGTGCGATAGCCGTGCGCGCCGAGAAGATCATGGAAGAGCTTCATGTTGAGCTCGTTGTCTTCCACGATCAGAACGGTGCGCAAGCCTGACCTTGCGTCCTGCTGGCGCCGCTCGACGGAGGCTCTGGATTCCTGGTACGCCATCAGTTCCAACGTTCGCCCTGGCAAGGGCAGTCATGCACCGATTCTCACTGAATTCCGGACGCTACTTTGCCGATGAAGCCGTAACCAACAGTTAAAACCCGTGAAACGATTAAGGACGTTATGGCGCGATTAACTCTCACGCCGCGCGAGGCCGAAGCGGCAGGCGCGCTCGCGTTGCAGGGGCTGACGTTTCTCGCCGGCGACGCCGAGCGTCTGAGCCGTTTTCTGGCGCTGACGGGCTGCGGGCCCGCGGACATCCGCGCTCAGGCGCATACAGCGGAATTCCAGGCGTCCGTGCTGGAGCACCTGCTGGCGGACGAAAGCCTGCTGCTGCTGTTCGCCAGCGAGACCGGCATCCGGCCTGACTTGATCGCGCCGGCTCACGCCATCCTGTCGAGCGCGGCGTGAAACGAGCTGCGGCGGCAGGTCCGGCCATCGGAATCGATCTCGGCGGCACGAAAATCGAGGGCGTGCGGCTGGGGCGCGACGGCGCCATTGAAGCCCAGCGCCGGATCGCTTCGCCGCAGGGCGACTACGCGGCGACGATCGCCGCCATCCGCGGGATGGTCGACAGCCTCGATGCGCCGGCGGAAACTGGCGCAGGGCGATCGCGCATTCCGGTCGGGCTCGGCATCCCGGGCAGCGTCTCGAAGCGTACGGGCCGGGTGCAGAACGCCAATTCGACGTGGCTGAATGGCCGCGATCTCACCGGCGATCTTGGCGCCGCACTCGGCCGGCCGCTGCGGATCGCCAATGACGCGAACTGCTTTGCGCTGTCGGAAGCCGTCGACGGCGCCGGCGCAGGATCTGACATCGTGCTGGGCGTGATCCTCGGCACGGGCGCCGGCAGCGGCATCGTCGTGCGTGGCGTCATTCTCGACGGTCCGCTCAGCATCTCCGGCGAGTGGGGGCATACGGCGCTGCCGGGGGGTGAGCCCGGCGCGGCGCCAATCTGCTGGTGCGGACGGTCGGATTGCCTCGAAGCCTGGGTCTCGGGACCTGCGCTGGCATTGGATCATGCCCGCGTCACGGGTCAAAACCTGACGGCCGAAGACATCGCGCATGCGGCGGGCGGAGGCAGTGCGGCAGCGCAAGCGACACTCGCCCGCCACGCCGACCGCTTGGCGCGTGGACTTGCACAAGTCGTCAACATCGTCGATCCCGACGTCATCGTGCTTGGCGGGGGGCTTTCGAAGCTCGCGCACCTTTACTCGGCGCTGCCCGACCTGATGATCCCGCACATCTTCGCCGATGCGCCGACAGTCAGGGTCTTGCCACCGAAATGGGGCGACGCCAGCGGCGTGCGTGGCGCGGCTTGGCTGTCCGTGGCGGAGTAAGATTGGCTTCTAGTGGGCGCCCGAGGCGCAAGTCGCGGCGTCGAGAAACGTCAGTTCCTTCAAGGCGCCGGAAATCGCGAACTCGCCGTAGTCGATGCTCAAGTTCGCCGTGACGCCGTTCTCGTAATAGCGAAACGCCAGTTCGTAGGCGGGCGTCGAGTCTTGTTTATCCTTGTTCGGATCGAAGTAGCTGATCGCCACCGGCCAGGAGTCGAATTGAGCCAGCCGGTCCGAGCCCGTGAAAGCCGCCGACGATTTGACAGCGCCGCGTTCGGTCTTGTTTCCGATGACGGAGGTGGTCAGATAATATTTGTCGCCCTTTTCCGAGCCGTCGTAGAGATTGGCGGTGAACAGCTGCCGACCCTCTCGCGCCGATGTTATCAGCGCAGCTGCGTGCTGGATCGGGAAGTAGATGTCCTTCGGCAGATCGAACTTCTTTTTTGCCGGCTTTTTGAGATCGACCTTGACGCTCTCGGCGTCGGCGCCGCGTGTCGCATCGCCCTGACTGGACTCGACCACGTCTTCATTTTGATACTGCGTCGAAGAGAACCGCAGACGTTTGCCGGCCGCTTCCTCGAAACTGGAGGCGCGCAGATCGTTGACCGTCTCGGTCCCTTCCTGGTTGGTCATGCGCGTGACGAAGCGCATGTTCTGCGTGAAGCCTTCGCAGGCCGAGCCGTTGAGCTCGAACACCATGCGGCCTGTGAGTCCGGCGACTCCGGACCCCGGCGCGGCGCGGGCGAGAGTGATGTCGTAGACGGCGCGATGGGGGGAAAAAGCGACGTCGGAGGCCAGCGCCGGAAAGGCGAGCAAGGCTGCCGCGGCGCAAAGCGCCGATTGCAAGGTTCGCAAACGTCCCTGTCTCGACACAGCCAAACTCCTATTGCCTTCGGACGCGCGTCGTCGCAGTGATCGCGCGCCCATGCCTAGCAGCCATTGCAAAGAGGCGCCAGCGCGGCCAAAACAACGAGCTTAAGACGCCGTTTCCGTCGTTTTGCTCCTAACGAGGGCGATCAAGATGTCCAACGACGACGCAGAGGCGCGCCTCTCCGCTCTCGGCCTCGCCTTGCCGGAGGCGCCACAACCCGTCGCGACCTACGCACCATCGCTGCGCTCGGGCGAACTGCTGTTCATCTCTGGTCAGATTTCAAAGGGCGCCGACGGGCGCATCATCACGGGCGTGCTCGGCGCAGGCGTCGACGTCGAAGCTGGGCGGCGCGCGGCGCAGCTCTGCGCGCTCAATATCCTCGCCCAGGCCAAAGCGGCGCTAGGCTCGCTGGAGAATATTTTGCAAGTGTTGCGGCTCACCGGCTTTGTCGCGGCGACGGCGGATTTCGCCGACCACCCCAAAGTCGTCAACGGCGCGTCCGATCTTTTGGTCGCAGTGCTTGGCGATCGCGGCCGCCATACGCGATCGGCCGTCGGCGTCGCAAGCCTGCCGCTCGGCTCGGCGGTTGAGATCGACGCCATTTTCAGGGTGCGATAGGACGATGCTCGATCTTGAGATGTATCGACGGCCCATCGCCCATCGCGGCCTGCACGACGCCAGTTGCGGCGTGATCGAGAACACGGCCCCGGCGTTTGAGGCGGCGATCGCCAAAGGCTTCGGGATCGAGTGCGATCTGCGCCCTGCGGCCAACGGACTGCCTGTGGTGTTTCACGATCTGACGCTCGACAGGCTGTGCGAGCAGCGCGGCGCCCTCGCGAGGCTCGGAGCCTCAAATCTCAAAAGCCTCCGCTTTCGCGGCTCGCCCACGACCGGCGTGCCATCCTTCGCGGCGCTTTTAGAGCTAGTCGCCGGCCGAACGCCGCTCTTTGTCGAGATCAAGAGCGAGTGGAAGGCCCCGGACGGCGCGTTTCTGCGCCAAATCGCGGCGTTGGCGCTGGATTATCCTGGTCCCATCGCCATCATGTCTTTCGACCCGGCCGTGGTCGCAGCGATCCGGGAACTTGCGCCGGGGCTGCCGCGCGGCGTCGTCTCGGGGAGCTATCGAGGCGCGGGGTGGCGCGATCGCAATCTGAGTTTCAAACGCGCGCGTGCCCTGCGCACACTTTCCGAAATGCAGCCGGGCGATGCCCACTTTTTCGCCTACGAGGTCGGCGCGTTGCCGACGCCCGCCACGGAGTACGCGCGGCGCGTGCGCAATCTGCCGGTGCTGACCTGGACCGTGCGGACCGAGAAAGACCGGGCGCGCGCGACGCAATGGGCGGACCAGATAATCTTTGAAGGCTTCGAACCGTAGTGCCGACCCGCGTTGTGGTGCGTGGGTGCGCATCGCGCCGGCCCATTGTAGAGTTGCGGCCATGACCCCGCCGATTTTCGACACGCCGCCGGAGCGCATGGGCGGTGAAGCCGTAACTGTTGTCGCCGACATCGGCGCGATTTCAGCCTCGGACTGGGATGCCTGCGCCAACCCCGACGCCGCGCACTTCAATC
>JBJXHD010000006.1:0-133549 GCA_046160845.1 Hyphomicrobium sp.
ACAAGCAATACATCACCGCCGGCAATCTCTCCGAGAACCCGCGCGCCTTCATCTTCCTGATGGATTATGCGCGCCAGCGCCGCACGAAAATCTGGGGAGAGGCGCGCATCGTCGAGGACGATGACAATCTGCTCCAAAGCGTGATGGACCCGAGCTACCGCGCCGCGCCCGAGCGCGTCATTGTCTTCACGGTCGAAGCCTGGGACCGCAATTGTCCGCAGCACATTCCGCGCATGCTGCACATCGACGAGGTCGCAGCCGTCATCGCCGGCCTTGAAAAACGCGTCGCCGATCTCGAAGCCGAGAACGCACGGTTGCGCTCCGCATCCTAAAATTGCGACCGTCATCCTCGCGCGACTGAGCGAAGCGAAGGAACGCGGGGATCCAGCATAAAACGTGTCGCAGACGCAATATTGCGCCTCCGAGGCAGATGCGCTGGATCCCCGACCTCGGTCTCTGCGCTCGGTCGGTCGAGGATGACGTTGAGCGGCGGCAATCTGGTCAGATGATGCTCTTCTCGTACAGGTCCGTCCGCCGATCGCGAAAAAAGCCCCAGTCGGCGCGGTAGCTGTCGATCTCAGACAAATCGAACGTATGGACTAGAACGCCCTCGTCCCTGGCGCCGAAGCTTTCGACGAGCGTGCCCGCGTGATCGCTGATGAACGAGTGGCCGTAGAATTTCTGCTTCACGCCGTCGTTGTCTTCTATCCCGATCCGATTGGCCGCGATGACGGGAATGGCGTTCGACACCGCATGCCCCTGCATCGCGCGCTGCCATTGCAAGTGCGTGTCGAGCGCCGTGTCGTAGGGCTCCGAGCCGATTGCGGTCGGATAGAACAGCACGTCGGCGCCGGCGAGAGCCATGGCGCGCGCGCACTCGGGATACCACTGGTCCCAGCAGATGCCGACGCCGATGCGGCCGTAGCGCGTCGCCCAGGTCTTGAAGCCCGTGTCCCCTGGCCGGAAATAATACTTCTCCTGATAGCCGGGCCCGTCCGGAATGTGACTCTTGCGATAGACGCCAAGGATGTCGCCGTCCGCGTCGGCGATGGCGACCGAGTTGTAATAGCGCGGCCCATCCTTCTCGAAGAACGAAATCGGGATCACGACCTTCAGCGACTTCGCGAGCTTCGCCAGCGCCAGGACGCACGGATGGTCGCCGACCGCGTGCGCCGTCTCGAACCACTTCGGGTCCTGCTTGGTGCAGAAATAGATGCCTTGGAACAACTCGGACGGCAGGATCACCTGCGCGCCGCGGTGCGCCGCATCGCGCACCAGCGCTTCCGTCTTGGCAATGTTGCCTTTGAGGTCATGGCCGTACGATGTCTGCAGCGCCGCGACCTTCATCTCGCGCTTCGCCATCACGCCGGCTCCTGCTGCGTGATGCAATGGAACGAGCCGCCGCCCGCTTCGCCGCAGCCGATGAGGCCCTTGGATGAGAGTCCGATGACCTTGCGACCCGGAAAAATATCCTGCAGCGCCTTTAGCGCCGCGTCTTGTGTCGGCGTGCCGTAAACGGGAACGACGACGACGCCGTTGGAAATGATGAAATTCATATGCGACGCCGGCGCAACCTCGCCCAGCGCATTGCGATACAGGCCGACGCCCGGCACGCGATGCACTTTCAGCTTGCGCCCCTTGGCGTCCACGGCGGCGGCGAGCGTGACGGCGATCTGATCGAGTGTTGCGGCGTTCGGATCATCGGCCCCGGCCGGCGCCTGGCACACGACCTCGCCCGGCGCGACGAAGCGCGCGATGTTGTCGATGTGCCCGTCGGTGTGGTCGTTCTTCAAACCTTCGTCGATCCAGATGATGGCCTTGGCGCCAAACGCATCGCCCAGCGCCGCTTCGGCCTGATCTACTGTCCAGCCGTTGCGATTGGGATTGAGCAAGGTCTGCCGCGTCGTCAGGATGGTTCCTTCGCCGTCCTGATCAATCGCGCCGCCCTCGAGCACGAAGGGAAAGCGGCGAATGGGAACAGCCGCGATGCCCGCGATGTCGTCGCCGACCATGGCGTCGTCCAGCATATCGTACTTGCCGCCCCAGCCGTTCATCTTGAAACGCAGCGCGATCTTCTCATTGCGAGCGCGGGCGAAGATTGGCCCCGTGTCGCGCAGCCAGATGTCGCCATAGCGCGCCGGAACGAGATCGGCGACATCGTCAATGGCCGCCTGTGCGCTCGCCATCGCTTCGGCGCCGTTGACGAGGACGCGCACTTTCGTCGCGGCAGAAAGCGCGCGCACCAGTCCCGCCACATCGCTGCGGGGTGCGCTGAGATCGCCGTTCCATTCACCGGCGCCGGCCGGCCATGCCGTCCAGATCGCCGTCTGCGGCGCCCATTCGGCGGGCGTGACGACGGTCGCAATCGTTTCAGTTCTCGTCAAGTCGGATAACCTCTGCTGCCACGGCAACGCGCCGCGAAGTCGGCCGCACACTACTGGCGCCCGCCCGCAATGCAAGCGCGGTGGATGTGGCGTCGCCGTCTTTCGCTAAGCATATTCGCAGCCTTTTTTCGGGCTGTCACATGCTTGAAACGCGACTCCGATCCGCTTGCCACGAAGTTCAGCGGATGACGGACCCGCGCATGCGCATCTTGATCGCAACTGACGCAGCCGCGCCGCAAGTCAACGGCGTCGTCACGACCTATGAGCGGCTGGCGCGCGAACTCGCGGCGCAAGGCGTCGAGCCCGCTTTTCTGACGCCCAACGATTTTCTCAACGTACCGTGTCCGGGCTATTCTGAGATCCGGCTTGCCCTTCCAAATTTTGACCGTGCGTGTCGGCACATCGATCGCATAGCGCCTGATCTGATCCACATCGCGACCGAAGGTCCGGTCGGCTGGATGACGCGCAGCGCCTGCCGCGCCGACGCTCGCCCGTTCACGACCAGCTATCACACGAAGTTTCCGGAGTACGCCTCGGCCCTCCTCGGCCTGCCGACCGCCCCCATCTATCAGATCGTGCGCCGCTTTCACGCCGACGCCGCCGGGACGATGGTCGCGACGCCGTCCCTCGCCAAAACGCTGCGCCGGCGCGGCTTCAAGCGCCTGCTGCCCTGGACGCGCGGAGTAGATACGACGCTGTTCCGTCCGCGCTGCGTACGCCTATTCGGCCCTGGGCCGATCTTTCTCAACGTCGGACGCATCTCGCGAGAAAAGAATATCGAAGCCTTCTTGAGCGCCGACCTACCGGGCCGAAAAGTCGTCGTCGGCGACGGACCAATGCTGCCCGCTTTGGGCCGCGCGTATCCCGACGTGACATTCACCGGTCCCAAGTCCGGCGAAGACCTTGCGCGGTGTTATGCGTCCGCCGACGTTTTCGTATTTCCAAGCCGCACCGACACCTTCGGCCTCGTACTACTTGAGGCGATGGCCTCTGGTTTGCCCATCGTGGCGTATCCGGTCACCGGCCCGCTCGACGTGGTGAAACAGAACGTCAGTGGCGTGCTGCACGACGATCTCGCGACCGCCGCGCTCGCCGCGCTCAAACTCGATCCCGAAGCCGCACGCGCCCACGCGCTGACGTTCTCCTGGTCGCGCGCCGCCGAACTTTTCCTCGACAATATCACCTTCGCCTGCGCCGCCGAATCGCGCTCGACCAGCCGGCCGCAACTCCCGGCGCTCCGGCGCATCCGGCCGGCTCCGCGGAGCGGAGTCGGATGCGCCAAGTAAAATGCGCCAAATAGAAAGCCGGTCGCTCCGGGGGAGAAGCGACCGGCTGGACCGCGTCGGGGGGAGACGCGGGGGTTGTGCGGCCAGCGAGGGAGGCTGGCGGCACGGGGGTCCCAGAGTATTTTCCGACGAAGTGGCTGCCGGTTCGTCGAAGAAAATGCGACAAAGCAACAAAATCTAGAGCGCCCATCCGAAGAAGTCGGATCGGCGCTCTAGGACTTACTCGGCGGCTTCCCGAAAGGAGCGCGTGCCGTCGAGGCTGTCGAAGCCGAGCGACAGCGCGACGGCGCTGTGCATGATCCGACCGGCTTTGACGTTCAGGCCGGCCGCGAGGTGCGGATCGCGGTCGAACGCCGCAAGGCCCTTTTCAGCGAGCTTCTGAACGAACGGCAGCGTCGCGTTGTTCAGCGCCTGTGCCGAAGTCGTCGGCACGGCGCCTGGCATGTTGGCGACGCAGTAGTGGATGACGCCGTCAACCTCGAAGGTCGGCATCGCGTGAGTCGTCGCGCGCGACGTCTCGAAGCATCCGCCCTGATCGATCGACACATCGACGAGCACGGCGCCGCGCTTCATGTCTTTCAACATCGCGCGCGTGACGAGCTTCGGCGCGCTTGCGCCTGCGACCAGCACCGCGCCAATCACAACATCGGCGGCGAGCACTTCGTTCTCGATCGTCTCCATCGTCGATGCGAGCGTGCGCACCCGGCCTTCGAACAATTCGTCAAGTTGGCGGAGCCTGGGCAAGGATTTGTCGATGATCGACACGTCGGCGCCGAGGCCAGCGGCCATGCGCGCCGCGTGCGTGCCGACGACGCCGCCGCCAAGCACCACGACCTTCGCCGGCTTCACGCCCGGCACGCCGCCCATCAGTACGCCGCGACCGCCGGCCGGACGGCGCAACGCCATCGCTGCGGCCTCGATCGACAAACGGCCCGCGACTTCGCTCATCGGCGCCAGCAGCGGCAAGCCTCCGTTGGCGTCGGTCACGGTCTCGTAGGCGATCGCAGCCGCGCCGGATTCCATCAAACCGATGGCCTGCGCCGCGTCGGGCGCGAGATGCAAATACGTGAACAGGATATGGTGCGGCTTCAGGCGCTTCCACTCGATCGCCTGCGGCTCCTTCACCTTGACGATCATCTCGGCGTCCGCGAACACCGCGTCCGCCGTCGGCGCGAGAGTGGCGCCGGCCTTCTTGTAAGCGGCGTCGTCGGCGAAGATGCCGGCGCCCGCGCCGGATTCGACGATGACGTCATGACCCAGCGCCGTCAGTTCGCGAACCGAACCCGGCGTCAGACCGACGCGATACTCGTTGCTCTTGATTTCTGTCGGAACCCCGATGCGCATGATGGTCTCCTGTCAGGCCAATTAGTTCTACACCGTAGCCTAAAGTGATTCCTCAAAATTTCCTGGCGAAGACGCTTGAAAAATCCAGAAAATACGCAGATTATCTGCATGATGCCTATAAAAACGCAGAAAGAACGCAAAAATGAAGCTGGATGCGTTGGATAAGGCCATTCTGGCCGCTTTGGTCGACAACGGCCGCTTGAGCCAAGTGGAACTGGCGGAGCGTGTGCCGCTGTCGGCGACCGCCGTTGCGCGGCGCATACGGGCGCTGGAAGACGCCGGCGTGATTGAAGGCTATCAGGCGCGCATCAATCGCCAAGCGCTCGGCCTCGCCATGACGGCCGTCGTGCAGATCAGTCTGAAAAGCCAAAACGAGGAATTGCTGACGGCGTTCGAAAAGGCCGCCAACGCCGCGCCGTCCGTCGTCTCATGCCATCTGATGTCGGGAGAAGACGACTACGTCTTGATGGTCATGGCGCGCGACCTCGCCGACTTCGAGCGCATCCATAAAGAACAGATCTCGAGGCTGCCCGGCGTCGCGCGGATGCGCACGAGTTTCGCGCTGCGCCAGGTGACGAACCGGCTGCTTCCGGCGTCTAGCCTGATCGGCTGACAATCGCGCCTCAGTAGGCGCGGATCGCCGTCGCGAGCGCGTCGCTGACGGTGTGCTGATTTTTAGGAGCAGGCTTCGACTTTTTGACCAGGACAGGCTTGGAGGGTGACGGAAGGGGCGGGGCGCCCGGCTCCACTGCAATTGGCCCCGTGCCGCTCGCCGTGACCGGCGCGGCGATCGCGACAGGCTTCTTTTCAAACGTCAACCGTTCCGCGACGGCAATGATGCTGCCTTTGTCGCCAAGCTGCAAAGCCCCGTTCCAGAGCGCCAAATAGTAGCCGCCGCCGGACCCGGCGATGTCGTAGCGGCGGCCGCGGCCGCCGATCGACTCATAGACTTCATCGACGGTCTTCTGGCCGTTGCGCAGGCTCCATTCGGCGTACTGCCTGCGTTCCTTGTCGCGATAGATCAGCAGCATGCCGGGCAGCGCCGGTGGAGACGTCAGCCAGACGCCGACGATGGTGCGCAAATCCGCCGTCGCTTGAGCGCGGTAGGCGTCTTCTTCGTCGCGCCGCAGTCCCTTCACTGTGACGCGCGCGTCGGGCGCGAATCGAACCTCGGCCCAGGGCGCCGCATCGAGGTCCATGCCCTTCAAATAGACGTTGAGCGCCGTGACCTGCGGTTTTCCGGCCGGACGACGCAATCGCAATCCGTCGGCTAAGGATTTCAATTCCGCATCGGTAAGCCGCGCCTCAAGACGCACGGACAGGGCGACGCCTGCGTCACGCGAATCTTCGCTGACAATTTTGAAGGCCGGCTGGACGTCGGCGCCGGCGCGCACGGGCTCGGCGGCGAGGCACCCGGCCACTATGACGAAAAGCGCGGAAGCGCACGCGCGTTGACAGTTCAGCATGCGGCCCATCCTCACCCGATTCGGCTCAGGTCGCGCAACGGCTCCCGCCGGTCCGCCCCTCAAGCGCTAGCGAAGCTTGGTTACCAAAAAGTTAACGGGGCTTAAGTCGGCCGCGCAGCACCACGCTCAGGGCGCCAGCGCTTGCGTGGCGATCGGCGGCGGCGCGTCTTCGCCCTCCGCCACGGCGGCGCCGTGCATCGCCAGACCGTCGCGGCCGTAGATGTCGGGACGGAATTGCACCTTGTCCGTTGACGGCTCGTTCCAGGCGGTCACGTAGACAAAATGCACCGGCACCGGACGCGACAGGGTGAGATCGAGCGGCTGGCCACCGGCAACCACCTGCTGAGCCTGCCCGGCTTGCTCCCAACCGGGCTCGTACCGTGCCAGCCAGTCGGCGAGCTGGAACACGTCCTGCACGCGCACGCAACCCGCGCTAAAGGGGCGGCTGCGCTGATCGAACAGCTTCTTCAGCGGCGTGTCGTGCATGTAGACGCCGTGCTCGTTCTGCATGTCCAAGCGCACGAGGCCGAGTGCGTTCTTATCGCCGGGATCCTGCTTGAACCGGTAGTTGGCGACGTTGGGGCTGTACCAGTCGATGGTGGATCGCTCGACTTCAGGGCCGTTGTAGCCGTCAAAGACGCGGATGCCTTCGTTGACGAGGTACTCAGGCTCTTTCTGCAGGCGCGGAATGAGATCGAGTGTCGCAACGCTGTCCGGCACGCGCCAGAAGGGAAAGAAGTTGAGCGCCTTGACCATGGCTCTGACGTCGGGCGTATCGCGGCCCGGCCGCCCGACGATCACGCGATGACGCAACTGCACCTCGTGCTTTTCGACAGCTTCGAGCTGGAACGCCGGCACATTGACCAGCACATAGCGGTCCTCGATGCCGCTCATCAGCGCCTTGATGCGATCGTAGTTCAGCTTGAGCTGGGCGAGGCGCTGATCGGCCGTGATGTTCAGCACCTCATAGACGGAGCGCTCGATGCGGCCTGACGGCCGGATGCCGTGGCGCGACTGAAAGCGCTTCACGCCGAGTTCAAGCTCGGAATCGAACGTCTGGCTGTCGTAATATTGGCCTTTGGCCGGCATATCGCCGCTGATGCGTAGGCGCTTGCGCAGAATGGGGACGCGCGGGTCGTCGTCATTGACGCGCATCATGCGGCCCGGCGGCACGGCCGGCCAGCCGCCGCTGGCCACGATCTGCTCGTAGCGCGCGATCGCACCCGACATGGCGTCGAGCATGATGTCGCTGCGCCAGGGCGTGGCGTCAGGCCGCAAATCGTCGAGCGCCTCGACAGTTTTTTCCGGCCGGTCATCCGCCTGCTTTGGGGTCGAGCCGAAAGGCCCGCCGCCTGTCATGCTGTCCCACCAGTTGTCCTGGGCGCGCGCGGGCTGGCTGGTCGCAAGCGCGCAAACGGCCATCGTGCACAGCCCGAAAAGCGCCATTCTCGACGCGGAGGCCACCAACGTCGTGCGCAAAAAAGTCTGTGTCATTCCACCTGTCCAGCCGCCCACATGTCCAGCTACCCGCCTGTCAGCCACCATGAGCGACATCGCCCGCCGTTAGCGTCACTACGCCTGTCGGCGCCGCTTCGTTCCAAGTTGTACCTCATCGAGGAATCCCCGACACGGCCGTGACTTAGCAGTCCTCACGCTTATGGCCAAACCGAGGCGACCTAGCAGCCGTGCGCCGTTGTCGCTAGGCCCAGAATCGCGGAACTGTGTTGCGCCTGCGCCGCGCCTCAAATTCAATCACCGAGGCGGGAAAATCACCGCCCCGGCGCGAAATGATCGTAGCCCGCGCTGATCGTCCCCATCGACTGTCCGTCGGCCCCGATGATGGTGACACCTGAAGATGCGCCGACAATTCCAACGTCGGTCACCGCGACGCCGGCCAACCGCGCTTTCGCAACGAAACCCGCGACGGCATCGGGCGCAACGGCGGCCAGGACTTCATATTCGTCCCCGCCGTTCAAAACGAGATCGGCGACGCGGGTGTCATGATCAAGAATACTGCGCAACGACGTCGAAATCGGCAGACTGGAAAAGGCGATCGTCGCGCCGTTGTCGCCCACGAGCCGCGTTAGGTCCTTGACGAAGCCGTCCGAGATATCGAGCGCGGCGCGAGCCGAAGTGCGCAGCGCGTCAATCAGATCGACTCGAGGCCTTGGGCGCAGATAGCGATCGACGAACATCCGAGTTTCCCGCGCGCTGATCGCAGCCTCATAGAGTTTGGGGTCGCGGCGCAGTCTGAGGCCGAGAGCCGCCTCCCCGAGCGTTCCTGAAACGAAGATGCGGTCACCGGCCCGCGCGCCGGCGCGGCGAACCATGCGCCCCTTGGGCGTCGTGCCGAAAGCCGTGACTCCGATCGAAAACGGTCCCGTCGTGCGATCGGTGTCGCCGCCGATCAAATGGCAATCGAAGGCCTGCTGCGCCAGCTGCAGCCCCGCCGCAAACCGCGCCATCCACGCCCGCTCCGGAGCTTCGGGGAAGGCGAGCGCCAAGGTGTAAGCGAGCGGCGCGGCGCCTTTGGCCGCCAGATCGGAAACATTCACCGCCAGCGCTTTCCAGGCGATGTCTTGAGGGCTGTCATCGACGAAAAAATGCACGCCCGCGATGATCGGATCGGTGGTGACGACGAGATCGCAATCCGGCGGTACAGGCAGCAGCGCCGCGTCGTCCAACAGTCCAAACGCACCCGGAGCGCCCGCCGCCAGGGGTGCAAGGAACGTCTGGATCAGTTCGGTTTCACTTGCGATCCGGTCCGACACGCTCGCATCCGCCGTTCTTCAGCGGCCACTCTTCAGCCGCCAGCACGCTTGCCGATGAATTCAGCCGACCTGACGCGGCGCGCAATCTTGTCGAGCACGCCGTTGACCACCTTCGGCTCTTCTTCCGAGAAGAAGAAGCGGGCTACATTGACGTACTCGTTGATGGCGACGCGCGCCGGCACATCGGCGCGGTCGAGCAGTTCGGCGACCCCGCCGCGCAGCACGGCGCGCAAAATCGCGTCGACGCGCACCAGACGCCAGCCTTCGGCGAGTTGCTCGTCGATCAACGGATCGATCTCGCGCTGTCGACGAAGCACGGCGCGCAGGATGTCTGCGAAAAAGATCCGGTCGGCGCCTTCAATGGTTTCTTCCGGCTGCGCGTCGTCGAAGCGATCGCGCAGAAACTCGGTGATGACGTCGTTGAGATCTGCCTCGGATAGTTCCATTTGATAGAGCGCCTGAACCGCGGCAACGCGCGCCGCCGTGCGCGCCGAAATCGGGTTGGGCTTGGCTGCCGCCAGTTTGTCTTTCGCGGTCATGCCGCCGGGCCCCAGAATGTCCGTTTCAGCTCGATGAGACTCAAGCACGCGCGCGCCGCATCGCCGCCTTTTCCGACTCGGCCGCCTCGAGCGCGCGCAATCGCCTGCGCCTCGGCATCGACGGTGAGGATGCCGTTGCCCACCGGCACGCCCTGGCGCGTCGCGACGTCCATCAGCCAGTGATTGGCGTTGTCGCAGACAATATCATAGTGGGCCGTTTCGCCGCGAATAACGCAGCCGAGCGCGATCGCGCCATCAAAAGCCTGTCGCCCCGCTGCGCGCGCCGCCACGGCGGCCACCAGAGCCTGCGGTATTTCGAGCGCCCCCGGAACCACGATCCTCTCGAATGTCGCGCCCCGCTCCGAGAGTTCCGCAAGCGCGCCCTCGGCCAGCAGATCGGAAATCTTCGGATAGAACCGCGCTTCGAAAATTAGGACGTGCGCGCGCAACGGGCCGGAGCGGGCCGCGCGTGTCGCCTCGCCTGGAGCCATCACGACCATTTTGGCTACTCGATCTTGCGCGTGCCGGTGACACGTAGGCCGAACGCCTCCAGCCCGACGTAGACGTGCGCCGGCGAGGTCGTGAGCAGCACCATGTCACGGACGCCGAGATCGGCGAGAATCTGCGAGCCGACGCCGATTTCCACCCGGCGGCGATCGCGGACGCCCAAGGCCACGCCCGCTGCGTCGGATTGCCGTTGCACCCACTCGGAGACCGACTTGGCGCGAAGATCGCGGATCAACACCAGCACGCCGCGGCCTTCCCGCTCGATGGCGCGCATTGCGTTCGCCACCTGCGCGTTGCCGCCCATCTCGCCGACGCCAACGAGATCGGAGAGCAAGTTGACAGCGTGCACGCGGACCAAAACTGGTTCGCCCGAATGGATATTGCCCTTGACGAGCGCCAGGTGCTCGACCGGCTCGACGGTCGTCTCATAAACGTGGAGGTCGAACGCACCCGCAGTCGCCGTATCGACGCGTATCCGCGCCGTCGAGCGCACGATGCGATCGTTCTTCAAGCGATAGGCGATGAGATCCTCGATGGCGCCGATCTTGAGACTATGGGTCTCGGCAAATCGAACGAGATCCGACATGCGCGCCATCGTGCCGTCGTCGTTCATGATTTCGCAGATCACGGCCGCGGGATAGAGCCCGGCGAGTCGCGCCAGATCGACGCCGGCTTCGGTATGCCCAGCGCGCACCAGCACGCCGCCTTCGCGCGCGACTAGCGGGAATACGTGTCCCGGCGAGACGATGTCGTCCTCGCCCTTCGTCGGATCGATGGCGGTGGCGATCGTGCGCGCGCGGTCGTAGGCGGAAATGCCGGTCGATATGCCTTCGCGCGCCTCGATCGATTGCGTGAACGCTGTGCGATTTCGCGACCCGTTGGCGCGAACCATGGCTTCGAGCCGAAGCTCCTCGGCGCGCGCCTGCGTCAGCGACAGGCAGATCAGGCCGCGCCCATGCTTGGCCATGAAGTTGATGGCGTCAGGCGTCGCCATTTGCGCCGGGATCACCAGATCGCCTTCGTTCTCGCGATCTTCCGCATCGACGAGCACGACCATGCGGCCGTTCTGCATGTCCTCGACGATCTCTTCGATCGGAGACAGAACGGAATTGCTTTTGACCGCATGAATTTTAGGGCTGCCCGTCATCAGGGGCGAAACTCCATCAGCCGCGCGACGTAGCGGGCGAAAACGTCGACTTCGAGGTTCACTGTCTGGCCAGGGGTTTTGAGCCCCCACGTTGATGCCGTCAAGCTGTGCGGGATGAGATTGACGCCGAACCGCGTAGCAGAAACCTCATTGACAGTTAAGGAGGTTCCGTCCAGCGCTACAGAACCCTTCGGCGCGATGTAGCGGGCGAGGTGTTCCGGCGCCTCGAACAGGAAGCGGCGGCTCGCTCCGTCAGGCGTGATCGAGATGATCGTCGCAACGCCGTCGACATGGCCTGAGACGATGTGCCCGCCGAGTTCGTCGCTGGCGCGCAGCGCGCGCTCGAGGTTGACCCTGCGTCCGGGCGCCCAGCCGCCGAGCGTGGTCTTGGTCAGCGTTTCGTTCGAGGCGTCGACGGCGAACTCCACACCGCCGGCCGACGCATTGATTGCCGTTGCGGTCAGGCACACGCCGTCGCAGCAGATCGAGGCGCCGACGTCGGCGTCGGTCAGCTTGTAGCGCGTCGCTATGCGGATCGAACCGCCATCGCGTGCCGCCACCTCTCCGACATCAGTGATGAGCCCGGTGAACATTGCCTATGCTCCTTCGTTCGGACTGCGGCGGCGATACCGCCACAGACGGTCGCCTTCAAGTTGCAACTGATCGACGAGCGTCAAGGGCGCCGAGCCAAGTCTTTGCGTCAGCGCTATCTCGCTATCGAGGTCTCCGTCGCCGGCCATGAATAGCGCGACCTCGTCGTAAAGGCCGGCTTTGGTGAAGGCCCGCCACACGCTCGGGCCACCTTCAACCAGAAGCCGCGTGACGCCGCGAGCAACCAGCGCCTCCATGACGGACGGCAGCCAAAGCCGGTCTTGCACGGTCGCCGCCTCGATGACATCGACGCCCAGCGCTTCGAAAGCGGCGCGGCGAGCCGCCGAGACGCCGTTTCTCGCCACGATCCACGTCGGCGGCGTCTCCGCCGTTTGGAAAAGTTTGCGATTGAGCGGCACATCCAGATCGCGTGACAGCACAACGCGCACTGGCGAACGATTGAGCAACCCCGGCAAGCGGCACGTCAGCTCCGGATCATCGTCACGCACCGTCCCTGAGCCGACTAGAATGGCGTCGGCCTGGGCGCGCAGCAAATGGCCGTGCGCCCGCGCCAAAGCTCCTGTCACCCACGCCGCATGACCGTCACCGCGCGCGATCTCGCCATTGGCGTCGAGCGCCATTTTTATGGTCACGAACGGCCGGCGTTCGGTCACGCGCACAATGTGCCCGCGCGTGATCCAGCGGGCTTCCCGACCGCCGACGCCGCGCCGCACATCGACGCCCGCCGCGCGCAACCGATCCAATCCGCGCCCCGCGACGCGCGGATCAGGGTCTTCGATGGCGCAGACGACGCGTTTCAAATCGGCGGCGATAATCGCGTCGGCGCACGGCCCCGTGTGACCGTGATGCGAACATGGCTCTAGAGTTACATACATGGTCGCGCCGCGCGCCCGCGCACCCGCCGCGCCGAGCGCCAGCGTTTCGGCATGAGGACGTCCGCCCGGCGCCGTCACGGCGCGCGCCAGGAGTTCACCCGTCGACTCATCGGCGATGACCGCGCCGACCGACGGATTGGGCCGCGTGGTCCCAAGCCCCCGCCGCGCCATGCGCAAGGCGATGGCCATCATGTGTGCGTCAAAGTCTGCCGAGGAAATTGCCATACGACGAGACAGAAGTTCCCACGAACGCCCTTCCCCTCACGGGACGGGAAGGTCCTTGTAAACATGGATTACGCGAAAAGTAGTCAGTGCTTCTTGGCGTTCGCCGCTGCGTCGACATCGTCGGCGGAGGCTTCGCTGACACGCCGCTCAGGCGCATCCCGCTCCAGTTCTCGCAGAACTGCCTTGAAGTCGCCCGCGTCTCTGAAATCGCGGTAAACGGAGGCGAAACGCACGAACGCCACGGGATCGAGTTCGCGCAGTGCGGCGATCACGAGTTCGCCGATCTCAGCGGATGAAATCTCGCTCTCACCCGAGCTTTCGAGCTGGCGCACCAATCCCGTAACCAGCCGGTCGATGCGCTCGGGCTCGATCGGGCGCTTGCGCAACGCAACCGAGATTGACCGCGAAAGCTTGTCGCGATCGAAAGCGACCTTGCGTCCCGACTTCTTGACCACCGTCAGCTCGCGCAACTGCACGCGCTCGAACGTCGTGAACCGCCCGCCGCAGTCCGAGCACACGCGCCGGCGCCGGATCGCGGACGCTTCGTCCGACGGCCGGCTGTCCTTCACCTGGCTGTTCTCGCTTCCGCAGAACGGACAGCGCATCTTTCATCGCTCCAAATGAAAAGCGCCGGGGAATCGCCCCCGGCGCCAAACCATATCTCCTCTTCTCGCTTGCGGGGAGAGGGAGATCACTTACCGGGCCAAAAGGCCCGAGGGCGCAACGCGCCCCGGCGCAAGCGCCGCCCACGCGGAGCGCGCCCACACGCGCTTGCGCGTGGAACAGCGCGCGTGAGCGAAACTAAGCGTAGATCGGGAAGCGATCGCAGAGCGCCGTTGCCTTGGCCTTGACGGAGGCTTCCACCGCGCCGTTGCCGGCTTCGCCGTTCTTCGCGAGCCCGTCGAGAACTTCAGTGATCAAACGGCCGACTTCCTGGAACTCGGCGACTCCAAAGCCGCGCGTCGTACCGGCTGGCGAACCCAGCCGAATGCCCGATGTCACCATCGGCTTGGCAGGGTCAAACGGGATGCCGTTCTTGTTGCAGGTGATGTGTGCGCGGCCGAGCGACTTCTCGGCGATGTTGCCGGTCAGGTTCTTCGGACGGAGATCGACGAGGATCAAGTGGGTGTCTGTGCCGCCCGAGACGAGCGCGAATCCGTTCTGCACCAGCGTCTCACCCATCGCTTTCGCGTTGGCCATCACGCTCTGGATGTAGAGCCTGAAATCAGGCCGCAGCGCTTCGCCGAACGCGACGGCCTTGCCGGCAATGACGTGCATCAGCGGGCCGCCCTGAATGCCGGGAAAGATCGCCGAGTTGAATTTCTTGGCGAGATCTTCGTCGTTGGTCAGGATCATGCCCCCGCGCGGACCGCGCAGCGTCTTGTGCGTCGTCGTAGTGACGACGTGGGCGTGCGGGAACGGGCTCGGATAGAGGCCGGCGGCGACGAGGCCCGCGAAGTGCGCCATGTCGACGAGGAAGTGCGCGCCGACTTCATCGGCAATCTTGCGGAAGGCGGCGAAATCGATAGTGCGCGGATAGGCCGAGCCGCCGGTGATGATGATGCGCGGCTTGTGTTCGTGAGCCAGCTTCCGCACCTCGTCGATATCGATCAGGTGCGTGTCCGGCTTCACCATGTAGTGCACGGCGTTGAACCACTTGCCCGACTGGTTGACGGACGCGCCGTGCGTGAGATGGCCGCCAGCTGCAAGCGACAGCCCGAGGATCGTGTCGCCCGGCTTGGCGATGGCGTTGAACACGCCCTGGTTGGCCTGCGAACCCGAGTTCGGTTGAACGTTGGCGAAGCCGCAGTTGAACAGCTTCTTGGCGCGA
The DNA here is from genome assembly GCA_046160845.1 of Hyphomicrobium sp. Lineage (GTDB taxonomy): Bacteria > Pseudomonadota > Alphaproteobacteria > Rhizobiales > Hyphomicrobiaceae > Hyphomicrobium_B. The sequence goes on from JBJXHD010000006.1 coordinate 14,988, forward strand.
TCGATCGCCAGCTCTTCCGCGATGTCGACGAACTGGCAGCCGCCGTAGTAGCGCTTGCCCGGATAGCCTTCGGCGTACTTGTTAGTCAGCACCGAGCCCGCGGCGTCGAGCACCGCCTGCGACACGATGTTTTCCGACGCGATGAGTTCGATCTCATGCTGCTGGCGGCCGAACTCCTTCTGGATCGCGCTGAAAACCTCGGGATCGGTCTCCGAGAGATGCGATTTGAAGAAGCGCGACGTCTGCGTGTTGGCGGCGGCCGGTGCGGTCGACATGCTGTCGTTTCCTCTGGTTTCGTTGGATTTTATGGTTTCAACGCATGGTACAGCGTTAAGGCGCCGACCGCGCGGAACTCCAATCATTGTAGAAGTCTGAGCTTCTGCGCTCAACACCCAATAGGGTAGCCGACGCCGCGTAAAATGGGCGCGGAATGCCTACTCAAGCGGCTCTTACGCCGACGCAGCGACGGCCGATCACTCGGCGGCTTGTCGCAGGCTCTCCATCATCGCGAGGGGGCACTGCGACCACAGTTCCGTCAGCGCGCTGACGAGGTGATCCATGTCGGCGTCGGAATGCTGCGGCGAGGGCGTCAAACGCAGTCGCTCCGTGCCGCGCCGCACGGTCGGATAGTTGATGGGCTGCACATAGATTCCGTGCGAATTGAGCAGCATATCCGAAAGCGCCTTGCAGCGCACGGGGTCGGAGACCAGCACCGGCACGATGTGGCTTGGTCCGGAAATGACTGGAAGCTCGGCGGCGGTGAGGCGGCGTTTTAAGGTCCGCGCGCGCTCCTGATGACGCTCACGCTCCATGGAGCTCGACTTCAAATGCCGGATCGAAGCGAGCGCGCCCGCGGCGATGACCGGCGCCAAGGACGTCGTGAAAATGAACCCCGGCGCATACGATCGCACCGCGTCGCACAGTGTTCTCGACGCGGCGATATAGCCGCCCATCACGCCGTAGCCCTTGGCGAGCGTGCCGTTGATCACGTCGACGCGATCCATTACGCCGTCGCGCTCTGCGATGCCGCCGCCGCGCGGGCCGTAGAGGCCGACGGCATGGACTTCATCGAGATAGGTCAGCGCATTGTATTTTTTCGCCAACGCACAGATGGCGGCGATCGGCGCCACGTGCCCATCCATCGAGTACACGCTTTCGAAGGCGATAATCTTCGGCGTCTCGCGCGGCAGCGATTTCAGTTTCGTTTCGAGGTCGCCGAGATCGTTATGCAGGAAGATCTGCTTCGGCCCACGGCCGTTGCGGATGCCGGCGATCATCGAAGCGTGGTTCTTCTCGTCCGAAAACACGACGCAACCCGGCAGAAGCTGCACGAGCGACGAAAGCGCTGCTTCGTTGGCGACGAAGGCGGAAGTGAACAGCAGCGCCGATTCCTTGCCGTGCAGATCGGCGAGTTCGGCTTCAAGTTCGACGTGGTAGTGCGTGGTGCCGGAAATGTTGCGCGTGCCGCCGGATCCCGCGCCGACCAAATCGATCGCCTCGTGCATCGCCGCCGTCACCTTCGGGTGCTGGCCCATGCCGAGATAGTCGTTGGAGCACCACACGGTGATCGGCCGCTGCTCGGCTTCGCGATAGACGTCGGCAATCGGGAACGCGCCGCGACGGCGCTTCAGATCGGCGAAGATGCGATAGCGCCCCTCGCTTTTGACGGCGTCCACGGCGGCCGCCAGCTTCTGCTCGTAGGTCATGAAGTGACTTTCACTCCCAAGGCGCACGATCGGCGCACATTTTTTTAAGACTTATATCGCAATGCGCAGATTTTGCGCGTCGTGCTTTATCGTCGCGCACCCCACCGCGATCATCAGGCCGGCAAGCCGCTTGATGGCTGCCGAATCCGCTATTTTTGCGACGATCGCAGTCCGGCAATGATTAGTCCAACCGGTCAAGCCTAATGCCCTGCCGCAGCAAATCGCAAGGTTTCGACCATCGTTAAGATTGGCCGCTTGGGACCTAGAGGGCGCCAAGCGGCGCACTATCGCGATGGCGCTCAGATGAGCTGCGTTCGAGCAAATCGACGTCCTATTTTGACGCGTCCGCCGTAACGATCTTTTCGCGGAAACTCTGGAGCGCCGTCATAAGCTCGCCCATTTCCTTTTCGGGCACGCCGAATTTGTAAAACGTCTCCTTGCACTCATGCATGATCACGTCGAATTCGCGGTTGGTGATCGACAGGTGCGCGTGAGCCTTGTCCATGGGGCGGCCGAAATAGACCTTCGGTCCGCCGGTGTTTTCCATCACCCAGGTCGCGAGAATGAGCTTGAACGCCGCCTTCTCGTTGAGGTCATGCACGGCTTTCAACGCCGGATTCTGATTGAGCGTCTGATTGACGTAAATCCGATCGACGAGATCGTCGACGGTTGCGGCGATCCCCTTGTAACCGCCGATGCGGTCGTAAAGCGACTTATCTTCCGCCGAAGCCAATGTCGCAGCGCCTGCCAGCGCGACCGACACGACCATCGCTGCAATGATGGAACGTCCAAAGTCAGCCAGATGTTTCCGCATGCTCGTTTCCTCCGGTTTTTGTTGTTGGTCCTGGTGTCGGATGTTCTGGAGCGGCGCTGGCGCAACACCCTGCGACGAAAGCCTTTGAAAACGCCTTTCGGTGCTCGCCGCCCGCTGATTGTTGAACCGAATGATAGCAATTGCACAATTTAGTTTTGCACAATCTTTATACGTGCCGGCGAATTGGCGCGCCAGAATGAATCGTCGATCGGCGGAAAACTTTACGTGCGCCGCACCATCGGCGATTGCGCACTGCGCCATCACGATCCGAGGCGCGGCTCAAGAACTTGCAACGTCAGAGACTTCGAGAATATTCACCTGAGCCGGACGCGGCCGATCTACTCTGCGGCGTCTACGGCGTCGTCGGCGTCGAGCTGCGCGACGAGCCCCATCAGATCCGCCCGCAAGGCCAGAATCTGGGCTTCAGGCATGGCGAGTTGGCAGGCAACAAATCGCCGCGCGTCGCGAGCGTCGACTTTCAAGGCCTCGCCTTTCGGCGCCAGAAACGCCTGCACGACGCGCTCATCCTTGGAACTGCGCTTGCGCCTGACCAACTGCATAGACTCGAGGCGTTGCAGTAGGGGCGTCAACGTGCCGGAATCGAGACGCAATCTGTTGCCGATTTCGGTGACTGTCAGCCCGTCCTGCTCCCACAGCACAATCAGCACGAGGTACTGCGGATAGGTGATGCCCATCGGCTCGAGCTTCTGCCGGTAGGTCTTGGCGATCGCGCGCGTCGCCGCATAGAGCGCGAAACAGAGCTGGTTCTCGAGCCGCAGGACATCGAAATCTGCATCGGCTGAGGCGGGATAATCAGGCACGCGCCGTTGCTCCATCGGTCGTAACTGGATTGCGCTCCGACAATTGAAGCCGGATGCTTGCGGATAATCAAGCTTTTAGAGCATACGCGAAGCCTGACGCATTAACTTCGAGTCGGGTCCGATGGTTTGGACCCGCGCGACAAACGAGCGGAACTCGAGGCCGCACAACCCACGAAATTCAGTACGCCGCGGCGACCTCGCCGACCCCGTCGCGCTGGTAAATATCGCGGCGGAACTGCACCACGCCGTCGTCCGTCGCCCAGGCCGTCAGATAGACGAAGTGCAGCGCGACCGGCTTTTTGAGGCGCACGTCGAGCCTCTCGCCGGTCTCCCTCATGCGCGAAATGCGATGGGGATTCCAGCCAGGCTGGCCGACCAGCAGCCATGCAGCGAGGTGGTCGATGTTATGCACCCGGATGCAGCCCGAACTCGCCGAGCGGAAGTTGCGCCCGAAAATCCGCTCCGACGGCGTGTCGTGCATGTAGACCGAATGGGCGTTGCCGAAGTTGATCTTCAAAAAGCCGAGTGGATTCTCGCTGCCCGGCTGTTGGCTGTAAGAGTATGTGCCGGGCTGAACCTTGGTCCAGTCGATCTTGGCGACGTTCACTTTCTTGCCGGCGCCGTCGTAGGCGTCGATGCCGAATTTCTCGAGAACGTTCTTGCCGTTCGCCTGCATTTCGCGACCACGCGGAATGAGGTCTTCCGAGATCACTGTCGGCGGCAGCCGCCATACGGGATTGAAGTTCAAATCCGTGATCGACGACGTCAACAACGGCGTCGGCCGGTCCGCCTTGCCGACGACGCCGGCGTACCGCGCGACGATCTCGCCATTCTCGACCGCTTCGATCTGCGCCGCCGGAATGTTGACCACGACGTAGCGTTTGCCGACGGACCCTGAAAGCGATTGCAGGCGCGGCAGGTTGGCTTTGAGCTGCTTCAGGCGCGCATCAGCCGGCACGTTCAACGCGGCGATGGTTCGCTTGTCGGCGATGCCGGTGGGCGTCAGGCCGTTGGAGGCTTGGAAGCGCTTCAGCGCTTTTTCGAGCGTAAGGTCGAACGTCGTCGAGGAAAAATCGTCGTCCTTGAGATCGCCGGAAGCGGCGAGACGCAGGCGAAGCAGGCGGACCTCCGGGTCGGAAACGCCGGCCTGCATGAGCGTCTGTTCGCTCGGCTTGCCCTGTGGAACCGACAGCGGAGCCCAGCCGCCCTGCGCGACGATGTCTTCGTAGCGTTTGATCGCCGCCTTGGTCGGCGCGATGTTGGATTTGGACAGCGTCGTGAAGCCCTTCGGCGGGTTCGACTCCCACTCACGGATGAATTCGCGATCGTAGGACTCGCCCGATGTCCCTGCTCCGGGGCCAGTAACACCGTACTGAATCGCGGCCATATCGTCGGCGCGAGCGATGGTCGTCGCAGCCATCGGGGCAATGAGCGCAAGCGCCGCGACAACAAAAGTCAGCCAGTGGCCGCGCCGAGGGGCAATAGCCAGAACGTCCGAAGTCAGCTTGCGGGGCGACATTGTTCGTCTTGCGTCCTTCAGAGTGCGGGCCATGCGCCCCAAGGGCGCTGACGCATGCGTCACGAACTGTTGGCGATCCGACACGACCGGCACGCACGCCCTCTCGCGGGCGCCACGGCGCACGCTTTGATCGGCAATCAAAATAAGGCGCTGCGGAGGCAAACGCGAGACTGACCGGGGCGGCGCCCGCCAATATCTGGTTAGCGCGGCATGTCGGCCACAGCGGCGCTCCTACCGCCCGACAAGCGAATGGTCAACGAAAAGGGCCGCCGCGCGTCACCGCGAGACAGCCCTTTGCAGGGTGTTAGAGTATCGAAGTCGATTACAGCCGATAGCGGATCTGGTCGGACCAGAAACGTTCGAGCCGCACCAACGCCCGGTTCAGACCCTTGACGTCTTCGCACGAGATTTCGCCGACAGCCTGCACCGAACCCAGTTGGCGATGATAGAGCTTCGATACGATATCGCAGACGTCACGGCCCTTGTCGGTCAGGCTGACTCGCACCGAGCGGCGATCGCTGTCCGATCGCTTGTAGTGAATGTAGCCCATATCGACGAGCTTCTTCAGGTTGTAGGAGACATTCGAGCCGAGATAGTAGCCGCGCGTCTTCAATTCACCTGCCGTCAGTTCGTTTTCGCCGATGTTGTAGATCAGCAGCGCCTGCACGCTGTTGAGCTCCGCCCCGCCCTGGCGATCGAATTCATCCTTGATCACGTCAAGGAGGAGGCGGTGCAGTCTTTCGATCAGGCGCAGCGCCTGAAGATATTCGGTCCGGAACGTTTCGTCCGGCGCCGGGGCGCGATGGCGCGCCACGTCTAATACTAAACTCATAACCCTGCCTCACATGCACTTTGACGCGCCCCGATTATTCCGGGTTGATAAAATGAGTAACAGAGATGACTAAATGCCGACTGAATAGATATAGTAAAAGAATAGTTCCACCCGCCTTTGGAAACGGAAAATTAGCGATATCTGGACCCTAACGTGGCGAATGGTGAAAAGTATATTGAGGCTCTCGCTGCAATTCGAGCGATTGGCCTAGACGCGCGCCGCCTGCATTTCGGGGCGCGACTGCAGCACAAGATCACCGGACGGAACAGGAGCGAAATAGGCTTCAACCATCGCCTCCGTCACGTAGGAAAGCCGAGCCGGAGACCATTGCGGGCGCGCGTCCTTGTCAATCAGGGCGGCCCTAACTCCTTCATAGAAGTCATGACCTTCAAGGCACCGCACCGCGAGCCGGTAATCCTGGATCAGGGTTTGGCGCAGATCGAGGGTTCGCGCCGTGCGGATATGCCTATCCGTAATCGCCAGAGATATGGGAGAGCGCGCTTTTATTACCGCCAAAGCCTTTTCCGCGAATTCCCGGCTCGGGCTTCCCGATTTTTCCAGCGAAGCAATGATTTCGGCCAGCGACTCGCCCGAAAAATGCTCTTCGATCATCGCCGCGCGAGATTGCAATGGCCCAGAAGATTGCGGCTCGTGCAGACCGTCGAGCAGGGGATCGACAGGCTCGGCGTCGGCCAGCTGGTCAAGAATATGCGCGAACCGCGTCGCAGGGATGCAATGCGTCGTGAGCTTTAGCCACTGCGCATCGGCGCGGCCGAGGCTGTCCCCCGTCAGACCGAGATAGAGTCCGATCGGCCACGGCATCCGGCCGAGGACATGCGCCACGCCGACGTCGGGAAACAACCCGATCGCCGTCTCGGGCATCGCCCATTTGTACGCTTCGCCGGCGACCCGGTGGGTGTTGGTGCAGGTGAGTCCGGCGCCCGACCCCATGCAAAGGCCGTCGATCAACGATATCGTCGGCTTCGAAAAACAGTCGAGCAGCCAGTCCAAGGCGTACTCGGCGCGAAAATAGCCTTTGACCGTTTCTATGTCGGTCTTTGCCTCGGTGACCAGCCGGCGCACGTCGCCCCCGGCAGAAAACGCCTTGGGGCTCGCCGACGTTAAGGCGACGATATAGACGTCTGGATTGCGGGCGATGCGCGGGATCTCGTCAGCCAGAACGCGACGCATGTCGTCGTCGAACGCATTCAGCGTCTTGGGCCGGTTGAGTATGAACTGCGCGACGGCGCCGCGGCGGTTGACCTCCACCTTCGGCGACTCGCTCGGCGCATCGGTCGAGAAGGTCGTCTGTTTCAATTCCGTCACAGGGATGCTCAGCAAATTGAATTCGAAGCGTTCAGATGTGGGTCGCGCCACAAGAACGCCTTCCTAGAGCTTGATCCGGGGCCTGTCGCCACAATTTATGCCTATCCAGCGCCAATCTTGCCAAGAAACTCGTGGAGCCGATTCGCCCAGTGTTCAGCCCTTTGCGAGGGAAAGCCCCTTCGCCGCTCGTCCCCGTCGAGCGACCCCGAAATCTGAAGGTATGGAGACGTCCCGTGGCGCGATGGCCGGGCGCGAATGGGCTGTTGTTCGCCGCCCTGCTTTCCGCAGCTGGCGTGTCGATTGCGGCAAAAGCCGGCGAAAAGTCCGCAACGACGACGGACAAAATTGTCGACGAAGTCGTCGTCCAGCCGGGCAAGGCCATCGTCAAGGCCGCGAAGTCGGCGATCGACGAACTCACCCCCGACAACGGCAAGAAAAAATCCAAGACATTGAAATCCAAATCTCCGGGCAAGGACGCTCCGACCGCAACCACCGCGCAAAAAAAGCCCGAAGCGGCGCCTGCCGCGGACCAGAAGGCGCCGGTGAACGTCAAAGATCAAAAGCCGGATGCTGATAAGGCGCCAGTGGCCATCGAAACGAAAGGCGGCGCCAATACTCCCGCCGCAACGTCCAAGATCCCGCCGTCGTTCCCGAAAACACTCGAAGACGCCAAGGCCGAAGCCGACGCCGCTAAAAAACCGCCCCCTGCTTGGACGCCTGAAGAAATCACTGCCGCCAAAGATCGCTGCACGGCGATCCTCGAGCGCATCAACGCGGTCGCTATTCCGGAACCGCCGCTGCGCGAAGGCGCCTGCGGCGCGCCGGCGCCGATCCAACTCGTCAGCATCGGCAAGGCGCCGGAGATCGCCATTTCACCACCCGCCCTGATGACCTGCGAACTAGCCGAGGCGCTCGAGACCTGGATGAAAAACGACATCCAGCCTCTGGCCCGCAAACATCTCGGCGCCGACGTCATCAAGATCGAGACCATGAGTTCCTATTCGTGCCGCAACGCCTATGGCCGCGTCGGCGGCAAGCTCAGCGAACATGGGCTCGCCAACGCGCTTGATATCCGCGGTTTCGTGACGTCGTCGGCGAAAACGGCCTACGTGCTCGAAGACTGGGGCGTCACCCAGCGCGAAATCAACGCCAAGATCGCGGCGGCGAAGGCAGCCGCGGAAAAAGCCGAGGCCGATCGCTTGGCTGCTGAAAAGGCCGCGCAGGAGAATTTGAAGGCTGAAAAAGGCGGGCCCGCGGCCGCGCCGCCCGCCGCGGCGGCCGTGACGTCGGGCGCGCCAGCAGGTGGGGTCGCGCGAAATACGATCGTCGACGGCGTCCCCAAACTCACCGTAACCGTTCCGGGCGCCGCGCCCAAGCGCGGCGACGCGCCAGCGCTCTCGGTCACCGAGCCAAACCATCTCGGCGGGCTCGATGCCAAAAAGTCCAAAGCCAAGGTCAAATCCATTGCGCCCGAGTCGATAGGAGCGGCGCCCGCCCCGATCAAGGTCGCCGGCGTGCAGATCAACATCGCGATTCCGATGGCCCCGCCGCCGCCGACTGCAAAGGGCGATTTCCTCCACAAGGCGCACGCCGCCGCCTGCCGGATTTTCGGCACCACGCTCGGCCCCGAAGCCAACGCCGCCCACCGCAATCACTTCCACGTCGACATGGCGCAGCGGAAAGTCGCAACCACAAAAATCTGCGATTAACCAAACTGGAAACCACGTTGGCGCCCGCGGCTTGCCAAGGCGGTCGCGCTTCGGCGATGGTCGCGGCGCTCCCGACACGCGAAGCGAAAGTCAGTCATGGCGCCGCGAAAACCGACGACATCGACGCCCCTCAAGCCCGCCGCAGCGGGCCTCCCGCACGGCGCCTTCCCGGCCGTCCGTATGCGCCGCAATCGCAAAGCCGACTGGTCGCGACGGCTGGTGCAAGAGCATGCGTTGAGCCCCAACGATCTCATCTGGCCAATGTTCGTCATCGAGGGCAAAGCGAAGCGCTCGCCCGTCCCCTCGATGCCCGGCGTCGAGCGGCTCTCCGTCGATCTGATCGTGGAGGCCGCCCGCGAAGCCGTCGCGCTCGGCATTCCGGCGGTGGCGCTGTTCCCGTTCACTGATCCCAAACTCAGAACCGACGACGCACGCGAAGCCTTCAATGGCAACAATCTTGTCTGCCGCACCACGCGCGCCATCAAGGCGGCGGCACTCGACGTCGGCGTCATCCTCGACGTGGCGCTCGATCCCTACACCAGCCATGGCCATGACGGCCTTTTGATCGGCGACGAGATTGTCAACGACGCGACCATCGCCGCGCTGATCAAGCAGGCGCTGACTCAGGCGAAGGCCGGCGCCGACATTCTCGCGCCTTCCGACATGATGGACGGCCGCATCGGCGCCATCCGAGCCGCGCTCGAAGCCGCCGGCCACACCAACGTGCAACTCGTCTCCTACGCGGCCAAATACGCCAGCGCCTTCTATGGGCCGTTCCGCGACGCCGTCGGCTCAGCCGGCTTCTTGAAAGGCGACAAGCGCACTTACCAGATGGACCCGGGCAATAGCGATGAAGCGCTGCGCGAAGTCGCGCTCGACATCGCCGAAGGCGCCGACATGGTGATGGTGAAACCCGGCATGCCCTATCTCGACATCGTGCGGCGCGTCTCCGAAACCTTCAAGGTCCCGACGCTCGCCTATCAGGTATCGGGCGAGTACGCGATGATCTCGGCCGCCGCAGCAGCCGGATCGCTCGACGGCGACAAGGCCATGATGGAAAGCTTGCTCGCCTTCAAACGGGCAGGCGCAGCGGCGATCCTGACCTACTTCGCGCCACGCGCCGCACGGATGCTGCGCCGGGGCGATTGATCGGCCATAGACGTCAGCCACGTCGGTTGTTTCGCCGCCGACAGACTTCGCTATACTCGCCAGTGTCCTGCAGGGGTGGGTTCGAGGTCGACATGTCGCGCGTTGCGACCGCAACGATCGCATTGGGGATTTTGGCGCTGGCAGCAATGCCGGCCGCGGCCGCCGACGAGATCGTCCCGGAGTTGCCTGAACCGATCGCCTGCGCCGCGCAAGCAGACGACCCGACAATCGCCGAGCCCGAGAAGAGCGCTTGGTCCGACTGCGAGAAATGGGTCTGGTCGTGCGTTCGCCGCGGCCTCGAGGCCAATATGTTCTCGAAGCAGTGTCTCGTTCCGCGCCAGGCCGATACGACGGCCCAGCGCAAAAAGTATCGTTTCGCGCCGTTCGTCACGCCTGACGTTTACGCGTCGAGCAACGCGCTTTCGGACAAGTTTCTGATCGCGGTTCTGACCAAGCCGCCCTATGTCGCGCAGGTCCCTCCGGTCGGCGTGCGCATTTTCGGCGCCTACTTCGCCGATCCGGTCAATCTCGAAAACCTCACCACCGTTATCAATTTAGTGCTCGACGCGTCGATGGCCCGCCAAGGCCTGCGCATGACGAACTTCCGAACGGACAAAAACCTGTCGATCGACGGCTCCAACGTTCGCGGGCCCACATTCCTCATGCGCGCTCGCGTCGAAGGTTCGATCTTCATGGAGAAGAGCGTCGTCGACAGCGTTGATCTCAACGACGCGCGCATCGGCTCCAGCTTCGAAGCGACTGGCGCCCTATTCAACGGCGATTTGCGCATGCATCGCGCGTACGTCGCCGGCAAGGTCATACTGACGAAAGCGCTGCTGACCACCTTGAACGCCTGGAACAGCCACTTCGGCTCATCGCTTGAAATGCGGCTCGCCGACATCCGCAAAGGCCTTGACCTGACGGGGTCGACCGTCGACGGAGACGTTCGTCTCCCGGAGGTGAGCTTCGGCCGCCGCATCGCCGCCGACCCTCTCCACTGCGATTGGAATCCGGCGGCGCGAACGGAGCACATTCTGAACCTGCTCAAGACTTTGCTGCCGCCAGACAGATTCGAAGCGGCGTGGCGCGAGACGGTCGAGTTGCGCGACGTGAAAAACGGCGTTCCCATGCCGAACGCCTGCATTTCCGACGAGCCTTCGGCGCAGCCCGCGGTCAAGGAAAACGCGCTGCTTCGCGACATGACGATCAAGGGCACGCTGTGCCTCGTCGACGTGACAGGCGAAATCCAAACGAGCGACGCGGCTCAACCAGTTGCCCAATCGATCGCGACGATCTCCCTCGACGGCACGCAGGCGAAGTCGACGATCCTGAGCTGGAAGCCGTCGCCGAGCGCGACCGAATGGCGCGCCGTCAACTTCAAGACCGACTACCTGCTGATCAATCTGCACAGCCAGCCCAACGTCCACTACATCGACAATCTGGAACTCGGCCTGATCACGCTGCTCAAGTCCGACGCCACCGCCGTCGCCGCGCAAGCGCCGAAGATGAGCGACGAACACCTCGTGAAGCTCAAGTGCGACGTCAAGCCCGGGACCCAAACAACCGACGTGGCCGGAGACCGGGATACGCAAGACCGTTTGGTCCGGTTCTTCATGAGCGACCAGTCGGGAAGCGCGCAGCCGTTCTCGGCCATCGTCGCGAGCCTCGATTCAACCGGCGTCAACACGGTCCATCTCAAAAAGGCGCTGAGCGCTCTCAAGTATCGGAACCTCTGCGCCTCGTCTCAAATGTCGCAATCGTCGAGCAATCCCGCCGCGACCCTTGGCGAAAGATTGACGACCGTGAAGGCCTCAGAAGCCGCGAAACTCGCGCTCGACGGGGTGTGCTCAATGGGGCTCGCGTCATACGCGGCCCTCGTCTCCTACGGGCATGAGCCACACCGGCTGTTCTATTTCACGATAGGAATGATCGTGTTGTTCTGGGCGCTGCTCAAGCTCGACGGACCGCCGCCGGCCGAAGCGCCCGCCGCAGCGAGCGTCCGGCCCGCCGGACACAGGTTCGACGTCGCGTACGCGATCGACAATTTCAATCCGCTGAAAACGTACAGGATCGACCGGGAGCGTTCGGAAATCCTACCGAATAAGCGTTGGCTCAGGTTCTATCGCGCCTGCCACCGCGTCGTCGGCTCCCTGTTCCTCGTGCTGATCCTGCTCATCGTCTATAAAATCGTGCGCTGAAGCGGCCCGTGCGCCTACGGCGCCGCCCGACGCGACAGCGACACGGCGTAGGACGTGCTGCGAACGGGCAAGACTGTATCGTCCGGCGCGCCGGCAAGCCCGGCCGCCAGATTGTTCGGATCGAACGTCGTCGCGTCACAGGTCGCGTTGTCTTCGAGCGCGGTGATTTCGATTTTGCCGAGCTTGACCTTTTTCCGATCGGCTTCCGGCCAATCGATCGACGGATCGTTGGTCGGATCGCCCTTTTGCCCGATGATCGCCACGAGATCGAAGCCGATCGGCGCCTTGGCGAGACGGTCGCCAAGATCGGCGGTGAAGAAATTATCCGGCTTGGCTTTCGCTTCCTCGTCCGTCAGCTCGAGTTCGCCTGCGAGCGGGATCGACTTGAATTTGATCGTGGTCGTCTCGCCCTTGGCGTTCTCGGCGATGAAGGCGTGGATGCCCCAATAGTTCAGCCCTGCGTAGCTAGCCGGGATCGGCTTTGAGTCGATAAAGACAGTCTGCTTCACGGTGTTGGGATTAGCGGCACTGAACGCCTTGATCTTTTCGACGTCGCCTTTGCCTAATCCGGCCCCGGCGCGCACTTGCAGGAACGCCAACGCCTGCTCGGCCGTCTTGGCGAAGAAAATGGGGGCCGAAAGCTGGACGAAATCGACAGGCGACTTGCCGTCGGGATCAAAGCGCATGGCGAGGCCGCGGGACGATCTGATTTTTTCGCCAGCCTTCGGATCGCCGCCGCCGAACGAGAATCGCCCGAGCAGCGGCGCCCGCGCTGCGAACAACGGCGCCTTCGACAGCGCGGCCGCTTCCGGCGTCGGCGTGAAGCGGCCTTTCACACATTGCCCCTTGGCATGACTGCCCCGCGCGCCGGCGTGCTTGCCGAAAATTCCATTCAGCGAGTCGACAAGCGCCTCGCCGGAAACCTCGTCGGCGCTTGCGGCGTTTGATGATGCGAGTCCAATCATCGCCACCGCAACGGCGGCTGCTAGCGTTCTCATGCGTAACTCTCCGTATCTCGCGCCGTCCACGACGGTCTGGTGGTTTCGCGGCGCCCAAACTCGCACATTTGACCGATCCGGCCATATCGCTTTTTACGAAAACCAATTGACGGAATGATGCCCGCATTCAGCGCCGCACGCGGCGGCGCGGCTCAGCCGGCGACTCGGTCTCGGCAGGCGCTGCGGCGTCCGCTGCATCGGCCGGTGCCGCGACCCCGCCCTGACGGGGCGGTTGCGGCGAACGCTGCGCCGTCGTTTTCGTCGGTCCCTTGCACTCGGTCAGCCACACGTCGACGGTCGGATGTTCAACGCCGTAGAGCCCGGGGCTTTCGGCGAACATCCAGCCGGTGAAAATCCGCTTCTCCGCACCGTCGAGCTGCACCTCGTCGACTTCGACGAACGTCGTCGTCTTCGGTTGCTCGGTCGGGGGGCGCGAATAACAGGTCCGCGGCGTCACTTTCAGCGATCCGAACGCCGCCGATTTACCAAGTTCCACTTCGAATTTCGAAATCCGCGCCGTCACCTTGTCGAGGCCCGAAAACACCGCGGTATTGTTTTCGATGCGTTCGGCGCGCGCCGGTGGCGCCAAAGCGATCGTGACGAACGCCGCGGCGGCTCCGCCCAGCGCCCAGAGCCAGATCACGTCCGCCGATTGAATGTCGTCAGCGTTGTTCACGTCGCTTAAGTCCTGATCCGCGCCTCAGCCCGGCGCGATGTTCGGCGACTGTCCGCCAAATGGTGTCATGACGATGGCCGTCTAGTTGGGTTTCCACGGCTTGTAATCGCCGCTGGACGGCTGGCGATCGCCGTCACCCAGGATCGATCCTTTGGGCCGATAGGCGCCGGCCGTCCCGGTCAAATTCGCCTGGTGCGGCTTCTCCCACGGATGGGCGCGGTATGTGTCTTCCGTCGGCGGCGTATCGACCGTGTGATGCAGCCACCCGTGCCACTCGGGCGGCACTTGGCTGGCTTCGGAAAGATTCGGATAGATCACCCAGCGCGCCGGCACGCCGAGCGGTCCGATGCCCGACTTCTGCACATAATAGCGGTTGCCGAAGTCGTCGCCGCCGACCAGCCGGCCCTTGCGCCACGTGAACAGGCGCGTGCCCCACGTATTGCCGCCCCACCAGCTGAAGATCTCGGTCAGCATGCTCATGCGCGCGTCGCCTCGCGGTGGCTGGCATCAAATTTTGCCGCCTTCGCACTAGCGTCGGACGCGCATTTTTGTCCAGCAGAGAGTCCACCATTCAGGCGGCGGCAAATGCGCAACACACCTGAGGCGGAATCGCGATAGTCTTGGTCCCTCGGCCCCCAAAAAGTGTGCCGCTAGCGGCTTACTAACAGCCCTCACTGCGGCTCCAAACCGCAAGTCAGCCCGCAAATTGGGCGTTCCAGGCGCCCTCCCCCACAGGTTGCCAACACCACTACATATTGTGTCGGTTGTCGCTGCTACTACAATATATGCCATTTCTCCAATGACGCCCCGCTCGAATCGTCCTAGCTTTTTGTCTTGAGCGAGGCGGCTGGCGACTGTCGCATCCATTCTGGCTCACCGCATCGGACGGCAAGGCCTTCGGACCGTGTCCATCCGGCCGCTTCGGCCCAGCTGCGGCGTCTTTGTCGAGTGAAACGGGCCTTCGCCCATCAGTCCAATCCGTGTCCGTGTTTCAGCGTCGAAGCGCGTTGCAATCAGCGCGCAGGGGATTCGACGTCTGCTGTTTGAGTTCGTTCCGTTCGCGTCAGTCGGTGTGCGCACGTTCGGTCGGGGCCGAGCGCAGGCAGCGTCGACTCCACTCACACGACGGCGACGGCCGCCAACAACCGGGCCGCGTCAGGCAAGCATTCATTCGGGGGCACGACACACATGAAGATCACGCGGCGCTTTACGCAAGCCGGACAATCGCCATACGCACCGATCGCCTTCCGGCGCGCTGTCTCCGAAATCAAGAACCCCGACGGTTCGATCGTCTTCCGCCTCGACGGCTTCGATGTCCCCGAACACTTCAGCCAGGTCGCCGCCGACATCCTCGCGCAGAAATATTTCCGCAAAGCCGGCGTCGCCCGGCGCCTCAAGAAATTCGAAGAGACGCAGGTGCCCTCGTGGCTGTGGCGCTCGATCCCCGACGAATCGGCGCTCGCCGCATTGCCCGAAAAGGAGCGCACGGGTGGGGAAAGCGACGCGCGGCAGGTGTTCGACCGCCTCGCCGGCACATGGACCTACTGGGGCTGGAAGGGCGGCTATTTCTCGACCGAAGAGGACGCTCAGGCGTTCTTCGACGAGATGCGCTACATGCTCGCCATGCAGATGGCGGCGCCAAACTCGCCGCAGTGGTTCAACACCGGCCTGCACTGGGCCTATGGCATCGACGGCCCCGGCCAGGGACATATGTACGTCGATTTCCAAACGGGCGAACTGACCAACTCGTCGTCGGCCTATGAACATCCCCAGCCCCACGCCTGCTTCATTCAATCCGTCGCTGACGATCTCGTCGGCGACGGCGGCATCATGGACCTGTGGGTGCGCGAAGCGCGCCTGTTCAAATACGGCTCCGGCACCGGCTCGAATTTCTCCTCGCTGCGCGGCGCCAATGAAAAGCTGTCAGGCGGCGGACGCTCCTCCGGCCTGATGAGCTTCCTCAAAATCGGCGACCGCGCCGCCGGCGCCATCAAGTCAGGCGGTACGACACGACGCGCGGCCAAAATGGTCGTCGTCGACGTCGATCATCCCGACATCGAGGAATACATCGGCTGGAAGGTGCGCGAGGAGCAGAAGGTCGCCGCACTCGTGACAGGCTCCAAGATCTGCCAGAAGCGCCTCAAGGCCGTGATGAAGGCCTGCGTCAATTGCGAGGCCGAAGACGACGCGTGCTTCGAGCCGACCAAGAACCCCAAACTCAAGCAGGCGATCCGCGAAGCCAAGCGCGACCTCGTTCCCAACAACTACATCCTGCGCGTCATCCAGTTCGCCAAGCAGGGCTACAAGGACATCGAGTTCGACACCTACGATACCGATTGGGACAGCGAAGCCTATCTGACCGTCTCGGGCCAGAACTCGAACAACTCGGTGCGCGTCACCGATGCTTTCCTCGACGCCGTCGTCGACGACAAGCCTTGGAATCTCACCTCCCGCCTCGGAAACAAGACGACCAAGACGCTGCAGGCGCGCGACCTCTGGGAGCAGATCGGCCATGCCGCCTGGGCTTCCGCCGATCCGGGCATCCAGTTCCACACCACGATCAATGACTGGCACACTTGCCCGCAATCGGGACCGATCCGCGCCTCGAACCCGTGCTCGGAGTATATGTTCCTCGACGACACAGCCTGCAATCTCGCCTCGCTGAACCTGCTGCGCTTCCGCCGCGAAGACGCATCCTTCGACGTCGAGAGCTACGAGCACGCCTGCCGCCTGTGGACCCTTGTGCTCGAAATCTCCGTGCTCATGGCGCAGTTCCCCTCGCGCCAGATCGCAGAGCTGAGCTATCGCTACAGAACGCTCGGCCTCGGCTTCGCCAACATCGGCGGCCTCTTGATGTCGGCCGGCATCTCCTACGATTCCGCTGAAGGCCGCGCCATCTGCGGCGCGATCTCGGCGATCATGACCGGCGTCTCCTACGCAACGAGCGCGGAAATGGCCGGCGAGCTCGGCGCCTTCCCCGGCTTCACGCCGAACGCCGTCGACATGCTGCGCGTGATGCGCAACCACCGCCGCGCCGCCTATGGCTACGCCGACGGCTATGAACAGCTGTCGATCGCGCCCGTGCCGCTCGACCACGCCTCATGCCCCGACAAGCGTCTCGTCGAAGCGGCGATGCTCGCCTGGGACCGCGCGCTCGCGCTCGGCGAAGAGCACGGCTATCGCAACGCCCAGGCGACCGTCGTCGCGCCAACGGGCACCATCGGCCTCGTCATGGACTGCGACACGACCGGCATCGAGCCCGATTTCGCGCTCGTCAAGTTCAAGAAGCTGGCCGGCGGCGGCTACTTTAAGATCATCAACCAGTCGGTGCCCGAAGCGCTGCGCACGCTCGGCTATCGCGAGAGTGAGATCGCCGAGATCGAGGTCTACGCCGTCGGCCACGCCTCGATGCGCCAGTCGCCGGCGATCAATCACACGACGCTGAAGGCGCGCGGCTTCACCGACGCGGCTCTCGAAAAGATCGAAGCCGGACTCGCCTCCGCCTTCGACATCAAGTTCGTGTTCAACCGCTGGAGCCTCGGCGACGAGTTCCTGACCGGCGCGCTCGCCGTGCCAGCCGACAAGCTCGCCGATCCCGCCTTCGACCTGCTCGCCCATCTCGGCTTTTCGAAGCGCGATATCGAAGCGGCCAACGAGCACGTCTGCGGGGCGATGACGCTCGAAGGCGCGCCACACCTCAAGGACGAGCACCTTCCGGTGTTCGACTGCGCCAATCCGTGCGGCCGCAAGGGCAAGCGGTTCCTCTCGGTCGAGAGCCACATCCGCATGATGGCGGCGTCGCAGCCGTTCATCTCGGGCGCGATCTCGAAAACCATCAACATGCCGAACGACGCCACGGTGAAGGACTGCAAAGAGTCCTACATGCTGTCGTGGAAGCTGGCGCTCAAAGCCAACGCGCTCTATCGCGACGGCTCGAAGCTGTCGCAGCCCCTGAACAGCCAGGTGCTCGGCGACGACGACGCGGCGGATGACGCGGCCGAACAACTGGCGGCATCGCCGGCAATGGCCGCACGCACCGCGATCATCACCGAAAAGATCGTCGAACGCATCGTCGAGCGCGTGCAGTACATCAAGCAGCAGGAGCGCGACAAGCTGCCGGGCCGGCGCAAGGGCTACACGCAGAAGGCCAGCGTCGGCGGCCACAAGGTGTATCTGCGCACCGGCGAATACGACGACGGCAAGCTCGGCGAGATCTTCATCGACATGCACAAGGAAGGCGCCGCGTTCCGGTCGCTGATGAACAACTTCGCCATCGCCATCTCGCTCGGCCTGCAGTACGGCGTGCCGCTCGAAGAATACGTCGAAGCCTTCACGTTCACGCGCTTCGAGCCGGCCGGACTCGTGCAGGGCAACGAGACCATCAAGAACGCCACGTCGATCCTCGACTACATCTTCCGCGAACTCGCCGTATCGTATCTCGGCCGTCACGATCTGGCCCACGTCGACCCGCGCGAGATCGTCGGCGAGACGGGGCTCGGCTCCAGCGACGACGCGACAGATGAGCAGCTCGACCTCGATCTGCCTGAGCGTTTCGTCTCGAAGGGCCTCGTGCGCGGCGCGCCGGTGCTGCGCGTGGCGGCCCGGTCCGCCAATCCGTCGCCGCGCCCCTCCTCGCTCGGGGCGGCGGCCGTCGATGCGGCGGGCGCCTACGACGTCAGCCCGCGCTTCGTCGACTCGACACTCACCCACGGCGCAACGGCGCTCGCCGTCGACCACGCGGTCAGCCTGCGTTCATCTTCGGTCAGCGAGATTGCGCCGGCGGTGCTGACCAAATCGGAATTGTTCAAGCAGCGCGTCACGGAAGCCAAGCTGCGCGGCTACGAAGGCGTGTCGTGCAGCGAGTGCCACAACTTCACGATGGTGCGGAATGGCACGTGTCTCAAATGCGACACGTGCGGGTCGACGAGCGGCTGTTCGTGAGGCTGCGGGCGTTTTCTGTGAATTGTTGCGGCGCGGCGCGTTGCGTCGGGCCGTGTTGAGCGGGTTTGGTCTGGGCTGGTTCTGCGTTTTTCGAATGGAGTGACGACATGGGACTGGCAGAACCGCGCACCACCGCACGCCCCGTTTTCCGCGTCATCGCCGGCGGCAAAGCTCCGCGGCCGAGCACCAAACCGTTTATCGAAGCGCTCGACGACGCCGTACGCCCAGCCGACGAACCGCAGGAGCCTGCGCGGGCTTGGTCGGTTGGGGAGATGGTGAGGTAGGGCGTGCCAATGCAAAACGGTGCCATCTATGAAACGTGGGTTTATCACCAGCGACTTTCGCCAGCTGGAAAGATTATTCGGTCGGATGAACTCGCCGATTACCGTCGGCGCGGTTGGGTGGATACTCCGTCAAAATATGGCCGCGGGCCGCGCGGAATATTTTACTCCGCTATTAGCTATCTCGAGACGTGGAACAGAACTGAATTGATGACGCTCGCGGCGCTTGCAATTGCGGCGGCAGCTTTATTGATATGATTTGACACCGTCATCCTCGAACGCGGGAGCGCAGCGACCAAGTTCGGGGATCCAGCACAAAACGTGTCGAAGACGCATCATCAAGGCGCTCCCCAAAAGGAGCGCCTTGCGTATTTTTGAGCCGTCGGCGAGTCTTACGCTGGATCCCCGGCCTCGTTCGCTACGCTCATTCGGCCGAGGATGACGTTCGAAAATGCGCGGCTCGCGCCGCGCTCGGCCGAGAATGACGAAAGTGCGATGGGGCGGCATCCATGCACGCCAAGGCTCCGACCGTTTACATCATGGCGAGCCGCAGAAACGGGACGCTCTACATCGGCGTTACGAGCTACCTTTCCGGACGGAACGCGGAACACAAACAGGACCTGATCGAAGGGTTCACCAAGCGCTACGGCGTCCACTTGCTCGTTCACTACCAGACGTTTTCGACGATGCCTGACGCCATTGCGCGCGAGAAGAAACTCAAGAAATGGCCGCGCGCGAAAAAGATCGCACTGATTGAAGCGACAAATCCCCATTGGCTCGATCTGACAGAGCAGATCGCCGACTGGCGGGAATAGTGCCACGACCCGCGCATCGCGTCGAAGGGCAGGGGAAGCCGAAATGCACCCTGCGGCGCGAACGACGGGCCTCATGGCGAGCGCACCGCTAGCGCGCCCGCCGCTCCGCCGCTAATCTCAGCCCCGCCGCCGCCGGAGTCCGCCCATGACGTACGATCAGCTTGTCGCGATCCAGAACTGGATGTCGCTCGTCTTCCTCGTCTTCATCGCCGCCGGCGCGCTCTATCTGATCGCCGGCATGATCAGCCCGTCGTTCGTCCGCGCACCCGGCCGCGGTCGCGTCATCCTTAAGACGCTGCTGATTTGGACCATCGGCGCCGGCGCACTCGCAGGAACGATCGCTTACACCCACAGCCACGAAAACGGCCCGCACAGCGTCAAGGGGTATATCGAAGACTATTTCAAACAACAGTGCGCCGAGGGCGCCGATCTGCCCGCCTGCCGCGAAGGCTCGGGCGCGCCCGTGACCGCGCCGCCTGCGGCCCGTTGAACCACGCATGAACGGTTAACGAGCGCACGTGCTGGCGCTCCGCGCGTGGCGGCCGGCTCGCGGAACGCGAGTCGCCACGCGCCAGCAAAAAACGTCACACGCCTGCAATATGAATCCAGTCCTTCATCCGACATGACGGAAAGACAGGGCGGAGGGCGCGCGTGACCGGCTCAGAAACGACGCACACCTACCGCAGCATTTTCATCTCCGACGTCCATCTAGGGATGCGCAACTGCCAGTCGGACGCGCTCCTCGACTTTCTGAAACACTCCGAATCCGACACGCTCTACCTGGTCGGCGACATCGTCGACTTCTGGAAAGTGAAGCGCGGGCCGCATTGGCCGCAATCCCACAACGACATCCTCCAGAAGCTGCTGCGCAAAGCGCGCAAGGGCGCCCGCGTCGTCTTCATCCCGGGCAACCACGACGACGGGCTTCGCGACTACTGCGGCATGAATTTCGGCGGCGTCGAGATCCGCCGCGACGCCGTCCACGAAGGTCCGAACGGCAAGCGCTACCTCGTTCTGCACGGCGATGAATTCGACGTCGTCGTCCGCTACGCCCGCTGGTTGGCGCTGCTCGGCGACCGCGGATACGACCTCGCGCTGGCCATGAACGTGCCCGTCAACATCGCGCGGCGCCTGCTCGGGCTCGACCACTGGTCGCTCGCCAAATTCCTGAAACACAAGGTCAAGACCGCCGTCAACTTCATCGGCGAGTTCGAATCCGCGCTCGCTTCCGAGGCCCGCCGGCGCGACGCTCAAGGCATGATCTGCGGCCACATCCACCACGCCAACGACCGCATGATCGACGGCGTGCACTACATCAATTGCGGCGATTGGGTCGAAAACTGCACGGCGATCGGCGAGCGCCACGACGGCGCGTTCGAAATCATCCGCTGGAAAGACGTGATGGCCGCGCGATCGGCGGTACGAGAAATAAGGCAGCGTCGGCTCGTGCAAGCGGCCTAGTCGACACCAGGGGGAGAAACCGAGGCCATGCTGAACGCCCGCGCGATGCAACCTTCCACGTCCGACCTGCTCGGCGAGGCCGTCCATCAGAACGGAGCGCTCAGCATCACAGGCGCGCTCGAACGAGCCTTCACCTTCGCCTTCCGCTCAATGGTCTATCCGCAAATCTGGGAAGACCCCCGCGTCGACATGGAAGCGCTCGATCTCCAGCCGTCGAGCCGGATGATGACCATTGCGTCCGGCGGCTGCAATGCGCTGAGCTACCTCACCGCCAATCCGGCGCGGATCTACGCCGTCGATCTCAATGCCGCCCACGTCGCGCTGGTGCGCCTGAAGCTCGCCGCCGCGGTGCATCTGCCGACCCACGCCACGTTCTTCCGCTTTTTCGGCGCCGCCAATGACCGCCGCAACGCCCGCCTCTACGACGATCTGATCGCGCCGAACCTCGACGCCGTGACGCGCGCCTATTGGGAAGGGCGCGACACGTCGGGACGCCGCCGCATTTCGCGCTTCGGGCGCAACTTCTATCGCTTCGGGCTGCTCGGCCGCTTCATCGGCGCTGGCCATGCCGCAGCCCGCGCGCTTGGCGCCGACCCAAGACGGATGCTGGCTGCGAGAACGCCTGGCGAGCAACGGCAAATCTTCGATGCCGAGATCGCACCGCTGTTCGACAAGCGACTGGTCCGCTGGCTCGCGTCGCGCCCGGCGTCGCTGTTCGGGCTCGGCATTCCGCCAGCGCAGTATGCTGCGCTGTGCGACCACGGCCGCCGCCACATGGCGGACGTGCTGCGCGAGCGCGTCGAACGGCTCGCAACCGGCTTCGATCTCGCCGACAACTATTTCGCCAGCCAGGCGTTCGGCCGCACTTATGTCGACAACGCCGCCGCCCCTTGCCCGCCGTATTTGCAGAAGGACAAGTTCCTGGCCGTCAAGGCGCGCGCCAGCCGCGTCTCGGTCGTCCAGCAGAACATGATCCACTTCCTTGGCCGAGAACCGGCAGAGAGCCTCGACCGCTATTCGCTGCTCGACGCCCAGGACTGGATGGACGATGCGACCTTGAACGCGCTCTGGCGCGAGATCACGCGCACAGCACGCCCCGGCGCCCGCGTCATCTTCCGCACCGCCGGAGCCGAGACCATCCTGCCCGGCCGCGTCTCGGCTGCCCTGCTCGAACGCTGGAGCTATCAGGCCGAAACCTCTGCGGCGCTGTTCGCCAAGGATCGCTCGGCGATCTACGGCGGCTTCCACCTCTACATCAAGACGGCGTGAGCTCAGTCCCATGACCGAGTCGACGGCCGCGGCGCACGCTCAAGCACGGGCGATGGATCACATCTATCGCTATCAGCGCTACGTCTATGACGCGACCCGGCGCTACTACCTGTTCGGGCGCAACGAGTTGCTGGCCGAACTCGCGCCGCCCGTCGGCGGCTCGGTGCTCGAGGTCGGCTGCGGCACCGCGCGCAATCTCATCCTCGCGGCCGAGCGCTATCCGCAATCGCGCTACTACGGCTTCGACATCTCGGCGGAAATGCTGAAAACAGCGAGGAAGTCCGTCGAAGCGAGCGGGCAATCGCGGCGCATCTCCCTCGCCGTCGCCGACGCGACGAATTTCGACGGCGCCACGCTGTTCGGCGTCGACGCCTTCGACCGCATCTTTATCTCCTATTCGCTGTCGATGATCCCGGCCTGGGAGGCGATCATCGCCCACGCGGCGGACCAGCTCGCCCCCGGCGGCGCCCTGCATATTGTCGATTTTGGTTCCATGGACCGGATGCCGGCGGTCGGCCGGCGCGCCATGCTCGCCTGGCTCAGGCGCTTTTCCGTGACGCCGCGCCGCGATCTGGTCAACGTCGCGCGCCGCATCGCCCGAGCGCGCGGCATGTCTTGCGGGTTCCGCCATGGGACGCTCGACTACGCCGCCCACGCCACTCTGCGACGCGCCTAAGTCTCCTTTTCCCACCCGAAAAGCCCCGGCGGCGAACCAGGGCTTTCCAGAACATGTGACTTAGAGCCCGCCGACCGATGCCGACTAGGGCGTCGCGGTCGTGGCCGGAATGGCGGCAGTTTCGGCCGCCGCCGCCAACTCGGCGACGAGCGCGCGATCGTCTGCCGGGATTTCGGCGACGACGACCTCTGCAGCCGCCTCGGCGGCGGCTTCGACCGGCGCCGCTTCGACGACGGCCTCTTCCGCGACGTCTTCAGTCGCCGCTTCTTCAGGCGCCGCTTCCGCGGCAGGAGCGTCTTCCGTCACAGCTTCGGTGACAACGTCCGCCGGCGCGTCGACCACGTCCGCCACGACCGCTTCCGCCGCGACTTCGGTTTCGACCGCGTCGTTCGCGGCCGCCGGCGCTGCCATCGGCGCAAACAGTGATTCGACTTCGCCGATCGCCCGCTGCATCGCCATCAACGCCTTGTAGTCGGCCGTCGCCTCGATCCGAATACGCACTTCCTCGCTTAACCCCTTGAGTCTCGCCAGAACATCTTCCGCCATCGCGTTTTCCCTTCAGCCAGAAATTTGCAAAGTTCCGCCTTCGTCCGCGCATGACTGATCATGCGGACGCGTGCTCTCGATTTTTCAGTAATGCGCGACAATAAGGTACATCACGAATCGCGTTCGCGCATCAGGTCGCGCGCGTCTACACAGCAATAAATATTTTGAAATGAAACGCGCGCTGCATGTGATGCGCGTGATGCGCGACACGCGTGCTGATCTGATGTCGTCGCGATGCCCAACTCTGCAGCGCAGAGATTGCGTCAGCTGGCGTTCGGACCGCGCAACTGCTGCAGCGCTTTGCCGATCAGTTTCCAATCGCCAGCGAGTTTGTCGTCGCCGGATTGCTCGTATCGGCGCGCCTTGTCTGCGGCCTCCGCCAACGCCTTCGCGCCATGCGCTTCATACAGTTTCTGCGCATGCGCCTGGATCTCGACTGCGTTCATGGCTTGCCTCCCTGGCTTTGGTTGCCCATTGCGATTTTGATGTAGGGTCGCCGGCACGATCGCCAAGCCTCGCCATCAGCATTTCGCAGTCGCTAGACTTGCACATAGAAAAAGGGCCGCCGCGACGATGCGCGACGGCCCTCTTTATTGGGGTTCTGGCTGGTACAGCCGGCTTAGAAGTCCATGCCGCCCATTCCGCCCATCCCGCCGCCGCCGCCGCCGTGAGCGTGGCCGCTTTCCTTCTTCGGAATGTCGGCGATCATCGCTTCCGTGGTGATCAGCAGGCCGGCAACGGACGCCGCGTCCTGCAGCGCACAGCGCACGACCTTGGTCGGGTCGATCACGCCCTGAGCGACGAGATCGCCGTACTGGTGGCTCTGCGCGTTGTAGCCGTAGGCGTAAGTCGGGTTCTCCAGGATCTTGCCGACGATTACCGAGCCATCCTCACCAGAATTGGTGAAAATCTGGCGCGCGGGAGTCTGCAACGCCTTGCGAACGATCGTCACGCCTACTTTCTGATCTTCGTTCTCGACCTTGATGTTGTCCAGCGCTTTGATTGCGCGCAGCAGCGCGACGCCGCCGCCCGGAACGATGCCTTCTTCGACGGCCGCGCGCGTTGCGTGCAGCGCGTCGTCCACGCGGTCCTTGCGCTCTTTCACTTCGACTTCCGTCGCGCCGCCGACCTTGAGAACGGCGACGCCGCCCGCGAGCTTGGCCAAACGTTCCTGAAGTTTTTCGCGATCATAGTCAGACGTCGTTTCCTCGATCTGAGCCTTGATCTGCTTCACGCGGGCTTCGATTTCGGTTTTCTTTCCGACGCCGTCGACGAGGGTGGTGTTTTCCTTGTCGATCTGCACCTTCTTGGCGCGGCCGAGCATCTGCAGCGTGACCGATTCAAGCTTGATGCCGAGATCTTCCGAAATCACCGTGCCGCCCGTCAGAATGGCGATGTCTTCCAACATCGCCTTGCGGCGATCGCCGAAGCCTGGGGCCTTCACGGCCGCGACCTTGAGGCCGCCGCGCAACTTGTTCACGACGAGCGTCGCGAGAGCTTCGCCTTCGACGTCTTCAGCGATGATCAGCAGCGGCTTACCAGCCTGAACGACGGCTTCGAGCACGGGCAGCATGGCCTGCAGACCCGACAGCTTCTTCTCGTGGATCAGAATGTACGGGCTTTCGAGTTCGACCGTCATCTTTTCGGCGTTGGTCACGAAGTACGGCGAGAGATAACCGCGATCGAACTGCATGCCTTCAACGACTTCGAGTTCGGTGTCGAGCGACTTCGACTCTTCGACTGTGATGACGCCCTCGTTGCCGACCTTCTTCATCGCTTCGGCGATCTTGCCGCCGATTTCGATGTCGCCGTTCGACGCGATGGCGCCGACTTGGGCGATCTCCTCGTTCGAGGTCACCTTCTTCGACTTAGACTTCAGTTCGTCGACGACGGCCTGGACGGCGAGGTCGATCCCGCGCTTCAGGTCCATCGGATTGGCGCCGGCCGCAACCGACTTCGCGCCTTCGCGCACGATCGCCTGGGCGAGAACTGTCGCGGTCGTGGTGCCGTCGCCGGCGAGGTCGGCCGTCTTGGAGGCGACCTCTTTGAGCATCTGTGCGCCCATGTTCTCGAACCGATCTTCGAGTTCGATCTCCTTGGCGACGGTCACGCCGTCCTTGGTGATGCGCGGCGCGCCGAACGACTTTTCGATGACGACGTTGCGGCCTTTCGGACCGAGCGTCACCTTGACCGCGTTGGCGAGAATGTCGACGCCGCGCAGCATGCGCTCGCGGGCATCCTGCGAGAACTTGACGTCTTTCGCTGCCATGTGAAGCAACTCCTAATGTTGAATGCAGTGTTGGATTCGGGGATGAGAAACCGCGGCGGTCTTAGGCTGCCTTCGCCTTCGACGCTGCCTTATCGACGATGCCGAGGATGTCGCTTTCCTTCATGATCAGCAGCTCTTCGCCGTCGATCTTGACCTCGGTGCCCGACCATTTGCCGAACAGCACCTGATCGCCAACCTTGACGTCGAGTGGCTGGACTTTGCCGGCTTCATCGCGGGCGCCGGGGCCGACGCCGACGATCTCGCCGCGCTGCGGCTTTTCCTTCGCTGTATCGGGAATGATGATGCCGCCGGCAGTTTTGGCATCTTCCTCGAGGCGCTTGACGACAACGCGATCGTGGAGGGGACGGAACGCCATGGGTATAACCTCTTGAATTGGTTGTGTTTTAGGACGTTTTTTGATCGCCGATGCGCGATATAGGCAGCGGCTGGGCTCGGGCAATGGCGCGAAACTGCGCACCCGCTCAATGCCGCCCGGGTATATGTCTCGCCTGCTAGCACTGTCAAGAGCTGAGTGCCAACTACATGCTGAGTTTGCCCGGGAAGATCAATGGCCGGCTAGAGTGGCGGCGGAGTCACACACAGCAACGCCCGTATCGCAGGGGCGACACGGGCGTAAGACTTTAGTTTAATACACCTGGGATCAGATTTCAAAATCGCCGAGCTTCGCGCCCTTTTTCAGCCGATCGAGCAGCCAATTCGGCTTACGTCCCCGGCCAGTCCATGTGTCTGATTTGTTTTCGGGATTGGCGTACTTGGCGACTCCGAGCGATTTGCCTTTCCCCGCGCCGCGACTGCCGCGACCGCCGCCGAATAGCTCATTGACGGAAAACCCATGCGTTTCCGCCATTTCAGCCACCTTTTTCTTCAGGTCGCTGCGTTCGCGGTCTCGCGCCGCTGCAATTGCCTTTTTGACTTTGGATTCAAGATCGACGAGCTCTTTGAGAGACATTTTGTCGACGTTGAATGCCGCCATTTTCTTCGCCTTTTGCGCCACGGTGGTCCACCCCAATTCATCGGTTTTTTTTCCATCTAGCCGAGAACGGAATGACGCGCACGAAAATTCGTTCGTGCCGCGTCAATTGATCCACGACGTCGTTAAGTTAGCCTTGCCGCGTAATCAAGCTGGCTTATTCGCTGCGCAGCGCATCAATCGGATTGAGGTGGGCGGCGCGCCGCGCCGGAAAAAACCCGAATATCACGCCGGTCCCACCGGCGGCGCCAAGTGCTAATGCAATAACCGCCGGAGAAATAAGCACAGGCCATTTGGCGGCATTCGCAATGACAGCCGCTGCAATCACCCCAAGTAGCGCGCCGACGATACCTCCAATGAGGCATAATGCTACCGCTTCGACGAGAAATTGTCGCATAATGTCGCCACGCCGGCCGCCGACAGCCATTCGCAATCCGATCTCGCGGGTGCGCTCGGTGACGGAAACGAGCATAATATTCATAATGCCAATTCCACCGACAATCAGCGAAATGGCCGAAGTCGCGGCGAGCAAATAAGTCATTGTACTGAGCACTTCGGTCCGCGCCTTCATAAACTCGGCGAGATTACGGACATTGAAAGTCTCTTCTTCGCCAGGCGAAATGCGCCGCCTTTGCCGCATGAGAGTCTCGATATCTTCTTCGGCATCCTTCAAATCGATGGACGGATCGAATTTGATATAGATCTGGCCGACCTGATCGGCCTTGACCTGGCTCTTGCCGACGATCTGGCCGCGCGCAGTTGTCATCGGCATCAGGACCACGTCGTCCTGGTCGCGGCCGAAATTCGACGAACCCTTTGCCCCCAGCACGCCAACGACGAGGAAGGGCGTGCTCTTGACCCGGATAGTCGCCCCGACGGGCTCTTCGTCCTGAAACAGCTGTTTGACCACGGTCTGCCCGAGCAGTGCCACCTTGGCGCTCGAGCGCACGTCCTGCAGTGTCAGATCGCGGCCCGAAACGATCGGCCAATCCCTCACCCTCGCGAAATCGGCGTGGATTCCGGTCAGCGTCGTCGACCAGTTGGCGTTGCCGTAAACGACGGGTCCCGCGCCATTCAACTGCCCGGAAATCGCAATGACGCCCGGAACCTTATCGCGAATGGCGGCGAGGTCGCCCTCATCCAGCGGAAGCTGCGTTCCAGCGCCCCCCGCGCGGCCCATGACGCGGCTTGAACCCGAAAACACCACCAGCATGTTCGAGCCGAGCGACTCGATCTGCTTTTCGACTTCGCTGCGCGCACCGGAGCCGACCGCCACTAGGATGATGACGGAGGCGACGCCGATGATGATGCCCAGCGTTGTCAGGATCGACCGCAGCAAATTCGACTTTAGCGCCGTCCACGCGATGGCCAGACTGTCAAGCAGCGTCATGGCGCGCCTCGCTCAGACTTGCGGCGACCACCGGCGCGTCGGAGCGCACGTCATCGACAACCCGTCCGTCGCGGAACAGGATCCGCCGGCGCGCGTGCGCGGCGATGTCCGGCTCATGGGTGACGAGAATGACCGTGATGCCATCGCGATTGAGCTCCTGGAAGAGCGCCAATATCTCTTCTGACGTCTTGGTGTCGAGCGCGCCCGTCGGCTCGTCCGCCAGAAGAATTTTCGGGTTATTGACCAGCGCGCGAGCGATCGCGACGCGCTGCTGCTGACCGCCAGACAACTGGCGGGGATGATGATCAAGTCGCGCGCCGAGCCCGACCTGCTCGAGCCGCAGGCGGGCCAGCCCCTCGAGATCATCGGGACGCGGATGCGCGTACAGCAGCGGCAGCATCACCTGGCGCAGCGCCGTGGTTCGCGCCAGCAGATTGAACTGCTGGAACACGAAGCCGATGGTGCGGTTGCGCATCGCGGCGAGGTCGTCAGCGTCCATTGCGGCGATGTCGCGGCCGTCGATTGTCAGCGTTCCCGTCGTAGGTTTATCGAGGGCGCCGATGAGGTTCATCATCGTCGACTTGCCTGAGCCCGAGGCGCCCATGATGGCGACGAATTCGCCCTCGCGGATATCGAGCGTCACGCCGTCGAGGGCGCGCACCGTCTGATCGCCCATCTGATAGACCTTGGCGACATTGTGGACGCGGATCAGAGCGCCGCCGCGATCCTCGCTGCGGCCGCGCCGGGCATCGCTAGGCGCCGGAACGGACCCATTCATTTCGACGCATTCCTGACTCGCAGCACGACGCGGTCGCCCTCGGCAAGTTGACCGCCGGCGATCTCCGTGAAGGCGTCGTCGGAGACACCGAGCCGGACGAAGCGGCGTTCCGGCTTGCCCGCGGCGTCGAGCGCGTACACGGCGCCGGATTTGACGTTCTCGCGGCCGCGCTTCCACTTTTCGAACAACGGGCGCTGCTCTTCGGTCAGCAGCGGACCCAGCGCTTGCTCGATTGTCGTTTGCAGACGCTGTCGCATGGCGCTCGGATCGGCCGAGGCGTCGCCTTGGCCCGGACCCGACCCGTTCTCCGAAAACAGCTTCTTGATGGCGTCGCGTACGGTGCGCTCCTGCTCCTCGGACAATTCGAGATCGGTCTTCAACTTGGATATCTGCCGCTCGCTGCGGTTGGAGCGGTTTTGCCCCGACCCATCACCGCGTTCCGAAGCTTCGGGCGTGCGCGGCTTGAAGCGCAGCGCGTCGTTCGGAACGCGCAGCGCGTTGTCGAGCTTCGCGACCTCGATTTGCACGTTGGCCGTCATGCCCGGAAACAGCTTGCGGTCGTCGTTCGATGCTTCGATGATCACCGTATAGGTGACGATGTTCGCTAGCTCCGTTGCGGACAGACGCACCTGCGTGACCTTGCCCTGAAACGTGCGATCCGGATAGGAATCGACAGTGAACATCGCGGTGTCGCCCTCCGACACGGCCCCGACGTCAGCTTCGTTCACCTGCGCCTCGATGCGGATGCGCCGCAGATCCTGCGCGAGCTTGAAAAGTTCGGGCGCCTGCAGGCTGGCGGCGACCGTCTGCCCTGGATCAACGGTACGCGAAATCACGGTGCCGTTGATCGGCGCGACGATGCGCGTGCGGTCGAGGTCGATCTCGGCCTGCGTCAATCCTGCCTCGCGCTGAACAATGACGGCCCTCGCGCTTTCGATCATCGCTTCCGAGACAGCGATGTCGGCGGTCGCAACCTCGGCGTCGCGCTGCGCGGCGTCGAGCGTGGCGCTGCTCGCGTAGCCCTTGTCCTGCAGCGCCTTCTGGCGCGTCTGGATGCGCTCGGCGACGTTCTTGATCGCCTGCGCCTTCGTCAGCGCCGCCTGCTGGTTGGTCAGCGCCGCTTTTGCGGCATTGAGATCGGCGCGCGACTGCGCCACCTTCGCTTCGAAAGTCCGCGAGTCGATGGTCGCCAGCACGTCGC
Source organism: Hyphomicrobium sp. (assembly GCA_046160845.1). Classification (GTDB taxonomy): domain Bacteria; phylum Pseudomonadota; class Alphaproteobacteria; order Rhizobiales; family Hyphomicrobiaceae; genus Hyphomicrobium_B. The sequence goes on from JBJXHD010000006.1 coordinate 45,354, forward strand.
CGGCTTTCACTTCGCTATTGAAGTCGACGGGAATGGTCTCAACCTGACCCGAAATCTGCGAACCGATCGACACCGTCACCAGCGCCCGGACCGGGCCCGACGTCGAGACGATCTTGCGAATGGCGCCCTTGCCTACCGTGACGGCGTCATACGTGCGGGCGGCGTCGCCGCTGCCGGCGGGATTGAGCATCCAGACGACGGCCAGCCCGAGCGCAGCCAGCGGCGCGCCGAGCGTGAACAGGTATTTGAGCGGCTTCGTCATCGGACCGGTTCGCCTTGCGTCGTTTGCGCGCGTTTTGACTACGCGCTAAACGGCGAAATGGGTTGTTTCCGTCGTCATCACTTATACGACGAGCGTGACTGTAGCCTGAACAGGTATCCGGGACAGCCGCCCGAGAGGGTGAATGGTCGAGCAAATTACGGCGAATTACCGTCATTTAAGACGACGGACGCCGGAACACGGTCCATGGCCGGCGCGTTGAAGCATCATATGGCCCGGCGCTTGTCTCAGGCGCATGCCAAAGCTAAAGCTACGGCGCCCGCCGGTTCGCATCGCGGCTTTCAACCACCGACCAACGAGATCGAGTTCATGACTCTCAAACTCCCCGACCTTCCCTACGCCTACGACGCGCTGGCCCCCTATATGTCGGCCGAGACGCTCGAATTCCACCACGACAAGCATCACCTCGCTTATGTCGACAACGGCAACAAGCTGCTCGACGGCTCGAAGTATGCCGGCATGTCGCTCGAAGAGATCTGCAAACAGGCCTACGCCGACAAGGCCGCCGGCGTCATCAACAACGTCGGTCAGCACTGGAACCATCTGCACTTTTGGCAATGGATGAAAAAGGGCGGCGGGGGCAAGAAGCTACCCGGTTCGGTCGCGAAACTCGTTGAAGGCGCCGGCGGTTACGACAAGGTCCGCGCCGACTTCATCGAAGCCGGCAAGGGCCAGTTCGGCTCGGGCTGGGCTTGGCTTTCCATCAAGGACGGCAAGCTGGAAGTGCAAAAGACGCCCAACGGCGAAAATCCTCTAATGCACGGCTCAAAGCCGATCCTCGGCTGCGACGTCTGGGAACACAGCTATTACATCGACTATCGCAACGCGCGCCCCAAGTATCTCGAAGCCTGGTTTGACAATCTGGTGAACTGGGAACACGTCGAGTCGATGATCTGAGGGCGGCGGACGGCGCCGTCAACCTTCCCGCGTTTGTTTGAGCCTTGCATCGAGGCGTCCGTGGTAGACTTGCGTTCGCTCGCAGCCCCGGCGCCTCGATGTCCGTTCCCCCCCACACCCTCGCATCCGTCGCGGCGTTCCGCGGCCTCTCCGGCGACGATCTCGCGCGGCTCGAAGCGCTGCTCGAACAGCGCTCCATAACGCGCGGCGAAGTTCTGGTGCGAGAAGGCGATGCGGCGGACGCGCTTTACGTCGTCATCTCGGGCCGCTTCGCCGTCGAGATCGACGGCCTCGATGAACCGGTCGCCGAAATCTCCAAAGGCGCGACCATCGGTGAAATCGCCTTCTTCGCAGGGGGCGCGCGCACCGCTAGCGTGCGCGCTATTCGTGACAGCGTCGTCGTCGGCCTAACACGCGCCGACTTCGACGAGATTTCGGCGCGCGCGCCGCAGGTCTGGCGCACCATCACCGCGACACTTGCCGAGCGCCTTGCCGCCGAGACGCGACGCAGTCACGGATTCGATCCGTCGAGACGCCCCGCCCCGCGCGCCGCGCCGCCGGCGCGTACCGTCGCCGTCATTGCCGCAGGCGGCGGGCCGATTGCGCCGTCGTTCCTCGACGCTTTCGCGGCAGCTTCAGCCTCCCGTCCCGGCCTGCTCTTCATGTCCGGTGAGGACGCCGGCCGGCATCTGAACGGCGGACGCATCGCCGATCTCGATGCGACGGCGGCGCTGAACGATCTCGAAAGCCGATACGAGACGCTGATCTTCATCGCCGATCCCGACCTGTCGCCGTGGAGCGAGAAAGCCGTCCGGCAAGCAGATGAGATCCTCATTATCGCCGACAATTCGCACGGCCCCATCGGCTCGCCCGTGCGCCTCGGCGAGATCGAAGCCTTTGCCGCGTCCCTGCCGCGCCCGCCGCGCCGCCGTCTCGCCATTCTGCAGTCGCGGTCGCATGTCGCGCAGGGGACACGTCACTGGCTCGCGCCACGCGCGCCCGCCGCGCATCATCACGTGGCGATCGGCGATGCGGAAAGCTTCGCGCGGTTGTGGCGCTTCATCACCGGCGAAGCGCTCGGCTTCGTCGCCTGCGGCGGCGGCGCCTACTGCGCAACGCACATCGGCATCTACAAGGCCTTCCGCGAGGCCGGCATCTCGTTCGACATGCTCGGCGGCGCCTCAGGCGGCGCGGCGATGGCGGCGGCCTTCGCCGAAGACGCCGATCCGGGCGACATCGACGCTCGCGTGCATCGCATGTTCATCGAAGGCAAGGCGCTGGCGCGCTACACGCTGCCGCGCTACGGCCTGCTCGACCATACGCATTTCGACCGTCATCTGCGCGAGGTTTACGGACCCGGCGCCATCGAAGATTTGTGGAAGCCCTATTTCGCCGTCGCCGCCGACCTGACCGACGCCAGCGTCGCGGTGCTGCGCGACGGGGCGGTGTGGCGCGCCATCCGCGCCAGTTCGGCGATTCCGGGCCTGCTGCCGCCGCTCTACACGGACGATGGGCGCACGCTCGTCGACGGCTCCGTCATCGCCAACGTGCCGATCGCCGCCATGCACGAGTTGAAACGCGGACCCAACATTGTCGTCAGTTTTCACGCGCCGGAGGGCCAGCGCTACGTCGTTGATTACGCGGCGCTGCCGAACCGCGCCGACCTGATGCGCCGGTCGCTCAATCCTTTTGCAGCTGCGCCGCTGCCCAGTGCGCCGTCGGCTGCGACGGTGCTGGTGCGCAGCTTGATGGCAGACCGCAGCCACTTCGAACGCGCGCTGACGTCAGGCGATTGGCTCATGCTGCCACCCGTGCCGGCCGAAATGGGCGCCCTCGACTGGCGCCGTCACACGGCTCTGGTCGAAGCCGGCTACCGCTATGCGCGCGACGAAATCGCCAAGCGCCATGGGCCGGCGCTCTAGACGTGCTCGACATAGTTAGCAAGCTCCCGGATGCGCACCCGATAGGCGCGGCGCAGGCAGAAATAGCTCGCGCCGCAAGCGTTACGGCTTGCGACCCAGGCGCGCTGCGCGTCGCGCACGTCCTCCGTCTGATCGAAATAACCGGCGCGGATCAGCGCTCGGCGGTACCAGCTGTCGAGACGCTCGTCGAGGGCGGCAAGCCCGCGACTCGAACAGATCATGCGCTCGGCGGCGTTGAGGTCGTAGTCCGCCATGCAGCTGAAGCTTGCGGCGTTGGCGGGGCCGGCGAGCGGCAGGGCGGCGGCGAATGCGAGGGCGGCCAACTTGGCGGCGTTCGACATGGCGGATCTCCAGAATGCAGCTTCGTTAATGACCCATGCTTATTCTCTCGAAGCTGAATTGGCTCTGAAGGGCCTGTTCATGCCTCGTTGGGGTACGGCGATACCCTGACGCCGCAGTTGCCGCACGCACCGCTACAGCGTAGAATCTTTCGTATTGTTGGCCAATTTCGGTTTGGGGGACTTGCGTCTGTCTGTGCTGCGTACCAAGTCCGGCGCGCTGATCGCGATCGCTGCGCTCGCCCTGTCGGCCTGCGCACCGCCGATTGCGCGCAACGGCATTACCGATGCGAAGCTAGCGCAGGTCGCCGAGGCGCGCGATCTTCCCGGCGTCCGCTTCTGGGCCGACGAAATTCCTGCCGACCCCATCGCAGAGATCAAGCGGCGCACTCCGCACATGCCCCCGATCGGGCGCTTCGCCAAACAACGCGGCGGCGCCCGTTCCGTCGTCGAGACGCTGGCGCTTTCGGGCGGCGGGGCTGACGGCGCATTCGGCGCCGGCTTACTCACCGGCTGGACAGCGCGTGGCGATCGCCCCGAATTCGAAGTCGTCACCGGCGTCAGCGCCGGCGCAATCATCGCGCCGTTCGCCTACCTCGGCCCGTCGGAAGACGAGAAGCTCAAGCGCATCTGGACCGAATATCGCGCCAGCGACGTCGTAACCGCGCAGATCATTCCGGGCCTGTTCGGCGGCCAGGCGCTCACCGATACGACGCCGCTCGCCAATCTCGTGGCCCAATACATCGATCACGCGACGCTGCGGCGCATCGCGGCCGAATATAATCGCGGCCGCATCCTGATGGTGCTGACGACGAATCTCGACGCCCAGCGCCCGGTCGTGTGGAACATGGGCGAGATCGCCCGCGTCGGCACAGACGACGCGCTCGACATGTTCCGCAAGGTCATCCTCGCGTCGGCCGCCATTCCGGGCGCCTTCCCACCGGTCAACATTCCGGTCACTGCCAACGGCAAGGCTTACGAGGAGCTGCACGTCGACGGCGGCACGACGCGCGAAATTTTCGTGCTGCCGGTGCAGGCGCCGTTCAGGGCCTTCGACGCTCTCTATGCGCAGCCACCGCTGCGCAAGCTCTATCTGGTCAAGAATGGCAAGCTCAATCCGGAGCAGGAGATCGTCACACAATCGACGCTGCCCATCGCAGGGCGTGCCATCGCCACGCTTATCAAAAGCCAGAACTGGAGCGAACTCTATCGCCTCTACCGCCTCGCGAAGGATGACGGTGCTGACTTCAATCTGGCCTACGTGCCGGCGGCGTTCACGCACACGACCGAGAAAATCTACGACCCCGAATATCAAAAAGCGCTGTTCGCGGAAGGTGTGACGCTCGGACGCAACGGGGCGTGGTCCAAGAGCCCGCCGGGCCAGACGCCGATATTCGCACAAAAGTCACGCGGTCCGAAAGGCGAGGCAGACGCGCGACCGTCGGTCGATCCGCCGCCGCTGAAGCCCGATCCCGCGCCGCCAGCCGCCAGCGACTCGCCGTCGACGTGGACGCCTCGCATCATTCCAGGCAACCGCCAGCCGGTCGCTGCTGTAGAGTAAGCCTCACGCCGCCGAACGCGCCGCCTGCTGCTGTGATGCACCTGTCATCCTCGGCGCGCGAAGCCGACCGCCGCCCAGACCCCCTCATCCTCGGCGCGAGACGGCGCAGCCGGAGCAAGCCGAGGACGACGTCCGAAGAAATAAACGCCCAGCGCCCTACCGCCGCCCGCCGCGCAGAGTGCCGACGATGATGTTCTTGATCGTCGTCGCCGCTGTGCGCGCAATCGAGCGCTGCAGCTCCTTGCCGATCATACCGCCCATGCCCTGCGAGCCGCGCTTGCCGGCAGCAGCCTTGCCGCCGCCAAGCACGCCGCCGAGCCAGTCCCCGGCCCCGCCGCCAGCCTCAGCTTCCGCGGCGCCCGAAGCCTTCCGATCGAGCATCTCGCGCGCGCTGTCGCGTTCCTGCCGCTCTTCGTACTTGCCGTAATAGGGGCTGTACTCGATAACGCCGCGACGCTCTTCCGCCGTCACAGGTCCGAGGCGGCCTTCCGGCGGACGGATCAGCGTCCGCTGAACGATCGACGGCTCGCCCTTGTTCTCGAGCACAGATACCAGCGCTTCGCCGACCTTCAGCTCCTTGATCACCTCGTCGACTTTCAGCGCCGGATTTTGGCGGAAGGTTTTCGCCGCCGCCTCGATGCCCTGCTGGTCCTGGGGCGTGTAGGCGTTGAGTTTGTGCTGAATGCGGTTGTTGAGCTGGCTCGCCACCGTCTTCGGCACGTCGATCGGGTTCTGCGTAACAAAGTAGACGCCGACGCCCTTCGAGCGAACCAGCCGCGCGATCTGCTCGATACGGTCGAGCAGAGATTTGGGCGCGTCGTCGAACAGCAGATGCGCCTCGTCGAAAAAGAACACGAGTTTCGGCTTCGGCTGGTCGCCGACTTCAGGCAGCGTCTGCCAAAGCTTGGTCAGCATCCACAGTAGGAAGGTGGCGTAAACCCGCGGCGCCTCCATCAACTTGTCGGCCGAGAGCACGTTGACGACGCCGCGCCCGTCTGGCGCGACGCGGATGAAATCCATGATATCGAGCGCCGGCTCGCCGAAAAAGCTCGACGCGCCCTGCTCTTCAAGCACCAACAGCCGGCGCTGGATCGACCCGACCGACGCCGGCGCCACGTTGCCGTACTTGGTGGTCAATTCCTTCGCCCGCTGGCCGATGCTGGTGACGAGCGCGCGGAGATCCTGCAAATCGACGAGCGGCATCTTTTCATCTGCCGCCAAGCGAAACGCGATGTTGACGACGCCTTCCTGAACTTCGTTGAGTTCAAGCAGGCGCGAGATCAGCAGCGGCCCCATGTCGGCGACGGTGGCGCGGATCGGATGGCCCTGCTCGCCGAACACGTCCCAGAAGACCGAGGGGAACGCGTGGTTTTCATACGGCGCTAGGCCAACCTCTTGGGCGCGCTTGACCAGGAAGTCTTTCTGTTCGCCGACGGCGGCGATGCCCGACAGATCGCCTTTGATGTCGGCGGCGAACACTGGAACGCCGGCGTTCGAGAAGCCCTCGGCCAGCACTTGCAGCGTCACCGTTTTGCCGGTGCCGGTCGCGCCAGTGACGAGGCCGTGGCGGTTGGCGAGGCGAAGTTCGAGGTACTCGTTTTTCCCGCTCTTGCCGAGAAAGATCTTACCGTCCTGGAGTGGCGACTGGCTCATGTCCGTGTCTCATCCTCAGCGTCGATCGATCTTCAAAGCGGCCGCCGAACGCGACTCGGCCGAACCCGCCGCCGGCAGCCCTCTTTGCATGCCGGAACGGTGTTTGCAAACCCAGGTTGCAGAGACGACTTGCCAAAGCCGGGCCGCCCTTTCAATGTCATCTGACGCCCGAGAATGACCGTCCGCGGTGGCCGCTGTGTGGCGCTGCGCATGAACCTTCGACGCGGCGGAATAACACCCTCCACGCGGCTGCAGGGACGGCTATACGAGGATCATGGCTTCGTCCGCCGACGAGCCCCAGGGGACTGCTGCCGAAATGAGCGCCGAGACGCCTACCGAAACGCCGATCACGCCGCTGGCAAGCGTTTTTCCCCCGGTCTCCTTCGACCACTGGCGGGCGCTGGTCGACAAGGCGCTGAAGGGCGCCGACTTCGACAAGCGCCTGGTTAGAAAGACGGCCGACGGCATCGCCGTGCGGCCGCTCTACGCGCGCAGGGACGAACTCGACGGCGCCGACGCCGCCCAGCCCGGCGCCGCGCCCTTCACGCGCGGCACGGCCCCCCGCCGCGACGGCCTCGACTGGGATATTCGCACATTCCACAGCGAGGCTGAACCCACGGCGGCGAACCAGGCGATCCTCGACGACCTCGAAGGCGGCGTGACGTCGATCGCGCTGCATGTCGGGCCGACAGCGCTGCCGCCAACCCGCGAGGCGCTCACCGCCACACTCGACGGCGTGATGCTCGACGTCTGCCCGATCGCGTTGGTCGCCGATGCGGGCGCCTATGAAGCCGCGCTGGCGATGATCGCAGTCTGGCGCGACCGTGGCGTTGCCGAGAAGGATCGCAAAGGCGCGTTCGGCGCCGACCCGCTGGCTGCCCTCGCGACGTCCGGCAAGCTTTATGAGCCGCTCGACTCGGCGCTCGCCCGCGCGGTCGCCTTGATCAAGCTCACCGAGGTGAGCCCAGGACTGACCGCGATCACCGCCGACGGCGTCTGCTATCACAACAGCGGCGCGAGCGAAGCCCAGGAGCTCGCTTGCATGCTGGCGACGCTGGTCGCTTATCTGCGCGCCGCCGAGCGCGGCGGCATCGCGCCAAAGGCCGCTCTTCCCAAAATCAGCGTGGCGCTCGCCGCCGATGCCGACGAATTCGCGACGATCGCCAAACTGCGCGCTGCGCGCCGCCTGGTCTGGCGCGTCGCTGAGGCGTGCGGCGCAGGCCCAGCCGCGGCGCGCGTGCAGTACGCCTGCCCGACGTCATATCGCATGATGGCCAAGCGCGATCCGTGGACCAATATCCTGCGCACCACCATCGCTTGCACCGGCGCAGCGCTCGGCGGCGCCGATGCGATCCTGGTGCTTCCCTTCACGTTTGCGCTCGGCAAGTCTGACGCCTTCGCGCGCCGCGTCGCCCGCAACATCCAGATCGTCTGCCAGGAAGAAAGCCACCTCGGTCGCGTCGCCGATCCGGCAGGCGGCTCGTGGTATGTCGAACAACTCACCGATGAACTCGCCAAGAAGGCCTGGGAGATTTTCCAGGATATCGAGGCGCGCGGCGGCATGTTGGTCGGCCTCACCACCGGCTACGTTCAGGAGATGATCGCGCGGACCGCGGAAGCGCGCGCCAAAGCCATCGCCACCGGCAAACTCAAGCTCACCGGCGTTTCCGCCTTCCCGATTCTCGGCGACGACGGCGTCAAGACCGCACCGTGGCCGCGGCCGTCGTCGACCAGCGAAGAAGATCCCTCGCTGGAAGTGGCGCCGCTCAAGACCCGCCGCCTGGGCGAAGATTTCGAGGCGCTGCGCGACGCCGCCGATGCGGCTGGCGGCTACACGGTGTTTTTGGCGAGCCTCGGCGAAATCGCCAAGCACAACGTGCGCACGACTTGGATCAAGAACTACCTCGCCGCCGGCGGCGTCGCGACGCTTATCTCCGACGGCTACACCTCCGCTGAGGACGCGGCGGAAGCATTCATCGAGTCCGGCGCAACCGCCGCGTGCATCTGTTCTTCCGACGCAGTCTACGCCACGCTCGCCGAACCAACGGCCAAAGCGCTGAAGAGCGCTGGCGCGAAGCTCGTGCTGATGGCGGGCCGTCCCGGCGACAAGGAAGCCAGGCTGAAATCGGCCGGCGTCGATCAATTCCTATTCGCCGGCGCAGACGCCATCGCGACGCTCAAGGATCTGCACGCTTGGCTGACCGCGACCGGCTAAAACGGAGACCAAGACCCGCAATGCTCGAACACGCGCAACGCGCCGCCGGCCACGGGGCCAAGATGACGGCTTACGTCGCGGTCCTGGCGGCGCTCGTCGTCGCCGCGTGGGAAGCGCACGCGACGACCGGCCTTTGGTCGACGTTCGGCGAGATCGCCGTGCCACGTGTCGCGATCGCAGTGTTCGGCGGCGCGGCGTTCGGAGCGCTGGTGTTCGGCTTCATCGGTTTCTGCGCGGCGCTGCTCGGCGTCAAGCGCGTCGGCTGGACCTTCACCTACGCGCTATTCGGCGCCGCGCAGTTTGTGTTCGCCGCGCACGTCATGCGCAACTCCATAGCCGCTAGCGCGACGATGTTCGCTGGACCGGCCGGATTCGGCGCGGCGATCACGCTGGCGGCGCTGACCGGCGCCGTCGCCGGCGCCCTTGTGGCCCGCGGCCTCAAGGCCGGACCGGAAGCTTAACGCCAATGTGAACCTCCGCGCCGTTGGAGACGACTGAACCTCTGGCCGAGGCGATGCGCCTTGACTGTGTTCAACCGTCATAGCCGGAGGATCCGACATGAACCGCTTCCACATTCCAGCATCCGTCATGCTGGCGCTCATCGCCGCGACAACCACCGCGTACGCCGCATCGAAACCGGCCGATACGGGCGGCGGCGGACGCACCCTCTCAGACTACAACATCCAGAAGGAAAGCGCCGCGCCGCGTCTTCGGTTGCGCATCGCGCCTCGTTAAGTCGCAGCGGTGACCCCAATCCGGCCGGCTCGGTAAACGCCTGTATCCAAGGGAACAGCCGCCGGCCCGCTCTTGAACCATTCTCCTCCTCAAGACGACAGACCTTCAACCCGGCCCTGCTGCTTGAGACCTAAGGAGACGACACCATGTCCGCCACGATTATTGGGTCCGCCGCCGCAGCTCTGACGACCGCCGCCACCGTCGTGGTCGCTGCGAGCCCAGAGGCGCAGGCGCTGCTCTCGCCGCTGACAGAAGGCGGCAGTGAATACGCGACGACCGCCGTCGCGATGATGATCTCGTTTCCGATCCTCGCCGTGCTCAGCGTGCTGGCAGGATCATCGAAGAATTAATTCTAGCCGCGCTTGCCCCTGCCTCGTCCTCCTCTCCTCCCGAACCTTGGCTGGCTCTCTCCCGGAGCCAGCCATTTTTCTTCTTACGACGGCGAATTGCGAAGCATTGCCTACCGGCCAACGAGAATATTCAATCAAATTCTTTCCAACTGAGACCGAGCCAGTGATTGCGCCACGACGGATTGCGCGCCATCTCGCCACACGCCTGACTGCCTCCCTTCTGATCTCGTCTCGCAATCGACCATTTGACTTTGCGCGGACCGACGTCGTCGCAATGCAACGAGCGCGCGTAACAAACCGTTAAACGAACCGGTGACAAGCAGCGTTTAGATAAATCGTTGATCGCAAATTTAGGACGACGTTCATCGCCCCCAAATAACGTCAAGACATCAAGGGGCCGAACGATCCATGCGCATTGCAACGAAATTGAACGTCGGCATTCTGATGGTCTTCCTGGCGACCGTCATAGGTAACGGCGTCGTCCTAGACCTGACGATCCGCCCGAAATTCGTGGAGATGGAAGCGACGGCGTCCCGGGCCGATCATCAGCGCGTTCTGGACGTCATCCATAGTCTGGCCGACAAACTGCGCGCCTCCTCGCAGGACAACGCATATTGGGACGAGCCCTACGCCTACGCCCGAGGCGAAACAGGCGACACGTTCATCACGAACACCTATGGGTCGCCAGCGGAAGCGATCGATGCGTTGGGCATCGAAGTCTTGGCGTTCATGGACGCGCGCAACTCCCTGCTTTGGGGCAAGGCGTTCGATCTCGGCACAAAGCAGGAGATGCCGAACCTCGTCGAAGAGATCAGCTCCCTGAAGTATCATCACCCGTATCTGTCGGGGACCGGTGAGCTTCGCGCAGAATCCGGGCTCATCTCGACATCGTCCGGACTGATGATGTTGGCCGTTGCGCCCATCGTCAAGAACGACCGGTCCGGCGCGCCGGCAGGCACCGTGTGGATGGCGACGCGGCTGAAGGTCAAGGACGTGGAACAGTTGACGGGCGTCGGCGTCCGCATCGACGCCATCGAAACCGGCACGCCGCTGCCGAAGGACCTCAGCCTGAAAAAATCTGCGAACGTCATCGAGACAACCTCTCTCGTCCGCGACATCACCGGCCGTCCGCTTGCGCTGCTCGCCACCAGCTCGCCTCGCAATCTGACGCTCGCAGGCGACACCGCCATCCGCTCGGCGAGCATGCTGTTGATGTTCGCCGCCGCCATGCTGATTCTCGCCATCCGCTTCTTCGTCCAGAAGTTGGTTGTCACGCCGGTTGGCGCGCTCAAGGCCCATTTCGCAGCAACCAACAGCAGCGGCAAGCTGAGCCCGATCACCCACGATCTCGCTTCCGACGAAATCGGCGAACTTGGCCGAGCGTTCAACGCCATGGAGGCGCGTGTCAGCAATCTGCGCGACGCCCTGTCGCTCAGCGCGCATCACGCCAACAATGCCTACGTCGCCGGCATGGCAGAGTGGGCCGCGGGAACCTTGCACAACATCCGCAATGGGTTGAGCCCCATAAATATGCACGCCTGGAAGATCCAGCAGCTCTATCCCGATGCACGACTGAAAAAACTCAGGACTGCGATAGCGGAGATCGAAACCCCTGAAACGCCCGATGAGCGAAAAGGCAAACTGACGGCGTTCATTGTCGCCAATGCATCCGTGCTGATCGACACCGCTGAAAAGACCAAGGCGATGACCGATGACATTGTCGCCGCCAGTAGAGGCATTGAGGCCATCGCATCTGAGTATGAGAATTTCAGCCGCCAGGAGACCACGCTTGAACAGATCGACCTCGCTGCCCTGGTCGAAGAGGTGGCCAAGGTTTCGTTCATGTCGCACGAGTCGCACATCAACGTGACCTTGCCGACCTCTACGGCGGTCGTAGTGGGCAACGTCACGATCCTGCGGCAAGTCCTATCGAACCTGTTCCTGAACGCGGTCGAGGCCATGTCGTTGCAGACTCATGGCCGACGGATTCGCATCGACCTCCGCCACGCCATAGACGTCGTCGAGCTGTCCGTAACCGACAGTGGCGACGGCATCACCGCGGAACACCTGAAGTCGATGTTCCAGCGAGGCTTCAGCACGCGCACGCACAAGCGCGGCGGACTGGGTCTGCATTGGTGCTCAAGAGCGGTTAAATCACTTGGTGGAACATTACGTGCCGAAAGTGAAGGCCGCGGCAAGGGCGCGACGTTCGTCGTTGTCCTCCCGACGCCTCACGCAGTCGAACAAGTGGCGGCATAAATGCAATCCAATACTCCGAGAATTCTGGTCGCCGATGACGACCTGGGCGTCATCGCCGCCTACCGTCACGTGCTGGAGCGAGAACAGCACGCGACGGTCGCCGGCCGCAGACGGGCCGCCGACGCATTGGATGAAGAGCTGTTCGGGACGGCCCCTCAGAAGGCCGAGGATACGGACTGGCGCGTGCACTTCGTCGATCAAGGCCGCGACGCCGTCGACGCGGTCCGCGAGTCGATGGACAAACAGGACCCCTTCAGGATTGCGTTCCTCGACATCCAGATGCCGCCCGGCATGGACGGTTACGCGACGGCGCGCGCAATGCGACGCCTGGATCCGAACTTGGACATCGTCATCGTGTCGGGATATTCAGACTACACGCCCGAGGAGTTGACGGAAGTCGCTGGACCCGCCGACAAGTTGCACTTTCTGCCGAAGCCGGTGTGGCCCGACCAACTGCAGGCCATTGCGCTTTGGCTTTGCGACGCCAGACGCGAGCGCATGGAGTCGGCCAAGAGGCCTTGAGATTTCGGCGCGACGCGTTCTCGCGAAAGAAGCGCCAGCGTTCAAGTTCTGAAGCTCGTTGGCGGCGACCGCATCGCCACCCACGCGACCAGCACATACGAAATAATCATCAGCAGAAACCACGAGCCCAGTTTGCCGAGTCCGACCATTTGCCAGCCGTGCTTCTGATTGGGGTAAGCCCAGGCGGCGGTGAACGTGCCAATGTTTTCCGCGAACCAGATGAACAGCGCGACGAGTGCGAGGCCGACCAGCAGCGGCATGTGTCTGTGCGACTTCCAGACTTTGAAGTAGATCGTGCAACGTCCGAACAGGGCAATCGCCGTGAGGAATAGAAGCGGCCGCGCATCCCACGCATAGTGGTGCGCGAAAAAGTTGACGTAGATCGCCACGGCCAGCGCCGAAATCGCCCACAGCGGCGGATGGCGGTCGAAGCGGAAGTCGAACAGCCGCCAGCAGCGCGCGATGTACGAGCCGACCGCCGCGTACATGAAGCCCGTAAAAAGCGGCACGCCGGCGATGCGCAGGATGCTCGCCTCCGGATAGACCCACGAGCCGACCGACGTCTTGAAGATTTCCATCGCCGTGCCGACGGCGTGGAAAACGAAGATGACCTTCGCCTCCTCCCAGGTCTCCATCTTGAAAGCGAGCATCGCGATCTGGATGCTGATCGCCGCGAGCACAAGAAAATCGTACCGCGCCAGCGCAGCGCCCTTGGGATAAAACAAATAGGTGCCGATCAACAGCGCCAGCATCAGCGCGCCGAATAGGCAAGCCCATGCCTGCTTCACGCCGAAGCGGACAAACTCATAGGCGAAGTGCGCGAACCGGCCCCGCGCTTCCGCGCGTTCGCCGAGTTCCGCTTCCCAGTCGATGAATCGCGCCAGCGGCGCCCACAGCCGCGCCGCGCTTCGACTTCGCTGAAGACTGCCAGGCGCCTCACGCTGCATGCGTCAGTCCCGGCCGCGCGATGTGATGACGATCAAGCGGGCATCGCCTTGCGCATCGCAGCCTTAATCTCGTCCGGCGTCATAGCCTTGACCGGCGTCGCAACCGACCAGCGATGCCCGAACGGATCTTCGAGCTGGCCGTAGCGGTCGCCCCAGAACATCTCGGTGACGGGCATCGTGATCTTGGCGCCGGCCTTGGTCGCCCGCGCGGCGACGGCGTCGGCGTCGGGCACATTGAGATGGATGAACACCGGCGAGCCCTTCAGCGCCTTCGGTCCCGGCGCGCCGTATTCGAGATTCTGATCGACGAGGAAGATCGGCGCGCCTTCAATCATCACGCACGCGTGCATGATAAAACCGTCCCTGCCTTCGAGCCGCATCGCTTCGACCGCACCGAACGCTTTCTTGTAGAACTCAATCGCCTTCGCCGCACCGTCGCAGACGAGGTGCGGAATGACGGGGTGCGCGGGCGGCTTCGTCGCCGCGGCCGCTTTCGGCTTTGCAGTTACTTTCGTCGCCGTGGCCTTTTCTTTCGCCATGACCCTGCTCCTGTCGCGGCTGCTGTCCTGGCGCGCCACATGCCGCCCGAAAATGGACGCTCCCGTGGCAGGGCCAAGCCCGCAACGACGATTTCCGTCATCCTCGGGCGAGCGCGGCTTGCTGCTTACCGTTCGGCAGCCTCGATCGACAAGACTCCCTCTGCATGTCATCCCGGACAAGCCGCGACAGCGGCGCGCTCCGTCCGGGATGACAGATTTTGTCAGAAGCTGCCATTAACTGCCCCTAAAGTCGCACGAAATTCGCTTGCCTTCGCCGCATCGCCAAGCTCGCTCGGCCTGTGCTAGTTCAAGACGGAGAAACGCAGTCTCGCAGCGGGTCACAACAAAGATGTCGGCTATTCCTGATTTCACCAAGGTCGATCTCGACGCTCCGGTCCCAGCGCCAGCGGCGCCCGCAGGCCCGGCCGCTGTCGAGGCCTGGCTGACGCCCGAAGGCATCCCGGTGAAGCCGGTCTACCCCGGCGCCGACACGGCCGGACTCGACTTCCTCGACACCATGCCGGGCGTCGCGCCGTTCGTGCGCGGGCCCTATCCGGCCATGTACGCGCTGCAGCCCTGGACCATCCGCCAGTACGCCGGATTCTCGACGGCGGAGGATAGTAACGCCTTCTACCGCCGCAACATCGCCGCCGGCCAGAAGGGCCTCTCCATCGCCTTCGATCTGGCGACGCACCGCGGCTACGACAGCGATCATCCGCGCGTCAAAGGCGACGTCGGCATGGCCGGCGTGGCGATCGATTCCATCTACGACATGCGCACGCTGTTCGACGGAATACCTCTTCAAGACATGACCGTGTCGATGACCATGAACGGCGCCGTGCTGCCGGTGCTCGCGTTGTTCATTGTTGCGGGCGAGGAACACGGAGTTCCGGCGGCGAAACTCGCAGGCACCATTCAGAACGACATTCTGAAAGAGTTCATGGTGCGCAACACCTACATCTATCCGCCCGCGCCCTCGATGCGCATCGTCTCGGACATCTTCGCCTACACGTCACAACACATGCCGAAGTTCAATTCGATCTCGATCTCCGGCTATCACATGCAGGAAGCGGGCGCGACGGCCGATCTCGAACTCGGCTACACCATCGCCGACGGCATCGAATACGCACGCGCCGGCGTCGCGGCCGGCATGGACATCGATACGTTTGCGCCGCGCCTGTCGTTCTTCTGGGCCATCGGCATGAACTACTTCATGGAGATCGCCAAGATGCGCGCCGCGCGTCTGTTGTGGGCGAAGCTGATCAAGGAAGAGTTCAACCCGAAGGATGCGCGCTCGCTGTCATTGCGCACGCACTCGCAGACGAGCGGATGGTCGCTCACCGCGCAGGACATCTTCAACAACGCCACGCGCACGTGCCTCGAAGCCATGGCGGCGACGCAGGGGCACACCCAATCGCTGCACACCAACGGTCTCGATGAAGCGATCGCGCTGCCGACAGACTTTTCAGCCCGCATCGCCCGCAACACCCAGCTTCTGCTGCAGCAGGAAAGCGGCACGACGCGCGCCATCGATCCTTGGGGCGGCAGCCATTACGTCGAACGCCTCACCTATGATCTGGCGCAGCGCGCGCTTGTTCACATCGCCGAGATCGAGGAAACGGGCGGCATGGCAAAAGCCATCGCGCTCGGCATCCCGAAAATGCGCATCGAGGAAGCGGCGGCCCGCACGCAGGCGCGCATCGACTCCGGTCGCCAGACGATCACCGGCATCAACAAATTCCGCATCCAGGGCGACCGCGAGGTCAACTTCCTCAAAGTCGACAACAAGAGCGTGCGCGAGCAGCAGTTGGCGAAACTCGCCCGTCTTCGCGCCGAACGCGACGAGAACGACGTGCAGGCTGCACTGGACGCGCTGACCGAAGGCGCGAAGGGCGACGCCAACCTGCTCGAACTTTCCGTGCAGGCGGCGCGCAAGAAAGCGACGGTCGGCGAAATCTCGTTTGCACTCGAAAAGGTCTTCACGCGGCACAAGGCCGAAATCCGCGCCATCAGCGGCGTCTACAAGAAGGAAGCGGCGATGAACCCGAGCGTCGATCGCGTCAAGCGTCTTGTCGAAGCCTTCGACAAGAACGACGGGCGCCGGCCGCGCATCCTGATCGCCAAGCTCGGCCAGGATGGCCACGATCGCGGCCAGAAGGTGATCGCCTCGGCGTTCGCCGATCTCGGCTTCGACGTCGACATCGGGCCGCTGTTCGCAACCGCCGACGAAGCCGCGCGGCAAGCCGTGGAGAACGACGTCCACGTCGTTGGCGTATCGTCATTGACGGCGGGACACTTGACGCTGGTGCCGGAATTGAAGGCCGCGTTGGACAAAGAGGGTCGCGGCGACATCATGATCGTCGTCGGCGGCGTCATCCCGCCGAGCGACTACGACGAGCTGTTTGCGAGCGGTGCGAAGGCCGTGTTTGGGCCAGGCACGAATATTCCGGAAGCAGCGGCCGACTTGGTCGAGAAGCTGAATGCGCAGCTGGGGTATGCGGAGAAAGCGGCGGCGGAGTAAGTTTCGCCCTTGTCATCCCGGGCGAGCCCGCATTTGCGGCGAGACCCGGGACCCAGAACCTCACGACTTCAGTCGCCCTGGGTCCCGGATCGCGATGCCCGGCATCGCGTCCGGAATGACAAGTTGGGGCTATCCCTCCTACCCGTCATCCTCGCGCGAGCGCGGCATGAGCCGCGTCGAAGCGCGGGGAACCAGCACAAAACTTCTATCGCATTATCGAGCCTTTGGCGCATCCCACGCTGGATCCCCGAACGCATTTGCGTTGCCCGCGCGTTCGAGGATGACGGAGTTTACGCAGCGCCGAGTTTACTACGCTTTGGCATCATGGGGGCTTAGCGGGCCCCTTATCGTGCTACGCTCCGCGCGAAGCAGGAGGCTCAATGACAGAAACAGACTCAAAGCCTGGCGACATCAATCGCAATAGCCAAAGGCTGGTGGCCAAGACCAAACGACCGGGCAACGATCACAACCAACTCGTTTGGATTCTCTGTTGCGAGCGTGTCGACTATCACGGCGAGGTATGCGGTCATCGCTACGGAGCGAGCGGCTCGGACTATGTCCAGCGCAAGTGCCCGGAGTGCCAGGGCGGAGAGCCGGGTCTGTCGATCGCTAGTCTCTGAACCTTCGACGAACGTGCTCAGACGTCGCGCCGCGCCGCCCTGACGAGACTTCCCAGCAACCGCACGATCCCCGCAACGACGAGACCGATCAACAGCAGCAGCATCGACTTCGGGCCGAGTTCGCCGAACACGCTGGCGTAGGCCGAATCCGCCGAGCCGGCGAATGTGCTTTCGACGAAGCCCGCCATGAAGTCGAGAACGCCGCCCGCGTGGCGCACGAGTTGGCCGAAGAGGTCCATGTTGTAAAGGTTGAGCCCGACGTAGACGAGCATCGTCAGCGCCAGCTCGATGACGACCAGCGCAGCTGTGCCGATCAGCGATCCGATGACTCTCATGACAGCCTCGCACGCGCGGCTGATCGGTACGTGCTCATATTAAAATTCTCCACTGTGTAAGCCGGGATGAAGGCGCCGCGCCCGCGCGCAGGATCGAAAGGCGTGGCCGTCACCGGTTGGACCGGAACGACCCGGCGTAGTGTCCACGATCGAAGCCGCCGCGCTTTCCGCCGCGCAGAATAGAATCCGCGATCACCGAGCCGATGACCGTCACCATCACGCCGAGGATCAGTTGGGACATCCATCTCCGCATTGCCTCCGCTTAGAGGCCGACGGCGGCGGAAGTTTGGCTTCCCTGTGGCGCGTGGCGGCGGGCGACGATCGGAATCTATCCCCGCTCTTCACCATCCCAAAAATTTTTTCGCAAAAACGTATCCCCGCTGACTCCAGCGGCCTCATCCTCAAGCTCGACACGCAAACGAAGCGCGAAAGGAAGGACATGCCCGTCGAAACGACACCGAACCTGCTGCTCCCGTACATCCTGGCGGCGCAGTCGCAGAAGCACGTGACGCACAACGAGGCGATCCGCGCGCTCGATGCGCTGGCCCAGATCACGGCGCTCGACCGTGATCTCGCAACGCCGCCCGGCGCGCCCGCCGACGGCGACCGCTACATCGTCGCCGCGAGCCCGACCGGCGCGTGGGCGGGGCAGGCCGGCAAAATCGCCGCCTACCAGGACGGCGCATGGGCGTTCTACGCGCCGCGCGAGGGCTGGATCGCCTGGCTCGCCGACGAGAACGCAGCCGTGGTTTACGACGGCGCGGCGTGGACGGCGTTTGGAGGCGGCGGAGGCGGAGGCGGCCTGGCCAACGTCGTCGAGGATACGACGCCGCAGCTCGGCGGCCCGCTCGACGTCAACGGCTTCGCGCTCGGTGACGGCACGCGCGAACTGGTGAAATTTTCGGAGACCGCGTCGGCCGTCAACGAAGTGACGGTGACGAACGCGGCGACGGGTGGCAATCCGCAGCTAAGCGCCACCGGCGACGATACGAATATCACGCTGTCGCTTGTGGGCAAGGGGAGCGGCGGCGTGCGGGCGCCCGTGCTCGGCGTCAACGCCAACGGCGATACGACCAACCGATTGTCGGTGACGAGCCCGGCGGCGCTGTTCAATCACGCGGGCGCCGGCCATCAGGTCAAAGTCAACAAGAACGCCGCCGGCGATACGGCGAGTTTCCTGTTCCAGACCGGCTTCTCGGGCCGCGCCGAAATCGGCACGACGGGCGACGACGATTTCCACTTCAAGGTCAGCGCCGACGGCTCAACGTTCAACGAGGCGCTGATCCTCAACAAGACGACGGGCGCCGTGACCCACAAGGCAGGCGCGCGCGCGACGTTTTCCCATGACGCGACTCTGCCGGGACTGCGACTGATCCCGGCTGCGAGCGATCCATCGACGCTGCTCGACGGCGATCTTTGGTTCAACGCGACGACGGGAAAATTCCGCAAGCGCCAAGGCGGCGCGACGTCCGACCTCGATACGACCGGCGGCGGCGGGAGTTCGACACCGGACTTTTTGATCATGAACCAGGGGATCATCTGACATGGCGACAGCAGCACAGTACGCAACGCAACCGACCCACGACTATTCGACCGGTAATACGGCCAACGCCAACCGCGACGGCACGGGCACGACTGTCGTCGCCGCATCCGGCGTCGGCACGGCAGGCAAGCGCAAAGGCGCTCCAGCCATTCAGAAAGAACACCGGCGCATCAGGCCAGAGCAGCGCGGCGCACGACGGCGCGAAAAGCACGATCCATCGCAGCGGAGGGCGAAGCAGGCACAGGCTTACGATCAGGTAGAAGGCCACTTCGTAACTGAGCGACCAATACACCCAATTTACGCCGGGCACGGAGGTGACGGGAGCGGTCGTCAGCGTCAGTGTGGCCGCCCAAGAAAAAGCGGTCTTCGGCACGGCGATGAGATCGTTCGTTCCGGTTTCAAGTCTTCGCGCGAGCACAAGACAAATGACGAGAGCGACGCTCGCTAAGTACGGAGGATATATCCGCCAGAACCGGCGTCACAAAAATGATACGGGACCAGTCGAGCGAATGGCGCTCGACTGCACGGCGAAACCGCTGATTGCGAAGAAGGCCGGCACTCCAAGCCCGCCCATCGATACGATGTCTTGGTAGGCGCTCGGCGCAAATATGCCGACTTCATTGAAATGAAAAATGGCGACCGCGCAGACGGCGAGGCCGCGCATGCTGTCGATGAAGGCGAAGCGATCGGGCTAATGGTGCGGCAGATGGAATTCCCCCAGTGCTCACGTGTTTGATACCCGCACACCGCGACGCGGCAGGTAATGTTTAAATCCCGAGGGACCGCCGATGGCCAACACCTTTAACGGCCGCCGCTCTCTGTCGGTCAAATTGAACGCCATAGGAAAACGGACGGCTCAAGAGGTCAGCCACGCTCTTCGCCGTGGCGGGCTCGCAGTCGAGAACAGAGCTGTCGACGGCATCATCTCGCCCCCGAAAACGGGCCGCATCTACCCCTCGAAACACCGCACGGGCGCAAAGCACTAGGATCGGCGCCTGCCGGATCGCAGGCTGTTCTCTTGCTACGCGTACGCGATGACCTCTGGCAGATGGCTGAGGGGCTGGCTCAGATCGGTCGTCAACGTCCATCGAACGTCGCGCGCGCAACCGCCTCTAGAGCCCATAGATCATGTTCTCGGCGTTCGTGTAGAGCGGACGCATTTTGAACCGAGCGAAATAGGATTTGAACTTGTCGCCGTCGGCGCTGTTCCATTCGGCGCAGATCAGCTTGACGCCAAGCGCTTTCACGTCGATTTGCTCGAGGATCTCCAACACGTTACCCTCTGTATCGACGTTGATGAAATCGAACGTCTGATACTTGGCGCGCTTGAGAAGCTCGGGCACCGTCACCATCTCGCGGCTGATCTTGTTGAACTTCGTATTATAGGCCTTCGCCCAGCGGTGCGTTTCTGACTCTAGAGTCGACGATATGGCGTCTCCGCTGGAGTCGAAGAACTCGACAGCCCCGTTGACGGCGCCAACGCAGACCGGGAGCACCTGTATGTCCGGGTCATTGCCGTATTCCGCCTCGAACGCCGGCAAAAGCGACGGCGAGGGTTCAACGAATACGCCTTTGAATCCTTTCTCATAGAGCGCGCGCGTATTCGAGAACGTCTTTGGATGAAAGGCGCCAACATCGAGGAACGTTCCGCCGCCTGTCCATCGAAAGTATCCCAGGATGTGCTTCTCTTCTTCGTTCTGGCTGTACATCATCTGATCCGTCGATAAGATTCATCGTCGTTTGTGGCGCGCCCTACCTCGCTTTTTAGCGAGCGCATCGGGATTTAGCTGACGAGTTCGAGGTTTTCGAGGTCTGTGGTGCGACAAAAGACGAAATCGTAGTCGATGAAAACCGATTGGTTCCTGCCAAAGCTATTGCACGTGAAGATCAATGCGAATCCCAATTCTTCCATCATCGAACAGGCTTCGCCAAGCCTGCATTGACCTTCGTAAAGCGGAATTCCGGACAACTCCATAACGACGAGTTTCAGGTTCGGAATAAATTCACCCGTTGATTTCAAAACGCGCTCCTCGAAGCCTTGGACGTCCAATTTCAGCATCACCCGCCGCTTCGGGTCTCGAAGGACGTCTCCGAACGCTTCGTCGACGCGACGAACGAGGATTCTTTCGGGCGCGCCAAGCACGACGTCGGGCGCAAATTTCTCGAGAGCTTCGGTTTGAGGGAGGAGTGACGAGGTTCCCCCATGCCCCTTTCCGACAAATATCTCAGAGGGACCGGGTACATCGCCGAGCGCCGCGTTATAGGCTTTCCAACCTTGATAGTGATGCAAGTAGCTCGCTAGAACGTCATAGTACTTTTTGACGGGCTCGAAGGAATGCACCTCGCCCTTAAAGCCGCCATAGCCGTACAAGGTGGAGGCGAATTGCCCCGAGTGAGCCCCCGCATCGATGACAAAGTCGATTCCAAACTGGCGCGCCAAATTTCCAAGGTGGGCATAGAGTTGGTAGGCGATGACGCGTTGATTGACGATATCGAGCGCCGCAGCGGGCTGACGCGCCAAGAGGTCCGCCAAGTCGTCGCCGAAAACCTTCGGTGATTTCGCTTTCAAGAATGCGGCGTCGATTTTTGTGATGCGAAAGGCGCGCGAAGCCAGCCATCGAAATCTGTCAACGTGCCTGATGGCTGCCATCACGGCCGGGCGACGCTTGATCACTCTCTCAACTCTCCTCGGCGATCGTAACCTGGCTATCTGGGCCTGGTAACAGTGCCGGCAATGATCCCAACCCAGCGGACATAGGGCATCCAGCGCTCATACACAAAGTTTTGCCAGTGCGGATACGCAGTCGGATTATTGTAACGGCGCAGAAACGTCAGGTCGAGCAAAGCGTCCTTGCACGATGCGGCGATTCGCGTCCACTTCGTCGGCGACTCTTTGGCGCTTGCGAATGTTGTCGACGAAGCCAACTCTGACCATTCGACCGGCGGCGCGAGCGCACGAGTGTCAAGGCCGTAAAGTCGTCCACGCGCCATTCCGCGTCGGAAATTCTCGCTGATGATTGTGCGCCATTTGAATTTTTCCGGACGCACGAGGTGGCGGTTCACAAACGACGGCTCATAAATCACTTTGTCCGCGCCGAACTTGGACGCAAGAGCTTGCACCAGAATGTTCTCTTCGCCGTAGTTCATGTGGCGCCCGATGGGGCCCTGCGCCGCCGCGAACCCTCCGACTTGCGCGAAGGCGCGACGACTGACGCCAAGATTTCCGGCGCTCAAGTCTGGCAACGACTGGCGCGTTGCCGTGCCAGGCATGGAGTAGGCTCCGTAGGCGTCCTTGAACCATTTCGGGCGCACCGGGCGAGGCCAAAAGCGAGGCTCGATCGGTCCGCCGAAACAGACCGGCTCGCCGCGCCCGATGATCGAGTGGGCAGTGTCGAGGTAGTCTCCTGGGAACACGCACTCATCATCGACGAACAGGAGATAGGGCGTCTGCGCCTCGCCTGCGCCGCGATTGCGGGCGCGGCTCGCGCCAATCTTCGGTTCAAACATGTAGGAAAAGCGTTCGAGACGCTGGCAGAATCCTGTGGCGAGCGACGCGGTCTCGTCGGTCGACCCGTTGTCAACGACCAGCACGCGCCAATCGGGGCGATCGCTGCGCTGCGCTTCGAGGCTCTCGAGGCATTCGCGCAGCATGGCGGCGCGATTGTGCGTCACGACGATGACGGTGATCACGGCGGGTCTCAAGGTTGACGTCAAATGTACGGGCGGCGCCGCGCATTGATACCTCGGTTCTCTGGGCGGCGTCAGTAGCCGAGAGAGTGCGGCAGCCATCACGGTCGGCGCACGCAATGACCCGGCATGACAGCGCGGTGGCGCACGACGGCGCGCCATTTGTCGACGGTATGGAACTGAACGACCGCGGCAAATGCCGACACAACCAGCAGAAACGGCAAAGCGACGAAGAACGTGAGTGGCGAACGATTGGGGAGGCCAACCATTGCGCAGGTCGCCATGCCGACGTGATAATGGAAAATGTAGATGGGATAGGAAAGCCGGCCCAACCAGTCGTCGATCGCTTCGAACCGACGATCGGCCGCCGAAAGCATCACAACAAGCAGCCCGCAAATCAGAACGCTCGCATAGAACGGGGTCGTATCTGGCCGCCAAGTCGTATTCGGCGTGATACTGCAGAGTCCAGCCATGGCGCTGGCCAGAACGGCTACCCGCAATGAGTCGCCGCCAAAAATCGCCAGAAGCTCGCTTCTAAAATGCCAGATTGCGACGCCGAGCGAGAATGCCAGCGATGCGGACCAAATGGAGTAGTAGCGATCCCAGCCCAAGGTAAATGCAACGACATGATAGACAACTGAGGCTGCAAGCCATGCAAGTGCGAGACGGCGATCACGCCCGAGACCCAGGCCGATCAGGATGTAGAAGAAGAATTCGACCGCCACCGCCCAACTCGGCGGCACAAGATGCGAATCGTCATCAGGCCAGAAGTACCAATTCATCACTGCGCGTGCGATCGAGCCGATGTCTTCGGGCCAGATGAAATTGCGGTGGAACGAGCGCGCCGCATCAGATCCGAAACAGGCGATGAGCAGCAAGGTCGCGAGGCATCCCATCCAGTAAAGCGGATAGATTCGTAGAAATCGATTGAGCAGAAAGTGCGCAAAGCCACGCGGGTGAAAACCATACGTTTCATGGACTATCCGAGCCATGATAAAGCCGGACAGCACGTAGAACCCGTAGACGGCATAAGCGGCCGAGAAGCCGATTGCACCCGATAGATGCGAGAATGCGACGACCATTGCGAGGCTGGTGCGGAACGCGCCGAACATCGTCAGATCGCAAGCTCGAACGGCGCCGCCGCAAGCAGCGCTGCGGGATTGAACTGGGGCGTCACCTTGAGCTGTTTCGCTGCGCGCTTAAGCATTTCCGAAATGGAGGGAAAATCCGAGCACGTCGCCGCCCCCTCGACAGAACATTGAACCGACTCGAAATGATCGTGGTACTTCATGCCGTCGCCGCCGATCTTGTCGCTGAACGAGACCCAGGCGGCCGGCACGCCGTAGGCGTGCGCCACGATAATTCCGTGGAGCGAACTCGAAAGCACCTTGTCGCAGCTGACGATAGCGTCGGTCACGCGCTCTGGGGCGTCAAGAACGTCGATCAATCGGATTTCCCGACCCTCACCCGAATAGCGTTCGAACACGGCGCGCTGATCTACGTAGTGTGGGATGAGTCCGACGGAGTGCGTTTTCCTCTGAATTGGTCGATAGACCCGTGGCATCAACAGCGCTGGATCGCCGAATGTCTTCGGCGCTGTGCAGCCGCACTCGATGGCGCGCTTCCAAGATCGGGGACCGCGCACGGCCCGAATTTCAGTTGCGGGGTTGACGCAGTCGCTATGACTGGCGAGACCCGGGCCCCATGCGATGGCGTACTCGTTGCACCACCCGAGTATTGATCCAATGGCGACGACTTTCTTGACCGGCTCGTCGATGTTTGTGAACACCACCCCGCTCTTTGAGAGGCGTGCGAGAAGATAGTGATTGAGGTGGTCGCCAAAGTTGTGGTTCGGCATCCAAAAGGCGTTCACCATTCCTCGCTAGCGCTCCCCGCGCGTCATGTCGTCGAACGCGGCCGCCACACTCGGAGGGATATCGCGACTCCGAAGCCAAAAATCGACAAGTGAAAGCCGTAGCCTTGGGTAGCGCGAGAACGAGCGCAGCACCTCCAAAACCGCCAACGCATAACGTTGCTCGGTCCAAGCAGCAGCTCCTAACTCCAAGCTCAAGTAGGCAAGCAATCGACTCAATTCCGACGGAGCTAGCCTGGATTCACGGCTTGGCGCAAATTTCTCTGCGACGAGATCGGAGCACCCGCTCACAACTGCAAAGCTTGCGGAATGCGAAGGCGCGATCACGACCATCGGACTTGGATCAACGTGAAGCTCACCGCCCCTTTGAGCAAATCGGATGAACCAATCAAGGTCCTCCAGCCGCCGAAGCCGTGGATCAAAAGGGCCAACGGCGTCGTATGTGGACCGTCGCATAAGCAGCGTCGAACCAGGAGCGAACCAGCACCCGCTTGCAAACTCGCTCAGCGAGTTCGAAGCCTTGGGTCGCCGCGCCTCCAATCGTCCGGACGCTCGATGCGGGTAGTAGAATGAGCAGACGAGAGCCAACAATCCCGCGCCGTCAGTAGCGGCATCAATGACCTCGAAGCGCCGGAGCTGCGCCGCGAGCTTTCCTGGCAGCCACAGGTCATCCGAGTCGAGGAAAGCCAGCAGCTCGCCGGAACTCGCCAAGATGCCGGCGTGTCTCGCTGCGGCCGGCCCGCTATTCGACGCCAGGCGGACAACTTTCACGCGGCCGCTCTCGTCTCGGACTTCGATTGGCGGCGTCGACCCATCGTCGACCAGAATGACCTCGACGGCGTGTTCGCCGCAGGGCGCTTGATCGAGCACGGACTTGAGAGCCCGTTCGGCGCGCGCCTGGCGATCGTAGACGGGGATGATGACGCTGATCATGGAGTCCGACCCGGCCTCTGTCCCCGCCAGTTCACAGCGTCTTGTGGAACGCATTCGTGACGTCCAGGACGTCGCCGTACATCCGCACTTCGCCTTTCTCCAACCAGAGCGCCGTCGTACAGAATTTTCGGATGATCTCGGTGGCGTGACTTGCAAACACGAGGATCTTCGATTGCTCAACCAATTGCTCGATCCGCGAATTGACTTTCTTCATGAACATCGCGTCACCGGCGCCCAACATCTCATCCATCACGAGCACGTCGCCCTCGAATTGCAGTGCGATCGACACGATCAAGCGGGCCAGCATCCCCGCCGAGTAGGTCGAGACGGGCATGTCGATGAACTCTCCGAGATCGGAGAACTCGACGATTTTCGGCAGCGCTTCTTCGATCGCGCGCACGTCTTGCGTATAATAGAAGGCGACGTTCTTGATGTTCACATAGCCAGACCGGCTCGGATCGAGACCCGCCGAGAGATTGAAAAACGTGCGGATCTCGCCGTCCACGCGCAGAGAACCCGAAGTAATCGGATAAAGACCGGCAAGCGTCTTCAGAAGCGTCGTCTTGCCAGCGCCATTGTGCCCAATGAGCCCAAGTCGTCCGCCAGGCGGAACGGTGAGCGAGACATCGTGCAAGGCGCGAACTTTCATTCGCGTGCTAGATTGGTTCGTGATGACGCCGCCGATGCGGCGCGCTACGGCGCCCTTGATCGACTTGCGTCCATCTAGGATTTGCACCGGTATCTCAACCGTGACTTTGTCGAGGACGATCAATCGGCGACTCCCAGCGGCGCAACGTCAACACCATCCTGCGCGAGCGAAAACTAGACCCAAAACACCAGATACGATCCGTACTTCTTGTTGAAGTAGCTCGAGAGCATCCAGGCTACGGCGATCATGAAGAGCGCCGCGGCGTAGATTTCGGGCCCCGGAAGTTGCCCGAGAAATGGCCGTCGCACGAGCTCAAGCAGGTAGTAGAACGGGTTTACATGAATGAGCCACTGACCGCGCGGCGGTAGCCTGCTTGGCTCGTAGAGGATCGGCGACAATAGAAAGAGCAGATAGATCGCCGCCGCCATCGCAGGCGCCAAGTCGCGAAAACGCGCGCCAAGGATGCCGAGCAAGTTCGACAGCGGGTAGAGCAACGTGAACAGCAACGCCAAATTGACCAAACCCACAACAAGGGTATGAAAAAAAGTTACGCCGCAATAGACAGCAATGGCGAAGTAGACGGGCAAGCCGAACAAAAAAATCACGAAGTGACGTAGCGTCATGCGCAAGGCGAACGTCGAATACGGCAAGGGAAAAGCGTTGAGGATCGAACCGGCGACATGATAGGTGCGCGGCGCCTCGCCAATGGCGCCGCTGACCAGGTTCCACGTCAGAATGCTGATTGCGAGATACGGAAAGAACTCCTTCAGGCTGACGTTGAAGACCATGGAATATACGAATGCGATTCCCGAAATCGTAATCGTCTGCGCGATCATGAGCCAGAAAATTCCGAGCCCGGTGCGCTCGTACTGGCGTGCGATATCCTGACGTAGAAAATGCAGACTGAAGTCGACCCAACGCTTGTCCAGCAACAGCGAGTTGCGCATAACGCGAATGTCGGGACGGGATGACAGGTCGCGGACGGTCACAGCGCAACGCGTCGCTGGATGACAAAGCGCATAGCGGGGCCGGCCGCCGTTTTCGCTTCTTTGGCCAAAAGTTCAGACAGTTGAGAGAACATGTTGTACTTCCTCAAAACGAGCATGCGAGCTTCAGCCAAGTCGTCCTGTCGTTCGCGCCATAGCTCGGAACTCGAAATATCATCAATGCGGTCGAAGATCATCGGGTCGTCGGGATCGATTCGAATGAACGATCTTTCAGGGAAGTATTTTCCGATGTCGGGGGAGCCGAAGTAGAACGGCATCGTTTGGCAAACGAAGCAATCCATAAGTTTCTCGGTGAAATACAGCGGCGCGACAGTGTTCTCGAACGCGATGCTATAACGATAAGGCGCGATGCCGTCCCATTTGTCGTCGATTTCCGTGAAACCGCGGCCAAACAAGTCGAAATCCACCTTGCGTTGAAGGCGCTTGAGAAACGCCATGCGCGCCTGATGGCCGGCGAGAATATTGGTGTTGCTTGTGACCCAGGACAGTCGCCTCGGTTTGTCGATGCTAGCCAACGCCAACAATTCTGACGCCGTCTTCTTGACGTGCCACGTCCGCGTCATGACAGGGGTGAGGATATAGCGGCGATTCTGCTCGTGGCGCGTCGTGACCCCCGCGTCGCAAGTGACGACAACAGTCCCGCTGCCCTGCCCTTCATGCAGCACGCGGTGAAAAGTTGTCGGCGGCTCGCCGATGGCGAACCACACGCGATTTGCAGGCAGGTCGATCTCTACACTATCCTCCATCGGCGTATTCAGAATGAGACAGAAGTCCGGTTTTTGGACGAGGTCTGCCGGAGCAAATGCAACATCGTTCCAAATACCATCATTCGACTCCGACATATCATGCATCGCATCGTCGAAGTCTCCCCAGCTTTCATGGACGGCGACCTTGATCGTCGCCTTGTCAAGGCTCTCCGCGTAGTTCACGCGATACTGCCGCGCCGTCGGTGCGGAAGCGCCAGAAGTGGCGAGATTCGGCGGGCGCGACGTCGCCGACAACCGATCGAGGGCTCGGTCACGGGTGACCCTGAAGGCAGCCAGCGACGCAATAGCGCCGATGACGCCCTGGCCCCGCAATTGCCGGACGATCAGACGCTCGAACACGAACGCGGAGACGGCGCGAGTCCCTTCATTGCGCCACTTGCCGCGCAACACGGCCAGCTTGACCCTGAACCCCGAAGTGTCGACGCCGATGACCTTTGCCGGAATCGGCACGGCCTCATTGGCGTCGTCAACGAGTTGTAAGGCCGCGGTGCGTTCAATGACCAAACCCGGCAGCGCACCGTCGATCAACAATGCTCCCGTAACAGCAATCGGCTCGCCGTTGCGCATGATATCAGGCCGCGCACGACCGCTGAAGATGGCGCGCGATGGTCGGTTTTCGAGTGCCGTCCTCAGGAAACCATGCAGTTCCCAAGGCCGAAATGCGCGCCGCTGAGGGGCTACGAGAAAATAATCGCCTGCAGAGTTTAAAAATAGCATCCGCCAGGGAGACGACTCCGACGTAGCATAGTTCACGACCCTGATTGGAACATCGAGGTCGGCGATCTGCGATCGAAACCGATCCGCCTCATCGACTTTGACGGCGATCAAAACTTCGAAAGACTTTAGAGTTTGCGCCGCATAGGATTCGGCGAGTGTGCGAAACGAACTAAAAGGTGGAGCAACATGGCCGATGGTCAAGGCTGGCTTTTCGCCCTCTAGCTTGTGTCCAAGGGCCGTCATGATTTCTGCTGTGGTGAGTTCGCTATTCGCAATGAGGCTACGAGGAGACAAATGGTCCCGCAGTTCGCTAACGCCGATCGCGTTCAGCGGGTCAGGCTTGCCCTGCCGCCGTAGCCGCGCGGCTGACCTGGCGAGAACGCCTAGCCTCGTCGTCGCGGCGGTATTGTCGCGACTGTGGGTCAAAGAAGAAGCGTGCCGTCGGTAGGTGTAGAGCGCGTCGGCGATATTGGTGATATCATGCCGATCGGCCATTTTCAGGATCCAATCACCATCTTCACCGCCCCCACTGAAAATTTCGCGAAAAGGGCCGGCGTCTTCGACCGCCGCCCGCCGCGCGACCAGCGTCGCGCAACAGAGCTGCGGATCAATGCGCTGCAGTGCCGGATCGGCAGAAAAGTATTCGGTGCGTAGACGCACTAGGTTTTCGTCGGCGTAGATGATACCGGCGCCGACCGCACCGAACTGGGTGTTGGTGGTCAAGAATGCGATCTGCTTCTCGATTCTGTGCGGTGCGCTGACATCGTCGCTGTCGTTCCAACCTATGAAGGCGCCGCGCGCTGCGGAAACCAGAGCGTTCCGGGTCGCGACGACGCCCCGGTTGTCTGGGTGCGGAGGAAGAATGCGGACCCTTGCATCCCGGTCGGCGTACGCATGAGCAATGGCAAGCGACCGATCTGTGGATCCGTCGTCGAGCAGAACCACTTCAATGTGACGATAGGTCTGCCCCAGAAGGCTGTCGAGCATCGCAGGCAAGAACCGCTCGGCATTGTAGATGGGCGTGAGCACCGAGACCAATTCCGGCGACGCCTCTCCTGAAATTTCGAGAACTGTTCGATCCATAAGCAGTGTGCATTCCATTGCCTGTGTTGGGCGTCAACCCCGGCATGATCGTCGACGCCATTTAGCCGATGGCGTCCATCAACTTTGGACGCAGGCTGGTCGGCCATGCCGTGCAGCGCGTTACGCCGATCTTTACGCCGCCCTTATGCCGACGCCGCACGTTCCCCATCGAGAATTTATGCCGTACAGCCCAGGTTCAGGTGGTCAATTTCAGGAGCCCCGCCCATGCTTGACGTCATCTATCTCGCGCTCGGTCTCGGAGGGTTCGGCCTGATGGCCGGATATGCCCTGATCTGCGCACGCCTGTGAGGACGCCATGAGCGATCCGATCATCGGGCTCGTCGTCGCCCTCGCCCTTGGCGTCTACCTCGTTTACGCGCTGGTGCGCCCCGAAAAATTCTGAAGGCTCGGGAGGGCCTTTCCCATGACCGTTATCGGATGGATGCAGATTGCGCTCATACTTGGGGCGGTCGTCGCAGCGGCGTGGCCGCTGGGACTTTACATGGCACGCGTGTTTGCGGGGCAGAAGACCATTTTGTCGCCGGTTCTCGCGCCGGTGGAGCGCGCGCTTTACGCGGCGTCGGGCGTCCGGCCGGACAAGGAACAAACTTGGCTTCAGTATGTGCTGGCCATGCTGGCGTTCAACGGCGCCGGATTTCTGCTGCTCTACGCGATGATGCGGCTTCAAGGCTATCTGCCGCTTAATCCGCAGGGCTTTACCGGCGTTTCGCCCGACCTCGCCTTCAACACCGCCGTCAGCTTCGTCACCAACACCAACTGGCAGTCGTACGGCGGCGAGACGACGATGAGCCATCTCGTACAAATGACGGGCCTGACCGTGCAGAACTTTGCGTCGGCCGCGACCGGCATCGCCCTCGCGCTCGCCGTAGCCCGCGCGTTCTCCCGCAGCCGCGCCGCGACGCTCGGCAACTTCTGGGTGGATATGACGCGCGCCACGCTCTACGTGCTGCTGCCGCTCTCGATCGTGCTTGCCATCGCATTCATCGCGACAGGCGTGCCGCAGACGCTCCAAGCCAGCGTCGACGCGACCACGCTCGAAGGCGCCAAGCAGACGATCGCCCTTGGACCTGTGGCCAGCCAGGAGGCGATCAAGCAGCTCGGCACCAATGGCGGCGGCTTCTTCAACGTCAACGCCGCGCACCCGTTTGAGAACCCGAACGCGTGGTCGAACATCCTGTCGATCTGGAGCATGCTGCTGATTTCGACGGCGCTGACCTTCACTTTCGGACGCATCGTCGGCGACGCGCGGCAGGGTTATGCGTTGCTGGCCGCGATGGCGGTCTTGCTGATCGCTGGCGTCGCTGTCGTATACGCCGCTGAAACGGCGGGTAATCCGCTGATGACAGGCGCCGGAGTCGATAGCGCGCTCGGCAATCTCGAAGGCAAGGATATCCGCTTTGGCCAGGCGCTGACTGCACTCTATGTCGTGGCGACCACAGGCCTCTCCTGCGGCGCCGTCAATGCCATGCACGATTCGTTGATGCCGCTCGGGGGCCTCGTGCCGCTGTTCATGATTCACCTCGGCGAGATTCTGCCGGGCGGCGTCGGCTCGGGGCTTTACGGCATGATCGTCATGGCCGTTCTAACGGTATTCGTCGCCGGTTTGATGGTCGGCCGCACACCCGAATATCTCGGCAAGAAAATCGAGGCGCGCGAAATGAAGCTCGCCATGCTGGCGCTGCTTATCCTGCCTTTGACGATCCTGGGCTTCTCGGCCGTGGCGGCGACGCTGCCCACGGCATTGGCCAGTCTGGCCAACGCCGGTCCGCACGGATTAAGCGAAATCCTGTACGCCTACACCTCGGCAGCCGGAAATAACGGCTCGGCATTTGCTGGACTGAACGCCAACACGCCTTGGTATAACACCACGCTCGGCATCGCGATGGTGCTCGGCCGCTTCGCCTACGTCGTGCCCGTGATGGCGATCGCCGGCGCGATTGCAGTCAAACAAAAGGCGGCAGCATCGGCCGGCACGTTCCCGACGCATGGACCGCTGTTCATCGGTCTGCTCATCGGCGTGATCTTGATCCTCGGCGGATTGCAATACTTCCCCTCGCTGGCGCTCGGCCCCATCGTCGAGCACGTGCTGATGCACGCCGGCAAGACATTCTGAGGAATATCGTCATGACCAAAAAATCGGCGGCAGCGCTTCTCGACGGCGCCATTCTCAAGCAGGCGTCGTTCGACGCCGTCATCAAGCTCGCGCCACAGAAGCTCGTCCGCAATCCCGTGATGTTCGTCACCGGCGTCGTCGCAGCGCTTGTTACGGCGATATGCCTGCGTGACATCCTGATCGGCGGCGACGATCTGGCGTTCACGGCGCAGATCGCCGCCTGGCTCTGGTTCACGGTGCTGTTCGCCAACTTCGCCGAGGCCGTCGCCGAGGGCCGCGGCAAGGCTCAGGCCGACGCCTTGCGCCGCACGCGCAGCGATACGATGGCCAAGGTCATGCTGCACGCCGATGACTCCAAGGATGATCCCTGGGAATCGAAGTCGGCGCTAGATCTCAAGGAAGGTGACGTCGTGCTCGTCGAGGCCGGCGACACGATCCCCGCCGACGGCGAGATCGTCGAGGGCATCGCCTCGGTGAACGAATCCGCCATTACGGGCGAGTCGGCGCCGGTCATCCGCGAGTCGGGCGGCGACCGCTCGGCCGTAACAGGCGGCACTGTCGTGCTGTCGGACTGGATCAAGGTCCGCGTGACTGCGGCGCCGGGATCGTCGTTCCTCGACCGCATGATCGCGCTTGTCGAAGGCGCGGAACGCCAGAAGACGCCCAACGAACTGGCGCTGTCGATTTTGCTCTCCGGCATGACCCTGATTTTCCTGATCGCGGTCGTGACGCTCTGGGGACTGGCGCGCTATTCAGAGACCACGCTGTCCATGACGGTGCTTGCAGCGTTGCTGGTTACGCTAATCCCGACGACGATCGGCGGCCTGCTCTCGGCCATCGGCATCGCCGGCATGGACCGGCTGATACGCTTCAATGTGGTCGCGACCTCCGGGCGCGCCGTCGAAGCCGCCGGTGACGTCGACACGCTGCTGCTCGACAAGACCGGAACGATCACCTACGGCAACCGGCTCGCGACGGCATTTATTCCTGCGCCCGGCTTGACCGATCGCGACGTCGCGGAAGCGGCGCTGACCGCCTCGCTG
This sequence comes from Hyphomicrobium sp., assembly GCA_046160845.1. Classification (GTDB taxonomy): domain Bacteria; phylum Pseudomonadota; class Alphaproteobacteria; order Rhizobiales; family Hyphomicrobiaceae; genus Hyphomicrobium_B. Next base: position 78,484 of record JBJXHD010000006.1, read on the forward strand.
TCGGACGGAACGCCCGAAGGCCGCTCGGTGGTCGCGCTCGCCAAAGGTCAGTATGGCCTCTCCGAGCCGGCGCTGACCAAGGACTCTTCGACAATCATTCCGTTCTCGGCGCAGACGCGTCTATCCGGCGTGGACTTCGACGGTCGCCGCATTCGCAAGGGCGCCGTCGACGCCGTGATCGCCTTCGCCGGTCAGTCGCAGGAGACGATCCCTGCAGCTGTAAAAGAGGCGGTCCAATCCATCGCCAAGTCCGGCGGCACGCCTCTCGCCGTCGCGGAAGGTGGCAAGCTGCTCGGAGTCATCCACCTCAAGGACGTCGTGAAGCCCGACATCAAGGAGCGCTTCGCAGCGCTGAGATCCATGGGCATCAGAACCGTGATGGTCACGGGCGACAACGCCGTCACCGCCGCGGCCATCGCCTCGGAAGCGGGCGTCGACGATTTCATTTCGGAAGCGACGCCCGAGGACAAGCTCGCCTACATCAAGAGCGAGCAAGGCAAGGGCCGGCTCATCGCCATGTGCGGCGACGGAACCAACGACGCGCCGGCGCTGGCGCAGGCCGACGTGGGAGTCGCCATGCAAACCGGCACGCAGGCGGCGCGCGAGGCCGGCAACATGGTCGACCTCGATAGCGACCCGACCAAGCTGATCGAGATCACCGAGATTGGCAAGCAGCTGCTGATGACGCGCGGATCGCTGACCACGTTCTCGATCGCCAACGACGTGGCCAAGTACTTCGCCATCATCCCAGCTCTGTTCGTCGCGACCTATCCTCAACTTAGCGCGCTGAACGTGATGGCGCTCGGCACGCCGCAAAGCGCGATCCTCTCGGCGGTCATATTCAACGCGCTGATCATCGTCGCCCTGATCCCCCTCGCCTTGAAAGGCGTCGCGTATCGCCCCGTCGGCGCCGCATCGCTGCTGAGGCGAAATCTGACGATCTACGGCGTCGGCGGCCTCATCGCGCCGTTCATCGGCATCAAACTCGTCGATGTCGTCGTTTCAGGCCTCGGACTGGCCTAAGGGAGTTCATCATGCTCACGCATCTTCGGCCCGCTATCGTCATGCTGGCATTTTTCATGGTCCTGACCGGGCTCGCCTATCCGTTCGCCATCACCGGATTGGCGCAAGCCGTCCTGTCGGACAAGGCCAACGGCAGCCTGGTGACGCGCGGCGACGCCGTCGTCGGCACGGCGCTCATTGGCCAGTCGTTCGGGTCCGACGCTTACTTCCACGGTCGTCCGTCTGCGGCCGGCGCGAACGGGTATGACGCAGCGGCGTCGTCCGGATCGAACTTCGGGCCGCTGTCGAAGAAGCTGCAGGACCGCGTCGCCGCGGACGTCTCGAAGCTGCGAGGCGACGGCGCCGCTCTCATTCCGGCCGACGCCGTAACGACCTCGGCAAGCGGCCTTGATCCGCATATCAGCCCCGAGTTCGCGGCTATTCAGATCAATCGGGTGGCCAAGGCGCGCGGCGTTTCGCCAGAACAGGTTAAGGACATTGTGATGCAGGCCTCAGAGCATCCGGCCCTGGGCTTCATCGGCGAACCGCGCGTTAACGTACTGAAACTAAATCTGGCGCTTGACGCCGCGCTGCCCAAAGCCACGGGATAGGGCATGGCCCAACCGACGAACACGCCCGATGTCCGCCGACCGTCGCCCAAGGCGCTGCTCGAGCTTGCCGCGAAGGACCGTCGCGGCAAGCTCAAGGTTTTTCTCGGCATGGCGCCGGGCGTCGGCAAGACCTATGCCATGCTGGCCGGCGGCCGCGCCCTGAAGGCGGAAGGCCTCGACGTCGTCGTCGGCGTCGTAGAAACGCACGGGCGATCGGAAACTGCGGCGCTGCTTGACGGGCTTGAGGTGCTGCCGCGGCGCACCGTTTCCTACCGCAATCGCGATCTGATGGAATTCGACGTCGACGCTGCGATTGCCCGCCGGCCGCAGCTGTTGCTGGTCGACGAGTTTGCGCATTCGAATGCGCCCGGCCTCGTTCATCCCAAGCGCCACCAGGATGTCGAAGGCGTTCTTCAAGCCGGCATCGATGTCTGGACGACGCTGAATATTCAGCACCTGGAAAGCCTGACCGATGTGGTCGAGCGCATCGCCGGCATCACAGTGCGCGAGACGGTGCCCGACAAGGTTCTGGAACGCGCCGACGAGATCGTCGTCGTCGACCTGACGCCCGAAGAGCTGATCCAGAGGCTGAAAGACGGCAAGGTCTACTTGCCCGAAAACGCCCGGCGCGCCATCGACAAGTTTTTTCAGCCGAGCAATCTCACCGCACTGCGCGAGCTTGCCCTGCGACGCACCGCCGATCGAGTCGACGAGCAAATGCTGACGCAACTGCGCCAGCAGGGCATCGAGGGTCCGTGGCCGACGGCCGAGCGGCTTCTCGTCTGCGTCGGCGGCGATGAGCGCTCCGACATGGTGGTGCGCGCGGCGGCGCGTATGGCGGCGGCGCTGAAGTCCGACTGGATCGCGATCCACATGACCCCGTCGGAACGCGAGGTCGTCGACAAGGCCGTTTTGAAGCGCACGGAAAAGGCCATCCGGCTCGCCGAGCGACTCGGCGCAACGACGGTGCGGCTGAACGCCAAGGATCTGACGGCGGAAATTCTCGCCTACGCCAAGCGCAATAACATCACCCAGATCGTCATCGGACGGTCGAGTTCGGGTCCGTTGAACGCTTGGCTCGGCCGGTCGCTCTCGGATTCTCTGCTCGAGGCGGCGAGCGATATCGCGATCACGGTCGTGGCCCCGAATTCGGATGCGCCGCAGACGCGATGGCCTAAACTTCCGAACAGCGACGCCGCGTTGACGGGCGGCATAGCCGCCGTTCTCGCCGTTGCGCTCGCCGTGGCAGTCGGGAAGGGCGTCGAACATATTTTGCGACTGCCCAACCTTTCAATGGTGTTTCTCTTCGCCGTGCTCGTCTGCGCGCTGCGATTCGGATTATTCTCCGCCGTAGCCGCCGCGCTGCTGTCGTTCGTCGCCTATAATTTCTTTTTCATCGAGCCGCGTTACACGCTGACCGTTGCGTCGCCGCACGAACTTTTCGCCCTCATGATGTTCTTAGTCGTCGCCATTGCGACCGGCGGTCTTGCCGGACGGCTGCGCGAACAGGCGACGGCGACGCGCGAACGGGCGGAGGCGGCGCAGGCGCTCTATGAATTCTCGAGGAAGCTCTCCGGCGCGCCCAAGATCGACGATGTCGTATGGCTGCTAGCGGCGCAGTCGGCCGCCGTGGCGAAAGGCCGCTCGATCGTGCTGCTGAATAAGGGCGACGATCTCAACATCGAGGGCGGCTGGCCGCCCGACGATGCGATGCGCACAGCTGACTGGGCGGCGGCGCGGTGGGCCAACGAAAAGCTCGAACCGGCGGGCCGCATGACCACCACGATGCCGTCGGCGAACTTCCACTTCCGCCCCATGAGTTCGTCCAAGGGCGCGATCGGCGTCGTCGGCGTGGCGATGGCCGAGGACGCGGACGAGGCGCTGCCGTCCGCTACCGAAAGCGCACTGCAGTCGTTCGCCGATCAGGCCGCGATCGCCATCGAGCGCACGCTCCTCGTCGAGCAGGCGGCCAAGGCCGAAACCGCCGCCGAAAGCGAACGGCTGCGCGGCGCGCTTCTCTCGTCCGTGTCACACGATCTCAGAACGCCGCTGGCCTCGATCGTCGGGTCTGTGACGAGTCTCAGGCAGCTGGGCGACAAGATGTCGAAGCAGGACCGCGCCGATCTGCTGGCGACGATCGAGGAAGAAGCCGGCCGACTGTCGGCGTTCGTCTCGAACCTGCTCGACATGACGCGACTGGAAGCCGGAGCGCTCAATATCCAGAGCGAATGGGTGGATGTGGCCGACGCCGTGCGAGGCGCCGCAGCGCGCGCCAAAAAACTGTTCCCCGATCGCCGAACGGACGTGACGATCGCCGCCGATCTGCCCCTTGTGCGCGGCGACGCCGCTCTACTCGAACAGGTCGTGTTCAATCTTCTCGACAACGCCCATAAATACAGCCCGCCGGCCACCGTCACGCGCGTCGCCACGACCGGCGCCGGAGGCAGCGGCGTGCGGATCGCCGTTTCCGACGATGGCGTCGGGATCCCAACCGACGCGCTGAACAAAATATTCGATAAGTTCTATCGCGTCGCGGGTGTCGATGGCCGCGCGCCCGGCACAGGACTTGGACTTTCGATCTGCGAGGGTATCATCAAAGCGATGGGCGGCGAGATCGCGGCGCGAAGCCCGTCCGCCAGCGGGAAGGGCTCGGAATTCACGATTCTGCTGCCCGTCGGCGCCGCCGATAACGCGGCGCGCAATCGGGAAAGCGCCTCCGCATGAGCCAGCCGCGCATCCTGATCGTCGACGACGAGCCGCAAATCGTGCGCTTTTTGAAGCCGAGCCTCGCGGCCGCGGGTTACGATGTGTTGGTCGCGACGGACGGCAAGAGCGCGCTCAAAGCCGCGGCGACGCTCTCGCCCGATGTGGTGCTTCTCGATCTTGGATTGCCGGATATGGACGGCAAAACCGTGATCAGCGAATTGCGGGCCTGGAGCCAGGTCCCGATCGTCGTGCTCTCGGCGCGCGACCGGGAAGCTGAAAAAATCGCCGCGCTCGATCTCGGCGCCGACGACTACATCAACAAACCGTTCGCTATCGGCGAATTGACCGCGCGGATCCGAACCGCCTTGCGACATGCCGCGAAGGTTGCGGGCGAACAGACGCGAGTTCAATGCGGGGCGCTCGACATAGACATCCTGGCGCATGTCGTCACCCTCGGTGGCGCGCCAGTGAAGTTGACGCCGAAGGAATTCGAACTCCTCGCCGTGCTGGCGCGCAACGCCGGCCGCGTCGTGACGCACCGCCAGCTGTTGACCACGGTTTGGGGGCCCGCGCACACCCAGGACCTGCAATATCTCCGCGTCTTCATCGGGCAGCTGCGCCAGAAGCTCAGCCCCGCACCCCATTGGCCGGATTACATCTTGACCGAGCCAGGCGTCGGATACCGGTTCGATGCCGAAAGCGGCGAGTCTTAAGAATCCTGGACTGGCGCAGACGGATCGGCTCGGCGATAACTGCCGCCATGCTTCGACCAAAACCGTCACACTATGTCTTGCCCCAGTTGGGGACTGGAACCGAGGAGGCTCGAGTGGACCGCGCGCGGACGAGGAGGTTTGCGATCTCGCGGGCATCGCTGATCGCCGCGTTGTTTTTCGTGAGCGCCGCCGAAGCCAAGTCGAAGGATCAGGCCGAAGGGTGCGAGGAAAAAGTCGGACTCGCGGTTCTGTCTTCGCCGATCGCGGCGTGGAAGGGAGCGCCCTTGCGCGTCGTCGTCGCCGCCGAAACTTCATTCGATGGCGAACTATCGTTGATAGCGCCCGATGGCAGCGTCGCGGCCAAGTCCCGCGAGCGGCGCGGCGGCCCGCCGTATTTCTGGGTGGCCGAAGTCGCGACCCCTGCTGCCGGAACATGGCGCGCCACGCTGGCGCGCGATGGCGCGACGGGCGATTGCGCGACGATCACGCGCGACATCCCCGTGCAGAGCAAACGGCCTCGGGGCCTGAGCGCAACGGCCAACAGCGTCTGGCCGGTGCGAGATGCCTGGACCCGAGCCAACGAAAACCTTTATTCCGCATGGATCGAAAAACTGTTCGACGCGCCGCTCGAAGAGGCGCCCTCCTGGCCCGCGCTTCATGAAGTGCTGCGCGATCCCGCACGCAACGTCCTGTTCAATTATCTTGGGCTAGGCGAAGACCAGAAAGGGCTCGTGATCCGCCCCGACTGCGCCGACCTCCCCTACTTCCTGCGCGCGTATTTCGCCTTCAAGATGGGATTGCCGTTCGGCTATTCGAAGTGCTCGCGCGGCGGCGGGGGCAAACCCCCGCGGTGCGTCTCGTGGTGGAACATCCAGAAAGGCGAGCCGCCCGCCGAGGCGCCGGATCAGAAATCCGGGACAGGCGCCCTGTTTGGAATTTTCAATCAATCCGCCGCCGCGCCCGCGCCTAAGTCGGACGGGCTCGTGGCCTCGTTCGGAACGTATTTGCGCTCGACCATCGCCAACAGCGTCCATTCGGGCACAGGGCGAACGGCGGCGAAAGACGACAACACCGACTATTACCCGGTGCCGCTGAAGCAGGAGACGCTGCGCCCCGGCGTTGTCTACGCCGATCCCTACGGCCACCTCCTGGTGCTCGTGAAGCGCGTCGCCCAAACGGACGGCGCAGCAGGCGTCTTCCTCGCCGTCGACGGCCAGCCCGACGGCACTGTCGCGCGAAAACGCTTCTGGCGCGGCAATTTCCTGTTTGCGCAGGACGCAGCGCTCGGTAGCCCCGGGTTCAAGCGCTTTCGGCCGATACTGCGCGCAAAAGCTGGAGGCTTGCGGCGGCTGACCAACGACGAAATCACTGCGAATGCGCAGTACGGCGATTTTTCGCTCGATCAGTCGCAGCTCGGCGTCGAGGCTTTTTACGACGCCATGGACGATGTGATGTCGCCGGCGCCGCTGGACCCGGCGCGCGCCATGACCGAAGCCATCACCGCGCTGGAAGAGCAGGTGAAAGCCCGCGTCACGTCGGTCGAGAACGGCCGCAAATATCACACCGGTGGCGGCGGCGAAGTTTCCATGCCGGACGGTGCGTCGATCTTCGAGACGACCGGCGCTTGGGAGGATTTCGCGACGCCGTCGCGAGACCTGCGCCTGCTGATCGCCATCGACGTCGTGCGCGGATTCCCCGATCGCGTTGCGCGACGGCCCGAGCGATACGCGATGCCGAAGGATAAGGCCGTCGCGGACGTCAAGACCGGATTGGCAAGCCAGCTCGCGACGGAGCTCGCGTCACGATCATTTTCTTACACGCGCAGCGACGGTTCGCCGTGGACGCTGGTGTTGAGGGATGTGGTCGACCGCATGGCGCAGCTCGAAATGGCCTATAACCTAAACGACTGCGTCGAACTCCGCTGGGGCGCGCCGGACAAGAGTGACGAAGCCTCGACCTGCAAGCGCCGCGCGCCGTCCGCGCAGCGGGGCAAGATGGCCGAGTATCGCGCCTGGTTCAGCGAGCGCCGCCGGCCCCCGCGCGGATAGCGCTAAGTCGGCTCAGGGTCACAACGCAACAGCGGACATCGTCGCCATGAGACACTACGCCTGCGCCATCCTGTCGACCGGAACCACGATCCTCCTGGGCCTCCGCTCGCCCCATAGGCGCATGCTGGCGAACAAGTGGGACGTCATCGGCGGTAAAGTCGAGGAGGGCGAAACGCTCGAAGCGGCGCTGAAGCGCGAACTCAACGAAGAGATCGGCGTCACGCCGGACGTGTATCGCAGCGTCGACTCTGTCGAAGACCCCCACGAAATCGACAAGGGCGGCGCTACCTATCACATGTTTCTGGTGACGCGCTGGAGCGGCGGCGAACCGGAGCTGAAAGACGACGAGCACGTTGAACTCAAGTGGTTCACGCCCGAAGAAGCAGCATCGCTTGAAAACTTGGCGTTAGAGGCCTACCGGCCGTTATTCCTTCAACTCTTCATCGGCCGCGACGAAGCGAAATCAGACTGACGACCTGTCAGCCGCGCAACGCGCGCGCGAGATCGCGGACGCTGTCGATCACGATGTCCGCGTGAGGCATAAGATCAGCGCGCAAAGCCGGGCCGGTCAAAACTCCGACACGCAATCCAAAGCCGGCGATGCGGCCCATTTCGAGATCGTGCTTTGAATCGCCGATGATGGCGCACGCCGCCGGCTCGAGAGACATGGCCTCGGCGAATGCCAGCCCCATGCCCGGCGCCGGCTTCGATCCATGACCGCTGTCGGACGCAACGGTGAACGCGAATAGGTCGAGCAACCCCTCGAACCGGCCGAACGAGGCGTGCAGGCCGTCGACGGTGTCGTTGGTTGCAATGCCGAGCCGATAGCCCGCCTCGCCGAGCGCGGTGATGTGATCGACAGCGCCGTCGATCAGCGTGGCGTATTTCGCGCCGCCTTCGCGGAAATGCTTGGCGACGAGGGCGTGGAGATCCTGAGTTCCCCGCCCGTTCAACGTTTTCGCAAAGCAGTCGACGATGCCTTCGACGCTCGCCGCCGCCAGCGCGCCGCCCGAAGCAACGATGTTGGTCTCGGGATCATGACCACCGGCGCGCAGGATCTCCGCCGCGAGCTGCGCGTCGCCTTCGGCGGCCTCGAACGCCATGTCGCGATTGATCGGCCCCCAAGTCTTATAGAAATCGAGGACGGTCCCGTCCTTGTCGAACAAAAGACCTTTGATCTCTGCCATGGCCTGCCCAATGATTGCTTCGGCGTCGATTACCACAGAAAATCACAAAACAGCACACAAAATGTTGTATATCGTTGTTTTATCAAGTAAGTAGTGTGCGTTTGGGTACGCGACACAAGTGACGGATCAGCCAATGGCCAATTTTCCGACCCAGGCGCACGCGGTGATCATCGGCGGCGGGATCATAGGCGCCTCGACTGCCTATCATCTCGGCAAGCTCGGCTGGAAAGACGTCGTGCTCATCGAGCGCAACAAACTAACCTCGGGCAGCACATGGCATGCCGCCGGTCTGGTCGGACAGCTTCGCTCCAGCGCGAACATCACCCAACTTCTCGGCGAGTCGGTGAAGGTCTATCGCACGCTCGAGCAGGAAACCGGTCTCGCGACCGGCTGGAAGATGAATGGCGGGCTTCGGCTCGCCTGCACGCCAGAACGCTGGATCGAAGTCAAGCGACAGGCGACGACCGCGCGCTCGTTCGGGCTCGAGATGCATCTGCTCTCGCCGAAGGAAGCGCTGAAACTATGGCCGCTGATGGACGTGTCCGACGTCATCGGCGCCGCGTTCCTGCCGACCGATGGCCAGGCCAATCCCTCGGACATCGCACAATCGCTGGCCAAGGGCGCGCGAAACAATGGCGTGAAGATTTTCGAGAATACCGAAGTTCGCTCCATCGAAGTCATCGATGGCCGCGTGGCTGCCGTCGGGACAAATCAGGGCCGCATCGCATGCGAGGTGGTCGTCAATTGCGCGGGACAGTGGGCCGCTGAAGTCGGCAAGCTCGCCGGCGTCAACGTACCACTCGTCTCGGTCGAGCATCAGTACATGGTGACGGAGCGCATCGACGGCGTAACGTCCGATCTGCCGACGCTGCGCGATCCCGATCGTCTCACATACTATAAGGAAGAAGTCGGCGGGCTCGTCATGGGCGGATATGAGCCCAATCCCATCCCCTGGGCCGTCGACGGCTTTCCGCAGCACTTCGAGTTTCAGCTTCTGCAATCCAACTTCGACCACTTCGAACCGCTGATGGAGCTGGCGCTCGGCCGCGTTCCCGCGCTTCAGACGGCGGGGATCAAGAGCCTCATCAACGGGCCGGAGAGCTTTACGCCGGACGGCAACTTCATCCTCGGCGAAGCGCCCGAAGTCGCCAATTTCTTCGTCGGAGCCGGGTTCAACGCCTTCGGCATCGCCTCCGGCGGCGGCGCCGGGAAGGTGCTGGCCGAATGGATCGCCGGCGGGCAAGCGCCTTATGATCTTTGGCCGGTCGATATCCGTCGGTTCGGCCGCAATCACCGCGACGTTGGATGGGTCCGACAGCGCACGCTCGAAGCCTACGCCAAACACTACACCATCACGTGGCCGCACGAGGAGCACGCGAGCGGCCGGCCGCTTCGGCGCTCGCCGCTCTATGACCGGCTGAGAATCCAAGGCGCTTGCTTCGGCGAGAAGTTGGGTTGGGAGCGGCCCAATTGGTTCGCGCAAGGTAAAGAAAATCCAGAGGACACGCACACATTCGGCCGGGCGAATTGGTTCGACGCCGTTGCGCGCGAACACAAGGCGGCGCGCAACTCCGTCGCCGTCTTCGATCAGACGTCGTTTTCGAAGTTTCTCTTGAGCGGGCGAGACGCAGAATCGGCGTTGTCATGGATCGCCGCCAACGATGTCGCCAAGCCCGTCGGCAGCCTCGTCTATACACAAATGCTCAATCAGAAAGGCGGCATCGAGTGCGATTTGACCGTCGCCCGATTGTCCGAGGATGCCTATTACATCGTCACTGGAACCGGCTTCGCAACGCACGATTTCGATTGGATCCGCCGCAATATCGCCCCCGGTCTCGACGCGCGATTGACCGACGTGACCTCGGCCTACGCCGTTCTCAGCGTCATGGGGCCGAACGCTCGTCGCGTCATCGAGAAATTGACGCCGGACGATATTTCCAACGCCGGGTTTGCATTCGGCCAGGCGCGAGAGATCTGCTTGGCCGGGGCTCGGCTGCTCGCGCTGCGCGTCACCTATGTCGGAGAACTCGGATGGGAGCTCCACATCCCGGTCGAGTTTGCGACGACCGTCTATGACGCACTGATGCAGGCCGGTTCCGAATTCGCCATCGTCAACGCGGGTTACCGCGCCATCGAAAGCTTGCGATTGGAAAAAGGCTACCGCGCCTGGGGCTCGGACATCGGGCCGGATCACACGCCACTGGAAGCGGGCCTCGGCTGGGCCGTCAAATTTCGAAAGAATACGCCGTTCCGCGGCCGCGAAGCTCTCGAAGCGCAGCGCGGCCAACGACTGAAAAAAGTTCTATGCACCTTTACGGTCGACGATCCCGGCGTCGTCCTCCTCGGTCGCGAGACCATCTACCGGGATGGCGAGCGCGTCGGATGGCTCTCAAGCGGCGGCTTCGGCCATTCGATCGGCAAGCCGATCGGACTGGGATACGTCCGCCAGCCGGAGTCGGGAGTCGATGTCGACTATCTCCGCGCGGGCGCGTATCAGCTGGACGTCGCGACAGAACGCATCGACTGCGCCCTGCATCTTGAACCGCTGTTCGATCCGGACATGAAGCGCGTCAAAGCTTAGAACACGCCCTCTAAAGTACGCGCGTTCCAACTCTCAAGATTTCGATTTTTCCGCCGACGTGATGATGCGCACATCCGCCTCGCGGCAGCGTCGCGAGAATTCGACTCCCGGCTGCTTGTCGCAGACGATCCTGTCGACCTCGGAAAGCTCGCACACGCGCACTGGTGCGTCCCGGCCGAATTTCGAATGATCGGCGATGATCCAGGTCTCTTCGGCTTGTTTCATGGCGGCCCGGCTGAACTCGGCCTCAAAGAGGTGGAAATCAACCAGATCGCCGCGATTGGTGATGCCGCCGACGGAGATCAGCGCAAAGCGGACCTTGAATTGCTTGACGAACTCCAGCGACGCCGGCCCGAAAGCCGAGGCGTCGTCACCGCTGAGTTCGCCGCCCGTCATGAAAACCCGATTGCCGTTGCGTGGCGCAAGGCGATAGGCGATTTGCACGGAGTTCGTGACGACGACGAGGCGAGAACGGTTCGCTAGAGCGTCGGCAACGTAGGCGGTCGTGGTGCCGTTGTCGAGGATCAGGCTATCGCCGTCTTGCACCATCTCGGCAACGAGCTTCGCGACATTACGTTTGCCGGCTTCGTTGATCTGCATCCGTCGATCGAAGGGCGGGTCTTCATCGTGGTCGGGGTCCATGATGCCGCCGTGGAAGCGGACGACGGAGCCTTTCTCGACGAGCGGCTTGATGCTGCGCCGGATCGTTTCGGTGGAAACGTCGAGCTGTTCGGCAAGATCGACGATGCTGGAACTGCCGGTCTTGCGGACAGCATGGAGGATTTCGGATTGGCGCTTCAGCGACATGGGGCGTCGGTCTCCAGAACCCGAGCACGGAACTCATGGCCTGACGCGCCGTCGAGCCCGGCCGACGGCTCTATCGAGCTGTTGCGCTTATTACCTGAGCGCGAGCCACAAATCCACATTTCTGAGGCTAAATAGCTCAAAAACCCTCGCAATTTGTTGACTCTCATGGGGATTGACCACACAAAGTCTTAAACCCAAGCCGATCTCGAGGGTGGTTCGAGACAGAAGGGGTCGCTGGAGTTGTCGGGCTCGTTCGATCGCTACGCGCGGATCGTCGTCATCGGCGGAGGAGCCATTGGCTGCTCTGTCGCCTATCATTTGACGCGGCGCGGCGAGCGCGACGTCCTGCTTCTCGAAAAATCGCAGATCACAAACGGTTGCACGTGGCACGCCGCCGGCCTCGTCGGTCAGCTGCGCGGCCGCAGGAATTTGACGCGACTGATGCAGAACTCAGTCGCGGTCTTCGATCGGCTGGAGGCCGAGTCCGGTCAGGCCATCGACTGGAAGAAGGTTGGATCGATCCGGCTGGCCTCCTCGGCCGATCGCTGGAGCGAAATCCGCCGCTCGATGACGCTGGCCAAGAGCTTCGGCTTTGAATGTCACGCGCTCACCGCTCAAGAAGCCGTCGATCTATTCCCTTACATTGATCCGGAGGGGGTGGTCGGCGCCGCTTTCATTCCATCCGACGGCTACGTGGATCCTTACGCGCTGACGCAGGCGTTCGCCGGGCTCGCGCGCAAGAATGGCGCGAAGATCCAGGAAGCGACGACGGTCACCGGAATTCTCATTGAAGGCCGCCGCGTCGCGGGCGTGACCACCGACCACGGAACGATCGGTTGCGAAGTTCTGGTCAATTGCGCCGGACTGTGGGCGAAGCGCGTCGGCGAGATGGCCGGCGTCGCGCTCGCAGCCGGGGTCGTCGAGCACCAGTATTTCCTGACCGAGAAGAAATTCGATCTTCCGAAGACGTTGCCGACGCTTCGCGATCCCGACAAGAATTTCTATCTGAAACCCGACGTGGCCGCGTTCGCGATCGGCGGCTGGGAAAAAGGCACGAAGGGCTGCTGGCGTTCGCGCCCGCCGTTCGAATTCGGTCGCGAGCTCTTTCCAGAAAACCTGGAAAGGCTCGAACTGTTCGCGCTGCCCTGCGCGGAACGACTTCCGGTGCTCAACGAAGTCGGCATCCAGACTGTGATCAACGGCCCCATTCCGGTATCGGCCGACGGCGAACCGATCATGGGATTGGCGCCCGAACTCGACAATTTCTTCGTGGCCTGCGGGTTCACCGCAGGCATCGCCGCATCGGGCGGCGCAGGCGAAGCCATGGCCAACTGGATCGTCGATGGCGATCCGGGCATGGACCTTTGGGCTTTCGACGTTCGCAGGTTCGGCCAACCGCACAGCGTCGGTCGCTTCCTCGAAGAGCGCGCCATCGAAGCCTATGGAAATTACTACAGCATCCATTGGCCCGCCGAAGAAACGGAAGCCGGCCGCGGGCTGCGCCGATCGCCATTCCACGAGCAGCTGAAAGCAGCGGGCGCCATCTTCGGCGCACGCTTCGGTTGGGAGCGTCCATTGTGGTTTGCTGGCCCTGGTCAAGACAGAACCGAACGCTCGAGCTTCGAAGGCAAACCAAGCTGGTTCGATGGCGTCGGAACCGAGCATCACCGCATTCGAGCGGGCGTGGCGCTGATCGATCAGACGTCGTTTGCGAAGTTCACCATCGAAGGCCCGGGCGCGACCGCGCTGCTCGAAAAAATCTGCGCCAACCGGATCGCGGGTCAACCGGGCCGCTGCATTTACACCCACATGCTGAATGCACGCGGCGGCGTCGAAGCCGAGGTGACGCTGCTGCATGTCGGCGTCGAAAAATTCGTCATGATCAGCGGCTCGGCCTTTGGCGTGCGCGATTCGAACTGGGTGCGCCGCCAGTTGCCGAATGACGCATCTGTGTCCTTGACGGACGTGACGTCGGCGTGGGCCGTACTCAACATATGCGGCCCGAAATCACGCGAAGTTCTGCAGTCGGTCACCGACGACGATCTCTCGAACAGCGCGTTTCCCTACCTCGCAGTTCGCGACATCGAGGTTGGCTTTGTGCCAGTGCGCGCCGTGCGCGTCGGGTATGTCGGCGAGCTCGGCTACGAACTCCACGTGCCGACCGAATACGGCGCCATGCTCTACGAAACGGTAAAAGCGGCGGGGTTGCCGTTCGGCTGTTCAGACGTCGGCTATCGAGCCATTGAAACCTGCCGCCTGGAAAAGGGCTACGTCTATTGGTCGGCCGAAATCGGTCCCGATTACGATCCGTTGTCGGCGGGATTAGGCTTCGCGATCGATCTCGACAAGGATTTCATCGGTAAGAAAGCGCTGATTGAAATTCGAAACAAGGGTTCGAACCGCCGGCTCTGCCTGTTTACGATCGAAGGATTCGCGCCGCTGCTCGGTGGCGAAACGATTTTAAAGAACGGCGCCGTTGTCGGTCAAACGGCGAGTTGCGGCTTTGGACATACGGTCGGCGAGACCATCGCCTTCGGCTGGCTTGCATCTGAAGTCGCAAACGACAACCACTTCGATATCGAAGCTTATGGGCGGAGCTACGCGGCGCGCCAGAGGCCTCGCGCTCTTTATGACGCCAACAATACGCGGCTCCTTGCCTAGAAAGCAGCCAATGCCCGCCTGCTATGTTGAACGAGGACTTGAAATTGGGGACGGCAGCGTGGTGACATTGCTTGTTGTGCGGAGGTCACGCCGATGAGTTCCGATGCCGAAGACGCCCGCAGCGGCCTGCAGCGTCTTCAATTCTACGGACCTGACAAGCTCGACGGACTGCACATCGAACGCTTGGGCGGAACGACGAATCGCGTCTTCATGATCACGGGACCGCGCGGCCGACACGTCCTGCGAATTCCCGGAAAAGGCACGGAAGAATACATCGACAGACGCGTGGAGGCCGTGGCCGCGCGCGCCGCGGCGCGCGCCGGCGTCAGTCCGCAGGTCATCGCGTTCGCCGAAGACGGCTTGATGCTGACGGAAGCCGTAGACGGCGCAATAACCATGACGCCGCCGACCTTCAATGCAAATCCGGACTCGATCGCCCGCGCCGGCGCCGTGCTGCGAAAATTGCACAACAGCGGGGAAACATTCGAGTTTCGCTTCGAACTGTTCTCAATGATCGACGATTACCTCAAGTTTCTGAAGGCTAAAGACGCGGCCGTTCCCGACGGCTACTATGATGTGCTGGCGTCGGCCGAAGGCGTGCGGACGGCGCTCGGCGCGCACCCGTTGCCGCTTGCGCCATGCCACTGCGATCCGCTTTCGGAGAACTTCCTGGATACAGGCGCGCGGATGTGGCTGGTGGATTGGGAGTATTCCGGCATGAACGACCCACTGTGGGATGTCGGCGACGTCGCTGTCGAAGCGCTCCTCACGCCAGAGAATGAACAGGTCTTGCTGGATTCGTATTTCGACCGAGCGCCGACCAAGTCGGAGATGGGCCGCTACGTCATCTATAAGGCGATGTGCGACCTGCTGTGGACGCTCTGGGGACTCATACAGCACGTCAACAAAAACCCAGCCGACGATTTCTGGGCCTACACCATTAACCGCTTCGAGCGCTGCAAAGCGCTGATGCAGTCCCGTGAATTCTCCGAGCACGTTGCAAACGTCGCGAAAGGCGCGTCGTGAAACCGAACTCAACCTCGGTCTCGCGGCGCGGCGAAGTCACTATCACGGCATCAACCAAGCTGGCATGGAGTAAACAGATGTTTGAGATGCGAAAACGAGCAATGGCCGCGGGCGTCGGCGCCCTCCTACTTTCCGCTGCCCCAATGAGTGCGATTGCCGCTGCCCCTGAATCGACCGATCCGATCAAGATCGCGTTGTTCGACTGGACCAGCGTCAACCTCAACGCCAAAATCCTCGGCGGCATTCTGACGAAGCTTGGATACAACGTCGAATATCCAACCGCCGACTATCTCTCGAGTCTCACCACCGGCATGACCAACGGCGATATTACCATCGGCGTCGAGTTTTGGGACACGACGGCGCGCGAAGCCATGAAGGCGTCCGATGCGACCGGCCAAACCGAGAAGCTCGGCGTACTTGGACCGAAAGCCAAGGAGGAATGGTGGTATCCGCTGTACATGAAGGACAAATGCCCCGGCCTTCCGGATTGGAAAGCCTTGAAGGATCCGAAGTGCGCCGCAGCGTTTTCCACGCCTGAGACGGCGCCGAAAGGCCGTTATCTCGGCGGTCCGGTGACATGGGAGGGCTTCGACGACGAGCGCGCGGACTCGCTGGGCCTGCCGTTCGCCGTCGTGCACGCCGGCACCGACGGCGCGATGTTCGCCGAACTCGATTCAGCCTATCAGCGCAAGGCGCCGATCCTGCTCTGGGTCTATTCTCCGCATTGGGCCCCGGCCAAGTATCAGGGTGAATGGGTGCAGTTCCCTGAACATGAGGCGGATTGCTACACCGATCCGAAATGGGGCGTGAACCCTGACAAGAAATATGATTGCGGCAAGCCGCACGGCGATATCTGGAAGTACTCGTGGAAGGGCCTGAAGGACAAGTGGCCGGTCGCTTACAAGGTCGCTAAAGCCTACACCATCGACGTCAACGAATTAAACAAGCTGTCCGGCCAGGTCGACTTGGACAGCAAGTCGATCGATGACGTCGCAGCAGCGTGGGTGGCGGCCAACGAAGCGAAGTGGCAGGCGTGGGCGAAATAGCTGCAGCGCGAGTGGTTAGGTATCGTGACGGATAGGAAAAGCGAGAACCGGCGGCACAACGGACGGTCATCCGGTTTTCGCAATTCCCTTACGTGCGGTGTCCATATGCGCTGTGCGCGCTACTGCGTGGAGCGACTGTGATGAATGAACAGTCGCCGATGGCAGGAGGGACAAGTCGCATTGTGAATAGCCCTCCTGTCAAACTGACTTGCCGCAATATCTGGAAGGTCTTCGGCCCCGGCGCCGAAAAATTTCTTGCGGAGAGCCAAGGCGCCCCGAGCGCCGAAAGCCTGGCGCAGACCAAACTGATTGCAGCCGTCAGAGGCGCGTCGATTGAAGTCCGGCAGGGTGAGAACTTCATCGTCATGGGGCTTTCGGGCTCCGGCAAGTCGACGCTGGTGCGCTGCCTATCACGCCTCGTTGAGCCGACCTGGGGTGAGATAGAATTCGACGGCATCGATCTCCTGAAAGCGACGCCCGATCAGTTGATCGAAATTCGCCGCCACAAGATGGGCATGGTGTTCCAACACTTCGCGTTGCTGCCGCATCTGACGGTCCTCGAGAACATCGCATTCCCGCTTTCCGTGCAGGGCGTAGATCGCAAATCGCGCGACGCCCGGGCTCAGAAGGTGATCGACCTTGTCGGCCTCGCCGGCCGCGAGCATTTCTATCCTCGTGAGCTGTCCGGCGGCCAGCAGCAACGCGTTGGCATCGCGCGCTCGCTTGCCGTTGAACCTGAAATCTGGTTCCTCGACGAGCCGTTCTCGGCCCTCGATCCTCTGATCCGCCGCGAAATGCAGACGGAACTCATCCGACTGCAAAGCGTGCTGAAGAAGACCATCGTCTTCATCACGCACGATTTCGACGAGGCCATCCGCCTTGCGGATCGCATTGCCATCATGAAAGACGGCGAGATCATCCAGATCGGCACACCCGAGGAACTCGTGCTGCATCCGGCGACCGATTACGTCGCCGAGTTCACGCGCGACGTGCAGCGCGCCAAGGTCATGTCGGCGGCCAGCCTGATGCGATCCTGCTCGGCGTCATCGGACTATGGCGGCTCGGTGAACGCAACCGATAAGATTGCGAGCTTCTCGGCGAAGATTGTCGGGGCTAAGAAATCGTTCGTCGTGACCAGCGCCGACGGCAAACCCGTCGGCGAAGTGACGCCGGAAGCCGTTATCGATCTCCTTGCCGATCGCGACCGGGATGCGCGCCCATGACGGTTGCGACGAGCCAGATGCCGATGCGCGGCGACGCGGTTTCGATATCGACACTGATCTGGGTTGCCGCCGTCTTCGCAGTTGCCGTTCTCTACCTGGCGCCGGGCCTCGCTCCCTGGGCCGTCAAATATCCCGATAGCGCCATCATCCCCGTCGCCGACTGGATCGGCAGCGTGATGCTGTGGTTGAGAACCAATTTCACCTGGCTGACGCGCGGCCTGACGGATGTCCTCAATGTCCCACTGCAGTGGGCGTTCAACACGCTCGCGAAGGGCTGGAAGTTCGGCTTTGGTCCTGACGCGCTGACGCTTCCGCGCCTGTCATGGGTTGGGGTCTGCGCGGCCTTTGCGATCGCCGGATACGCGCTGCAGGGTTGGCGGCTCTCGCTGCTGGCTGCGGCCTGCATGATCTACATCGCGCTCTTTGGTCAATGGGAAAGCGCCATGCTGACGCTGGCCTTGATCATGATCAGCGTTCCGCTATGCGTCGGCGCCGGTCTCGCGCTAGGCGTCGTCGCCTTCCGAAAACCGGCGATCGACAGGTTGGTCGTGCAGCCGCTGCTCGACCTGATGCAGACCATGCCGACCTTCGCCTATCTCATTCCCATGCTGCTTTTGTTCGGCAACAGCCCGGTCTCGGCGATGATCGCGACAACAATCTTCGCGATGCCGCCGATGGTCCGCGCGACAGTCTTGGCTCTTAAGCGCGTGCCTGGCGAGATCACCGACTTCGGCGACATGGTCGGATGCACGTCGCGCCAGAAACTATTTAAAGTTCTGCTCCCGAGCGGCCGGCCGACGCTTATGGTCGGCGTCAACCAGGTCATCATGCTGGCGCTCAACATGGTGATCATCTCATCGATGATCGGCGCCGGCGGCCTCGGATATGACGTGCTGTTGGCCTTGCGGGCGCTCAAGATCGGCCAAGGCATGGAAGCGGGACTGGCGATCGTCGCGCTCGCGATCGTGCTCGACCGTTTGAGCCAGGCGGCGGCGCGCCAAAGACCCGCCGCGCACGACGCCGATCAAACGTTCTTTCATTCCCATCCCATGTTGACGCTGGCTCTCGGAATACTCGGCGTTACGACTCTCTTGAGCCTTTTCATTCCGGCCTTTGCCGCAGTTCCCGCAGCCATCAAGATTTCGACCGCGCCGTGGTGGAAGGCCGGCGTCGACTGGCTGACGGTGAATTTCTTCGACGTCATCGAAAGCTTCCGAACGACGCTGCTGCTCTATGTTCTCAACCCAATCAGGGATTTCCTGCAGAACATGCCGTGGCTCGGTGGCGTATTCCTGGTCGGGCTCGCGGGTTACTCGCTATCGGGGCTGCGTTTGGCCGCGCTGGTCGCCGCGATGACGTTCTTCTGTGCGGCGACGGGACTTTGGGAAAAGTCCATGGCGACTCTCTATCTGTGCGGCGTCTCAACGGTTTTCGCGGCGGTGTTCGGCATCGCTCTCGGCATCGCCGCCTCGCGCAGAGATCGGTTCGCGGCCTTTCTGGAGCCGATCCTCGACACGCTGCAGACGTTGCCATCGTTCTGCTTCATCATCCCTGTCGTCATGCTGTTTCGCGTCGGCGACGTCACCGCGTTGATCGCAACCGTGCTGTTCGCGATCGTGCCGGCGATCCGCTACACGAACCACGGCATCCGCCAGATCCAGCCAAGCCTCATCGAGGCCGCGACCGTATCGGGATGCACACCGCGTCAGATGTTCTGGCGCGTGCAGCTTCCGCTGGCGTTGCCCGAGATCATGCTCGGAATCAATCAGACTGTACTGCTGGCGCTCAGCATGGTCATCATCTGCGCCATGATCGGAACGCGCGATCTCGGACAGGAGGTCTTCATCGCGCTGGCCAAGGCCGACGCCGGCCGCGGCATCACCGCCGGATTTGCCATCGCCTTCATCGGCATCGTCGCCGATCGGTTGCTCAAAGCCTCCACCGACAAGATGCAAAATCGACTTGGCCTGGCGTGAACTACGATCGTGTGTTTGACGCCATTCAGATGGTGACCGCGGTCGCAACCCATCCCGAGTCGAACCCGACCCTTCCTCTCACGAAATCACCGACTTTGAACGTGCCGGCCGGACGATGGAATACCGCCGCAAACGAGCCCCGGTCGGCGTCCAACACGATCTCGAGATCGTGGAACTCGAGCGAGGAGCGGCTCAGGGTGTACTGGCATTTGTAGGCGCTCTCCTTGGCTGAATAGATGGCGCGCGCAAGTTCGCCCCTGGCCAGGGCCGGTTGCCGGCTCAGCCACTCGAACTCCAACGGACGCAGAACGCTTTCCCAAAGGTCAATCGGCAAGGGCTCGGAGGGTTCTAGGTCGATGCCGATCGCGCGAATTCCAGCGTCGAGAGGCGCGACGGCAGCCGCGCACCGTTGTGCGGAATGCGTGATGCTTCCTGTGAGGCCATGGGGCCAGATAGGGGCACGATCGGCGCCGGTCGGAATCGCCGACGGCGGGTATCCAAGTGATGTCATGGCCGATCGAGCAAGGGCGCGACCCGCGAGATATTCCGCACGCCGTTTCGGTACGGCGTTGAGGGCGCCGTTCTCACCTGGAAGTAGTCCTTGATGCGCGGCCGACGCAGTCACTTCCGCGATCGGGCCCTCCGCTATGGCGATCGAACTGTCGAGAAGGTCGCGAAAAAGCTGTATCACCGGATCGACCAAGGTCAATTCCCTAAGGGCGCCCGCGAACGGCGATCGGCCATGGCGCCACGCCGCTGAGCCGCTCGATTTGCGACCAGCTCAAGCTGCTTGTTAGCCTGTCCGCGATCGCGGACATGCGCGGCGAG
Source organism: Hyphomicrobium sp. (assembly GCA_046160845.1). GTDB lineage: Bacteria > Pseudomonadota > Alphaproteobacteria > Rhizobiales > Hyphomicrobiaceae > Hyphomicrobium_B. The sequence goes on from JBJXHD010000006.1 coordinate 98,899, forward strand.
TCCTGCGACAGTAGGAAATCTGTAGATGTCCGTAATGCTCAGCGGTGCAGAGAGTGCGTGAATCAGGTTTCTATGCAACTTCACGGCTAACAGTGAATGTCCCCCAAGCTTGAAGAAATTATCGCCCATACCGACGCGCTCGACTCCCAGCACCGCACAGAAAGCCTCAGACAGTCGCTTCTCGATATCACCCGTTGGGGCGACGTATGTTTCCTGCGCCTGAATGACAGCGCGTGTTTTAGGCAGCGGGAACGCCTTGCGGTCGATCTTGGCGTTTGGCGTGAGCGGGAAGCGATCAAGCACCATGAAATGGCCAGGTACCATGAATTCTGGCAACGTTCGGCGGACATGCTCTCGCATCGCGTCCTCGCTCGGCGATGAGCCCGAGCAGCGCACGTAGCCCACGAGCCGCACATCCTCAGGCTCGTACTCGCGCGCCAGCACAACAGCCTCGGCGATTTGGGGGTGCTGGCTGAGACAGCTTTCGATCTCGCCGAGTTCGATGCGAAATCCGCGCACCTTGACCTGGTTATCGGCGCGGCCGAGGAAGTGGAGGTTGCCTTCCTGATCGTAGCGAACCAGGTCGCCCGTTCGGTAAAGGCGCCCACCACTGACGAAGGGATTAGGCAGGAAGCGCTCTGCGGTCAGCTCGTCACGATTGAGATATCCGCGAACGACGCCGTCGCCGCCGATGTACAGTTCACCGGGAAGACCAGCCGGAACCGGACGTTGGCTGGCGTCGAGCACGTAAAGCTGCGTGTTTGCAACCGGAGTACCGAGAGGAGCGGACCCAACCACATCCCTGACAGCAGCCGTCGAAGACCAGATAGTCGTCTCGGTCGGCCCGTACATGTTCTCGATCGTGCTGCCAGTCGCAGAACGCAACTTCCCCAGCAGTGCGCCATTTAGCTCTTCGCCGCCAACGAACAGGTGTCGAAGCGGCCGAAGAGCTGCGCGATCTTCGCTATTCTCCAGCAGCATCGTCGCCATCGCCGGCGTACACTGCATGTGGCTGACGCTATGGCGGCTGATGAGCGCGCCGATGCTTTCCGTCGTTTCGGCATGTTGAGGCTCCGCCGACTTGACCGCCGCGACGACTTCGGCCAGCGGAGTTAGCGATGCGAGCACCGTCTGGAGCGGAACTCCAAAATCTATCAGGCACGCAATCTCCTCGACTCCGATGCCGGCCAATTGTTCGACTCGGTCAACGGCATCGTTGATGGTGCCGAACAGCCCGCTGTCATCGAAATAGCGCAGGAAGGCGAACTCGATGATCGCATCCAGTTCGTCGGGCGCGAGGCTCTGCAGGTCAACGTCGAATGCCTGAGCTGCCCCGGGCGGTCTTTTGAAAGCTGGAAATGCCCAGGCATACTGCTTGATGAGCGCCGCCGCGCTGCGCAAGTATTGTTTCATCGGCTCACGGGCAATTTCTCGGACGGCTTCGCGATCCGCGCCTATGAGTGTGTGGAGCATGAGCGTGACTTTGTGGTCCGCAGGATTCCGGCCGTGCTTGCGCAGCTCGTCGCGGTAGATCGCTATCTTGTCGCCGACCTCTTCGACCGTCTGGCCAAGGAGATGCGTCAGAATATTGGCGCCGACGCGGGCGGCCTCCCGAAACGTCTCGGCATTTCCCGCAGTCGTGACCCACACCGGAAGTTCGGGTTGGACCGGACGGGGCAAGGTCTTGACCTCCACCTGCTTGCCGCCGGGAGCCGCGAAACTGACGCTTTCTCCGCGCCACAGACGCCGCACCACGTCGATATCGCGCAACATCGCCGCTTTGTTGCCGGGCGGGGCATTCTCCGGACGAAGTACAAAATCCTCGGGCATCCACCCTGAGGCAAAAGCGATCGCGGTCCTGCCGTTGCTGATGTTGTCGATGATGCTCCAGTCCTCCGCCACACGCGCGGGATGATGGAGAGGCAGAACGCAACTTCCTGCCCGGATGGCGACGTTTTGCGTCACGGCAGCGACCGCTGCGCCGGTGACCGCCGGATTGGGGTAGGGCCCGCCAAATGCGTGGAAATGGCGCTCAGGCGTCCACACTGCATTGAAGCCGTTCTTGTCGGCGAATTTGGCGCCCTCGATCAAGAGCTCGTACTTGCGCGGGCCCGGACCATCATCGTTGCCCCAGTAGAACAGCCCAAACTCCATTTTTCGGGCCGCCGGCGAGAGCTGCGCGGATTGGCGCAACGCGTTTCCGGTCCGGTCTCGAGCGATGACCACTTTGAAGCCGCGCGAGAGAGTCCAGAACAGCTCAAGCACCGAGATGTCGAACGACAGGCTCGTCACGGCAAGCCAAACGGGCTGCTCCCCCGCCGGCAATGGGATACGATCATCCATCCCCGCGAAGAAATTCACGACATTGCGGTGCTCGACCATCACGCCCTTCGGGCGACCCGTCGATCCGGACGTGTAGATAACATAAGCAAGGTCGTGGGGCGTCGCGCGCTGTAAGGGTGAGGTGGGCGGCAAAGGGGTTGATGAGTCATCCGCTGCACCTGCCGCGTTTTCAATCGCGTCTGCGATGGCCAAAGTTTCCACACCATCAGGCGCATCCCAACCCATCGAAGACTCGGCGACGACGTAACGCAATCCGCTGTCCTCAATCATGAACGCAAGCCGCTCGCGCGGATACGCAGGATCGAGCGGCACATAGGCAGCTCCGGCTTTCCAGATGGCGAGGGCGGCGACAACGAGATCGCACGACCGCTCTAGCCGAAGGCCCACGAAGGATCCTGGCCCGATTCCCCGATCGGCGAGATGAACAGCAAAGCGATCTGCACGCTGCCCGAGCTCCCGATAGCTCAGACTATCGAAGCCACACTCAACTGCCGGCGCATCCGGCGTCAGTTCGATCTGCCTTTCGATGAGGGTGTGCGCGAGCGCCGTCCGGTCGATGTCGCGCGCGGTTGCGTTTCGCGACACGAGGAGATCGCGCCGATCGCTCTCGTTGGTGAGCGCCAGATCGGCGAACCGGACGTTCGGGTCAGAAGCAAAATGCTCTAATGCCGCGTCGAGACCTGAGGCCAGAGCTTCGGCATAAGCTGCCTGCAGCCTGTTGGCGTCGTAGCGTAAGCTCGCGCTCTCCCCGGCTGCCGGAAGATCGATGCAGAGGGCCGTTGACCGGATAGCGGAACCGGCCTCGGCGCCAAGTCGTATGATGACGCTGGCTTCACGCACGCCCATCGCCGGCGAACGCGCTATCAAATCGGCTGAATAGCCGATACGCCGGCGGAGGTCGTCGAACTCTTCTGAGATGCTCTGAGAGATTGCCTTGGCCGTCATGTCCTCGGTGAGCGCAATCGAAAGCGGCAGACGAGAAGCGACATAACCTGCAGGAGTCGACACTGCAGAATCTTGCGACTCGTCGGCGACGAGCACGTCAAACCGGTGCTGACCGCTTATGCGAGCTAGACCAGCGGCTACACCGGCAATTGCCGACCCGCCCGATAGCGGACGAGGCAGCGTGAGTTCAATTTTCCTCCAGTCGGCCAATGCGCCTTCTGTTGCGGATCGCAGTCCCGGTAAATCGGGATTGGCAAAGCGACTGAGGCGCGCCTGGAAATGCCCTTCGCTGCTCACGATCGCGCCCAAGAGGCGTTCGACGTTTTCGCGTTCGGCAGTCGCCAATGTTCCTACGACGTCGCCAGCACGAAGCACCGAAGCCGTGTCGATGCTCTCGCCCGCTTCGTCGCTCAAGGATCCAATGCGAACAACGCCATTCCCTGTGGCGACTAACGCTGCCCCCTCATCCAAACCGATAACCGTGCCTGGCGAGGCCTGCGTGTCGCTCGGCGCGATCGTAAGGCGGCCGACGTTGTAAGCTTGGCGCCCGACTAGAACTTTCGGCATCCCAAGAGGATTGTCGTAGTCCTCCCCGAAGGTGAGAGCGCGCGCCATGCGATCGAGCTCGACGGCCGATTTCCCGAAGTTGAGTGTGCCAGAACCTTCCAGCCTGGCATTGCGCGCATGGTAGGTCCGCTTCGCAAGATCCTGCGGTGTGCCGGCCGACATGCCGCTGCATATCTTGTCAACAAGCTCAACGAATGACGAGAGTCCGGCCTCGAAGCATTTCATATTCAAAGTGAGTGATGTTTCGTCGGGCTCAATGTCGAACGTAACCTGGACGTAGATATCGCCCTCGTCCAAACGATCGGTGATCGCATGCCAAGTGATTCCGAAATCCTTCGCGCCGGCGAGTATGGCCCAAGCCGGGGCGTTGAGGCCGGCGTGGCGCGGCAGGGGGCCATCGTGAAAGTTGGCCGCCCCTTCGCGTGCGCGCTTCCAAACAGCCGACGGAACAATCCGCAAGTTCGCAATACTAAAAAACCAGTCATAAGAAAGTTCGGCTGTCCGCTGGTCAATATCCGGGCCGGGTGCAAAGAAGGTCAATCCCTCATTGGCTGCCCACGATGTGACAGCAGGGCTTTCGGTGATAACCGCGGCAATCCGATGCCCTTGTTCCAAAAGCACGCCGCCACATTGAATAAGCAGCGACCCGTCACCCATCAAAACGCAGGCCAACTTTCGCTCAGTCATTGCAACCAACCTTAAGACTGTGGTGTGAGACTAACCTGCGGATTATTATCGGATCGTGGTGCGGAACCGCGTTAGAGTGCGGCAATTGGGCGTTCGCAAGCAACATCCGCTCCGTCATTTGCGGTGATCATAAATGCAAACTCCGATACGACAACCTACGGCGCAGACGATTGGTTTGCCAGAAGGGCATAATAGCGCGACCTCACCTCGGCCGCACGACCTGCCGGCCAAATCCCTTGCAGTATCGGCGCCACGCGAGTGCCGGTCCGACCGTCTTGCGGTCCGGCGACCACCAAGTCCGAACGCGTCAAAAGGCGCTGCTCGCCAGTCGCACAAACTGCGATCGAGCTTGGGCCTCCGAAGGACCAGCATAAGTAACAATATAGGATTTCGGTATGCCGAAGGCTCGCTCAACAAGGTTAGCTGCCTCCGGAAAAAGGCTCTGTAATTCCGTCTTGGAAAGAACGTCCGTCTCCTCGGCCATCGCAGTCCAAGCTGGCAAAGTCTTGCGCCAGAGACCGAGGAAAAAGCGCCGAACGCTAGGGAGCTAGTACCATCAAAACGGCATGCCGCAATGAGCCTCGATTGGAAAGTACTTCGAGGGAGTCTGAATCCAATACGACTTGCTTAAACGGCGAACCTCGCGCGCAAACGCGACGCGCTTACCCACATGACCAACAAGCTCTGCTACGCTTTTGCCGAAGACGACGTCAAATTTCACGCCATCAAATCCGACGACCTCGCATGCATCGCCTTCAATATAGCGCATCACGTGATGCGTCGCCACGTCGGTATGCAATACTCCCGGAAGATTCAGAATTGCGATGTTCATTCCGGACCGACGCTATCCCAGATCATCGGCTGCCCGACTAGGTCTAGGATCGTCATGCCGCGCCGGATTCCCATCATTTCCATGAAGTCGAACATGCGCTTTTTCCAGCGGCGCGCGGAGAATGGCTTCATGAAACGTTAGAACGTATTAAATCGCAGATACTTCAACTCCATTGCGTAGTCCCGTAGCCTCTTTCTGCGGCCAGTCCCTTTATCGACTTTAACGCCACTTTCAGCGCCACCCAACCAATAGTCAGCACATCAGCTTCGTTTTTTGCACTAACCTGATCCTACCGCGATGGCATCGACGAACTCAAAAAAAAAGGCGACCAAAAAAAGAAATCATCGCAAACGCTGACATTGTCTGGCCGCCGAGTTTTGGCGACCGAATTTCTCAGCTTGGGATCTTCATATTACTCACACTCAAAAAACATACTATGAAGCCATTTCCGAATGCGCGAAACGAGACGCTTTGCGCTAAGTTTCTCGTTGCGCAAATGCGTTACGTTGCTCGCGCGCTTTACTCAATCGTCGCCTTGAAAACCACTGGGGAGCTTCCGACGACAACCACGACGATCTCGACAAGCCGGCCGAAGTTTGGTCTGTGTGCGCTAGTCGACAAGACCAAGCTCACACACGAGCGGACATCACCTGAAAACAGTTGCCATGCCGCATGGTGAGGCAAACGTCTTTTCTTAACCAAACAAGATGAACACGATGGTGCGGCGGAAATTGGCGCAGGATCTGGTATGATACTAGCACTAATTTGGAATGCGGTTGACACGCACTGGATGCGGTCGCGATAGCTCCGATGAATAAACTATGACTGCCTATTTCTCTGCGGCTGCTTTTGCAATTCTTGCGCAGGTCTTGGCCGCGGTCACTGCGCCATGGTCGCTGGGATTTGCAATTCGCGTTCGGGCGATCGCTGTCTGGAGCATTGCGGCATCTGCGTTGTTTCTAGTTCAAGATTACCGGGTGGTGCTCTTGGGAACGGCGGTCGCGATGCTCGTGATCGCACCCATCCAACCCGCCAAAAGAGCGGGTTTCTTCCTTATCGCTGCGCCGTGTCTTCCAGTTTACATAACGACACTAATCTCCCTTCCCGGCATCAACAATCTCCTCTACCTGACGCACTACAAGATTGCAGTTCTGGTGCTGCTCTTGCCTATGCTTGCATCCGCTCGGCCCCAAGGTGCGCCTCAGTTCACCATAACCACCGCCGATGTTTGCCTAGCATTGTACGTACTCATGACGGCTATCATCGTTGCGATTTCCGTCAACCCGACAAGTGCCTTACGCCATATTCTCGATCAGACACTGATTCTTGTTCTGCCATATTCTTTGTTGCGCTACGCCATCTATGATCTGGACAGCGTGGATGAATGCTTCAAAGCCTTCATTTACGTTTCTGTCGGGCTCGCCTTTGTCGCTATCGTTTCCGCCCTCAAGGTTTGGGATTTCTACCAGCTCGTCCAACCACCTTCTGTCTTCACTATTCCGGACTTCCGCGGCGGCTTTCTGAGGATCAACGCTGTAGGCACCACCCATACGTTGGGTTTCCATCTTGCGGCAGCCATCGTGGTGCTTGAATATCTGAAAACGCGTGTTCGCATTGGCGTCATATCACTCATGTTGATTCGATGCCTGCTACTCGCCGGTCTATTCTTTACGGCATCTCGCGGGGCAAGCCTCGGGCTATGCGCCGCGCTCATTGTCTATGGCTTCATCGTTGTCGAAAGAACCTCCATGAGGTTGGCATTCGCCTTCATTATAGCAATTGGATCCATTGGCGGCGGACTTTGGCTTTTGCTGGCCGATACTGGATTAGCCGATCCCTACGGCACATTCAGTTATCGCCAAAGTTTGTTGAAGACCTCCATCGAACAAATTTTAAAGTACCCGTTATTCGGCGACCTCTTTTTCAGTAAGAGACCTGAATTCGAACATCTGGTGACGGGCCAAGGCATCGTCGACGTGACCAATCTATATTTGGAGGTTTGCCTGCCGTTCGGCCTGGTCGGCTTCGTCCTCTTCTTCGGTTTCATCACATTTCCCGGCCTGCGCTTGGTCGGACAAATCCAATGGTCGACCGCTACGAAGAACAGCGCGCGTGTTCTTCGTAGGGGTCGAACGACGCCGAAATTGGCATCGGGCCCGCAGACTGAACTACCAGGCGGATCCTCTTCGAACGGCGAAGATCGGCGTTGGCGGCGCGCGGTCGCGGTAACATTGGGTGTGATCACAGGTTGGCTAACTCTCGTGACTACGACAAGTGACGCCGGTCTGACGATGCATATTGGCCTTTTCTATGTGGCGCTGACCCGCGTCTTATCTGAACTCGCTCGACCTCATACCGTCACGAACCGGGTAGGTAGGGTGGGTCGCAATGCAATTGTTCGGGATACAAAGCGAACCAATGAGCCGGTGATTGTAAGTGGATGAGGGTGACTTGAAACTCGTTACGATTGGCATACTTGCCTACAACGAAGAACGTCTAATCGCTGATACGATCGCGTCAGTGTTTTCTCAATCTGTCTTCGGATCGGACCATTCATCGCGTTATCGATGGCAGGTCGTGGTTCTGACGAACGGCTGCACCGACTCGACCGCAGCCGTCGCACAGACCGCGGTGGCCGCTGAACAGAAAAAATTGCCGGCAACAATCGAATTGACCGCGAAGTTCGTCGACATCCCACAACCGGGAAAGAGCAATGCGTGGAATCTCTTCGTTCATTCTATCGCTGACAAGGAAACCGAAATATTTTGTTTCATAGATGCTGATATCGAATTCATTAATTTGAATACGATCCGCAGCGCCTTGGCATGTTTCGAAACAAATGCCGATGTTGCCGTGGCTGTGAGTATGCCGCTCAAACGATTTCCTGAGAATTCTGGCCGTCGACTGCTCAAGTCCATATCTGCCCGCGTGTCTAAAGCGAAATTGGAAACCGAGCCTCACCACGGTATTTGCGGGCAGTTCTATTGCGGGCGCGCCAGCGTGCTCAGAAATATCTGGATGCCTGTTGGGCTGTCGGTGGAAGATGGCTTCCTACTGGCGATGGCGGCGACCGACTGCTTCCGAAAACCACCAGACCTGACGCGTATCGTGCGAGCGCCGGAGGCAAGCCACTGGTATGAGGGGCTGACATCTTTTCCCGCCATCATGAGACACGAAGAGCGCCTTGTCATAGGGATGCTGCTGAATTGCTATCTGTGCTGGGATACTTTGACGTACTTGACCCCTAAGTCAGGAGATGGCGCGGGAAAATTGATCGAGCAGCTGAATGCCGACCGGCCTAGTTGGTACCAAGAGATGATGCAGAACGCCATTGCGGCACGCGGCTCTTGGGTCATTCCTAACGCCTTGCTGTTCCGGCGGTTCGAGCAACTCAAGGGTGAGTATTTCCCGAAGGCACTTGCGCGGCTTCCTCTCGTTCTCGCATCAACCGTCGTCGATTGGTACGTTCTGTTCCGGGTGAACCGGCGCATGGTCACCGGACGCAGCGTCGGCTTCTGGTAAGAACGCCCGTCAAACACCAACAAGCCGCAGCAGCGCGATGCCCGCCAGACCTGTCGCATACCCAGCCGGCCAAGCGGCGAGAACTCTTATCTCGTGCCCGAGATCGTTGAGCCCAAGCCTACTATTGACCCAGAACTGGTACGCGACCGAGGGGGCGCCATGGATGGCGACGGCCAACAGTCCGCCCGGCAGTCCGTACCAATGAAGTAACGGCAACATGAGCGTCAACGACGTTACAACGCGGACCCCCGTGGTCATCGCCATGAAACTTGCCTGGCCCAAGGCGACGTAGGCCATGTTCAGGATACCATATCGCGAAAAGACAAGACTGAATGAGAGAAACTGAACCATGAACCCCGCATCCAGGTAGCGCTCGTCGTAGATAATCTCAACGATCTTTGGCCCAGTCGCGAACAGCAGGCCAGCAGCAAACAGAAATGCAATGTCGACAGGCAGGCGCAGCCGCATCAAGTCGTTGCGGAACTTGGCTGGCGCGTCGTGCGCCGTCTTGCTGAGAGTTGGCAATGCGACGGTCGCGAAAATTCTGTTCCCCACAGCCTCCACCAGGAGTTGGAGATTGAGAGCGATGGAATAGAGGCCGAGTTGCGCAGCAGTGACATAGGCTGCAAAGACAAAACGATCGAGATTGTTGGAGATTGCATACAGGCCAGACGAGAGAAGTATCCAACGCCCCGTGCCGAATATCTCAACAATGGCTTGGCGATCCAGAAGAAATCTATTGGGCGATCCGCGAAGCCAAAAATGGCTCATCGCCGTCGTGAGCATTGCTGAGGCAAGAACTCCGGCAACCAGCGCCCAAACAGTTGCATAGATATTCGCGATCAGAATCATGATCAGCGAGCACGCAATCTGGCCGGTCAGCTCGATCACTGCCAGCTCTCGGCCCTCGAGATTACGCTGCGCCGTCAGTAGCTTAGTCGATTGAAGCCCTGAAATGACTGCAACGAAGATCGTTACCGCCAGCGCCATGGGAAGCTCCGGTGACGACCAAACCGACGTCTCCCCAAGCCACCCGGCCGATCCAGCCGCGTGCAACCCAATTGCGATGATGACTCCCACAAGCCATGTCCCCGTGCCTCGCAGGATTTCAAGAGACCACGCCGTATTCACGAAGGTCGGCTCGTCGCCTCGTTTGCTTTGGACGACGGCCAACCGGACACCGAAATCGGAGAGCAGCGTCATGATGCCCTGAATGACAAAAATGATCGCCATCACGCCAAACATCTCGGGCGCAAGCAGATGAGCCAGTATGATGCTGGTGACGATCCGCACGAATTGTAGGATCGCAAAGGAGGCCGTGCTCCAGCTGGCCGCCCGAGCAACCCGGCTTGTCCGAAGCGTCGATTGGACCGCGATCAAGCGAGCCGCCATCAGAGTGGCAAGCGTTCTCGGACTCAAGAACCTTCCTCCGAACGCGCAAAATAGCTGGCCGTTGACCCAGCGCCCATATCTTGAAGTTCGGACAAATGCGTGCCTATTAGCCTTGGAGGATAATGATCCGAAAGCGCAGTTTCTTCAGCGACAGCAACGATCATGAGATCGGGAGCGCTCTTGCGCGGGAGGTAGCGCGGCAGCCAGTGTCGGGTCGAGACGATTCTTCAGCCAGACACCTTGAGTGTTGATGTTTGCGAAGTCGACAGTGATCACCCCCTCACTAAGTGGTATGGGTGCAATGGTAGTTCATGGCTCCTCCGTCTGCTAGTGGCTGCGTGGACGAGGGAGCCGGCTTTGCCCGCGAGTGAGGCCATGCAGCCATCGCCGGAACGAACACTTGAGGCGCCGGCGGTTTGTAGCCGAGCGAGCAACGGCTGATGGCCGAATACGGTGTCGTGTGCAGCCTGTCGCGTTCCGGCAATGTCTGGGAGAGCGCCTCGATGGGGAGCTTCTTCTCATCGTTCAAGACCGAGCGCACGTCGGGCAAAACTTACCGGACAAGCGACCAGGCGCGGTCCGGTGTGTCCGACTATATCGAGAAGTCCTACAATCCGCGCCGCCAGCATTCGACGCTGGGCTAAGTCAGCCCGATCGACTTCGAGGCGAGGATGCGATTGGCCTAAATTATTGTCTACGGGGCCGGATGCGCCTCAATTGGCAGAAATCGCTCAAGCGACTTCGACAGTATGCGCACCTCATTGCCGTTCAGGCGTCGTCAGACGCTGAGATCGTGGAAGTCGGCAAGAGACGGCTCACCGGTCCGTCCACGCCTTGAGTTAATTCTTAGCACGACTACTCATTAAAGAGCGGCGCCATCTTGTTCTTAAACGCGTCGGACTTGATGTAGTCGCGCACGACTTCGAAGGCGCGCGCTGCGATTGTCTGACGCCGGTGTGGATCCGCGAGAAGTGCCCGTACTTGTTCTTCGAAGTCAGAAAGGTCCCAACGCAGCGGCACGTAGGTATTGTTGGAGCGGAAGATGTCTGGATCAGTCTCTATGTGGCTCATGTCAGGCTTAATCAAGACAGAGCCAGTCATTGCCGCTTCGAAATCACGCCAACAAACCTCTCCATAGCCGAACGGACTGAAAGTAAGCTTCGATTGCCGCATTTCCGCTATGAAGGCAGACCGCTGGATCAAATCGCCGGTCGCTACCGAAAGGTCAGAAATGCAGGTCAAAGCATTCTGTGCTTCTCGTCGCATTGCTTCGTACCAGGGCGTACCGCGTACCGCAATGCGGGCATGCACGTCGATGGGACGTGGCCCAGCCGCGGGCGGGCGACCCAAGAACATTGATGCGAAACCTGGCGCCATGGCGAACGACGGACCAACGACAAGCTTGTTGAGAAAATCGGATGGCACATGAAACCGCTTTACTTCGCCTGGAATATTGTACCTGCGCATGTAGTGGTCTGTCAGGTTGGTATCGCCCAAAGTTGGCTGTCCATAGCGCGCACGGTCCCGAAAGACATGCCTTTTAACATAAAAATCTATGCTGGAGTTGAGCCGATCGGCAAGCCGCAGATCGGTGGGCGCAAACCAATCGAGATAAACTAGTCGCGCACCCGGGTGTTGATTTTTCAACTGGACAATAAGGCGTTCCAGATCGGCGTTGGTGATGTCGAACTCGGTCTGAAAGGCAACTGTCGTTGCGCCACGTGCGACATACCGTTTCCCCGAAAGCACAGTGCTCAGGGGTACTTCCCGAACCGCAACACCATACCTCTGACTCAGGTCCTTCGCATAAAAGTGAAAAGGGTGGGTCTGGCTCTGCGCAATCTGATCGGGGAGGCTGACGAGCAAGAGCCGCAACTCTGAGCCGGGAGGGAACTGCAGGGCCGCAGAAATGCGTCGATGGAGTTGCAGCCTCCCGCGCCCAATTGCAGCCGCCGCCCGCGCGAGAGCAAATTTAGGGAGCATCAATCACCTCGTAAACGGGATCGCCCGCCGCCGATGCCAGTCTATGGCCAAGGCTTATAAGTCGCCGCGCGCCCGGAGCATCCATTTGCGCAATCAGGCGCCCATGCAGACGATAGACATCTGCAACGCTGCGTTTCAGCTGGCTTGGCGATCCGCCAAGCACATCTGCTATTGCGCCAAGTGGGCGGTCGGGCTCGACCGACAGAGCAATAGCTAGGCTGTCGACGACGCTGCGGACCTTGTGCAGGCGAGTCGCCGGAAGCGCCTGACTAACGAACCCTTCGGAGAAGGGTACATCAGCAAAGTCCGGAAAGGCTCGCGCAATTGCATCGTCATGCAACTTCTGATCGCACGTGATCGACCAAGGCAGGGAAAGTCCCAGTTCGACCATGTCCGGATCAAGATAAGGGCAATATACCGCGGCGGCGGACGCCAAAATAGCGGTCGGGACGAAGTTGATCTCGCGTCGCGTACGGTGCCAGAACCAAAACGCTTGGTATGGGTCTGGCGCATCGGCATGTTGCGCGACTGCACGGGCGACTCGGTCGACAGCCGCCTCATGCAGATCGGGCGACAGCAGCGAACCTGCTCCCCCCTCGTGCCCCGGTCTCGACAGCACGTCGGCATGCCCCCTCATCATGCCGCGCGCAATGCCACTGAAGTCGCCCTTCTGGGAAAGCGCCATGAAACCGGCAGCCGAGTTGTCGGGATTCGTCAGAATGTCACCACCGATCCCATCAAGCGCCGCCACCGGCTGATTATTGAAAAAATCGTGAAGCGGCATCATTTGGGCATGCTCGTCTGCGCAAAGCTGCGTGAGGAGCAGCCCTCGGATTTGGTCGCGCATCCGCGCTCGAGGATGCCCTAGAACTGTATGGCGCACACCTACTCGCGCCGCTATTGCCCGCGCGGCCTGGACCTCGGCATTGAGTGACCGGCCGCCGTGATGGAACGTCACACAGGTTTCAGGCAGTCGGCGTTGGTGATGGAGTTCGAACAATATGTGGCGCGAGTCTCGACCCCCAGAAAGTGGCAGCGCAATTTGCCCGGCCCAGTGATCAAGAAACCTCCTCAGGCTGGCCCGAGGCAATTCGATGAAGGCTTCCACGGCCGCCGAGCGAGACATCGACTGCGTCTTTGGCGACAAGAACCCACCTGTGATTTCGAGTCGGCCGGCCTTCCATCTCAGGCGACCGCCCGGCGGCAGTGTGCGGATTTGACGGAACGGCGTATCATCATTCACGAACATACCGAGCCGATGGAAAACCGCGACGGCAACCGGATCGACCACTGTCTCTGCGCCGGCCGCCACAAGATGCAGCAGCGAAGGAGACAGACCGACACAATCACCGTGTGAGTAGACGAACAGGCTGAAAAACCCGAGTGGATCGACTTCAGCGGTTAGTGTCTCACCGTCCCAGCTCCAACTGGCGAAGAGGCCGCGCGGCCGCGAGTCGCCAGCAAACTCCTGCCGGCAGCCTATGAACGCCTGAGCGTCACCCGTGGCACGTGGCTGGCCGTCCTCCATCCGCAACATAATCGTCGGTACCGATGAGCCGGTCTCGATGGGCTGAGGTCGAACCCAGCTATGACGATCCTGTGCGGATTGGTTATGCAGGCGCGGCTTCACGAAGAGGTCCCTTAGTCTGCTGATTCGCCATATCCCGATGCGTCGCCTCCGGTGAATTTCCGCGACCGCGGTTCCTTCCTCGCCCTACTTTAGAACGAACGCTATCTGGCTCTCCGTGAACTTCGATGCCTTCATTGAAAACACCTTCTCTTCGGCCCTGCCTCAGATCACGGAATTTTCTAGTTCAAACTAAGCTAATTTTCCGAAGACCCGTCAATAGCCAATCGGCGCAAATTTAACTGGTGTATTAGCGTGAAACTTTTCGACGAGTACGATTCAGGTTTAATAGAGTGCGTCGGCCATTAAGCGTGATGCGCGCCGTAATAATCTCGCGCCCATGCGCAGTGCGGTAGTGCGCACTAGACGCGCCAAACCGAAGCACCTGTGCAATACCCAGGAATGAATGAGAAGCCGTCGTGGACGGTTGAAACCTGCGCCAGTTGAATTCGTTTTTCTTGGTATTGGTCACGCTTCATCGTCGGAGCGATCAAGACGGCGCGGCTGCAGCTCGATGGCAACAAACGACGCAACTCTTTTAGTTGCAGTGCGAATGCGCACTACGTTGCGAAGTGATTCTCGTCGATTGGAAAGGCCGGGACAACGACAGCGAGTACGAGGTCGCTGCGGTTTTCGCCCCGGTCGCTATCCTGATGGGTCTTGGTCAAGCCGCGCCTGGGATATCTTGAGGGCTGGACGACCGCGCGCAATCCGCGACCGGACCACGATGCTCATCGCACCCAAGGCCGATCGCGAATGTAGCCACCTTAACAGACTTACTGGGTCGCTCCGGATGCTCTTCGGGATTGGCGATCCATCATGGACCCTTCACGGGCCGGTCCACGGGTTGCGGAAGCCTCCATGATGCGCTGTATCGCGAGCAGCTTATCAGCATCGTCACCAACCGAGGCGCCGATGCGCTGGCCACCCGCTGACGGCGGCTTACTCGTTACAATCACCACGTCTCCTGGCAGGATTTCGGTGACGAGATTGGCGCTGATCGTATCGACTCCCGTATCGCTCTTGCGAGCGATATTGTACGAAATTTCCGGAACTGCTTCTGCGGAGCTCGCCCCGTTGAAAGCTCCGTCGGCGAGCGTCAGATTGAGCTGCGCCACCTCGCGCTCTAACGCTTCGATGCGCTCGTTCAAAATCGTGTTGCGTTCACGGCTGACGGTCTCGATTTGGCTCGCAATCGCCAAAAGACGACCTCGCGCACGTTCGATCAAAGACAGGCTTTCGCTGTAGCGAACGTTGGCGTCGATGGCATCGCGGCTGAGCTGGAGATACCTTGAGTTATCGATCAACTTTTGTTGGCGCATGCTCTCGACGTTCCTCGACACTTCAGTCATGAGATCAACCTGCTTCTTGACCTCATTGGACTGCACGGTCGCGGCATTGAGTTCGCTCGTCGCCGACTGCCGCTCGCGCTCCAGACCCTCCAGCCGAGCTTCCGTGAGCTTTCGCTGCTCTTGCAGCAGCGCATTCTGCTGCGCCATAAAGGTTTCGAGAGACTGCCGGCTCTCCGAAGACAATTCCCCGATCTGGAAATCCGGCATATCGGTCGCTTCAACGCCAGAATGTCCCGCCTTCTCCGCCTTCAGGCGCGCCAAGGTCGCAAGAGCGAACTTGCGCTGTACTTTCGCCTGCTGCAGCCCAAGTCCGCGCGCGACGGTTGCCATTTCGGCCTGCATCGGCAAACGGTAGACGCCGCCTGCGAGAGAGATTGCCTGGATCACTGTCAGGCCTGGTCGCCACTCCATGGCTCCTGGCTCGGCGACCTGACCCGTCAAATAGAACGGGCGGTATCGCACGATCTCAACCGATACGCTCGTATCCTGATGCATTGCGATCGACAGACGCCGGCTTAACTCTTGCTCGAACTGGGAGGGAGTGAACGCGCCGACGGCAATTCGTCCAATCCCGGCGATCGATACCGTAACGTCCGGGTTGACGCGATATTCACCCGATAAATCGGGCTGTCCACGCACGCGCACATGGAAAATCTCAACTCTCTTCAAATCAATTGTTGGGTAGGCCGGCTCCAGCCGAGGTGTGGTTGCGGAACTAATCGGCCCTTTCACGGCCAGTTTCCCATCGGCAGTGCTTAAATCGTTGGGGCTTTCAGCGTCGCGAGCGCGTGCTTCCACGATCCCGAACGCCAACATGATCACCGCGAGCACCGACGTTACTGCCGCCGTCCGCAGGCGAGGCCGATCGACTACTCTGGCCACTCTATACATGTTCTGACTCCCGCATTCCGTAGACAACAAACTCACCGTCAAACACACCCAGTTACTTCGCCTCATCGTCGGCAGCCTTTTCCCCTGCCCTGTGAGATGCAAGAACCATGCTCGGCCAACTGCTCGTGCGGTCGGCACCCTTAAAAAGCCAACTGAACCAGCGGCCTGCGCCACTATTGAGGAGGAGTTGCCGCGCATTGCAACCGGCCGCCCATCTATACTATTACCAAATTGGTTCGGGCAGTCCATGAACCTTTTGCTTTTTGTTAATATTCCCAAATTCGCGAGGATTGCCGGCCAGTCCTTGGTCAGAAATTGAGCCATGTTTAGCCTGGTACGATCAGCAATTGGGCGCAGAGTCGCCGGGCTCAACAAGGGCGTCGTCAAACCTACTTGACCGTGTCGATCTGACGGCCTGCAATTCCACCGCGCGCTGTGCCAAAGGAATGGCGCGCATCAGACGATCCGGAAAGGGCCGCCAACGTTATGCCAGATCCTTCACCGGCAATCGCCGCAGCTTTTAACGCCAGCGAAACCTCACCAATCAACGAGGTTCCAAACGTCCTGATCGCTATTGTGAACTACTGCACAGCGGACCTCACAATCGATTGCTTGCGATCTCTGGAGCCGGAAATTATCCAGAACCCGCACACGATTGCGGTCGTTGCGGACAATGCGTCGCCGGATGGCTCACTTGGCGTGATTGCCAACGCTATCGAGACTCAGGGCTGGTCGGCGTGGGCGCGCACCATTGCGATGCCCAGGAATGGCGGCTTCGCTTACGCGACCAACGCCATCATCCGAAATCATTCAACCTGCGCGGCATTTCCATCTTATGTCTGGCTCCTGAACTCAGACACGGTGGTCCGGCCCGGTGCTTTACGGACAATGCTGCAGTTTCTGAATGCTAACCCGGAGGTTGGAATTGCCGGAAGTTGCCTCGAGGATCCGGATGGAACCCAACAGTGCTCGGCTTTCCGCTTCCACACACTCGCCAGCGAGTTCGAAGGCAGCGTGTCGCTGACTGTTGTAAACCGGCTGTTGCAGAAGTGGGCCGTCGCGCCGCAGCCAACCCATATGACCGCGCCTTACGATTGGGTGTCGGGCGCAAGCCTGCTCTTCCGAGGTGAACTGATATCAACGGTTGGCCTGCTTGATGAGCGTTTTTTTCTCTATTATGAGGAAACCGATTTCTGCCGCCGCGCCCGGGCAGCCGGTTGGACGTGCTGGTTCGTTACCGACAGTCGCGTTGTGCATCTCGTCGGTAAGAGCAGCGGCATGACCGATCGAGATCGCAGGACACTGCGCAGATCGGACTATTGGTTCCGCTCGAGACAACTCTACTTTGTCAAAAACCACGGCCGCCTTTACGCCATTGTCGCCGACGTCGCGCTCGCACTCGGTACGCTCATCAATCGCGCGCACTCAAAGCTACGCCAGCGCCCAGCGCAAATTCCCGACTACTTCATCTCCGATCTGGCGCGCAACAGTGCTATCCTCGGCGCGCTCGGTGGAGTGCGAAAAAAATGAGGGCCGTTGCTCCGCCGACCCCACGGCTTGGCGACGTTGGCGTCGTTGCCATCGGCCGCAACGAGGGTGCCCGTCTGGAGCAGTGCTTGCATTCTGTCGTTGGACAGGCAGATCTGATTGTGTATGTGGATTCGGGTTCCACCGACGGGTCGGTTGCGCTGGCCGCACGGCTCGGTGCGCGCGTGGTCTCCCTCGACCTCGATACGCCTTTCACTGCTGCACGGGCGAGAAACGCTGGCCTCGCAGTCGTCAACCGTGATGCTCCTTACATCCATTACATTCAGTTCGTCGATGGCGATTGCGAAGTGGAGAAAGGCTGGCTCGAGATCGCGCGGTCGGCGCTCGTCGGACGGCCGGATGTTGCGGCTGTATACGGCAGGCGCCGCGAGCGTTTTTTGGAGGCGACAATCTACAATCGCATGTGCGACAGCGAATGGAACGTGCCGCCAGGGGAAGTCAAATTCTGTGGAGGCGACGTCATGATGCGGCGAGATGCGGTGAGCGAAGTGGGTGGCTATCGTGGTAGCTTAATCGCAGGCGAAGAGCCGGAATTGTGCATCCGACTTCGGCAACGCGGTTGGAAGATCCTGAACGTGGCGCACCCGATGACGATACACGACGCGGCGATAACGCGGTTCTCGCAATGGTGGCGCCGCAGCATGCGAGCCGGTTACGCTTTCGCAGAGGGCCGACATCTTCATGGCCAGCCACCCACACGCCATTGGGTGGCTGAATCCCGCCGAATTATGCTGTGGGGCGTCGCCCTCCCCGCTGCGATTGTTATCGCTGCATATTGGTCAGGGCCATGGGCTGGAGTGCCGGCGCTCATTTATCCGTTGCAGGTTTGGCGTCTCCATATGCGAGACGCAAGTCGAACGGGATTGCCAATTGCGGCTTCCGTTCTGCGCGTCGTCGGAAATTTTCCGGAAGCCGCCGGACAGCTCAAGTTTCAATTGGATCAACTTTTGAGCCGCAAGGCGAAGATCATCGAGTACAAGTGATGTCCAAAGACTACATTGACGTGCGTCGACCCAGCGTGGCCACTTAGGGCCCTTGTATCGTTAGAGCCCATGATTTGCCGCGCATATCTGGTCGCAACGGCGCTGTTCCCTTTTGCCCTGAGCGCAATGGCGACATTTCCGATGACCTATTCACAAGCGCAGACGCCGAATGTCCAGCCAGCGCCTCCGGTGCTGATACCGAGATCCGGCATCGACATTGTGTGGGTCGGTCACAGCCTCGTCGAAGCAAAGGTTCCATCGTCTTGGGGTGAGATTTCGTTGATGACGATGGTCGGGCGCTTTGCAGAGGCCCGCGGTCTCGCCTATCGCATGACCGATCACACGCTTTGGGGGGCATCGTTGTCGGCGCTCTGGCGCGGCAGACCTCATGGGTACACAAGAGACGCTGCACCCATGATCGCCAAACGCGAAGCGCTTGCGCTCACGGCCAGCCGCCACAACACCCTCGTCCTGACCGAGGCTCTACCGCTGAAGTCGTCGGTCGATCGGGAATACAGCGCCTATTACGTGCGCCGCTTCTCCTGTCTCCTCAAGCAAGCCAACCCCAACACGCGCGTCTATCTTTACCAGTCGTGGGTTAACTTCCAGGCTGGCGATGCCAACGCGAAATATCCGCCGATCCACAGATTCGACTGGCGGGCGGAAATGCTGGCCCAGAGAGCGGATTGGGAAACACTTGCAGATGCTGCCGCGCTGCCAGAGGTCCGCGCCCCGGGTTGGCTCGATCGCATCGGTTGGACGTCCCATGGCGATGGTGGGTGTCGCAATAGCGACCCCGTTCACATCATTCCTGTTGGCAGCGTTCTTATTGCCGTTTCGGATCGCATCAAGCGACCGCAGCCCGGAGACTCGTTCTTACGAGCGGACGGAACGCAGATGACGATGGCGGATTTGTTTGCCAACCCCTACATCGATTGGCCGCCCGAGTGGCCCATAATCAGCTCAAACGCACCCGAAGTGATGCTCACATTGAAGCATTCGAACAAGCCGCACGACGACATCCATCCAAGTGCGCTCGGAGTGTATGTCGCCGGCCTCGTCCACTTCGCAACGCTCTATGGACAATCACCCGTCGGTCTTCCTTCCCCGCCAGAACTTGGTTCTGACCTAGCGCACACGCTGCAGTCGGTGGTCTGGGAAACGGTGACGCGTGATCTTCGGTCCGGCGTCCCGCCGAGTAACTAGATGCGGAAGGGTCAGGTCACTTAACCCTCAATGAAGCAGCGGGGCCCTTGGACATGCTTTGCGATTTGGAAGTCTTCGGTGAGAATTGAGGAAGCTGGGCTAGCCTTCCAGCCAAAGGCACGCCGGAAATGGCCTCAAAGTCGTCACGCACCCGCACGCGCGGGTCGATCAGACCGATCAAGACGGCAAGCCCGCCGCTCGCGACGACGGCCAGGAAAAGCACCGCTAGCGCATGCTTCCAACCCGAACTTTCTCCGACGAGGGGGTCGCGAGGGCGACCGACAATAATCAGCTTTTCTGGCGCGTCGAACACACGAACGTAGCTGGTTGACTGCGCGCCGACGGAACTCTGTGCCGCAGTGTAGGCAGCCCGCGCATCGCGATAGGCGGTGTACAGCAGCATCAACCGATCGACAGTTTCCGCATCCGCCGCAATGGTCGCGCGGTCCGCTGCTCCATCTCTGACCGCGGGCTCAGTCACATCGCTCGGGCTGACCGCTACCGCTTCAGTTTTCCTCGCGTCGCTCGCAGCCGATCCCGTGGTCATGCGTGCGGTCAGCGCCTCCAACTTTGACTTCACGACATCTGCCGGTCCGGCGCCGGATTCGGCGATGGCGCGGTTAAGCGCGGCCTCCGCTTCGGCGACCCCTTCACCCCGCCGCAACACGATGAACTGCGCGGCGCTGAGAATGCCGGCTTCGGGGCGGATGATTCCCTCCATCAATCGCGCAAGAATGATCTCGAGCTTACGACCGAGCCCTTCAGCCTCGTATCCTTCGAGACGGATTTCGAGAACGCCGGCGCCGATCAACTCCAAGGTCAGCGTCTTCCTCAGGATCGTCATTTGAATCAGTCGAGCCTTGGGATCGGCCGGAAGTTTTTCGACGAGCAACTCGGGTAACAACTCGCGCAGAACGTGGTCGCTCTTCAGCCATGCCTCGAGGACCGCCAATTGCTCCACGGCATTCTGCCGGGGAAACGCTCCGCCACCGCCGCTCCCATCCCCGCCTTTGTTTGCCGAGACCATTAAGATCGTCGACGTGGCGGCGTACTTGATGGGAGCGGAAAACAGGAGAAGGAGCGCAAACGGGATAGACACCAGCAGCGGCAACGCAATGAGCTTCCATCGTCGGAGGGCGGCAACAAGAACCGCAAGGAGTCTATCGATCGACATGTTAGTTTGTCGCCTCTAAGCTGTAGTAGTTCGATTGATGTGGCCGACTCCATGCCCTCGAGTGGGGCAAGGTCTTAGTGGCATGTCGATCATCGGCGCCACCGGAAGGCGGGTCAAGAACGATACGTCCCGCGTCATGCGCCTTCCATAAACCGCCCCACCGATAACTTCCAATCGTTGGCGACGATTCCACCGATGGGGACGTCGTTGATGCGGCATAGATCTACGCACTCGCCAAGTTCGCCTTTAGTGATCTCGCCAGCCAGGCAGACCAACATAACCAACTGGCAAGCCGAACCGACCGCTGCCAAACAGCGCAATCGCGCTCCAGGGACTGGCTGAACGGGTGGTAAATCGACGAGGACCATCGTCCCACCTGCGGCGGCGGCCTTAAAAGCTTCTCGCAGCACTTCCGGATACGAGATTATGTTGGCTTGAAATTCGGCAAGGTCGACCGACATGGCGCCGGAGCTGTGCGGTTTCGCCAACGCCAGCAAGTCGATCCGGCTGCGTTCTGCCCCGCCTGGACGCGCGCTTTCTTGCGGAATGTCCATACGGCTGGCGTCGACGAGAAGTGTCGGTTTGCCGAAGCCCACAAGGACCTCCGCCAGAGCACGACACAACAGACTAGAGCCAGCGCCCGGCCGATCACCCGTAACGCCGACGATGCTGGCCTCATGTTGCTCCGCGAATGCTAAGATCTTCGTCAGAGCGCGTGACCACGGCCGCGTATCGACCGGCCGAACTGGAATATTGGTCATGGCTCGATCTAAGTCCTTTTCTATCGCGCGGCTACAAAAGCGCTTCCGCGTGCGCGGCTCGCCGAGCGGTCTCGAGGTGGCCTGAAAACGTCCGCCCATGCCTCTGCCGACACATTTGCCATACCACCTCATCACCCGGTCGAACGGCGTGATTTACGGTTATCGCCCGACGGGCGTTAACGAATGGGCGCCAAAGTCCGTGGGGCGAAGCATCATTGAGCGCTCCAATCCGCCGTTGCATAGGCGCGAAAATACTCCGCCAGCTTACCCGCCTCTACGTCTATGCTGTGGCGGTCCCTGACGCGCAAGTGCGCCTCCGACACGATAGCGCGCAGGTCTGCTTCCGGCATCGTCAAAACGCGGTCCACGGCCGCCGCGAGACCATCGACCTCACCCGCCGCCACAAGCCATCCGGTTTCACCGGGACACACGAGTTCGGGTATGCCAGCCACGTAGGTGGAGATCACGGGGCGCTTGAGAGCCATGGCTTCCATCAGCACGACGGGCAATCCCTCCTGAAAGCTGGGGAGCACAAGAACGCTGGACGCTAGGATCTCGCGTCGAACTTCGGCGTTCGTCAGCCAGCCGGTAATTCGTACCGCGTCGCGCAGTTCAAGTTCCGCGATGCGGTCTTCCAGCGCTTGCCGCAACTCGCCGTCGCCAGCCAGAATTAATTTGCAAGCCGGGTGCGTTTTGAGGATCTGCGGCATTGCATCGAGAAGTATGAGTTGCCCCTTTTCAGGGCTGAGCCGACCGACACAGATTAGGCGCGGCTCACTGGGACGGGGCAAATCCGCATCCTTGCTGAAGGCCTCGTCGAGGCCGCAATGAACAATCTTCACCTTGGCCCAATCACGCATATCCGCGCGCCGAAAGACTTGACTGCGTGTGTGCGAACTGACGGCTGCGACGAACGCCGCGTGGCGCACCTTTGCTGGCAAACCGAGAAAACCGCCCCGGTCATTCTCTTCTGGCCCGTGTGACGTGAAGCTGTATGTCGGACCTCCGAGCTTGCGCACAAGCATGGCGACCTCTGCCGGGTTCGTGCTGAAGTGAGCATGGAGATGCAGCGCGCCCGAGTCGCGCAGCCACTCTAGAACCCGGCAGGCCTGTGCCAGATAAGCCAAGTGATAGGGCAAGGATCGCTCGGATTGGACCGACATGCGGATCGCCAGAACCAGCGCGGAGAAGAATCGGAGGGGCCGCCGAGCTGTCATGCGCAAGGAAGCTGCTAACAGCGGCGCCAATCCGTCTTTGAGCACGAATCGCGTCACCGCCCTCTCGGCCAGATCATCTGGATCGACCAGATCGATGTCCCAGCCGCGGATAGAAATACGATCGACCGTGAACCCGCGGGATTCCAGAGCGCGGATCTCCCGGCGAATGAAACTATGGCTCACCTTGGGATACTGATTGACGAGATAGGCGACGTGCACCGGTTGCCCCATCAATCTCGTCTGGTGCTTACTTGCGCTGATTTTTGGCTCAAGCGCTCATCGTCCCGACAACCTTAGCCTCGGGCTTGCCTCCCAGTTTCACCGCCGCATTTAGGGCCTCCCGCATGTAGCTGGCCAAAACACGAACATTTGGCTCCAGCACCATGCTGTCGTGATCGCCGGGCGCCTCGCGTATTGTCAAGCGGGGACAATAGCTCGTCCAGCCGTTATCGGGCTTCAAAATGGACCGTTCCGCATTCAGTTTGCGGCCATCGCGCAGAGTGTAGGCTATCTGCAGCTTTGGTCGCAGCAGCACGACCGGTGAGTCGCAAGGCTCGGCGCAATACTTCGATAGCGCTCGGCGGAATGCAGCCTCGATGGCGTCGTTGTGGAAATGTTCGGCCGACTCTGTTTCCTCGTCTTTTCGTGACTTGCGCAGCCGCTGCATCTCCCACGCAATGCGCCGACGGGCCCAGTTCATGACGAAGGCGCCCTTGTCGCGCACAAGCTCTTGAAGCTTCATCGCCGCGCGGTCTGCGATCGACAACTGCACGTCTTCCGGATAGGGCGTGTCGAGCAGCACCACGATCGACACCGTTTCACCTGCAGCCCGCAATTGCTGCGCCATTTCGTAGGCCACTAAGCCGCCGCCGGAAAATCCGCTTAACAGATATGGCCCGTGGGGTTGGATCGCACGCACCTCGGCGATGTTTGCTCGCGCCATGTCTTCGAACGTCTCGTGTGGCGCGCAATCTCCGTAAAGGCCGCGGGCCTGCAGACCGTAGACCGGGCGATCTTCGCCGATCTGCAACGCTAGGTGGCGCAGATTGAGGATGTTTCCGAACATGCCAGCGCAGACCAACAGCGGCGTAGCATCGGGGTGCCGTCCTGCGTGCATGCGCACGATGTGGGTGTATGAAATGACACTTGCTTGAGGTTGCCCACCCGTCGATCCGCCAACCGCATCGAGCGCCTTGCTTCCCCCCGCCGCCTCAATCATGCGAGCGCAGTCCGCAATCGTGGGCGCTTCAAAAAGCACCGAAATAGGCAGATCAATAGCGAAGGTCTTATTGATGAGGCGGAACAGGCGAACGGCGATGAGCGAGTGGCCGCCGAGATCGAAAAAGCTGTCCGTAACGCCGATCTTCTCAATTCCCAGCAACTCCGACCAGAAGCCAGCGAGCGTCTTCTCAACGTCGCTGGTCGGCGCCGAAAACTCAACATTCAACTCGGGTCGAGCGGTGCCGCCGCTGGCCGGCCGGACCTCGTTAGAGGTGGCGGCGAGCTTTTGCAGCGCGGCGATATCCATCGAACTGACGACGACCTGCGGTAGTCGCGTTGCAATGGCCCGGATAAATGCGTCGCCACCCTCAGATGGTGCGATGCCGTTCTCGACTTGCTCAGCCAATCTCAAAAGGGCAGGCGACAGATCACGCGACGTGTGCAGCGGCTTACGGGCGAGCGGCACAGCCGCAGTCGTATCGGTTAGAGCGGCCGAGAAATCGGAGTTCGCCGCCAGTTGTTTTACCGTGAATCCTTCGACTTCCAACAAGACGCGACCTTCAGCGTTGGTCACGATCACGTCGAATGTGGCGTAGCCCGGCCCCGGATCGTCGTCTGACTTGCGCGTCACATGGCTCCAAATGGTGGCCGGAAGGGACTCGTGGAGGCGAATGGAACCGTAGCTGGCCGGCACCCACAGACCCTCCGCAGCGTCGTAGCCTGCGATCAGATCCATCGCACAGCCGGTCGCGATGTCCATCAACGCCGGGTGAACCATTAGGCCAGCATCGAGATCGCAAGTGAACATATCCGCCAGTTCAAGCTTGGCGACCGCCACGGTCGATCCCACGTGCAGCTGTTGCAGGACTTGCCAGCGGGGCCCGAGCCGCAAGTGACGATCTTGAGCCGGGCGCAAAGCCACCCCGGGTGGTGCGATCGACTTCACGGGGCACCGAGCAAGTGCGGCCTCGAGATCAACAGCGGGCAACGGCGCGCTCGGCGCAGCGCGCAACGGCGTGGCGAGCGCTTCGGCGTGTCGCAGCCAAGCCGGATCGCCGTTGAAATCCACCAGGCTTTCAATTGCGAGACGTAGTCCCCCGGTAGAGGGCTCGGCGCGAACGGCGAGGGTCCGCGTTTGACCGTCGGGGATGTGGAATGGGCGCAAAAACGCCAGATTGGATATTTCCATTGGGCCGGAAATACCAAAGGCTCGCGCTGCCTCCGCCACTAGCTCGATATAGCCTGTACCCGGCCACACAGCCTCGCCAGATCGCAGCCGGTGCTCGTCGAGCAGCCACTGGCGCTTTGGCCCACAGGTCAGTTCGAGCCGATCCCCGCGGACCGCATCATGCCAGCGCGTCTCGAACAAGGGCTCAGTTGGCGCGTCGGCGGATTCGGACTCGGCGACGGCATGAGTTTCGCTCTGCCCAATCGCGCGCGCTGCAATGCCTATTTTGTTCCACACACCCCAGTGTATTGCGACCGTCTGTGTTGTGGAGGATCCGGCCCGGCTAGCCGCAAAAGCATTCAAATAGGCGTTGGCCGCCACATAGTCGACTTGGCCCGCCGGCGCCGTATCCGTGCTTGTCGATGAAAAAAGAGCGAATACGTCCAGTTTCTCGTCCGCCAGCGCTTCTGCTAGGACCATCGTGCCCAAGACCTTGGGCGCCAGAACGTCCTCCAGGTCGGATATGGACTTGAGCAGGATCAGGTTGTCGTTAACGACACCAGCCGTATGGATGACCCCATTCAATGCGCCAAACCGCGCTTTTGTTTCCGCGATGGCGCGCTGAACAGCCTCGGGGTTTGTGAGATCTGCGCGCACATAGTGCACCTCGCCGCCCGCCGATTCTATGCTCTGAATGGCGGCGATTGCACGCGCGACCTTGGAATTCGAACCTTGGGAAGCAACCACTGCAGGCCAAGACGATCTTTCTGGTAGATCGATCCGGCCCAGTAATGCGAGCCGCGCTGAAAACCGCCTGCCAAGATCGGTCGCGATCGCCGTTGCAATATCGCCGAGCCCGCCCGTTAAAAGATATACGCCACCTGGCCTCAGACCTGAGGCGCCGTCGACGCATTCCGGGAGGGGTTGCTTTGCCAGCGTCTGAACGTAACGTCGTCCATCGCGAAACGCGACCAACTCGTTGCTATGGTCAGCAAACAGGTCTTCCCAGATCAGATCGGCGATCGAAAGCTCGGGTCGCGCGCCAACGGAGTGTTGAACAAGGTCAAACACTCGCTTCTTTCCCATGCGCAGAAGCTGTCGATCACTGGAAAGATCGGCCGGCACATCGAGCACCTTGACGCTGACGCCAGGAAACTCACGAGGAATGACCTGCGCAGGCCCGAGCACCGTCGCCTTTTCAGGATAGGGAAGACGTTCCTGTCCAACACGCTGCATACCATTCGTCAGAACGGTGATCTGAAGCTCGCGCGCATCCTCCACATCAGCGCCGCCGAGCGCCTGGGCCATATGGAACAAGCTATAGAAACCACGCTCTTGATTGCGATGGAAAAAGCTCGATCCCGGACGGTGATGCTCGTCGCCGGTAAAAAGCCAGAGATGCACAATGTGATTTGGAACGCCGCCGCTGCTGTGAAGATGACGAAGCAGCGCGTCGTAGCCGTCGCGACCAAGTTCAGGGCACAAGATGCAATCGCCGCTCTCGCCGGCCGCGAACGTGTCACCGAGAGATACGGTCACGACACGATGCCCCGCCGAGCGCAGGCGCCGCGCCAGACCGGTGCCCAGGCCGGTATCGTCCATGAAAATCAAGAACGAGCTCGGGTCGCGATCAATGCCCGGAATCGTGTTGGCGTATACTGGCTTCCAGACCGGCTTCCATCCCCAAGTCGCAAGATCTTCGCGTTTCGGCGGCGCTTCGACACCCGCAGAATCGGCCGTGGCTGCAACCGGTTCAAGAAAGTAGCGTTGATGCTGGAAGCAATAGGTCGGCAGATTGATGCGGCGCGGCTTTTCACCCTGCCAGAAGCGGTCGATAGCCATGTCGAGGCCCGTCACTGACGCGCGACCGACGGCCGTCATGAAGTACAGCCGGTCATCGGCCATCTCGTCAGCGTGCGGCAAAGAGTTGATGACCGCATTGCCGTCGATGGAACCTTGCGCCTTTGCAAGAGAGCTCAGCGTGCGACCCGGACCCGCTTCGATGTACACACGCGCTCCACCTGCAGCGAGCGTCGCAAGACCGTCTGCAAAGCGTACGGTCGATCTGAGGTGCCTGACCCAATACATCGGGTCCGTGGCTTCAGCCGCGGTCATCCAGGTGCCAGTGAGATTCGAGACGATGGGGATCTGAGGTGGCGAAAGCGGTGTCTCACGCAGGAATTCCTCGAAGCGGCCAAGGATCGGCTCCAGCATGCGGGAATGCGCCGCGATATTGATTGGCACGCGGGTGGCGTCTATTCCGTCCGCCACAAGAGTCTTACGAAAAGCCTCTAGCTCCGCGTCGGGGCCTGAGACAACGCAAAGCTCCGGGGCATTGACGACCGCGACGTCGAGAGACGAAGGCAAGCGCCGACGAAGAGCATCAACGGCGATAGGAACGCTGAGCATTCCGCCGCCTTCAATCTTGTCGAAAAGTTCGCCCCGCAGTCGGACGAGGTTAATCGCGCGCTCGAAGCTCATGACGCCAGCAACACAGGCCGCGGCGTACTCGCCCATGGAATGGCCGATCAGCGCGGCAGGCTTGAGCCCAATGCTCTCCCAAAGGCGCGCCAGCGCCACTTCGAGAATAAAAATCGCAGGAAGCTGAAGCGATGGCCGAAGCAGCTCGGATGCGGCGCTCGTGTCTGTTTGCGCTGCATCAATCCACAGCGAGCGAATGCGAACCGCCAGTTCGGCGGGCAGAAATCCAATCCCTTGGTCGACACACTTGGCGAACGGCGGTTCGTTCTCATACAGCTGTCGCGCCATGCCCGGGTACTGGGCGCCGCCGCCTGGAAACAGCAGCACCGCGGAATGCAATCCTTGGATTTCTGTGTGGGTATGGCTGCGGCGCGAGGCTGGCTCATTGAGAATCGAAATCGCATCCTCACGGCTGGCCACGGCCAGCACGCGTCGATGATCGAAGGATCGGCGGCCCTTGGCTAGGGTGTAGGCGACATCGGCGAGGGCGATATCTGGGTTTTCTTCCAAATGCGCCGCCAGCCGTTTGCCGGTTTCGTCGAGAGCCTTGCGGCTGCGCGCACTGAGCATGATCAATTGGGGCGGTTCAGCGCTTTTCCGGGCCGTGCCGACCCTCGCCGGCGCTTCCTCAACGATGGCGTGGGCGTTGGTCCCGCCAACACCCAACGAGTTCACGCCTGCGCGACGCGGCCCACGACCGCGCGGCCATGGCGTCAAGCGTTCGTTGACCACGAATGGACTGTTTGCAAAGTCTATTGCCGGATTTGGCTTCTCGTATCCGAGACTCGGGGGCATCTCGCCATGCTCAATCGCCAACACCGATTTGATCAGGCTTACGACGCCAGCAGCGGTGTCGAGATGGCCGATGTTCGTTTTCACCGAGCCGATGCGGCAATATTCGTTGCGATTGCTGCCGAGACGGAACGCTTGCGTCAACGCTGCGATCTCGATGGGGTCGCCGATTGCCGTTCCAGTGCCGTGGCATTCGACGTACTCGATGGTATCAGCGCTGACTCCGGCGAGGGCGTGCGCCTCGACAACGGTTTCGGCCTGCCCAGTAACGCTTGGCGCGAGATAGCTGGCTTTGCCCGCGCCGTCGTTGTTGACAGCGGTGGCCTTGATCACCGCATGAATTGGATCCCCGTCGGCAATGGCATCGGAAAGTCGGCGCAGAACAACGACGCCAACACCGCTGCCGAAGACTGTGCCGTCCGAACGATGGTCGAAAGCGCGGCAGTGTCCGTCGGGCGAGAGAATTTCGCCCTCCTGATAGAGATAACCGCGACCGTGCGGCAACTCGATCGTAACGCCCCCGGCAAGCGCCATTTCGCACTCGCCGTTTAGCAGACTCTGGGCCGCGTAGTGTACAGCGACGAGCGATGTGGAGCAGGCCGTCTGTATGTTGACGCTCGGTCCGTGCAGATCGAAAGAATAGGATGCGCGCGTGGCGAGAAAGTCTTTGTCGTTGCCAGTGTGTCGAAGAAGGAACATGCCCACCTGGTCGACTAGGGGGCGGTGACTGCACACATTGAAGTAGAAATAGCTGCCCATCCCGCAACCGGCAAAGACGCCAACCGGACCCGACAAACTCTCTGGCGGTCGCGCAGCATCTTCCAACGCTTCCCACGCACATTCGAGGAACTGGCGGTGCTGCGGATCGAGGATGGCTGCATCTTTGGGACTAAAGCCAAAAAACTCGGCATCGAAGTCAGCCATGCCAGGCAGGACTGCGGCACGCGGCACGTAATTTTTGCGGCGCAGTTGCCGCGGCGACTCGCCGGCGGCAATCAATTCCTCGACCGAGCGAGTCTCGATCGACATCACGCCTTCGCGCAGGTTTCTCCAAAATTGGCCGTAGGTCGTCGCGCCCGGCACGCGGACGGCCATTCCGATGATGGCAATGTCACTGCCGACTTCAACGCTGGACATAATGTGCCCCGGAGTTACGCAAACAAAGTTCGTCGGTTGCTCAAAACGAGGCCATTAATGCCGCCAAGAGTATGACGAGCGATTGATCGCATTCACCACTTGGCGAAGCCATGCAAAAAGCAAGCCATCGACGCCATCTTCAGTGGTCGGACCGTAACCCGGCTCTGTTCCATTTTCAAGTTGCAGCGCGACACAGAAACCCAATGGGAATGGCGGCTGGCGCGAGACTTTGGTGAATGTTCAACAGCTTCTGCTGAATCGGTTTAGTGGCAAGCTTACTGCATTTCGCCACTTGCCAGGACTCTGGCCCCGTTCCATTATTTAATAGTTCGTTAAGGCTTGTACTGCGTTGGTGCTGTTTTGTCCCACACATTCCAAACGGAGCGTGCGCGCTTCCTCGGCGTATCAATCGACCAAATCAACTGGGCCGAGGCTATTGACCTAGTGACGCGAGCGATGAGGGATCGCTTCCGAATGCAGGTCGGAGACGTGAACGTCGCGAAACTGGTGGACATGCAGAGCGATGCTGAACTGCGCCGCTGCACCGAAGAAAGCGATATCGTTTTTCCAGACGGCATGGGCATTATTTGGGGATGCCGGCTTATGGGCGTGCCCGTCAAGGACCGCATCGCCGGCATAGACCTCATGCGCGAGGTGATTACGATCTGCGAGCGCGAAGGATATCGCCCATTCTTCCTCGGCGCACAGCAGAGCGTCGTCGAGGATCTTGTCGGCCGGCTGCGGACTATGCATCCAAGTCTCGAGATCGCCGGCTGGCGCAACGGATATTTCAAGCCTGAGGACGAACCGCAGATTGTCTTGGATATCAGGGCCTCTAAAGCGGATTGCCTGTTTGTCGGGATCTCAAGTCCGATAAAGGAACGATTCTTGAATAGGTACCGCGATGAGTTGGGCGTGATGGTTCAAATGGGAGTCGGCGGATCATTCGACGTTATTTCAGGGCACATCATGCGAGCCCCAGTCTTGGTTCAACAACTGGGTCTGGAGTGGTTGTTTCGATTGCTTCAGGAACCCCGTCGGCTTGCCCGCCGGTACTACGTTTCGAATTCCCAGTATCTCATGCTTCTGATGCGGATGGCGATGCGTAAGATTGCGACCAACCTCGGGTAACAAGTTTGAAGAGCCAGCGCGCCCTGGCTTTTTACGACATCCGCTCATTGCCGCTGAACCAGGCCCTTCAGCCGGCGCACGAGATTGAACCTTCAATGCTCACACACTTCATTCGCAAAGCCATCGGCGATTGCGTTAAGGACCGGACGGGTGTTCGCGCGGCGGCTGCGGGCGATCGCGTGCCCGAGGAGAATCTTGGCGCCGCCATCGGATGGCTGATGAAATCAATTGAGGCTTGCGACGGCCACGCCTCCTCGAAGGGCTATCGCTTTATGAAGGGGTGGATGCCGCCCTATCCGGAAACAAGCGGTTACATTATCCCAACCCTTCTCGCCCTCGAACGCCAGCGCAAGGACGGCACGTTCGCGGACACGGCCAGCGCAATCGGCATTTGGTTGACGCAGATCCAGCGTCCCGACGGCGGCTTCTCAGGGGGCGAGCTTGGATTGCAAACCGAGCCCGACGTGTTCGACACCGGCATGATCCTGCTTGGCTTCAACGCGCTTATTAAACGAGGCGACCACGATCATTTCCTCCGACCGGGGCGGATGGCAGCAGAGTTTCTAGTAGGATCGATGGACGATAGCGGGTGTTTCGTCCGCAACATGAGCCACAATATTGTCCATGCCTACAACGTACGCGCTGCTTGGGCGCTGATGGCGTACGGCAGCCTGACCGACGACCGTCAGCTCATAGATCGGGCGGCCGACTGCGCGATGTGGACGATAGCTCAGCAAAACGAGCACGGGTTCTACCTCAAGAATAACTTCAAGCCGGGCGGCAACGCCAATACCCATGGAACCGCGTACGTCATGCGTGGCCTTCTCCAGATCCACTATTTGACTGCCGACGAGCGCATCTTGAGTTCCGTGTGTCGGGCTGCCGACAAGGTCTGCGAGCTCTACGAGAGGCGGTCCTGGATCGCTGCCGAGCTAGGGCCGCAATGGGAGTACCTCTCCTCCCATATCTGCCTGACCGGCTATGCTCAGCTCTCTATTGTGCTGTATCGGCTGTTCGTCGTTACCAGGAAGCCCCACTACAGGAACACCGCCGACCGCCTGCTCGAAGCCGTTGCACGATTGCAATCTCTAGACGCTCCCGGCGCGCCTTGGCATGGCGCGATCGCCGGCTCGTTCCCAATCTATGGCCGATACGCGCCTCTTCAGTATCCCAATTGGGCTACGAAGTTTTTCATCGATGCTATTCTAGCCCAGCGCGCAGTGGCGGAAGGCGTCACTGACTGGCCCTCTATCGACCGTGACGCCGGCTAACAGCGCAGCTGTAAAACGGTACGAACTCGCCTGATATTCTCCATGATGGCCAATAACGGGAGGGAGAAGAGATCGAATGAAGATTTAGGATCTGAGCAATCAGCGCAATCTCAAGGCGATGGAGCTGCCCGAGCAGCGTGTCGACCTGCACGTTGCAGGTCTCGAATTACCTTGCTGGCCATATCAACGACCCGAGTACCGCATTACACAATCGGGATTGTTTAACTACACAATAGGGCAGAGCCCGCAACTTTAACGGCGCCACAGTCGTATCAGCAAAGTGGCTTAGCCTCGCAATAGAGGTCATCAGCTGAAAAACACAGAGCCGGAATGGCTCGGCGCCGTTGATTAACTTGAAGCGCGAGTGTCGTGATTGCCGGCAGCGGACAACCGGCCGGCTGGCGCCGCTACTGCGAATACGTGGAGGATCAGCTCATGCCGACTGGCCGTAATAGCAGCCGCAAGTGGAGGACTCGGGCCCATTTCGCCTCAGATTTTGCGCTGTCGCTGGTCATTTGTTTGATTTCATCGAGCGCTGTTCTGAGCGCACCAGTCTCGGAGCAGACCTCGATCAAGTTTTTTGTCTCGGGCCACAGCCTAACCGATGATCCTTTCGCCGATTATATTGTGGCGATCGGCCAGAGCCAAAGCTTGAAAATGTCCTATGAGGAGCAGATCGTCATTGGCTCTCCGCTGAGATGGCGGACGCTTGGCGACACCGACAAGGATCCTCCTTGGTCGGGGTACGGATACGGAAACAACAAAGGCGGTCGGACCGGTCTCGACGTCCGAACGGCTTTCGCACAGTCGAAGAGTGACCCTTTTGACGTTCTGATCGTGACCGAGGGCCACCATTCGGTATCCGAACTCGTATGGAACGATACGCCGCGCTATCTGCGCCACTTCCACGAGCACTTCATCAGGCAAAATCCCTCCGGTCGGACGTTCTTCTTCGAGCCATGGGAAGGGATCTCGGACAAGGCAAATCCGCAGCCTTGGATCGCGTTGGAGCAACAAGGCACGCGCGTTTGGCGCTGTATGGCCAATCGCATCAATGCCAGCCTAGCCCACGAAGGCCGTCGCGACCGTATCCACTCGATTCCAGCAGGCGCGGCCCTCGCCATGCTCATTGACGCGAGCCTGCGCGGCGATGTCTCGGTGCTCAAAGCCGACACCCAGGCCGCAACGGTCAACCTATTCTTTAGCGACGACGTTCACCTAGCGCCGCTCGGGCGATATTATCTCGCGCTCATCAGCTATGTATGGATGACGGGCAACGAAGTGAATGGGGCATGGCGGCCAAATGGTATCAGCGAGGCTCAGGCCGAAGCAGTTCAGAAGTTCGCATTCAGCTACTATCAGTCGGTGCAGAATGATGCCGGCAAGGACCTCGACCTTTCGGGCTGTCGCAAACTGATGACCGGGGGATTCTGCGATGCCTGGAACGCCTACGTTCCGGGCAAGTGGATCGGGAAGATTGACCAATGCACGCCATTTTTCGCGCGCGAAACGCCGGCTCTCGGAACCCAGCACGCGCCCAACCCGTTCGTGTTCGATCCGGCAAGCGACGCTGGCTATTGGTTCCCGGCGGAGTGATTAAATGCGTTGGGGTTAAGGTTCCGCGCAGAAGGCGCAACGCCGCGGTCGCGAAGAAACGTTCATCGCTCGGGCTTGCTGCCGTATTGGCGTTGAACCTACTTCCAAGCATCGCCTGCGCCGCAAAGCCAGATAAAGGTGTCGGGATAAACTTACATGATGTGGTCTATTGGGCCCCCGTGCTCGTCTTTAATGACCTCTTCAAACAGACGTCGCAGTGGATCCCGCAGAAACGCGGCAGCGATGAGTGGAACACGGGTCGTCCGATGGACTTGGATCCTGATGGCTGGCCTCGGCGGCTCATCGGCGATCAGATCCTCACGACCTTGATCAATCCCTCGGTGCAATATCCGAACGGCTTCTACCGGCTGTCCTACGAGGGCAAGGGTAAGGTGGTCGTCGACGGCGATGCAGAAATTGTCAAAACGTATCCCGATGGCGCACGCTTGAGGGTTAGTACAGCCGGCGGACTTTTCATCAAGGTGCTGCAGGTGGACCCGAGTGATCCCGTGCGCAAGATTTCGCTCCGTTTGGCAGAGACGAATGGAGCCGCCATGGAAACGTTCAACCCAGAGTACCGCCGCTACCTTCAGGGGTTCAACGTTCTGCGTTATATGGGCTGGGCCAACACAAACGATAACAAAATTTCCAATTGGGCAGAGCGCTCGCGGCCGGAGCACGGAACGCAGGAACGCCACGGCGGAGTTGCGCTTGAGTACATGATCGACTTCGCAAATTACGTGGGCGCCAGTCCTTGGTTCACCATCCCGACCGCGGCAGACGATAACTACGTTCGCGAGATGGCCAAACTCATCAAGGAGCGC
>JBJXHD010000007.1:0-112851 GCA_046160845.1 Hyphomicrobium sp.
TCTCGAACTGCGCGACGCTCGCGACGCCGCAGAACGCGCAAATCTATTCAAGACTCGCTTTTTCACGGCGGTCGGGCATGACCTGCTGCAGCCGCTGCACGCGGCCCGGCTGACCTTGACGGAATTGACAGACGCGCAGGAGCTCACGGTCAATCGCCGGCTCGCCGGCAACATTTCGCACGCCCTTGCGACAGTCGAAGAATTGCTGACGAGCATTCTCGACATTTCAAAGCTGGAAGCCGGCGTCTTTGTCCCGAACGTTCAACAAATTTCGGTTGGCGATGTGTTCGAGCAGCTCGCCGCAAGTCTGGAGCCATTGACGCGTCGAAAAACTCTCGAGTTGAGGGTGCGACCGACGCAGCTAGGCGTGTTGTCCGATCCCCTGATGCTGCGGCGCGTCCTGCAGAACCTTCTGGTCAACGCCGTCAACTACACCTCGTCGGGCGGGTTGCTTCTGACCGCGCGGCGACGCGGCGATCAGGTCGCAATTGAAGTGTGGGACACTGGCCCCGGAATAGCGCCAGCCGAACGCGATCGCATCTTCGAGGAATTCCAACGCGGCGCCGCGTCAGAGCGATCGGGCGGCGTAGGATTTGGCCTTGGCCTTGCGATCGTGAAACGTATGTCGGAAGCGCTCGGTCATTCCCTGGAGTTGAAGTCGCGGCTTGGAAAGGGGTCGCGCTTCAGCGTTCTTGCGCCCTACTGCGCGGCAGCATCTGCCAGCCAGCCGTCTCACACCATTCGCCCGGTCGAAGACTCGAGCCTGATCGCGCACCCGGTCATCGTCATCGACAATGATCTCGCAGTGCTCGACGCGATGCAGACGCTTTTGGCCCGATGGGGCGCCGATGTGCGTCTGGCGCGAGACCTCGACGACGTGACCGAGATCATCGCTGATCAGGGGTTCAAACCGGCCATTATTCTCGCCGATTTCCATCTCGACGGCGGCGTCGTCGGGATCGAAGCGATCGAACGCGTGCGCCAAACATGCGACGCGCGGCTGCCCGCTATTCTCATCACCGCAGATCGGACTGAGGTGACGACTGAAGCTGCGCGGGCCGCCGCGTGCGAACTGCTGCATAAACCGGTGCGCCCGGCCGAACTTCGCGCGCTGATGCAGCATCTCTTGAAGTGACGACGCAATCGCGGCGCGGTCGATCAGACTTCGCCGAGGACTTTTTCGAAGTCGATTTTCTGCGCTTCGATGACGGCCTGCGTGCGCGACGCGACATTGAGCTTGCGCAGGATCTCCGAGACGTGGGCTTTGACCGTCGTCTCTTCGATTTGAAGTTCGTGGGCGATCTGCTTGTTCAGCAGGCCTTGTCGCAGCATTCTCAAGACGCTCAGCTGCTTCGGGGTCAGCATCTGCAGTCGGTGAACAAGGTCGCCCTGGTCATCGAATGTCTGCGCGTTGATCGGCGGACGATAACCTTTCGGCAGCGTGACTGAACCCTCCATCACATCGCGCATGGCCGCGGCGAGGTCGTCGCGGCCGGCAGACTTCGCGATGAAGCCGGCGGCGCCGTAGCGCATCACGTCCTGGACGATGCGCGGATCCTCGAGGGCGGAGACAACAACGATCGGGATCTTTGGATATAGCGTGCGGAGCTCAAGTAAGCCTTCAAAGCCGCGCGTGCCCGGCAGCGCCAGATCGAGCAACACGACGTCGAAGACGCCGTGTGCCTGTAGTTCGGTTTTAGCGGACTCGATCGAGGACGACGCAATCGTCTGCGCGGCGGGAAACACCGACTGGATTGCGCGCTGAAGCGCCTCAAGAAATAGAGGATGATCCTCGACAATGAGAATGCGCGAGGGGCTCGCCACTCTCGTCCTCCCGGAGATACGGCCGTCTTAAAGGGGGGCGCGCGCCCGCAGTGCTTCGTACGGCGTCTTATTTATCGGACCATAGTAGCATATGGCTTTGCATCCCATAAACGCGCCGGCACGTTGGCCCCATTAGACTTTGGCGCCATGCCGTTTGCGCCGCTTTGCGTCCCTTTGCGTCGCTTCATGCTCGGGATTACGGTTAGCGGCGTTATTCTCGGGGTCTTGGGCGACAACGGCC
Source organism: Hyphomicrobium sp. (assembly GCA_046160845.1). Classification (GTDB taxonomy): domain Bacteria; phylum Pseudomonadota; class Alphaproteobacteria; order Rhizobiales; family Hyphomicrobiaceae; genus Hyphomicrobium_B. The sequence goes on from JBJXHD010000007.1 coordinate 2,066, forward strand.
AGCCGCAGTCGAAGCCACCATGCGCTCTGTTCAACGTACCATTCGACGGTCTTTTCGAGACCCTCCCAGAAGTCCACTTCGGGCTTCCAGCCGTCCAACGGGGCGAGGCGCGGGCCAGTGCGCTCAACATCAATTGACGCGCAAATGTCCCCATCCTCCATGCTGATCGACGAAATGTGTGGAACGCTGTCGCCTCGCGGGCATTTGGCGTCCAGAATTTCGCAAAGCCGATGGGCGATCTCGAGGTCGCTGGCATCCGTCGGGGACGTGAGTTCGTAACGCCGTCCAGGCATTCCGCGTAGCGCTGCAAGGACGAGACCTCGCGCAATGTCATCGACGTGTAGTCGCGACGTATGGGCTAAACCAAGATTCGTCACCGTCATGTCACGACCCAGAATGGCGTTGGTGATCCAGAGCGGCAGGTCTGCATTCGGCAACTGATAGGGGCCAAAACCCGCGTCGCACTTGACCGAGACTCCCGGCAATCCATTGGAGATGGCGTGCGAGGCCAGCAACAGTTCGCTGGCGCCGTAGTCGCGCAGATAGCCGCGGTTCCGCGTCCATGCATGCACGAAGCGGAATGCGCCTTTTCTACCCTTCGCTAGGTCGGACCAGTATCCCAACACTGCGGCGAGCAGCGGTTGGAAATGGCCCGCGTCATCGTCACCCGCCAATTGAATCACTGCATCCGGTTGCTCGAACTTCAAGATATCCATCATCGCCGCGGCGTCGGCGAGATCCGGCTGATAGCCGCTAAATCGCGGACTCAAGGCAAGGTCGTTGAAGGCGCTAGCGTCGTTGGACTGGGCTAGGTAGACGACGCGCGCATCGCGCTCGGCCATGACGGCGCTGCAGACCGCCGCCGCTTGAAATTCTTGACCTCCGGTCACCAGAATCTTCATGGCCTTGCGGCTCCCAGTGCGTCGGCGCCCGCGGTTCGATGCGTCGTGCTTTTGCTTTTTGAGGCTCACAGCAATCCCTTGAGATGGCGTTAACCGATGCAAAAACGCGGTGAAATCCAAGCGTCGCCGGTTCTGCGCGCCACGCAGGCACGATCGTTGGTCTCGTTATGGCGAATACACCACTTGAGGCTTATCTGGCGCTCAGCTAGATCGACTCGGATGGCCGGAATGAGGCTTGGCGGAAACTCGCCATGCTTTCGGACGACGTCAGTCTGCAGCTCCGCAAGCCGAGTCCATTTGTCGCCTGTATTCGTTCTGACTATTTCCCGGCGTCTCTACTACTCGCCAAGGGGCGCTCCGCGATGAAGCCCAGGTTGCTGTTCCTGATCACGGAGGACTGGTACTTCGTCGCCCATCGGCTAGCGCTCGCTAATGCTGCGCAACGCGCAGGCTATCAGGTTTCGGTCGCAACACGAATCAACGCACACGCCGACGTCATTCAAGACGCCGGCTTGGAGCTGCATTCGATCGAGATGGCGCGTTCGAGCGTCAACCCGTTGGATGCCGTACGAGAGCGCGCGGCGATCGAACAGCTTTATCGGGCGATCAAGCCAGACATCGTGCATCACATCGCGATGAAACCCATCGTGCTCGGCGCAGCGGCGGCGCGCGCCGCGCGCGTTCCGGCCATCGTGAATTCGATCGCCGGTCTAGGATATGCGTTCGCGTCGCAGTCTTTACGGGCCCGCCTGATCAAGGCGGCGATCCGTGCGGCTTTGCGGAAAGCGCTCGCGGGCGCACAGACGCGCGTCACCGTCGAGAATCAGGATGACTTCGAAGAGCTTTGCTCTCGCAGACTTGTGGATCCCGAAAATCTCCGTCTCGTTCAAGGCGTCGGCGTCGACATGGCGCGATTCAACGTCGGCGGTATTCCGCCAGGACCGCAGCTCGTGATCCTGCCCGCCCGGCTGTTGACCTACAAAGGCGTACCGCAGTTCGTTGCCGCGGCGCGGATGCTGAAATCAGAGGGGCTCGACGCCCGTTTCGCGCTCGTCGGTGCGCGGGACCCTTCCAGTCCTGCGTCGATCAGCGACGCGCAACTTGAAGCCTGGCGCGCCGAAGGCGTTGTCGAACTTTGGGGATGGCGCAGCGACATGCCCAAAGTCCTGCGGCAGGCGACGATCGTGTGCCTGCCCTCGCACTATCGCGAGGGCCTACCGGTTTCCTTACTGGAGGCGGCGGCGGCGCGCCGGTGCATCGTCACGACCGAAATGCCGGGGTGTCGGGACATCGTCGACGACGGCGCTTGCGGATGGATCGTGCCGCCGCGCGACGAACGCGCGCTCGCCGGCGCCCTTCGTGAGGCACTAGCTTCGCCGCACAAGCGCGATGCCTTTGCCGAAGCCGCACATCAAAGAGCGCTGTCGCTTTATGACGCGCCCGTCATTCACGCGCAAATGCTCGCGATATACGACGAGCTTCTGCGTAGCCACGCCTCGGCGCGTTGATCGAACCGGGCCGCCTCATGTTCCTCGCGGTTTCGCCCGCGCTGTCGGCGCGGCGTTGGCGGGATCTTCCGGCCAGGAGTGCCGCGGATAGCGTCCACGCAAATCGGCGCGCACCGATCCCCACGATCCGCGCCAAAATCCGGGGAGATCGCGCGTGATCTGGATGGGCCGGTGCGCCGGCGACAGCAAATAGAGCGTCAGCGGCAGCCGACCTCCAGCGATGGCCGGATGTTGCTTTATGCCGAACAGTTCCTGCACGCGGATGTGCAAAGCCGGGGCTCCGTCGCCGTCATAGTCGAGCGCGAAGCGGTTGCCCGTCGGCGCCGCGAAGTGCGTCGGCGCTTCGGCCTCGAGCCGCTGGCGCAACGGCCAAGGCAGTAAGGCGTCCAACGCTTGGCCGAGCGCTTCTGCGTCGATCTCCGAAAACCGTGTCTTCCCGGCTAGGAACGGCCTTAGCCATATGTCGAGCGTCTCGACCAACGCCGCGTCCGCGAGGTCCGGCCACGTGTTGTCTCCCACGCGCAAAAAAGCGACACGCTGGCGAAACTGGGACTGCGCTTTGGTCCAAGGCAGGAGCGCGACGCCGGTCTTTGCGACACCCAAAGCAAGTTCAGCCGTCACGTCCTCATCCGGACGGATGGCGCGCTGATCGGTTGAGATGTTCAAGGCCTCGAGGCGACGCATGCGGCGGGCGCGCACAGCGCGGGCGTCGGGGTCGTAGTACACCTCGTCGGTAACGCGCATACGATCGCCGGCGATTGCGGGAAGCTCATCGGCGTCGAGCGCCGCCGCGAGCAGGATTCGAGTCGCCGCGGCCCGTCCCTGCAATTCGGCTACGACAAGATGCGCGTGCTTTGACAACGGATGCGTCGGGTCGAGTTGGCCGGCGCGGCCATTGGCGAGCTGGAACTGCCCCGGCGCGCCGCGCGCCTTCGCGATCCGATCCGGATAGGCGAGCGCCAGAAGCGCTGCGGTGGACGGGGCCGGTTCGGCGCGCTTGACAGGCGTATCCACTCGTCGCGCCCAACTTTCCGCGAGTCGTCGAAGGTCTTCGGCACGACGCGAGCGGTCGGTTCCAAAGGCTTCGAGGCGCTGATCGAGGTCTGCAGCGTCGCCGCCGACGCCGCGCTCGACAAGTAGCGCTGCGATCATTGCCCCCTTTTGCGCTGCCCCGACGTCTCCGGCGCGCACGAGCATGTGCGCGAGGCGGGGGGGCAAAGGCAGGGCCCTCATGCGGCGGCCTTCCTGCGTGATCCGGCCAGTTTCGTCCAATGCGCCGATCGCCTGCAGTCCGGCGCGCGTCGCCGACAGAGCGCCTTCCGACGGCGGATCGAGCCACGTCAGAGTGCGCGGATCGTGCGCCCCCCACTCGGTACAATCGAGGAGCAGGCCGGAGAGGTCGGCGTTCTTGATTTCAGGCTCGGCGAAGGGTTTCAGGCCTTGCGTCTCCGGCTCGCTCCACAAGCGATAGCACATGCCGGGCGTCGTCCGCCCGGCGCGGCCACGCCGCTGATCGGCGGAGGCTCGCGATACCCGCACGGTTTCGAGCCGCGTCACGCCGATGTCAGGCTCGAACCGCGGCGTTCGCATCAGGCCGCTGTCGATGACGACGCGCACGCCGTCGATGGTGATGGATGTTTCAGCAATTGACGTCGCGAGCACGACTTTGCGCCGTCCCGGCTTGGCGGCCGCGATCGCCAAGTCTTGCGCCGCCGGCGCCAGAGCGCCGTATAGCGGCGCGATGTCAATATTCGGGTCGGCAATACTGCGGGCCAAGCGCTCCGCGACGCGCGTGATCTCGCCTTGTCCCGGCAGGAAAGCCAGCAGTGACCCACTCTCCGCCCGCAGCGCACGCAGAATCGCGTCGGTCATATCGTCGTCGATGCGGTTGGAGGCGCGGCCGAGATAGCGCGTTTCAACAGGATAAGCGCGGCCCTTGCTCTCGATGACGGGCGCAGCGCCGAGCAGCGCCGCGACGCGCGCAACATCCAGCGTCGCCGACATGACGAGCAGCCGCAGGTCCGGCCGCAGCGCCGCGCGCGCATCCAACGCCAGGGCGAGGCCGAGATCGGCGTCGATCGAGCGCTCATGAAACTCGTCGAACAGCACCGCGCCAACGCCCTGCAATTCAGGATCGTCGAGGATCATCCGCGTGAAGACGCCTTCGGTGACGACCTCAATCCGCACGCTCGGACTGGTGCGTGAAGCAAATCGCGCGCGTAGCCCGATCGACTCGGCGAGCCGCTCGCCCCGCGTTGCCGCCATGCGCTCGGCGGCCGCCCGGGCGGCGATGCGCCGCGGTTCCAGGACGAGAATCTTTCCACTGTGCAACCAGGGCTCGTCGAGAAGCGCGAGCGGAACACGTGTCGTCTTCCCGGCTCCGGGCGGGGCGACCAGCACGACCGCGTTGCTCGACGCCAATGCAGCTCTGAGGTTATCCAGAACGTCGTCGATCGGTAGCGGCACTCCGATGGACATTGACCGGTCGGTCACCCCGCGCGTCGCGCGGCTTCGGCCGCTTCGCGGATCGCGGCGATGTTGACGCGGTAAGCCGCCGGCGTGGCGCCCTTGAACACGGCCGAGCCCGCCACGAGAACATTGGCGCCCGCGGCCGCAACCTGGCCTGCCGTCTCCGGCGTCACGCCGCCGTCGACTTCAATGTCAATCGGGCGGTCTCCGACCATCGCGCGCACGCGGCTGATTTTCTCGAGCACCGACGGAATGAAGGATTGACCGCCGAACCCCGGATTGACGGTCATCAACAGAATGAGGTCTAGCCGATCGAGTACATGCGCGATCGCCGTTTCCGATGTGGAGGGATTGAGCGACGCGCCGGCTTTTTTTCCTAGCGCGCGAATCGCCTGAAGGGAACGGTCGAGATGCGGGCCCGCCTCGGCGTGTACCGTGATGATATCGGACCCTGCCGCGGCAAAATCTGCGAGGTAGGGATCAGCGGGCGAGATCATCAGATGCACGTCGTAGGTTTTCGGCGACGCGCCGCGCACGGACTTCACGACCGGCGCGCCGAAGGTGATGTTCGGCACAAAGTGCCCGTCCATCACATCGCAATGGATCCAGTCGGCGCCGGCTGCGTCGATGGCGCGGATTTCCTCCGCCAGGCGACCGAAGTCAGCAGAGAGAATTGACGGAGCGATTAGAATCGGGCGCGCCACGGCAGTCGGTCCCATGTTCAGAATTGATGTCGGCGGCACACTAGCCGGATTCGCCCACCGCGCCATACGCCGTCGCTATATCGCTCGACGACGCCGCTCGACAAGCTGAAGAATCAGGGGCGTCAAGATCAGCTGCATCGCCAGATCGAGTTTACTGCCGGGAATGACGATGGAATTGGCGCGCGACATGAAGCTGTCGTGGATCATGGACAGCAGGTAGGCGAAATCTATGCCGCGCGGCTCCTTGAAGCGGATGATGACCATCGACTCGTCTGGCGTCGGGATCCACCTCGCGACAAACGGATTGGAGGTGTCGACCGTCGGAATGCGTTGAAAGTTGACATCCGTTTCGGTGAACTGCGGACAGATGTAGCGGACGTAATCTGGCATGCGCCTCAGAATCGCCTCGGTGACCTCGTCGGTCGTGTAACCGCGGTGCTTGCGATCGCGATCGATCTTCTGGATCCATTCGAGATTAATGACGGGGACCACGCCGATCCTGAGGTCGGCGTATTTCGCGAGGTTGAATTCGGGCGTCACCACCGCGCCATGCAATCCCTCGTACAGAAGTAGGTCGGTATCCGGCTCAATATCGGACCACGGCGTGAAGCACCCGCGCGGTGTTCCCGTCTCCTGGGCTTCTTCCACTCCATGCACGTATTGGCGCGTGCGGCCGGCGCCGCTTGCCGCGTAAGTCGCGAACAGTGTTTGAAGTTCGGCCAGCAGATTTGCTTCAAGACCGAAGTGGCTGAAGTTCGGATTGCCGGCAGCGGCCGACTTCGCCATAGCCTCCTCCATTCCAACGCGATCGTAGCGATGGAATGCGTCGCCTTGCACGAACGCCGCGCTGACGTTTTCGCGACGAAATATCTGTTCAAAGGTCTGGCGAACAGATGTCGTTCCGGCGCCCGATGACCCGGTAACGGAAATGATAGGGTGCTTGATCGACATTCGTCCGCGCTCGTGAGCCTCCGCAACACATTCTCAAGGGGGGTCAGGGGAAAGCCCGAAACAGTCCGCGCCGTCCAAACAACGGCGATCGCTCGCCTTTGAAGACCTGACCAGAATACAGGCGGATCACGCGATCGACTTCGTCGCGCGACCCGCAAATCAACGGCGTTTTTTGATGCAGTGATAGCGGCGCGACATCGAGCACACGCTCTGTGCCGGTTGTCGCTCGCCCGCCGGCCTGCTCGACGATCCAGGAGATCGGATTCGCTTCATAAATGAGGCGGATACGTCCCTGGTGGAAATCCTTACGACTGTCGCCGGGATACAGATAGATGCCGCCACGCGACAGGATACGGTAGACGTCTGCGACGGGCGAGCCGGTCCAGCGCATGTTGAAATTGCAACCGCGCGGTCCGTCTGCGCCGTTCTCGCAGTCGTGCACATAAATGCGGATTGGCTCTTCCCAGAATCGCGCGTTGGAGGCGTTGATCGCGTATTCTGTCGTCGAACGCGGAACGGCGATCGACTTGCGCGTCAGGATGAAATCCTGCGACGCCGGATCGAGCGTGAAAATCTGCGTGCCGGCGCCGACAGTCAGCGCAAGCGTCGTCTGCGGTCCATACACGACGAGCCCGGCGGCGAGCTGATGCGACCCTGGCCGCAGGAACGCCGCTACACCGGACGATGTGGGGTGGCGCGGCAGGATCGAGAAAATCGTTCCGAACGAGACGTTGGCGTCGACGTTCGACGACCCATCGAGCGGGTCGGCGGCGACCAATAAGGGCGATTTGGCGTCGAGCGTGATGGGCTCTTCCATCTCCTCTGAAGCAAAGCCCGCGACCGGCGCCGACCTCAAGGCCGCCAGAATGGCATCGTTCCCGAGAACATCGATTTCTTTCTGCTCGTCGAACGCGCCGGCCCTGGCCGTCACCCGGCCGAGCGGGCCGTCGAGATCGCCGGCTGACACCCGGCGTGACAACGCGACGGCAGCTCCGGCGATGACCTCGATGGTGTCCGCAACGGCACGCCGGGTCAACTCTTCAAGCGTCCACTTCGATAGGTACTCTTTTAGCGTCGTCTGAGCCATGTCCCGCCCTTGCCGGCCGGCCGCGACGAGGCGGCCAGAGCTACTATGTAATCCGACTTAAGTGGGAGACGCGAGCGGGCAAGTTGGCGACGCGGCGGTATGCATAGACAATCTTCAGCGGCGCTGTGCGCTTACGGCCGCCGAAGCCCTCTATTCTTTAACAATTAGTGACTTCGTTGACGTCTTGCCAATTCCTTTCACATCCCGCCAAACATCGAGCCGTTAAGGTTTCTCGATTATATCCAGCTCCAATTGCACGTCGCAAGGCCGCAACTCGCCGAGCCCTGCGCCGCGTTCCAAACCTGATGGCTCGTGTATGGCGCGTATCGACCAGCCTTCTTCGAAATCGACTCGCAGGTCGATATCCGAGATGTTGCAATCATCCGGTCCGGCGATCGCGGGCGTGGCGTTATTCTCGGGCGTCATCAATATCCTGGCGCTGTCCGGCTCGATCTACATGCTGCAGGTGTACGACCGGGTGCTGCCATCGCAGTCGGTGCCGACACTGGTTGGCCTGTCGATTCTGCTGACCGGCCTCTACGTCATAAGCGGCGCGCTCGACTTCCTGCGCGCCCGAATCATGGTGCGCGTCGGCAACCGGCTGGACGCTGCTCTGACGCCGCGCGTGTTCCGCGCCGTGCAGCTGCTGCCCCTCAAGTCGCAGGCCGGCGGCGACGGCATGCAACCGATGCGCGATCTCGACGCTATCCGTTCGTTCGTCTCCGGCCTCGGATTGCCGGCGATGCTCGATCTGCCGTGGATCCCAATTTATCTGCTGTTCGTTTACTTACTGCATCCGGTTTTGGCGCTCGTGGCGTTAATCGGCGCTCTGTTCCTGGTCGTGCTGACCCTGCTCACCGAGTACCGCAGCTCGGCGCCCTTGAGAGCCGCATCCATCTCAGGCAGCAAGCGGCTTGCACTCGCCGAATCCGTGCGTCGCAATGCCGAAGCCATTCAGGCCATGGGTTTGTCGGCCACGCTCAGCCGGCGCTACGAAGCGCTGAATAAAGACTATCTCGGTCATCAGATGGGCGCGGCGGATGTCGCGGGCGGCATCGGCAACGTCACCAAGGTTGTGCGTATGCTGCTGCAATCTTCGGTGCTCGGTCTCGGCGCCTACTATGTCATTCAGAACGAACTTTCACCCGGCGCGATCATCGCCGCTTCGATCGCAGTTTCGCGCGCGTTAAGCCCCATCGAAACGGCGATTGCGCACTGGAAGGGCTTCATCTCGGCCCGCCATGCCGCGCGACGCCTCGGCGAACTTCTGGATAAAACCGCCGAGCGCGAGACGCCACCCTTGGCCCTGCCGAAACCTCAAACCCAACTGCAGGCCGAGTCGCTAGTAATCGCAGCGCCGGGCCAGAGTGAACCCATAGTCAGGAACGTATCTTTCACCATCAATGCGGGCGATGCTCTCGGAGTGATCGGGCCGAGTGGCTCCGGAAAATCGACTCTCGCCCGCGCGCTGGTCGGCATTTGGCCGTCGGTCAATCCCGCTGGCGGCGTTCGCATCGACGGGGCGGCGCTGGACCAATGGGATGGAACCGCGCTCGGCCGCCACATCGGTTATATGCCGCAGGACGTCGAGTTGTTCTCAGGCACGGTCGGCGAAAACATCAGCCGCTTCGACCCGACCGCCGACAGCGACCTCGTCGTCACCGCCGCAAAGTCCGCCGGCGCGCACGACGTGATTGTCCGTCTGCCGCAGGGCTACCAGACGTTGGTCGGCGACGGCGGTCGCGCCTTGTCGGGCGGCGAACGCCAGCGCGTTGCTCTGGCGCGAGCAATGTACGGCGATCCGTTCCTGGTCGTGCTCGATGAGCCAAACGCCAATCTCGATTCCGCGGGAGACGCGGCGCTAACAGACGCCGTTCTCAGTGTCCGCAGGCGCGGCGGCGTCGCCGTTGTCATCGCTCATCGGCCTTCGGCGCTCGCCGCCGTCAACAAGGTTCTCGTGCTCGCCAACGGCCAATCGCGCGGCTTCGGTCCGAAGGACGAAGTCTTGCGCACCGTGCTACAGACCGTCCCCGCATCCACATCGCCGGCCGAAACCACGGCGAGCGCAGAATTAGCGGATCGCGCATCATGATCATCACACCAGTTTCAAATTTGAAACAAGAGCCGGTCGGTGGAGCCGCAATCGCGCTTCCTGCGACGGCGCCGTCGAAAGCCGACGACGCCCTCGTCTCCGTTCGACGCTACATGCTCGGCGGCCTATTCACGTCGATCGTACTGCTTGGCGGCATCACCGCCTGGGCTGCGACGGCGCAGCTCGCCGGCGCCGTTTTGGCGCATGGTGTGGTGGTCGTCGCCACCAACGTCAAAAAGGTGCAGCATCCGACCGGCGGAGTCGTCGGCGCGATTCTGGTCAGAAACGGCGATCGGGTCAAAGCCGGCGACCTTCTGGTTCGGCTCGACGAGACCGTGACCCGCGCCAGCCTTCAGCTGGTCACTCGGCAAATCGACGAACTGACCGGTCGGCGCGCCCGGCTCATGGCCGAGCGCGACGGCGATGACGTCGTCGCCTTCCCGCCCGAACTTTCCGCACGCGCTTCCGAACCGGCAGTTGATCAAATTCTCGCCGGCGAGCGCACGCTTTTTGAGTCACGCCTCAAAACACGGATTGCGCAGAAGGAGCAGCTCAGCGAGCGCATTGCGGGCCTCAAAGAGGAAGTCTCCGGCACGACGCAGCAGGCCGCCGCCAAGTCCCGCGAAATCGATTTGATCGGCAAGGAACTGGCGGGTCTCGAGACGCTGGAAGTGAAACGGCTCGTGCCGACCAGCAAAATGATGGCGCTGCGGCGCGAGGGCGCGCGCCTCGACGGCGAGCGCGCGCAACTGCAGGCGTCTGCCGGGCAAAGCCGCGGCCGCATCGCCGAGATCGAGTTGCAGCGATTGACGATCGACAGCGAAGCCAAAAGCGAGGCCGTCAGCGAATTGCGTGAGACCGAAGGCAAACTCGCCGAGCTATTCGAGCGCCGGACAGCTGCCGAGGATCAACTGAGGCGCGTCGAAATCCGCAGCCCTGTCAATGGGCTCGTGCATCAATTGTCGCTTTTCACCGTCGGCGGCGTGATCACCAACACCGAGCCCTTGATGCTGATCGTCCCTGAAGCGGACGAACTCGTCGTTGAGGCGCGCATCGCCCCTTCCGACATCGATCAGGCGCGCAGCCACGAGAAGGCGCTGATCCGATTCCCGGCCTTCAACCAGCGCACCACGCCGTCGATCGAGGGGCGGGTTAAAACCGTCGCCGCCGACTTAACGCATGAGCCTCAGACTGGCGTCTCCTACTACGTGGCGCGGATCGAATTGACGCCAGACCAGGTAAATCGTCTGGGCGGCTTGAAGCTCGGCCCCGGAATGCCGGCCGAGATCCAGATCAAGACGGAGTCCAGAACCGCATTAACGTATCTGGTAAAGCCGATCGAGGATCAGATTTCCAAGGCGTTCAAGGAGCGCTAAGCTCAAAGCCGTAAGGCTTTGGCGCGGTCGAGCGTCAGTACCGGCCTGCGAACCGGCTCGTTGGAGCCGCGCGCCGCGGCTTCGCAAGCCGCTGAATGATCTGGGACAACGTTGCCGTGACTATCGCGCTGAAGGACAATTCTGGCGAGTCGATGTGCGTCGTCATCCCCGTCTTGAATGAACAGGACGGCTTGGCTGCGCTAATCAGTCGGCTGCGCCCGGTACTGGAGCGCACCGGGCTGACTTGGTCGATCCTATTCGTCGACGACGGCTCGACCGACAGAACGCTGGCGCAACTGCGTCGCCTGAACAACGATGATCCCCGTATCACGGCGATCGCGCTCAGCCGCAATTTCGGCAAGGAAATCGCCGTTGCGGCGGGCCTGCGCCATGCGCAAGGGGACGCGGTCGTTATCATGGACGCGGACCTTCAGCATCCACCCGAGACGATCCCCGCTTTCATCACCAAATGGCGCGAAGGGCATGACGTCGTCTATGGCAAGCGCACCGATCGCGACGCCGACAGCGCATGGCGCCGCGTTGGCGCTCGGGGCTTCTACGCGATTTTTTACGCACTGTCGGGTACGCCGCTGCAGGAGGATTCGGGCGATTTCCGTCTGCTGAGTCGGCGCGCCGTTGATGCGATCAACGATATCGGGGAGCGCGTGCGCTACAACAACGGCCTGTTCGCGTGGATCGGCTATCCCTCCGTCGGCGTGCCCTTTGACTTCCCGCCGCGCGCGGGCGGCGAGACTTCCCGCTGGCAAGCGCTGAAGCTCGCCCATCTCGCCATCGACGGACTTGCGACGTTCTCCACGGCGCCGCTCAAAATCTCGGCGCTGCTCGGATTTTTCCTTTCCGTTGTCGCGTTTGCGTATATGGCTGTCGTGCTTTTTCATACCCTGGTCTTTGGCAGCGATGTCCGCGGCTTTCCAGCTCTGATGGTCGTCATTCTGTTCTTTTCCGGCATTCAGCTGATATTTCTCGGCATCCTCGGCGCCTATCTGGGTCGCGTCTACGAGGAGGTGAAAGCGCGACCGCTGTATCTCGTGCGCGATACCATTGGCGTGGCCCCGGATCGTTCGGCGGCGCAGCCCAAAGCTGTCGTTCCCACGCCAACCGCATGATGGCGCGGTACATTCCAACAGCAATCGGATTTAATCGATGACTGAGGGGCTGCGGCAGGGGGTCGGCTTTCTTGCAGCCGGCGTCACGGCGACGGCGACGGATGCGGCCGTTCTGGCGCTTCTCACTCGTGGGTTCGACGCCAATCCCTACACGGCGCGGATGGTGGCGATTGTCGTCGCCATAATCGTCGCGTTCTTTGCGCACCGGCGACTGACGTTCAGCATGAGGACGTCACCGACGGCGCTTGAGTTCGGCCGATTTCTCAGCGTCGCCGTATCTTCGGCCTTGGTAAACTACGCCATCTACGCCGGCTTTCTGCTATTTCGGCCGGGGAGCGAGCCGTTGCTCGCGCTTTTTATCGCCACCGTGGTCGCCATGACGGCAAGCTTCGCCGGCATGAAATTCGGCGTCTTTCGCAAGCCGCTCGACTAGAGCGCATTTTCTTAACGCGAATTGGAACCCACTTCGCTTGAGAATGCTCTAGACCTTGAACTCGTCGATCTTCGCGAACGCTTGGCGCAAGGCCTCCGACCACGCGGCGGACAAACTCTTGAAATACTCGTCATCGGCGTAAATGCGCTTCTCGCGCGTCACATCGAGCGTGTCGCGGTTGTAAATCAACAGATCAATCGGCATGCCGACCGTCAGGTTCGAGCGAAGCGTCGAATCGAACGACAGGAGAACCAGTTTTGCAGCTTCACCGAGCCGCATGTCGGCGCGCGCCACGCGGTCGAGGATGGGCTTGCCGTACTTGTGTTCGCCGATCTGGAAGAACGGCGTGTCGTCGGTCGCCTCGATAAAGTTGCCTTCCGCATAAACGTGGAACAAGCGCGGGCGCTCCGAGCCGATCTGACCGCCGAAAATCAGCGAGGTCGTGAAGTTCATCTTGCTGGCTTCGAGCGCCGGACCGTCGATGCCGCGGGCTTCTCGCACGGCGTCGCCCACGACGCGGACGGCGCGATACATATTCGGCGCATTGAACAGGTGCGTCTCGCCGTCTTCGTTGGCGGTCAAGCGTTCGTTCAGCAGGCTCAATACGGATTGCGTTATCGCAAGATTGCCGGCGCTTAGCAGCACGAGCACGCGCTCGCCTGGCTGGCGCCAGTACTGCAGCTTGCGATATTGCGCGATGTTGTCGACGCCGGCATTGGTTCGCGTATCAGCCGCGAACACGAGGCCGCGCTCTAGCCTCAGCGCCACGCAGTAGGTCATGATCCGTCTCCAGCCGGTGCGGCTATTGCTGCTGGCTGTTCTGCTGCTGGACTTCGACGATCACGTCAAGCGCTTCGTAGGCGCCGCCGAGGCGCGTGCCGCGAATGGGGGCTGCGGAGGCTGAATCGAGACCGCAGGCCAATCGCACATAGGCATCGGTCGGGCACATCCGGTTGGCGGCGTCGAAGCCGACCCAGCCGAGGCTTTCGACCCATACTTCGGCCCAGGCGTGGTGCGCTTCCGACGGCTCGTCCGATCCCGAAAGGTAGTAACCGTTGACGTAGCGCGACGGCAGGCCCATCGCGCGAGTGGCGGCGATAAAAACGTGGGCGTGATCCTGGCAGACGCCCTTGCCGGCGGCCAACGCCTCGTCGGCGGTCGTCGCCGACGATGTTGCGCCGATCTCATACTCGATGGCGTCGCGCACTGCGTCCATCAGCGCATGCAGTCCTTCAAGCGTCGTCGTCGCGCCCGACGTGGAGATCAAGTCGCGCACGGCGTCTGTCGCCGTCGTTTTCTCGGTTTGGCGCAGGAACACGCGGCGTGGCGTCAATTCCTGCAGGCCCTGCACGACACCGGCGCGGTCCTCCGTTTCTACGACGCCCTTGGCGATGATCAGAATCTCGGAGTGCACATCGACGCAAGTCGTGAGGTGCGCGGTGTTGCCGAAGCCGTCGCGGTACTGAAGCGCCTTATCGAAACCGGGTGCGGTGATGCGCCATTCGAGGACGCGCTGGCCCTTGAACGACGGCGGCGTCAGCCGCAGCGACTGAATCGAGTAACGGCTGGGCTGACCGTACGTATAGCGGGTGACATGCCCGATCGACACGCGCATGGCGTTACCTTGGCTCAATCGGCAAAATGGTAGGCTTGCGAAATCTCGAGTCCTAGTTTGTTGTTGCGCGCGATGAAATCCTGGACGAATTCATGTAGCCCGCTCTGGAAAATCTCGCGAATGTCGGCTTCCATCAACAGGTCGCGCGTCGCCTCGACCGTGAGGTGGCAGGGGCCGCGCTCGCCGTAGAGCGTCGACAAGTGGCCAAGCGCCTCGGTCAGCTCGTCATAGCACGAGCGCAGCGAACGCGGCATCTGCCGATTAAGGATCAGGTATTCGGCGATGTGCAGCGGCTTGTAGTTCTCCTTAAACACCCAGCGATAGCTGCGATGAGCCGACACCGAACGCAGGATCGACGCCCACTGAAAATTGTCTGTGCCGCCGCCGATCATCTCGCTCGAGGGGAGCAGATGATAGTATTTGACGTCGAGGATGCGCGAGGTGCTGTCGGCGCGCTCGATGAAGGTGCCGGCCTGACTGAAGTAGAACGTGTCGTTGCGCAGAATCGTATTGAGCAGTGCGCCGCGATACAGCGCCGAACGTGACCGAACCCAGTCCAGCAGTTCGGGCAACGAGTTCGAGGTGATGGACGACGGCCGGATTGCCGAAAACTCGAGCCAGGCAGCATTTAGCGATTCCCACATTTCGCGCGTCAAAGCCGTGCGCTGCGCCCGTCCGTTGCGCCGCGCCGCAGCCAGGCACGTGGCGATGCTTGAAGCGTTCGACGTGTCGAACAGCATGTAGTCAATGACGTTTTTCGTTTCGAGTTCGCCGTGCCGCGCGAGGTAGCCCGCGAGGCATCCACCGCTTTGCAGCGTCGATCGCCACTCTTCGTGAAAGCCCTCGCCGTCGCGAGGCAGCAGCACGATGCGATATCCGACCTCGATCAGGCGCGCCATGTTCTCGGCGCGCTCGACGTGACGCGACAGCCAGAAAAGGTCGTTGGCGGTTCGGCCAAGCATGCGCGATTAATCCTGGAGAACCCACGTGTCTTTGGTGCCGCCGCCCTGACTCGAATTGACGACGAGCGAGCCCTTCTTCAAGGCGACGCGCGTCAAGCCGCCTGGCACGAGCCGCACCTGGTCGCCGACGAGCACGAACGGCCGCAAGTCGAGGTGACGCGGCGCGACGCCCTGGTCGACGAGGGTCGGACAGGTCGACAGCGACAGTGTCGGCTGGGCGATATAGTTCTTCGGATTGGCGATCAATTTGGCACGGAACGATTCGATTTCGGCCTTGGCAGCGTGAGGCCCGATAAGCATGCCGTAGCCGCCAGAGCCGTGGACTTCCTTGACGACGAGGTCGGGCAGGTTCTCAAGCACGTATTTCAGCGCCTTGGGATCGCGGCAGTTGTAGGTCTCGACGTTCGGGATCAAAGGCGCGCGGCCAGTGTAGAATTCGATAATAGCTGGAATGTAGCAGTAGATCGACTTGTCATCGGCGATGCCGGCGCCCGGCGCGTTGACGATGGTCACGCGTCCAGAACGATACACGTCGAACACGCCGGGCACGCCCAGCATGGAATTGGGATTGAAGACGAGCGGATCGAGGTAATCGTCGTCGACCCGTCGGTAAAGCACGTCGACGCGCTTCGGCCCCTGCGTTGTCTTCATGTGCAGCAAACCGTCGAGCACGATCAGGTCTGAGTTTTCGACGAGTTCGACGCCCATCTGATCGGCGAGGAAGGAATGTTCGAAATAGGCGCTGTTGTACTGGCCTGGCGTCAGCACGGCGATATTCGGTTCAGCGTCGAGATGGCCGGGCGCGACGCTTTCCAGCGTCTTCAGCAGGTTGTCGGGATAGGTCTCGACCGGGCGCACGCGGTTGCGGCTGAACAGGTCTGGAAAAAGATGCAGCATCGTCTCGCGATTTTCCAGCATGTACGACACACCGGACGGCGTGCGGGTATTGTCCTCGAGCACCATGAATTCATTCTCGCCGGTGCGAACGAGGTCGATGCCTATGATGTGGCTGTAAATGCCGCGCGGCGGGTCGACACCGATCATTTCCGGTACGAACGCCGAGTTCTGAACGATCAGCTCGTCCGGAACTATGCCTGCCTTGATGATCTCCTGGCGGTGATAGATGTCGTACATGAATGCATTGAGAGCGCGCACGCGCTGTTCGATGCCGGCTTCCAGCTTGCGCCACTCGTCGGCGGCGATGATGCGGGGGACGATGTCGAACGGGATCAAGCGCTCGCCGGCCTCCTCGGCTCCATAGACCGCAAAGGTGATGCCCGAGCGGCGGAACAAAGCTTCCGCCTCCGCCGTTTTCTGGCGCAGGGTCTCGATCTGCTGGACGCCGAGCCACTCGGCGAGGGCGCGATAGGGGAGGCGGACCTCCCCGCCGTGCCCGTTCATTTCGTCGAATGCCCCGACCAAGCACGACCTCTTTCCGTTGACTGTACCGACCGGTATCGCAAGGTGCAGGCCAAGTGACGAAGGCGTCGCAATCGCAGCATTTTCAATCTCTGCTGCGTCCACGCCGCTCGCTCATTAGGCATGCTGCCTGCGATTTTAGCAACTTTGTTCGGTCCGACCGAACGCGCAACCAGGACCCGAGTTCCCCATGACGTCCGCCCAACTGACGCCGATTGCGATGCTGCTCGCCTCCAACATTTTCATGACGTTCGCCTGGTATGGTCACCTCAAATATACGGCCTCGCCGCTGTGGATCGCGATCCTGGCGAGCTGGGGCATAGCCTTCATCGAATACTGCCTGGCTGTGCCAGCAAATCGGTGGGGTTCGACGGTGTATTCGACGGCCGAGCTCAAGACCATGCAGGAGGTGATTACGCTGATCGTTTTCGCGGTGTTTTCGGTACTGTATCTCGGCGAAAGCTTCACGATCAACCACGGTATCGGATTTGCGCTCATCTGCGCCGGCGCGTTCTTCGTGTTCAAGGCGCCGATCACGTGGTAGCGGCGCGCGTGCGCCATGTCAGGCCCCACGCCGTCGCAAAGCCGATGATCGCCATCGCAAGACCAGCGATCATCACGGAAGCGCGCGTGCCCACGACATCGAACCCGAGCTGATAGACGAGCGGTCCCGCGGCCTGCCCGAGGAAAAAGAAAAATGCGTGCGCGGCGACGGCCGAACCGCGCGCGTCGGGCGCGAGTTCGGTCGCCTGCGTCTGCAGTGAGTTGTGGATCATGTAGAAGCCGACGCCGACGACGATGAACGCCGCGGCCTCCGCCTGCCAGGTTGCGGCGAAGGGCAGGGCGAGCAACCCGAGGCCGGAAATGGCGCCGCCGGCGCGGATGAGGTTCAGCTGTCCGAGCGCCGCCAGCATCAGGCGCACGAGGCCGGTGTACATGAACCCGCCGATGCCGAATCCGGCGAGAACGAAGCCGGCTTCCTTGAGGCCGCCGGCGCCGCGCTCTTCGAGCAGCAGCGCGAGGTACGGAAATAGTCCGAACACGACGATGCCCTCGAAAAACACGGCGGTGAAACACACGACCGTTCGCGGGTTGGCGAACACTTTGGCGTAACCGGCGCGCATGGCAGCGAGGCTGACCGGCTGACGGACCGCTGACGCCGAGGGGCGAAGCTGCAGGGCGGTCATCGCTAATGCGACAAGCGCAAGAGCCGCGCCGGCGGCCATTGCGCCGCGCCACCCGGCGACATGCGCGATCAATCCGGCGCCGACTGATCCGGTCAGTTGTCCGGCGATGATCGCCGTCAACAACCGGGACAGCGCGACCTGGCGATCGTCAATTGTGAAACGGTCGCCGACGAGCGCGAACGCCAATGGTATAATGCCGCCGCCGGCCGCGCCGCCGACGATGCGCGCCGCGTACAAGGTCTCGATGTTCGGCGCGATGGCGGCCAGCGCGAGGCAAGCGGTGAGCAGCGCCAGCGTGATCTTGATGATACGCGCCTTGCCGAGGGCGTCGCCGAGGGCGCCGAGGATCGGCTGGCCCAGCGCGTAGGGGAACGTGAAGGCGGAGGCCAGCAACGCGGCCGTCGCCGCGCTGACGGCGAGGTCGCGCGCGACGTCGGGCACGACTGGATCGATGAGCCGCATCGACATCGAGCTGACGAAACAGCTGGTCGCGAGAATGGGGAGGAGGCGCATGTGGACTTTATATGTCCTGCGGCCGAACAGGTCGCCGCGACACATACATATAGTCGTAGGGCGGACCACCGGGAGGATCGTGCGATCGCATCAGCGATGCGCCCGGAGAAGGGATTACGCGGCGCTTGCAATCCAATTCTTGTCATCCCGGGCGAGCAACGCGAGACCCGGGACCCGGGGCCGTGCGCGTAACTCCTGGGTCCCGGATCGCGATGCACAGCATCGCGTCCGGGATGACAAGTAATTCTTCAAAACAGCCCCTGAATCTGGCCTTTGTCATCGAGGCGGATCGTGTCGGCGCTCGGGACTTTGGGCAGGCCTGGCATGGTCATGATTTCGCCCGTGACGACGACGACGAACTCTGCGCCGGCCGACAGACGAAGCTCGCGAACAGGAACAATGTGGCCCGTCGGCGCGCCGCGCTTAGTGGCATCCGTCGAGAACGAGTACTGCGTCTTGGCCATACACACGGGCAGATGCCCGAAGCCCGCGGCTTCCAAATCCTTGAACTGCGTCTCGACGCTTGAATCACACGAGATGTCGGCGGCGCGATAGATTTCGGTGGCGATGGTTTTGACTTTGTCGCGCAGCTTCATGTCGTCCGGGTACAGCGGCTTGAAGCTCGCCTTACCTTCGTCGATCACCTTGACGACGTGATGCGCGAGGCCTTCCGTGCCCTTGCCGCCGTCGGCCCAGTGCGTGCAGAGGAACGCCTTTGTGCCCATGCTCTCCGCGGCCTTCTCGACTTCGGCGATTTCTGCCGGCGTGTCGGTGATGAACTTGTTGACGGCGACGACGGCCGGGACGCCGAACTTGTTTATGTTCTCGATGTGGCGCTTCAGGTTGTCGCAACCCTTGGCCACCGCAGCCACGTTCTCATTTTTCAGATCGTCCTTGGCGACGCCGCCGTGCATCTTGAGCGCGCGCACGGTTGCGACGATGACGACGGCGCTCGGCGCGATGCCGGCCTTGCGGCACTTGATGTTGAAGAATTTTTCGGCGCCGAGGTCGGCGCCGAAGCCGGCTTCAGTGACGACGTAGTCGGCGAGCTTCATCGCCGTCTTGGTCGCCAGCACCGAGTTGCAGCCGTGCGCGATGTTGGCGAACGGCCCGCCGTGGATGAACACGGGATTGTTCTCGAGCGTCTGCACCATGTTCGGCGACAGCGCGTCCTTCAGGAGCACGGTCATGGCGCCATCGGCCTTGAGATCGCGGGCGCGGATCGGCTTCTTGTCGCGCGTGTAGGCGACGATGATGTTGCCGAGGCGCTTCTCCAAGTCTTTTAGATCATTGGCGAGGCAGAGGATGGCCATCACTTCGGACGCGACCGTGATGTCGAAGCCGTCCTCGCGCGGAAAACCGTTCGAGACGCCGCCCAGAGAATTGACGATCGAGCGCAGCGCGCGGTCGTTCATGTCGAGCACGCGCTTGAAGGCGATGCGGCGCTGGTCGATGCCGAGCGCGTTGCCCCAGTAGATGTGATTGTCCATCATCGCGGCGAGCAGGTTGTGTGCGCTGGTGATGGCGTGGAAGTCGCCGGTGAAGTGCAAATTAATGTCTTCCATCGGCACGACCTGGGCATAGCCGCCGCCGGCGGCGCCACCTTTGACGCCGAAGCACGGCCCGAGGGACGGTTCGCGCAGCGCCGCGATCGCCTTCTTGCCGATGGCGTTCAGTCCGTCCGAGAGCCCGACGGTCGTCGTCGTCTTGCCTTCGCCGGCCGGCGTCGGCGAGATCGCGGTGACGAGGATCAGCTTGCCGTCCTTGTTGCCCTGAATCTTGTTGATGAAGTCGAATGAGACCTTGGCCTTGGTCCAGCCGTAGGGGACCAGCGCGTCTGCAGGCACCCCGACCTTGGCCGCCACTTCGGCGATGGGCTTCTGTTTCGCTTCGCGCGCGATCTCGATGTCGGACTTCACGGACACGGGGTTCCCTCCACGGATTCTGATGGCTGGCTCTCCGGCCAGGCCGGGCGTCGAGGTCCGGCGGCGCGATATTGGACGTTGGACGGCGCCTCTGCCAAGCGGTGCGGCGAAAAAAGCCGCAGTGGCGTTTTTGCTTGCGCACGGCGACTCCCTTCCGGGGAGCCGGCCGGAAGGCGCGGAGCGGCTTTTTCTTGGCGCGTGGCGACTCGCGTTCCGCGAGCCGGCCGCCACGCGCGGAGCAGCGGCACTATAGGCCGGATGTCGCGGAGCGGCTGTCTCCAACCGGCCCGCTGCGCCGGCGCCAGCGCGGCGAGCCGGCTCTGCCGAGCAGAGTCGATTGCGTAAAGTACGAAGTCGGACCGATCGCGGCGTCGCGGGGGTCGTGCAGTCAAAAAGCAAAACCGGAACCGGTCCGCGACGATGATTTCAGAGGCGCTGCGTCGCCACTTTTACTCGTGTCCCGTCTCGCAATTGCCGACCGAGTGGCGGCCGTGAGGTTCGGCAATTGCGAGACATAAGGGACACGAGCCGGTCATGCGTTAGCGTGTGACGCTCAACCCGCAATGACTGGCGATGATCGTACCGCAAGCTGTGGCCAGTCATTGCGGGGCGTCACACGCCAGGCTGCTCCTCACGCCGGACCACACCCCACGCGGACGGCGGTTTCCTCGCGTACAGCCGATGCGTCGGCAGCCGTGCGGTCATCGTCTCCGCTCCCCTGCGACGCCGGCGCCCCGACGCCGCCCGTCATGAGAGCGGATGCGCGCAGTGTGAGGCCGCGGGAGTGAGCGGGGATAAGCTTTTGCAGCGGGCTGAGAAGATTTTTTTGGAAGGCGGTTAAGGGCGGAGATAGTCGTCGATGGCGCCCGAACTAGTCGCCGATGCTGCGCACGACCAGCACTGTCGCGTTGTCCTGGTGGGGTTCGCGGAGGGCCTCGATGGCGCGGATCAGCGCGGTGGCGACAGCGTTGGCGCCGTCATTGGCGTAGCCCTGAACGATGCGCGCAATCTCAAGGTTCTGCAGCGTCGCGATGCCGTCGCTTGCAAGCACGACGTAGTCGCCGGCTTCGAGCGCCAGAGGCGAACGCGAAAGGTCCACCATATCAATCTCTTCGCCGGTGACGGCGGAGCGCAACATGTGGCGGCGCGGGTCTCGGCGCGCTTCGTCTTCCGACATTTGCCCTGCGGCGACGAGACGATCGAGTTCGGGCGCGAGCGAATGATCATCGTTGAGCACGGCGAGTTCGCCGCGGCGGAAGAGAAACATCGGGCTGTCGCCGACGCTCACCCATTCGACGCCGCTCGCGCCGAACGCAGCGCCAACCAGCGTCGAGCCCATACCAGAGAGCAGCGGATCCTGCTTGATCTTGGCGGCCAGCGCCGCATTGGCGGCTTCGAGCGCGCCGCAGAGGTTCTCGGCGCCAAGCGGGCCATCATCGGCGGCGGCAATGAGAAACGCCTCGCACACCATACTGCTGGCGAGCGCGCCGCCGGCGTGCCCGCCCATGCCGTCGGCGAGGACGGCGACGCCGCTATCGCAAACGCCGGTCGTTGGCATGTCGGCTGCGGCGCGTAAAGACGGTTCCGCCGCGCTCGACCTGAACGCGGCGGCGTCTTCCTGGTAATCCCGCGCGCCGCGAGTGGCGGCCACGGCATGCTCAAATCGCGGCATACTCAGGTTTCGGAAATCTCGGACCAATCGAAGTCAGGCCCGCAAAACGGCACAAACGCGACTTGCGTACGACCGAGCGTGATGACATCCATCGCCTTCAGCTCGACCGCCGCCGTCGGACGCTTGTCGTTGACGGACACGACGTTGGTCTTAGCAAGGTTCGGTACGAACAGAAACGACCGATCGCTGGAATCGTAGCGAATATAGGCCTGGGCGTCGCCGGAGATCGTGTCGTCGCCGAAATCAAGCGGGATGCGGTTGGCCGCCAGCCGGCCGACGGTGTTGTTGCCTTCGTAAATGGGCCGATGGGCGCCGAGTCCGGGGCCGCCGACGATGATGAGGAAGCCGACGACGGGGTCGCGCTCGAACGCCGCGCGTTCGATTTTCTGGCGGCCGCGCACGAGCTGGGTGCGGGGCGCGGCGTCGATGACCGGAGCGAGTTGCGGCGCTTCGCGGCGTACGACGCGCGTGGTCGGCGGGCCGTCGGATTGGGCCGGTGCTTCGACAACGGGTTTATCGACGGGCTTGGTTGCGGCGCCGGCGCGGGCGAGGCGCGCGGCTTCCTCGGCGCTGAGGCCGGAGGCTTGCGCGGGCACGGATTCTGCAGCCGGCTTGGCAAGCGCCGGCGGCACGGCCGGGGCGGCAGGAACACCGGCAGGAACCGTATCGTCCCGGCCAGCCGCCAGAAGTGCGTCCTTCAATGATCCGAAAAATCCGGTGGGCTTGGCGCCTTTTGCAGCGTGCCCTTCGCTTGCTTCGCCCCGCTCGTGCTCCATGCCGATTGCTCCTGTGAATGGGATTTTGGAAGGAACGCTTGTGAAAACTTGAGTCTCATCGTCGGCCGTTGCGGCGCGGGCCGCGTGAAGCGCCGGCCGTGGCGCGCCCGGTGAGCGGCGCCCGCATTTAAGCTTGCTGCACCGTTTCGGATGATAATGCGAGCCCGGTGCGAAAGCGCATGCGACCCGGACCGAATTGAATGACGTCGCCGTCCTTGAGCAGCGCCTCCGTGCAGCGCCGTCCATTGACGATGAGGCGATTGCCGTCGAGACCCGAGAGATCGGTGATCCGCCAGGCATCGAAGTCCTCGCGGCTGATGGCGGCGTGATAACGATCCACGGCATTGTTGGGAATGCGAATGTCGTTGTCGTCCTCGCGGCCGATGCGCACCATGTTGCGCAGGATCGGATAGCGCTGCATGCCGGATTGGCCGGCGACCTCAAGAAATGCTGGTCCCGGCAAGCCTTCGGCGTCGCCATTGTCGGCGACTTCGGCCGCAGCGCGCAAAATCCCACTGCGATAGTAGCGCGTCGCTTCGCGCGACCGTATCGAACGATCCCAGGCGCACATTAGAATCGCGATCAACGGAAACGCCAGCGCCAGCGTAATGCCGAGCGTCAAGGCGGGCGCGGTCTGATAGCCGAGGGTGACGACGTCGGCGATGGCGACAAAGACCGAAATCACCAAGCCTAGGATCGTCGCGACATCGCGTGCCGGCGATGGTGACATGGCGAACGCGGCGGCGAGCGCAACGGCGCCGGCAATGACGCCGAATCGGCGAACTTCGCTGCGAACCTCTCGATGCGTTGCGGCCATGCGACAAGCCCTTCCCGTGAGTCGTCCGATAGGGCGCAGCGATCGCGGCGAGACAATGGCCGGAAAGCGACACCATGCGGAATTATTCATCCCCCATTCATTCCTCTTTCGCCCGCCACAATCTTGCGGCAAGCGAGCAAAGCAGACACTAAGGGCATCGCACCGAGTCTCATCGCGCGAATGGGGTCATGACACAGCTGGTCGCACTCCCGGATGGAACGGACCTGAGCGGCGACTACAAGATCAGCCGCGTTCTGGGCGCGGGCGGATTTGGCATTACGTATCTCGCCGAAGAACCGGCGCTGTCGCGGCTTGTGAGCATCAAAGAGTATTTCCCCGCAGACTTCGCCATGCGCGAGGCCGATCTCGGCGCCGTGCCGCGCTCGAAGGACAGCAAGGGCGACTACAACTGGGGCCTCGACCGCTTTCTCGAAGAAGGCCAGACGCTCGCCAAGTTCGATCATCCGCATATCGTCCGCGTCTATCGCATTTTCCGCGCCCACGGCACCGCGTACATGGTGTTACGCTTCGAGGAAGGCCAAAGCCTCAAGAGTTGGCTGAAGGGCCTCAAGCGCGCGCCACGCCAGAAGGAGCTGGACGCTATCGTCGCGCCGCTGCTCGACGCGCTGGAGACGATCCACAAGGCCGACTTCCTGCATCGCGACATCGCGCCCGACAATGTCATCATCCGCAAGTCGGGCGATCCGGTGCTGATCGATTTCGGCGCGGCGCGCGGGGAACTCGCCGCACATTCGAAAACCAAGACGGTTTCGGCGCTGGTGAAGCCGGGCTACAGTCCCTACGAGCAATACGCCGAATCCAGCCGACAACAGGGGCCGTGGACCGACATCTACGCGCTGGCCGCGATGCTTTATCATTGCGTCTCCGGCAAGCGTCCGCCGGACAGCCCGTCGCGCATGTTGAAGGACGAGATGGTTGCGGTGCGCGACGCGGCGCTGGCCGGCTATCGGACGAATTTCCTCGAGGCGATCCAGCGCGGCCTCGTCTTGAGCGTCGAAGGCCGGCCACAATCGATTGCGGCGTGGCGCGGCGCACTTCTCGCGCCGGACCCCCAGAAGCCAGGCATCGTTGAACGGATCCGCGAGCGCACGATCGCAAAGCGGGGCAGCGAGAAAGATGAGATCGCGCAAGCTGCCGCTGCGGCGCCCGCCGCCGTGCCGCCGCCCCCCGACGCGCCGGGACCGAAGGGCGGGCTCCTTGATTTCGTCGCCGCGCTGAAAACCCCGGCGAGCGACGCGGCTGCGAAGAAAACTCCGAGCGCGCCGGCGGCGGCGAAAGCCGAGACGGCGGCAAAGGCCAAGCCCACCGAGACCAAGGCCGCGGCGAAATCCGTCGTGAAAGCGGCGGCGGCGAAACGCCCGCGGCCCAATCCCGACGTCAAGCGCTCGCGGCCGCTGTGGCGCGGCCTCAAAACCAAGATTGCGCTCGCCGCGGCGTTGGCCGGCGTACTCATCGCCGTACAGAACCGTGCGCCGCGCACCTTCGCCGGCAGTCCGCCGGCAGCATTGACGACGGGCACGCTTGCGACGCGCGACGTCAGCCGTGTGCTGGGGCAGAGCGCCGAGTTCAAAGCGCACGACAAGGGAATCGATTCTCTGACGCTCAGCGGCGACGGACAGATGATCGTGACGCTAGGCGCCGACGCGATGCTGAAAGTATGGTCGGCCGAGACGCACACGCTGCTCGGCTCGGTCGGGCTCGAGGATGGCGCGGCGACGTCGCTCGCCGTGCGCAATCACCGGGCGGCGGTCTCGCATGCCGACGGCGCCGTTGTCGTCTACGATCTCGACTCACTTAAACGGCTGTATCGGTTCAAGCGCAACGATGCCGCCGTCTGGTCGGCGGCGTTCGTTGGTTCGGAGGATGTGGTCGCGGGCGCCGGCCACGATTGGGCGATCGCGCTCTGGGAAACCGGCTCTGAAGCCGCGCCGGCCGCTCTGCTGCAAGGCCACGAAAGCGCTGTTCAAAGCCTGGCAGTTGACGGCGCTGGGCGCTGGCTCGCTTCGGGCGGCGCCGACCGCAATGTGAAACTGTGGAACCTGGAGCGGCTCGACGCGCCGCGCCGGACGCTGCGCAACCATTCGGATTTCGTGTCGGCGCTGGCCTTCGCACCTGACGGCGGACTGCTGGCGGCGGGAAGTCTCGACGGCGGCATTCGGCTGTGGTCAGCTAGTTCGGGTCGTTTGCAGCGCACGCTCAGCGGTCATACGGCTCGCATCTCGGCGCTGGCGTTCTCGCCGACGAGCGATCTGCTGGCGTCAGCGTCGGACGACGGCGCGGTACGGCTGCGCGGGCTCAAGCGCGAGCGGCGCTACTGGACCCTCGGCGGCCTCGATGCGGGCGCGAAGTCCCTGACGTTTTCGAACGATGGGCAAACGCTGCTGACCGGCGGGCTCGACGGCGTGGTTCGCGTCTGGACGCTGCCGGACCGGCAACTGGCGCAGCGCAACTGAGCGCGGCCCAACGCCACCCGCTGCGACCACTACGTTCCGCTCAGCTGCTCGGCAGATAGACCGTGACGGGCGCCGTATCGTCGGCGAGTTGTCGCTGATCGACAAGTTCAAGGCGCACGAATCTGGTCGCCGCGTTCGGCGTCTCGCTCGGCAAGACTGCGCGCACGCGGGCCTTTTCGCGCTTGCCGTCGCCGATGGTCACGTCGACTTCGCTACCGCGCGTGAATCGTGCGGCCTGAGCGACCGAGGCCTCGACTTCGATCTCCGGCGATGAGTCGTCGACCATGACGAGGATGTGCGGATCTCCGGCGGAGATCGAAACAAGTCCACCGACCGTCAGCAAGTGGCGAACGACAACACCGTCGAACTCCGCCTGAATGGTCGCAAGACGGACGTCGACTTGTCGCTTCTCGACCTCCGATTGCCTCTGGCTTACCAAAGCGCGCGCCGTTTCTAGACCTGCCTTCGCAACGGCCACGGTGTTCAACGCGTCATCGAGACGGGCGCCCGAGAAGGCCGGCGAGGATTTGAGCTTGGCGCTGCGCTCATACGTCGTCTGCTCAAGGGTCACTGTCGCTTCGGCAGTCGCGACGGCTGCGCGGGCTGTGGCAAGCGAGCTTTCAGCTATCGCAAGATCGGCATTCAATTGCTGGGTGTCGATTTGCGCGAGGACTTCACCCTTCTTGACGTGATCGCCGACTCGAACCGGCAGAGCGGCGATCCTTCCCGTCACCGGCGTCGCTATGCGGCTTATGCGCCAGAAGATCAAACGCCCTTGCATCGAGCCCGACGAACCGGAAAACACCGAGCCTGCCTGGACTGGAGGCGCCGCGGCTAGCGGCGTTGCGATTACTGCCATAATCAGAGCGAGGCGCCGGGCTCGCACGGAGCTGAAACCGTTGCTGGAGAGATTGGTCATGGGTGTACGCCTTCTGTACGCGTCGCCCTCTTTAATAGCGGTCGGACCAAGTTCGATCAATGATTTAGCGTAACCCGGCCGCACTCCGCTTCAGCTGCAACGCGGAGGCGGCGCGGCTTGCGAGTCGACTGCCATTCGGCGCGTGTGACCGCGTGCGTAGCTCCGCGCAGCCAACTATTGTTGAAAGCGCTATTTGAAAGTCGCTATGTCTGAACATTATTCACTGAAAGTTGGGCGGCGCAGACCATAGCTTTTTGACCGTTGCTGCAGTGTTTTTGGCGAAAAGGATTTTCAGCAAAGCCCCCGCCCGCAGTTCGGCTCCTGGAATTGAACCACCTTTTGGCCAGACCGCGCCCGTCCTGAGTATTAACCAAACCCCGTTCGCATCGCGGGATTGCGGCCGCCGGGGCTGCCAGCTTGGCCATCGCGGCGTTGGTCACCTGGAGCCGGCGGGGCGCAAGCAACGCGGCCCAACAGTGTCGCGTGCCGCCAAATGACTGAAGCGCCTGGTGACCAGAGTCCGGCCTTCGACTTGAATAGCATTCGACGCAATCGCCAACGGTTAGGATACGTTTGCCAAGGGGGTGGGCGCGACGGTCGTTGACGTTGGTTCGGAAGCCGACGGGCTTTCGACAGTTCAAACGCGATCGGCGCAGACGCCCAGACCGCATCGGCTACGAAGCCAACAAGCTCCGGCTTGCTAGACGCCGCTCGCCGGCTCGCGCTTCGTCGTCGCAAACGGATCATGTAAAAATGCGGCAGTGACGGATGAGCGGTTCTGGCGCAGTAAGACTGAAGCAACAATCTTCGCAACTGAGCGGAAAGGAGTGACGCCATGGACGCCGACGCCGTGATGCTCGCGCGCATTCAGTTCGCGTTCACGGTTTCGTTCCACATCATCTTTCCGAGTTTTACGATCGGGCTCGCTGCCTTCATCGCGACGCTGCTGGTGCGCTGGCGGATCACGGGTCTCGACAAGTTCCACCGCCTGGCGCGCTTCTGGACCAAGATCTTCGCCGTGTCGTTCGCGATGGGCGTCGTGTCCGGCATCGTGCTGTCGTACCAATTCGGCACTAATTGGAGCAAATTCTCCGAAGTCGCCGGCAACGTCGTCGGGCCGCTGATTGGCTATGAAACGCTGACGGCGTTTTTCCTTGAAGCTACATTCCTCGGCATCATGCTGTTCGGCTGGCAGCGCGTGTCGCCAAATTTGCACGTGACTGCGGCCGTGCTGGTCGCCATCGGCACGTCGCTATCTGCGTTCTGGATCCTTGCGGCCAACAGCTGGATGCATACGCCGGCCGGGCACGAAATGATCGACGGCGTGGCACACCCTGTCGATTGGCTTAAGATCATCTTTAATCCGAGTTTCCCCTACCGCTTCGCCCACATGTTCACGGCCGCGTATCTGACGACGTCGCTCGTCGTGTTGGCGGTCGGCGCGCGCTATCTGGTGCAGAAACGCTTCATCGAGGACGCCAAGACGATGGTGCGCATGGGCCTCGGCATGGTCGCCGTGCTGGCGCCACTGCAGCTCGTCATCGGCGATGCGCATGGGCTCAACACCGCCGAACATCAACCGGCGAAGGTCGCCGCAATGGAAGCGCACTGGGACGGCTCGAAGCCGGCAGGACTCGTGCTATTCGCCTGGCCGGACGACAAGGCCGAGACCAACCACTTCGAGATCGCGATTCCCAACGTCGCAAGTTTTATCATTACTCATGATTTCAACGGGTTGTTCAAGGGCCTCAAGGATTTCAAGGCGGAGGATCGCCCGCCGGTGAAACCGGTGTTCTTCGCGTTCCGCGTTATGGTCGGCATTGGATTTATGATGATCGCGATCGGGTTCGTAGGCGCATTCCTTTGGGCGCGGCGTTCGTTATTCGAGGCGAGCTGGTATTTGCGTCCGGTGTCCTACACATGGCCGCTCGGCTTTGTCGCCATACTCACCGGGTGGTGGGTGACGGAGACGGGTCGCCAGCCCTTTCTGGTCTATGGCGTGCTGCGCACGATCGACGCGGCATCGCCGGTTTCGTATTGGGCGGTGCTGACGAGCCTCATCCTGTTCGTCGTCGTCTATGCGTGCGTGTTCTCGATGGGTATTCTGTACATTTACCGACTGATCAACAAAGGGCCGGACAACGAGGCGGTGCAGTCGGAAGACGGCGTGCCGTCGCGACCGTTGAGCGGCGCGACAGACGCGCTTCAGGCGGCGGATTGAGTTCATGGGCGACATCGCATATTGGCTGCCGCTGGTCTGGGCCGCGATCCTCGCCGTCGCCGTGACGCTGTACGTGATCCTTGACGGCTTCGGCCTCGGCCTCGGCATACTGTTTCCCTTCGCGCCGAAAGAAGAACGCCGTGACGTGATGATGAACACCATCGCGCCGTTCTGGGACGGCAACCAGACGTGGCTGGTCCTCGGCGGCGGCGGCTTGTTCGTCGCATTTCCGAAGGCATATGCAGTCATCATGTCGGGGCTTTACCTGCCGATCATCGTCATGTTGCTGGCGCTGGTGTTTCGCGGTGTCGCATTCGAGTTTCGCTGGGTGGCCAAGCCGAACCACCGCATCTGGGATCTGGCTTTTTCGTACGGCGCGATCGTCGCGACATTCGCGCAGGGCGTTGTCCTCGGCGGACTGCTTCAGGGGATCAAAATCGTCGACGGACAATTCGCCGGCGGTGCGCTCGATTGGCTGACGCCGTTTGCGCTGCTGTGCGGAGTGGGGCTGCTCGCTGGCTATGCGCTGCTCGGCACGACGTGGCTGATCTACAAGACCGACGGCGACTTGCAGAATTGGGCGCGTTACCGGGCCAACTCGGCGCTGCTGGCTGTGCTCGCCGCGACCGTCGCCATCAGTCTTTGGACGCCGTTTTCGGTTCCCGGCATTTTTGAGCGCTGGTTCAGCTGGCCGAATTTGCTGCTCTTATCGCCGGTGCCACTGCTCACAGCAGCAGCCGCCTATTTTTGCTGGCAGGGCATCGAGGACGACAGCAGCGACACTAAGGCCTTCGTATCAGCGATTTGTTTGTTTCTGCTCGGTCTTGCCGGCCTCGTGATCTCCAACGTGCCCTATCTCGTGCCGCGAACGATCACGGTCTGGCAGGCCGCCGCGGCGCCGAGTTCGCAAATGTTCATGTTGATCGGCACGCTTTTGATGTTGCCTATCATTCTCGGCTACACGGCGTTCGTGTATTGGACGTTTCGCGGCAAGGTCAGGGCCGGCGAGGGTTATCACTGAGCCGGGCCGCATGTTTGAGGACGGGACAGGCGTCGCAGCGACAAAGCTCCGCCATCATTTCAGCCAACTGTTTCGAAGGTGCGCCGATTCGCGTCAGCGCGCTGCGTGACGAGCGGGGGAGACGTCATGTTCGGCTGGCGACGACGCAGCGAAGGCTTCGAGTGGCAGGAGTACGTGCGCACCACCATTCTGGTGCGCCGCGCCGACCGGCAGCGCCGCGTTGACGACGCGCGCATGGCGGCGCTGGCCAAGGTGCAGCACGCCAAGGACGTCGGGATTGAAGCCGGCAAGGCAGGCGTCGATCTCGCCGCAGAGAAGGCGCGTCACGCTGCGACGTCGACGGTACGGCTAGTCGCCGACGGCGCGCTGGCGTTTTTCACCGCCATCGGTCGCTTCTTCAAATCTGCGTACGACGCGGGCGCGAAGCTCGTTTCGGCGCATCTGCCCGAACGGCCTCAGCCGAGGACCGAGCGTCCGGTCCACGAACGCTACGCGGAGCGGCGCGCCTTTCGCGATCTCAGGCCCCGGCCGCGCGGCGACGCGGAGGATCTTGAGCCCGATACGGGTGAGCGCCCTGGATTGTCGAGCCATCCGGCGTTCGGCTACGCGCTGCACGGCGCAGCAGCGCTGTTCCTGATTTTGGTATTTGGCTATGCGCTGCGGGGCGGCGGCGACTTGGGAAGCGGCAGTCCGATTCAGACGTCGTCGATTGTTGCGGAGCCGTTGGCGCTCGAAGGCCGCGCGACGGCGCTGACCGGCGATGCGTTGCGCCTGAACGGCAGCGTCGTGCGTCTCGCAGGAGTGGCTGCGCCGGAAGACAATCAACCGTGCTTCACCGCCAAGGGCCGACGCTGGTCGTGCAGCGCGTTCGCCCGCAAGGCGCTCGATCGCCTCGTGCGCGGCAAGCGGGTGGCGTGCGAGCCTTCGGGCGTCGACGACGCGGGCGTCCGGCGCGCGACGTGCACCATCGACGGCCAGGATTTGGCTCGCGCCATGACACGTGGCGGGCACGTGTTCGCCGAAACCGGACTTTTTGCCGCTTACAGTTCGGACGAAGACGCGGCGCGGCAGGAGCAGGCTGGCGTCTGGCAGGGCGAGACGTTGCGGCCTGAGGAATGGCGCGATCGCGTTTGGGAAGAAGCCAAGCGCGCCGCGCCGGATGGCTGTCCGATCAAAGGCGTGATGCGGGCCGGGGAAGGCGTCTACGCGATGCCGTGGTCGAGCGACTACGTCGAGAGCCGGTTGCGCGACTCGAAGGGCGACCGCTGGTTCTGCAGCGAGCAGGAGGCGCGCGACGCCGGGTTTAAACCGGCGCTGCGGTCGTGAGTACGTTCAGACTTTAGCGCCACTGCACGACGAACGGCGAGATCTTGATGGCGGCTTCCTTGCCGAGTTCGCGCGAATATCCAGTGTCGCCCGAGACGCCGGTGAAGACGACTTCTGGACCTGAGCGCAGCTTCACCGCCGATGAGTCGATATCGAGGTTGCCGTCGACCCACACGCGCACGGCGCCGGACTTCTTGCCGGGGGCGTTGAATTCGATTTCCTGATTGACGCGCACCCACTTCTCGCGCGGCCATGCGGCGCGCTTTGACGACGACAGCGTGTCGCTGCCCGCCTTTTGCGAGCGAACATCGACCGCGACATTGCCCTGCGACGACCACGCCAAGCGCGCATTGAAGCCAGACGCGTCCACGGCGGCTTCTTCGGTCGGCTCCGCGAGAAGACCCGGCAGATGGCCAGGAGCTTTCATGTCGACGTCTTTTGAGAGGTAGACGTCATAACTTAGGCAGACGGCCTGCGCATTCTTGAGCGAGCGCACCGGCCATACATAGCCTACGCCGTTCTGGCCGGCGGAGTCCGGGTTGTTGGTCGTGGCGAGCTTGACGACGAGGCTGTTACTCCAGGGCCGTCCTTCTGTTTTTTCAACCGACGCGTTGGCGAGCAGCCCGTATTCGCGAAAGCCGGCCCGGCCCTGGAGTTCGATGGCCGACATCGCGTCTCCGCCGTTGTCAAGGGAGAACTGTTGGCCTGGAGGATATTTCATCGAACACGGCGGAACCGTTTCGGTGTGAAAGAAACTTGCGACCATGTAGCCGCTGACGCCGAGGAAGATCGCACCGCCCGCGAGATTAAATAGAGTGGTGTTGAATTTTGAGGACGCCATCGGACTTTCTCTCGCGCTTGCTGCGCAGCGCAGCCGCGATCCGGATGCTAGCTCGAAGCGATTAATGTGGCGTTTAGCTTCGGCGCGATATTGCTCGGACCCGCAGAAATTGCAGCGATTCTGAGCTGGGTGCGAGGTCTGCGCGCTAGTCCTGTCGGGCGGGACATTTGATAAAATTGCGCGAAATTCGTTGTCGATTGATCAGGAGGGGCGCGTCGCGTTCGCCGACGCCGTTTTCGATTGTCACCGCGCCGTCGATCGCCAAGGTTCGCGATGCGAGGCGGTCGAGAACCGGGTCGACCCGTCGGCGTCGTCAGCGTCAAGCGCGTCGATGGCGTGGACGTTGTTGTCGCGGAAGTGTCCGACAAGCGGCGCGATGAGACCACCTGAGGGGGCGCCGGGCTGGTCATCGGGCACGGACGAGAGCGTTCCTGTTGTGGGCGACGTGGCGGGGCATTCAACAAAGTTGCCATCAATCGGCGAACTTGCCCTGCCTCTGGGCGCCCGCCGGCCCGACATTTCCGAGATTTACACGCGTCAAGCCTCGGACGGATCGACAAGAAGTCTGTGTTGCAGATTCACACCACCGCACCGCGGGAACAGTGTTACGGCGCGCTGACCGCTGCCAATTCTGTTGGCGGTCGCTATGCTGCCGCGCGGCCTCGGGAACGGGTTTCGCGCTCAGATACAGGAGAGTTTTTCATGTTTCGAAGGCTGCTATTGGTGCTGTGCGCCATCCTGGCATCGGGCGTCTTGCTGAGCGCCGAGGCCCGCCGCAAGAGACATCACCACTATAATTCGGAGTACGGCGAACAGTTGATCGTGATTTCCGAACAGGACGTCGATCTATCGCTGGACACTTATTCAATCGACGTCACCAGCGCCAAGGGCGGCTACAAGGGCATCCGCGTGCGCAATGCGCGCGGCTATCTGTTCGATCTGTCGCGTGTGCAGGTCGTCTACTCAGACGGCTCGTCGCACAATGAAGACCGCCAGATCGACATGTATCAGGGCGAACGCAGCCGCCCGATCAACGAAACCGGCGAAAGCCGTTTCATCGACAAGGTCAACATCACGCAAGTTCCGGGTCGCGGACGCGGCCGGTTGCAGGTGCTTGGCATCCAGGACCGCGAAGGCCGCAGGATGGACCGCAGCGGCCGTGGCGGCAGCGACGGCGATTATTCCTCGCGTCCGTCGCGTGAGCCTTCTTCGGGCACGAGCGACATTCCTGTCCGTCCGACGACCAATGACCCGACGACGACGACGCCGGGCCAGCAGACCGAAGGCGGCGACGTGCTGTTCGGCGCACAATACGTCGGCTTCGGCGTCGATCGGGACGTGATCAAGGTTGGCAACGAGATCGGCAAGTTCGACCGAATCCGGCTGCGAGTTCTCGACAACGACATTTTCATCAACGAGCTAAAAGTCGTCTACGCCAATGACGAAGTGGATTCGCTGGCCGTCAACGCCGAAATTCCGAAGAACTCGCGCACCAGCTGGATCGATCTCAAGGGCGACCGTTTCATCAAGGAGATCCAGCTCAACTACAGATCGAGACCAAGCTTCAGCGGTCAAGCGCGCATCGAGGTGCTTGGGCAGTACGCCCCGGGCTGGCTCGGACCGCAGGGCGAAGGCCGCAAGTATAACCAGGGCTGGGTGCTGCTCGGCGCGCAAACTGCCGACTTCGTCGGCTTCGACAAGGACATCATCCAGATCGGCCGGAACGAGGGCGGCTTCCGCAAGCTGCGCGTAACGGTGCGTGAACGCGCCATCACGCTGAACGAGCTGAAGATCATCTATGCGGGCGGCGAGGACGAGACGCTCTCCATTCGTCAGCGCGTCGACGCCGGCACGACGTTCGGCCCGGTCGACCTGCAGCGCGAGGGCCGTCGTGGCATCGATCGGATCGAGGCAAAGTACCGCTCGCGCATCTTCGACACGTCGGCGCGCGGCCGCGGCAGCGCCATCGTCGAAATCTGGGGCCAGCACTAGTGGCCGAGCGATAGACATGACTGCGCGAAAAGGGGCCGGCAAACGGTCCCTTTTTTCGTATAGGAAGCAAAGCGTTCGGATGGAACGCCCAAGAAAGGGCGCAGGCCACGATCAGGAGAGTTCGATCAGAGTTGTGGAAACATTGATCGCCGACGAAGCGCGAATATGGTACCCGCACTTCGAGCAGAATCGACGCATCATCATTGCCGGGGGACTTCGACCTTGAACGTGAGCCTGACGCAGCCGCTCTTCCCTGACGAGCGGCCGGATATCAGTGCGCTGCCGCCTGGACTTGCTACCGCGGCGCTTGCGCCAAACGCCGCCGACGGCGCTATCGCGGAACCCCTCAAGCAGCGCGTCCGGCGCCTCGCCGCGCATTGCCAGAAGTACAAGGGTTCGCAGCCGCGTCTCGCGGCATTTCAACTAGCGACGACGCTCATTCCGCTGGCGATCGTGGTCGCAGCCATGTTCGCCACCGTGCGCACGGCCTACTGGGCGACCCTGCTGCTCGCCATTCCGGCTGGCGGGTTGCTGGTTCGCGTATTCATCATTCAGCATGATTGCGGCCACGGCTCGTTCCTGCCTTCGCGATGGATGAACGAACTGCTCGGCCGGTGTATGAGCGTGCTGACGCTGGCGCCTTACGGACTGTGGCGGCGCGAACATGCCCAGCACCACGCTAGCTCCGGAAATCTCGATCGTCGCGGCGCGGGTGATATCGATACGCTGACGGTCGGCGAATATCAGGCGCTTTCGACGTTTGGAAAGCTTCGCTATCGCCTTTATCGCCATCCGCTGTTCCTATTCGGCTTCGGCGTGCCGGCGTATTTCATACTCATCCAGCGGCTGCCCTGGCTGCACGCCCTTTCCGTGAAGGACAGCTGGAAGAGCGTGATGGGCCTCAATCTGGCGCTCGTCGCGTTTTATGGCCCGCTGATCTACGCCTTCGGCGCGTCCGATGTGCTGTGGGTCGCGCTGCCGATCGTGCATATCGCTTCGGCCGTCGGCGGATGGCTGTTCTTCATCCAGCATCAATTCGAAGAGACGCTGTGGGATCAGACCGAGGGCTGGGACTTCCAGGTGGCGGCGCTGCTTGGATCGTCGTTCTACGATCTGCCAAAGGCGTTGAACTGGTTCACCGGCAACATCGGCCTGCACCACATCCACCATCTGAACAGCATGATCCCGAACTATCGCCTGCAGGATTGTCTGAACGCAAGTCCAGAGCTGAAGGCCATCAACCGTTTGACGCTGGGTGAAAGCCTGGCGTGCGCGCGGCTCAAGCTGTGGGACGATGTTAGCCGGCGCATGATCCGCTTCGACGAACTGCCGCGCGCCGGCCAAGCGGCGGCGTGAGCGCCGGACCGCGATCTCCGTCGCCATGAACGCGTTGCGGTCCGATGAGCTTGTCGACGCCTACGCAACCATCCGGGACTGGCTGCGCCACGGCGTCAGCGCGTTCAATGTGGCCGGACTGTCGTTCGGGCACGGGGCTGCGACGGCAGTAGATGAAGCGGCCTTCCTAATCCTAGAAGCGCTGCGGTTGCCGATCGAGTGCATCGGTTCACCGTCGACGAGCGGGTAATCGTGCCACGCTCGTTCATCGGCGAGCTGATTGCGCTCGACGGCCTTGCAGCGCTGATCGCGGAGGCCGGCGACGTCACGCGTGTGCTCGATCTCTGTACGGGGTCGGGGTGTCTGGCGATCCTCGCGGCCGAGGCGTTTGCGAATTCGACAGTCGACGCCGCCGACATTTCCGCCGATGCGTTGGCGGTCGCGGCGCGCAATGTCGGAGACTATGGCCTCGCCCATCGGATAGCGCTCATTCCGTCCGACCTGTTCGCAGCGCTCGCCGGCCGGCGCTATGACCTGATCCTTTGCAATCCGCCGTATGTGCGTGCGGCCGCCGTCGCGGCGTTCCCGCCGGAATTCAAGGCCGAGCCGACGCTCGCCCATCTCGGCGGCGCGGACGGGCTCGACGTCGTCCGTCGCATTCTCGCATCGGCTGGTGAGCATTTGAGCGAAGACGGCCTGATGATCGTTGAGATCGGAGGCGAGCGCGAAGCGCTGGAGGACGCGTGTCCGGACTTGCCGTTCCTTTGGCTTGAGACGGAGACGAGCGACGGCGAGGTCTTCGCGTTGCAAGCGGCGGACCTCTGCTTGAAGCCGAGACGCGGGTCTTGAGACTGCCTCAGCCGAACGCGCCGAAGTGATGCGAAATGCCCGTGCCGATTTCGCGGACGAAGCCGTAGGCGCGCTCCATAGGCGCGAGGATTTCCGTTTCGAGGCGCGCATAGTCGTCGATGCCACGCGGCCGGTATGACGCCTGCTCATCGAAGCCCGACACCTGCGATTTGGCGACGTGCGGGAATGCCTTGCGCATGATCGACACGACGTCGGGGATCTCAAGACTGAGCGCCATGTCGAGAACTTCGCTGTGCGAGAGCCCGTCCTGCGGCGTGAAGCGCGGCAACTGGGCGGCGAGAATGAAGATACGCATGATGACGGCGAGGCGGATCGCCTGCAGCAGGTCGAGTTCGAGACGGTTCTCGTCCGGAATCTTGCCGACTTCGATGTTCTGATCTTCGAGGATGGCGTGCAGGTCGATGGCGTCGAGCCGCAAGTGATGCACGAACTCGTTGATGTCGCCTTGGCGCCTGTCTGAGAGCAGGTGCGTCGCTAGCGCGCGGAAGGCCGCTTGGAGATTGGCCTCGCGTCCCCATGACGCGCGCGCCGCCCAGAAACCGGCGTCGAGCACTGAGGCGTTGGCGCCCATAGCGTTGAGGCTCGAGAGCGTCTTGCCCTGCGCGATCATGACCAGGATCGAGCGGAGGCGGCGTGACGTGCGCGCGAGGCGCGAAAAACGCTCGCGGTCGTTGTTGACGGCGGTGCCGAGGCCGGCGACGACGTTCGCCACATAGCCGAACTGCTGGAGGATGGCGTTATTCGGGATGGCGCGCATGCGCGCCGGGTCGCCGCGATCAGAGGCGTGCGCGCCCTGGCGCTTTACTGGGCGCGAGCCGGTTTTGAACAAAAGATTAGGTCCGAACGCTCCGAGCACGGCGCGATAGCCGGAATGAGCAAACAGCGCCTGTTGATAGGCCTTGAGCCGCAGGAAGAAATCGAGACTAAGGTTTTGTTCGGCGTAAAACGGATCGTCCTCGTCCGCCGGTGGTTCGCCGTCGGCGATGATGGTCGCCAAGGCTCGCGTGGTCAGCGCGCGATTGCCGAAGAACATGTAGCCGTCGCCGCCCTGGAAGCTCGTTTCATGCTTCAAAGGGATTTCCGATTTGGCGAAGGAGAGACGCGCCGCATCGGAGAACACATAGTGGAGGCGCGCATTGAGATCGCCAGGGTGGGC
The DNA here is from genome assembly GCA_046160845.1 of Hyphomicrobium sp. Lineage (GTDB taxonomy): Bacteria > Pseudomonadota > Alphaproteobacteria > Rhizobiales > Hyphomicrobiaceae > Hyphomicrobium_B. The sequence continues at coordinate 39,756 of JBJXHD010000007.1, forward strand.
GCCGCGGCCCATGGATTCGCCATGTGTCGAAAATAGCAATACCTCGACGCCCGGAATGTCGGCCTTTTTTACCAGTGATGCGATCTCGTGATAGTAACGATCAATCGCCAGTGTCGCTGATATTTGGCCGATGAAACGGCCGGCATCCGAGAAGCCCGTCTGCAGGGACAGCCGCTTTCGGCCCTTGACATAGGAGCGGTAGGCTTCCTCTTCGAGCAGCCGACCGATGATGCGCGAGCCATTTTCGAGGCCTGACGGCGTCTCGAACAGCGGCGAGATGTCAGTGATGCCATCGACGCCGAACAGTTTGGCGAAAAACACGGCGATCAATACTGTCGCCGGGCTTTCGGTCTCGGCGATCAGGAAGCGGATCGGCGTTTCCCTGTCGATGTGCTTTTGCATCTGCGCCGTCATCGCGAACTGGCGGATGGCCGTCGCCGTTTCGAGATCGAGCGTTGCAAAGTTCACGGACTCGCGCGGGCAGTTCTTGATCATCTCGACGATGCGGGCGAGCGACTGGCTCTCGGTCAGATCGCGTGTCCACGGTTCGTGCACATAGGCGCGAAATGCGTTGTTGAGCTGCAGGGCGTTAATTCGCAGATGGATATGCGAGAAGCCGAGGCCCGTCGCATCGCACAGGCCCGCAAGAGCCGCCAGCGCCCGCTTCATTTGAGGTTGCGCGACAATGTCCATGAGGCTGTGGAACAGCGTCATCAGGGAATCGACGGAGAGCAGGTTGTAGCCGTCGGACTTGGTCAGCACGTTCGCCGCGGCGGAAAGCTGGGAGGAATCGTGCCGGAGTCCGTCGACCGCCTTGATTTGCTCGTCGAGAGCGGCGATGGCGAGGTCGAGCTTGCCGGTGATCTGGCGGGCGACGCGCTGCGCCGCATCGCCGTCGGTGAGCTTGTGCTTCAAAATGACGAAGCGCTCGCGGATATCGACAAGCGCGGCTCGCTTCTCGACTAGGCGAACGTAGATCGAGAAGGTCCATGCGATGTCGGTGCGGCCGTCGAGGTCGTAGCCGATCCAGGAAGCAAGCGTCGTCATCTTGGGGCGGAGTTTGTAGGCGGCGTCGCCGAACTTGCGCGACGCGACGCTGTAGAAGCCGTGCAGCAGCTCTTCGTAGGCGTCGCGCAGGTTGCGGATCGCGGCCTGCGCGCACTTGTGTTCATGCTGTAGCGAGAGGTCGGGTTCGGGGCGGTGCGGAAGGTTGATCGGGACGTCGCCGGACTGCTGGTCGGCGACGGCGATTTCAACCATGCGCGAATAAAGCGCGTCCGAGAGGCCAAACGTCGGATGGGCCGTGAGCACGATGCCGGTGCGGGGTCGCGCCCAGCGCGCGTCGAATTCCTCGATTGTGCCGGCGGCCGCGGCGGTTTTCTCTATGTAAGCCGTGAAGTCGTTGAGCGTCGTCGCCTGATCGACGTAGCCGATCTTGTCGCGCAATTTGCGGGCGCGGCGCACGCAAGCGCGGTCCATCAAGCGGCCGGCAAGGCCGGTCAGATCGTCGAAGCCGACTGCGCCCGACTCCAGCCTGCGCGACAGATCAAAGGCCACGTTCAGAATTGGATTGAGCGAGGGATTGTCGGGGATCTGCGCCCTGAGACGCTTCAATTCGTCCCTGAGTTCGATCTCGCTGAGGCTGCCCGGCCGCGTTTGGGTCGCCGTGTCCTGCATGCCCTCATTCCTCCGCACCGTCTGACCTCCGCACGTTCTCGCATTCGAGATTCGAAACCGGGCCAATCGTCCGGCCAGCCCGGCTCCGCAACGGCGGTCTTTACGCGACCTTCTTCATCTTGCTTAGAACTTGCGCGACGGTCGAGCCCATTTCAGACGGCGTCGGGGCGATAGTGACGCCGCAATCTTTCAGCAGCACGACTTTTTCAGCGGCCGACTCACCGAACGCCGAGACGATGGCGCCGGCGTGGCCCATCTTGCGGCCCTTGGGCGCCGAGAGGCCGGCGATGTAGGCAACGACAGGCTTCTTCATGTTCTGCTGCGCCCAGACGCCGGCTTCCGCCTCTTGCGGGCCGCCGATTTCACCGATCATCAGAACGGCGTCGGTGTCCGGATCATTCTCGAAGTGCTCGAGGACGTCGCGATGCGAGGAGCCGTTGATCGGGTCGCCGCCGATGCCGACCGACGTCGAAACGCCGATACCGAGTTCCTTCAACTGCTCGGCGGCTTCATAGCCGAGCGTGCCCGACCGGCCGACAATGCCGACACGGCCCGGCAGGTAAATGTGACCCGGCATGATGCCGAGCATGGCTTTGCCTGGCGAAATGGTGCCGGCGCAGTTGGGTCCTGTGAGGATCATCCGGCGCTCGGCTTTATAGCGGCGCATGTAGCGTTTGACGCGGATCATGTCTTGCGTCGGGATGCCATCGGTGATGCAGACGCAGTATTTGATGCCGGCGTCGGCGGCTTCCATGATGGCGTCGGCCGCGAACGGCGGCGGCACGAACACGATCGAGGCTTCCGCGCCCGTCTCGTCCACCGCACCCTTCACGGTGTTGAACACCGGACGGCCGAGATGCGATGCGCCACCCTTACCGGGCGTCACGCCGCCAACGACGTTGGAGCCGTAGTCGATCATTTCCTGGGCGTGGAACGTGCCGATGCGTCCGGTGAAGCCCTGGATCAGGATCGGCGTCTTTTCGTTGATGAAGATAGCCATTGCTTGGGTCTCCCGGATTATGCGGCTTTTTTAGCGGCGGCCACGGCCTTCTTGGCGGCGTCGGCCAGCGTCGCGGCGCTGATCAGCGTGAGACCGCTTTGATCAATGATCTTGCGGCCTTCCTCGACGTTGGTGCCGGCGAGGCGCACGACGACCGGCATAGTGATGTTGAGCTCCTTGATAGCGTCAACAACGCCCTTGGCCACCCAGTCGCACCGATTGATGCCGGCAAAGACGTTGACCAGGATCGCCTTTACGTTCTTGTCGCGAAGAACGACTTTGAATGACTTGGTAACGCGCTCAGGCGAGGCGCCGCCGCCGATGTCGAGGAAGTTCGCCGGCTCTCCACCTGCGAGCTTGATCATGTCGAGCGTCGCCATGGCGAGACCAGCGCCGTTGACGACGCAGCCGATGTCGCCATCGAGGCCGACGTAGGCGAGGCCGCGATCCGAAGCGTAGGTTTCGCGCGGGTCTTCCTGGCTTTTATCTCGCAGCTCGGCGATGTGCGGGCGGCGGAACAAGGCGTTTTCGTCGAAGCTCATCTTGGCGTCGAGCGCCACGACCTGCTTCTCCTTGGTGATGACCATCGGGTTGATTTCGAGCATGATCGAGTCGAGATCGCGGAAGGCGCGATAGCAGCCCATGATAGCCGGAACCAGCTTGTTGACGATTTCCGGATCGACGCCGAGGCCGAAGGCGATCTCGCGCGCCTGGAACTGCTGCATGCCGACGGCGGGGTCGACGCTGATGCGTATGATGGTGTCGGGCTGTTTGGATGAAATTTCTTCGATGTCCATGCCGCCTGCCGCGGAGGCGACGACCATGATGCGTTCTGCGGCGCGGTCCATGACGAAGCCGAGGTAGAGTTCGCGGTCGATGTTGGTGGCTTCCTCAATATAGAGGCGCGAGACGAGCTTTCCGGCCGGTCCCGTCTGATGCGTGACGAGCTTGCGGCCGAGCAGGCTTTCGGCGGCCGCCTCAATCTCGCTCTCGTTCTTGCAGACCTTGATTCCGCCCGCCTTGCCGCGCGCTCCGGAATGAATTTGCGCCTTGACGACAACTGTGCCGCCAAGCTCGCTGGCGCGATACGTCGCCTGCTCGGGACTGTAGGCGAGGCCGCCGCGCGGGATCGGCACGCCGAACTTCGCGAGAAGCTCTTTGGCCTGGTACTCATGAATGTCCATGGTCGGACCTCCTTGGAATGCGTTTCGACGTCTGTTGTTTGCTTATTTGGCGCGGGCTGCGTCTGCGGTCTTGATTGCCGCTGCGGTGACGAGAAGGTTGCGCGCCATTTTTTCCGATGCGGCGTCGATCATCTTGCCGTCGAGCGAAGCGGCGCCCTTGCCCTGGGCTTCGGCTTCCTTGAGTGCAACAAGGATGCGCTCGGCGCGTTCGACTTCCTTGGCGGTCGGCGAATAAATCTCGTTGGCGAGTTCGATCTGCGAGGGGTGGATGGCCCACTTGCCTTCCATTCCGAGCGCAGCGCCGCGACGGGCGGCGGCCTTGTAACCCTCGGGATCATCGATGCCGCCGAAAGGTCCGTCGATCGGGCGCAATCCATAGGCGCGGCAGGCGACCGTCATGCGCGACAGGGGGAAGTGCCACTGGTCGCCCGGGTAGTCGGGATTGAGGCCGCCGATGACGACGGTGCGCGCCTTATTGAAAGCGGAGTAGTCGGCGACGCCGAAGTGCATGGATTCGAGGCGGCTGTTGGCCGAGGCGATGGCTTCGACGTTGGCCATGCCGAGCGGGGTTTCGATCAAAGCTTCGGTGCCGATCTTGTGCGGCAGGCCCTTGGCGACTTCGATCTGGCTGACGATGCACTCGACTGTGTAGACGTCGGCGGGAACGCCGACCTTAGGGATCAGGATCGTGTCGAGCTTGGAGCCGGCCTGCTCGCAGATGTCGACGACGTCGCGATACATGTAGTGGGTGTCGAGGCCATTGATGCGGACGGACACGCTTTTTCCCGCGCCCTTCCAGTCGAGGTCGTTCAGCGCCTGGATGATGTTTTTGCGCGCCTGTTCTTTTTCCGGCGGCGCGACGGCGTCTTCGCAATCTAGAAACACGTAGTCGGCGGCGCTCTTCAGGGCGCGATCGATCATGGTGGTGTTGGAGCCCGGAACCGCGAGGTAGGAGCGCTGCAGGCGCTGTTTGCGAGTGGGATAAAGCGTGTAGCTCATAGGGACGTCGCCTTCCTTGTTCGATTTCTTTTTGGCTGCAACCGTGCGATGGCGCTTTAACCGAGCGCCGCCGGCGTCGATGCGAAGATACGAGAACGACGGGCTTCAAGGCCCGGCGTTCGCTATTCGATTATGCGGCTTTGGCTTTGGCAGGCGTGACGCCGGTCGCCGACTTGGTGGCCGTCTTGCTGAAATACTCTGCGGCCGCACCTGTGCCCGATCCGAGCTTGAAGTTGACCCCTGAGTCCTTCAGCGCCATTTCAACCGCGAAGAGCACGCCGCCGACCATGAACTCGTCTACCGCGCCGAGGTGACCGATGCGGAACACCTTGCCGTTGAGCTTATTGAGACCAGTTCCGAGCGACGTGTTGTAGCGATAATAGGCCGTCTTCAGGACGTTCACGGCATCGACGCCTTCGGGAACTACGATCGCCGACACGGTGTCGGATTGCCACTTCGGCTCCTTGGCGCAGAGCTTCAAGCCCCAGGCTTCAACGGCGGCGCGGACGCCGGTCGCAAGTCGCGTGTGGCGGGCGAATATATTGTCGAGGCCTTCCTCGTTGATCAGATCGATCGAAGCGCGGAGGCCGCGGATCAACTGCGTCGCTGGCGTGTAGGGGAAATATCCGAGGTCGTTGGTTTTGATCATGTCCTCGAACGAGAAGAAACAGCGGTTCATGCGGCCGTTCAGCGATTTGTTGGCGTCGAGCGCCTTCTGGCTGACGGCGAGGATGCCGAGACCCGTCGGCAGCATGAAGCCCTTCTGCGAACCGGAGACGCAGCAATCGACGCCCCACTCGCCCATGCGCATGTCGAGCGAACCGACGGAGGAGACGCCGTCGACCATAAACAGCGCCGGGTGTTTGGCGGCGTCGAGCGCCTTGCGCACGCCGGCGATGTCGGACGATACGCCCGTCGCCGTCTCGTTATGAGTGGCGAAGACGGCCTTGATCTCGTGCGTCTTATCCTTGGCGAGGATGTCGGCATATTTCTCGAGCGGTACGCCCGTGCCCCACTCTTCGTCGCACAACTCTACTTTCAGTCCGAGGCGCTCGGCCATGTCGACCCAGAGCAGCGAGAACTGGCCGAATCGGCTCATCAAAACTTTGTCGCCGACGGCGAGCGTGTTGGTGATCGCCGATTCCCAGGCGCCTGTTCCAGAGGAGGGGAAGATGAATACGCGGCCGTCCTTCATCTTGAAGATCTTCTTCAGATCCTCGAACACCGGCAGCGTGAATTTGGGAAACTCGGGCGAGCGCATGTCTTCCATGGGAATGTTCATGGCCATGCGCACTTTGTCGGGGATCGTCGTCGGGCCGGGGATGAAGAGATGCGGTGTAACCGTCATGAGCGTTTCTCCACGCGTTAGTTTCTTCGCGGTCCGGCGACCCCGTTTTGCACGGTGAGCGATATTCCGGAGCGATCTCGTTGAGCAGCGTCTCGATCGTAAGATCGAGCCAGCGGCAAGTCGTGAGGTGCGCGCGATCCAATGAACTGGTGGACCTCAGGCGACAACACCCCAATGGGGAGGTAACGGGCGGCGCCCGGGTAGGCGCCACTACCCATCATCTTGATCGCCATTCTGGTGCGTCGCACAATGGCGCGGTCAGAAATCGTTGCGCGACGCCGACATGTGCAGCGCGACCGCCATGGCGCGGTTCGAAACGTCGAGCTTGTCGTAGAGATTCTTCAGATGATATTTCACAGTGTTGCGCGAAATTCCGATGCGAGCCGCGATTTGCAAATTGGTCCAGCCGTTGGCGAGCGCGGCCAGCAATTCGCGCTCGCGCGCCGTCAACCCTTCTAGCGGATCGTGATTGAGCAGGTCGATGTCGACGTAGGGCAGCGACAACCGGCCGCGCGCCACTGCGACCACGGCTTCGAGCAGGACCTGCGGTTCTTCAGTTTTGGAGACGAAGCCCCATGCCCCGCTCTTGATTGCGTGGCGTAGGACTTCGCCGCTGCGCTCGCCCGTATAGATGATGACGCGCGTCGGCCATTTTTCGCGCTTGATGCGGCCGAGCACCTCGCCGCCGCTCATGTCGGGCAGCGCCCAGCCGGCGACGGCTATGGTGGTCGGCGATTTCTGTAAGGCGTCCAGTAGATGCGCGCCGCTAGCGTAGACGCCGACCACGTTGAACCGTCCGTCGCGGACAATCAGCGTCTCGAGCCCGGCTCTCACCACCGGATTTTGATCCGCGATTGCGACCTCGATCTTGGCCGCCATTGGCCCGTATTCCCTCTCGATTTGGGGCCGTTGACCGCAGCGCCCGCCGGACGCTGGCGACCCCGGCAGGATTTGAACCTGCGACCTACGGTTTAGGAAACCGTTGCTCTATCCAGCTGAGCTACGGGGCCTGCGCTGCAAGGCGTTTTGCGCGAGCTGGCTTTGGGCGCGGCGCGGCGAGCCGTTGGAGAGCTATGCGGCGCGGCGCGGCGAGCGTCAAGCAACGGCGCCCTGGCCAGCAAGCCCTCTCCCGCCCGTGGTCTGCCGGCTAAAGCCGACCCAAATGTTTTGACGCCGGACAGTCGGGCGCGTCGCCCGACCGACCACCCATATACAATTTTAAGTTGTAATCGGAGTGCTGTTGACGCAATCTCAAGGTGTATTCCGACCGCAGCGGCGACCTCGGCGTGCGACTTAACGCTTTTCGACGGCGGCGGGGCCACCGGTCAGAGCGTGGAACAGCGGTTGCATTCCTCGGTACCTCCCGTCGCTCGGATTTCAAAGCGCCGGGTCGTTCGTGTTTGAGGAAAAAAAACTATGGGCACCATCCGGGTCGAGTTCGTCCCTGTCAAAAAGTTCGGTCTCGGTCTGCTTTTCTTTGATCATCTGCACGTCGTTTATCAGGATGAGACCGACGTCCTCGACAGCCAGGATTACTGGTACCTTCTCGAAGGCGTCATCGACGGCAGCGCGTTCGCTGGAACCCTTGGCGCGCTCGGGGCGGATGGGCGCACGTCGCTCGCCGTCGCCAATGACGCCAGCCGTGAAGATCTCGTCGCCAAGATCGGAACGCCCGAACAGCGCGGCTCGCGCATTCTGACGACCGGCCCCGATGCGCTACTCAAATGGGATCAAGTCGTCGCCTACGGCGCGGCGATCGAGGCTCAGCACTTCCCCTACATCGCTTATGCGCAGCCGTTTTCGCTTTCGCCGACAATCAACTCGACATCGTTCATCGCGTCCGCGCTGTGGTCGGTCGGAATCGACGTCAGTCTGCTGATCGGCATTGCGTAGCAAACGCACCAAGTAGCCTTCTGCCGGATCATAGCTGATTTGGCTACGATCTGGGAATGTCAGACGATGGCTTTGAACTTACGATCCACGGTCTCTTGCGAAAGCGCGGCGAGCTGCTTTCCACCTTGGAGCACCACCGCAATCAGGTGGCGGCGGCCATGAACGACCTGCACGCGGTTGATAGGGTGCTCAACTCGCTTGGCTATGACGGCTCCCTAGACCTCGCCCAGCCCCGCAAGAAGGTCCTGAGCTATATCCGGGTCGAAGTCAGGCGGCACATTCTGGAAGAGCTACGGGACGCTGGGCGCCCGATGACGACTCGTGAGCTGTCCGTAGCTCTGGCGACCAAGGAAGGCCGTGACGCGGGCGACCGCCGCATGATGCTGGATTTCACAAAGCGGGTGTCGAAGTCGGTTTCGATCCTGGCCGATAAGCAGGTAGTGCGCCGGACCAAAGTTCCGGGCGGACAGGGCTATCAGTACGAGTTGGCCAGATAAGGGAGCACCCCGATAACGGGGGGCGTAAATCGGGGTGCTCTAGCCGCAGCATTGGGGACGGGGTGTGCTTCTTAGGGGGAAGAAGCGGTGCTGCGGGTGCAGGTTGTACTCGCGGGAGCCCAGATCGTTGCGCTAAGGCGCGATCGTGACGCACTCGCCAGGCTTCAAATTGAGCTTGTCGAGCCGCAGGACCGCTTTCCCGTCTATGGCTTCGATTTCCGAGGCTGGCACGTGCCGGCAATCGTGCGGGGCTGGCCACATGTTCCAGGCGATCACGCCGGCCGCCACAAGGAACGCCAGCGCGCCAAGCCGGATGTAGAGCGGTGATGGCGGCGGGGCGCCGTAGTCAGGGGATTTCTCGTAGCCGGATGGCATGGCTCAGTCTTTTTCTAGGTCAGACAGTACGGCGACTAGACCTTCGAAGCTTCCAGTCTCGGCGTAGTGTTGTGCTTGAATTATGAGCCTAAGTTGCTTTGCCAAAAGGGCCAGCTGGCGGTGTTTGTTTTCGGTGTGCTTCCTTGCCGTTTCGGCTTTGATGCTCTCGGCCTCTGCCATCATTCGCTGAACTTCGGCGAGTGTTCTTTCGTTTTCGACGCCGACTTTCTTCAAATAGTCCTTGAGAGCCGTTAGGCCCTGGGCAGCAACTTCTCGCGCCTCGTCCCGGACCGTCTTATTTTCTTTTGGGTCTATAATCTCGTCCAACACATGGCCAAGCGCCATGTGAAGCTTCGTGCCAAGGCTCTGTCGCAATGGGACATCGAGGCTGAGGGGCAGCTGCCCGCCTCGTTTCCGTATGTGCTCTTGTTCCCATGCCTCCCTGTTCGCCTCGACAAAAACTCGCACGATATGGCGCGTGGCTTGGATAGCATCGGGAGTTTTTACTATCGTCGCGGCCATAACCACACCGTGCTCGGTGAAGACGCGCGGCGGATATCGGCGACCGCCCCAATCAGAACTTGAGGTCACATTTTGTGACCTCAAGTTGTCGAATTCTTCTTTAGTCATCGAAAAGGAAAAATCTTCGCCGAACTTCTCTTTGTTGCGGCTAACTTGTTGGTTGAGCTTTTTGGTCTCTGTCCCGAAAAGCCGGGCTACTTCCTCATCAATGACGACGCGCTCGCCTCTGACCTCAATGACAGCAATTCGAATTGGTGAGCTCTCGGCCCGTTTTGCCACTTTGGTGCCCATTGAAGGTCCAATCTTGAGGTCACAATTTGTGACCTCAAGATTCAGCACAACGAACTAGCGCTGCCAATACCCCTTCCACTGCCTGGACACTGGATGCGCCATCGCAAGGCCGATCGCCTTGTGCGTGACGGCGCCATTGTCCTGCATACGGTGATCTTCAAGCCAAGCCGCATGACGGGCGTAGGCGTGAAGGTGCTGCGGCGAGACGTGGTGATGCTGGCCAGCGACCATCTTGCGAAGCCGCGAGAAGTAGCTTTCCGCTTGGTTCGTGCAGACGCCGTTGAGGCTGTAGGCTTCCGAGTGATTAATGCGAAACGTCGGGAACAGCGCGTGCAGGCTATCCCAATGCGAGGCTTCGTCGGCGTGAACTTCGGCATTGCGTGAGACGACCTTGCGGGCAATCGCGACGCCGTCCGCTTCCTGCTTGACGACGAAGGCCGCCGTGCGGCCGTGGCGCTCGCGGATCGCGACCACGACGCGACGCTTGCCGGTCTGGTGTTCCGACAAACGGCGATCGACGCGATCCTCTTTCATGTTTGCCGGACGGACGTGGCCGCCGAAGTAGGCGCCGTCGATTTCCACGGTGCCGGAAAGCGTATCGCCAACGGTTTCAGAGGCCATCGCTTCGCGCAACTTGTGCGCCCAGACGAACGCCGTCTTATGCTGCACGTCGAGATCGCGCGAAAGCTGCATTGCAGAGACACCCTTCGCCGCGTTGGCGACGATGACGACGGCCGCCAGCATGTCCGTGAAGCTGAGCTTACGTGACGCGAAGATCGTGCCCGACGTGACCGAGAATTGGTGATGACACGCCTTGCATTTGAACTTGCGGCGGGTCGCAATCTCGTAGGCTAGGTCATGGTCGCAGCGCGGGCAGATCGGCTCGCCGTTCTCCCAGCGGAGCTTGCGGAACAGGCCGTAAGCGTTGTCTTCCCCGCCCTGATAGACGTCCTTGAGGGAGATCGTGCGGGCCGCTGCGGTGAGTTTGAAGTTCGTCGCCATGTCATCATATCCGATGTAAACTACACGAGATATGATGATACTAATCACCGTTGTCAAGGGTAATTACATCGGATATGATGATTTTTATCGCCGGAAGCGGGGAATCATCATGCGCGAAGACGTTTGGGCCGAAAAGGCCAAAAACCTATTGAAATCAGAGCTTAAGAGAAGGGGAATTGGCTACAGGGATCTAGCCGAGAAGTTGTCGGCGCAAGGAACGCCTGAGACAGAACGCAACCTCGCCAATAAGATCAGCAGAGGCGGATTCACAGCGGCGTTCTTTCTCCAATGCTTGGTGGCTATCGGTTGTCAAACCTTGAGATTGGAGGAGCTGTAGTAGCTGGGCTGTTTTTGGCTTTCACGTTCGGGACGCTGGCAGTAGCGCCCCATCGCAACGTCCAAGCTCTCGTAGAAAACCCAACCGCTCAGCGCCAAGCTGGCGACGCCAGCAAAGGCCCATCGGCCGCCCAGCAAAATAATAAGACACCAGCCAAAGACTATCAGCCCGAATGTAGCGATCCCAAAAACGCCGATCTGTGCGCGCAGCGGCGCATGGCAAAAGCCGCCGAAGAACAAACGGGCCTGAACCAGCTTGGTTTGGTGCTGCTTTTCTTCACGCTCATGTCGACCGGCGCCGCCGCTGTTTTTGCCTGGCTGACGTTGCGGACAATGAAGGATACGGCCCAGAGCCAATTGCGCGCTTACGTAAATATCGTGACAGCAGAATTGATATGGATACAAACCAACGTAGTGCACGATCTCTATCGAGTTGAAATTGCCCTGAAAAACTTTGGCTCTACGCCAGCGCATGACGTTTTTAGCGAGATGAAGATCGTCAAGGGCGAAAGCGTTGAAAAGAGTGAAGTGGTCGCCACGGTCGTCGGCAGCCACGGCACGCTGGGGCCGACCGCAGAAACATTGATCACTGCGCATGTAGAAATTCATCGGATTGACGTTGAACTGCTGGAAATCGAAATTCCGCACGTATTTATCAACGGCAGCGCAATTTATAAGACGGTGTTCGACGATATCGGAAAAGTCATGCAGATCAGCCTCGTCAATGGCGCCGAGATATTCGACGAGCCTGTGCGGGGCATTGCTGACGATCGTCGAGCCACCCGTAGAAACAAAGGCTACAAGTTGAAGACCTGGGGCAGAAGCAAGTCCACTTAATGCCCAGATCAACGCCAAGGTTGGTAACACCGAGTCTCCTGACTCGGCACGTCGTAGTTAGCAGTCAGCCTATCGGCTTGGTGCGTTTGCTACGCAATGCCGCTGCTAATGCCGTTCGGCATCCGTCTTTCGCCGGGCGGCTCGACGTTGCTTGGCACGGCTGCGGATGAAACTTTGCGGACCACCGAAAACTTCACGACGCTGGTCGGCGGCGAAGGCGACGACATATTTTTTGGTCGATCGACGGCCTTCTATCCGGAAAAATTCTTCGGCGGCGCCGGCAACGACACGTTCATCTGGTCTTACGGCGACAACATCATCGACGGCGGACAACCCGGTCTTTCAACCGCGAGCGACGGCGTGGATACCATCAACTATTCCGGCGTCGGGGCCGTGCATTTCGAAGTCCTCGAATATGCCGTCGCCGACAAGATCGCATCCTATCGCGCCGATTTCGACGGTGGCTCGGACAGGCTGTTCTCAATCGAGGAGCTCGAATGGGACAGCGACAACGACGTGCTGACTGCGGGCGAGGGCGTCTACCTTCTCGAAACGCCTATCGTGCTCGACCTCAAGGGCCAGTCGGGCGGCCAGGGCGACCGGCTCGGCCTGCTCGATGGCCGCAATCCGCTGCTCATCAACGCCGTGAATGAGACGACGACGTCGATCCAACTTGAGTCCAATGAAGGACTAGATGCCGGCTACTGGGCGCTGTCCGTCGAGTGGCTTGCGGGTTCAGACGGGGATGATCGCATCTATTCCGGCGCCAGCACGTTCGGCGTCGAGGGCGGCGGCGGCGGCGACATTATTGATGCGCGACTCGCCGCGGCCTTCAGCGGTCTAAGTCCGGAGGGATACGACGTCGAACTGTTCGGCGGCGACGGCGACGACACGATCGTCAGCAGCGCCGGACGCACCTTCGCGCAAGGCGGTTCCGGGGCGGATACGTTCGTCGTCTCGACGCAAAGCAGCGTCGAGGGCCAAACGATCGAGTTCGTCATCGCCGACGCCGACGGAAGCGACCGGCTGTTCACGCCGTTCGATTACTTTCGCCCGTCGCGCGGTGACTATGAAGGATCGGAGCTATTCCAGGTCGCCGGAGCATTCTTCGACTTCGACGAGGCCAATCCCGAGAGCTACTATTTTGGCGCGGTTGAAGGCGACGTGGGGCCCGACAGAGAATTTCTCGGCGCATTCTTGTTCCGGCTCGATGGCTCGGACCTGATCATCACGCTGGAGCAGGCGCATTACGAAGAGTTGCCGCCGCTGGATGGCGACACCGAACCCCGCATCGTGCTCGCCGGCGAAGGCATCACGGATACGATCGTGCGCGTTCTCGACTGGAGCGAGGGCGATCTCGGCATCACGTTCCCTGTTGCGTTCGATCCCGACGTCGCCAGCACGCTCGACAGCTTCTACGACTATCCCGGCCTGCGGCCGTACCTGACCGCCTCGCTCGCGGCGAACCGGTTTATCGATCCGCTTGACGAACGGCCCGATCCGCACATTCCGATGGAGATCGCCAGCATCATCTCGCCGCCGCCGATGGCTCTGCGCGCCGCGGCAGCGTCAGCTTCGGTTGTGACGGCGGGCGGCGAGGGCGACGACGTGCTCGCCGCCAACGACGGTGGGCCTTATCAATTCGAGGGCCGCGGCGGCGACGACGATATCACCGGCTCGAACGGCGGCGATACGCTCGACGGCGGCGCGGGGGCCGACACGCTCAGGGGTGGTCGCGGCAATGACGTCTATTACGTCGATGACTCCGGGGACGTTGTTATCGAGGAGGTCGGCGGCGGCTTTGACCGTGTCGTCTCCTCGATCGATTATGTGCTCGGTGATTTCGTCGAGCACCTCGCCTTGACGGGCGCGGCAATCTCCGGGGCCGGAAACGCGCTGCGAAATACGCTTGAGGGCAATGACGCCAACAACGTTCTGAGCGGCGGCGACGGAGACGATACGCTCGCCGGGAACCGCGGCGACGACGTGCTGATGGGCAGCGCGGGCGGCGACGGCTACGTCTACGAACCCGGCGACGGGCGGGACGTCATCATCGACGCCGGCGGCGGCGAGGATGATGACGACATGCTGGTGCTGGCCGGTGGCGTTGGTCCGGCGGACGTGTCGTTGCATCGTGATCCCGACGCCCCTGACGATCTGATAGTGCGCGTTGGCAGCGATGGCGGCCGCGTCACGATCCGCGACTATTTCTCCAGCGGCGGGATCGAGGCCATCGCGTTCGATACGGGTGAGATCTGGCGCGGCGACGATCTCGCCCAACGCGCCAGCGCGGCGGTCGCGACGACGAACTTTTCGCCTATCGCCCGCGACGACGAATTCGCGATCAAGCGGCAGCCGAGTTTTGTAATTCCGCTTGCGGCGCTGCTCGACAACGACGTCGACGAGGACGGCGACGCGCTCACACTGGCCTCCGTGCAGGCCGTGTCCGGGGGCGGCGTCGCGCTTGATGAGCTCGGCGGCGTGCGCATCACGCCCAACGCCGGCGCCGAGGCGGTGATCTTCGACTACACGATCGCCGACGGCCACGGTGGATTCGCGACGGCGCGGTTGTCGTTGACGATCGTGCCTAATGCCGCTCCGACCGTCACAGTAGCGGAGTTGTCGGCCGTGATCGAGGACCAACCCGCGTCGGGCCGGCTGACGGCGTCAGATCCCGACGGCGACGCGCTGTCGTATGCGATCAAGGCCGGCGCAGGCCCGGCGAAGGGCGCCATATCGCTGCTAGACGACGGCGCGTTCGTGTTCACGCCGTTCGCCAATGCGACGGGAGCGGACAGCTTCACGCTGACCGCAACGGACGACGCCGGCGCGCAGGTCGAGCAGAGCTTCACTTTCAATATCGCGCCAGTGAATGACGCACCGATAGCGGCGCCCGATTCCGGCTTTTCGGTTCGCGCCGGCCAAACGATCACGATCGCGCCGCAGCAGTTGCTGGCCAACGACAGCGATATCGACGGGGATACGCTGCTTATCTCGTCCGTTACCGCCGGCGCGGGATTGAGCGTCGTGCGCGACGCCGCAGGCGCAATCCAAGTGTCGGCTGCGGCCGGCGTGGCCGGACCACGCACGTTCAGCTATTCGATCTCGGACAGCGCCGGCGGCACGAGCAGCGCGAATGTCACGATCGATGTCTTAGCTGCGCCGACGAACGCTCCGCCCATCATCAGAAGCGCCCAGATGCAGACGGTGCGCGAAGATCAGCCGGCGCGCGGCCGGCTGACCGCAACGGACGCCGACGGCGATCCGTTGACCTACACCATCGCGCCCGGAGGGAACCCGCACAAGGGCGTCGTCACACTCCAACCCGACGGCCTGTTTATTTACACCCCACGGCGCGACGCCAATGGCCCCGACAGCTTCACGTTGAGCGTGACGGATGGAAAAGGCGCGCCGGTCGCCTACAAATTCCAGTTCTCGATCAAACCCGATTTCGATCTGCGCGACATCTTGCACTACGATCTGCTGGCGCACGGCGGCATTCTCGGCAAGCTGGCGACTGTCGCCGATTTCTATCTCCGCGCCCGTGATGACGACTGGGACGGCGCCTACTGGCGCGGCGTCATCGCGAAATACGGGCCGACCGACGCTCTTGATTTGTAGCGGGAAAGCTGCGCGCACGGCTTGGCGATCGCTGCTGCACGTGGTCTGGTGCTGCCATGGTCATGACGCGTTCCCCTCGCGAGCGCCGGCGCGTCTCTGCGATGGCTGTCGCGGCGGCGATTATGGGCGTTGTGAGTTGGTCGGCTTTGGCCGAACCGCAGCGCACTCCGCAGTTGTCCGATGCAAAAGACGAGGCCTGCCGTTTGGCGCCCGGCCCGATGCGTACTGTCGTCCGCGTTATCGACGGCGAGACGCTGTTGCTCGACGACGGCGTCGAAGTCCGCCTGATCGGCGCGTTGGCGCCACGCGCCGCCGACGCCGGCGCGACCGCCGGCCAGTGGCCGCCCGAGACCGTCGCGATTACGTTTCTCTCAGAGTTGACGCTCGGCCGCCGCGTTCGCTTGGCTTTCGGCGGGCGTCGCACTGATCGCTACGGCCGCCGTCTGGCGCACGTGTTTCTCGCGGAGGGCGGACGGACGGCTTGGGTGCAGGGCGCGCTACTGGAAGCTGGCCTGGCCCGCGCCTACGGACTGCCAGAGAGCTTCGACTGCACGCGTGAACTCGACGCCCACGAGCGCGAAGCCCGTCTCGCGCGGCGGGGCCTTTGGGCGAACGCGACCTATAGCGCGATGCCGGCCGAGCGTCCTCGCGTCGTCATGAGCCGGCGCTTTCGCTTCGTTCGGGTCGAAGGGGTGGTGCGCTCCGTGACGTCGACGCGCGGCGCTATCTACGTCAACTTTGGCGCCGACTGGCGCACCGACTTCACCGCTCGCGCAACTAAGGCGGTGACGATTGCCCACCCCGATCTCGAAGGCCGGCTCAAGGCGCTCGACGGCGCGCGCGTTTCGGTGCGCGGCTGGATCGATCGCAACAATGGGCCGATGATCGACATCGCCGACCCGAGCCAGATCGAGCGGCTCGACAGCGACATCGAGATCGGCCGAGGCGACGCGGCGGCGCCGGGATTGGCTGAACCGTCACGTGCCGAAGGCTCCGAGAGCGACAGCACCGCCCCAAACGAAAACCGCCCGAAGCCGTCTGAGACGGATCCGGGCGGCGTCGATCTTTGACATTGACGGCTTGGCGTCAGGCGGCTTCGCCGACCGTGTCGCCATCGCTCGCCAGACGGCGGCTCTTGGCGCTCTTCGAAAGCACTTCGGTGATACGCTGCACGGCTCCGCGTTCGTCGAGCTTCTCGACGGCCGCAAGTTCGCGCGCCATGCGGTCGAGCGCGTCCTCGTAGAGCTGGCGCTCCGAGTAGGACTGCTCCGGCTGGGCGTCAGAGCGATACAGGTCGCGCACAACCTCGGCGATCGAGATCAGATCGCCGGAGTTGATCTTCGCCACGTATTCCTGCGCGCGGCGACTCCACATCGTGCGCTTGACGCGCGCACGGCCCTTCAGCGTATCCATGGCCTTCTTGACCAGCGGCTCATCGGCGAGCTTGCGCATGCCGACGCTGGTAAGCTTGCCGGTCGGAACGCGCAGCGTCAGTTTTTCCTTGTCGAAGGTGATAACGAACAGCTCCAGCGACATGCCAGCAATTTCCTGCTCCTCGATGCCGACGATGCGGCCGACGCCATGCGCCGGATAGACGATGAACTCGTTGGCCTTGAAGCCGTGGCGCTGATTGACCGGTTTCTTCTGAACCGCAAGCAGCTGGCGCGCTGCCGAAGTTTTTTCAGCGATGCCCTTGGGCTGCGAAGCGACCGGCGCCGACACCTTCTGGCCAATGGCCTTGTGGTGGGCTGCGGCCGGTACGGCGCGCTGCGGATGCGCCTGACCAGCGGCGACCTTGGCGGCGAGCGCGGCGGCAAGGAACGGCTTCTTAACTCCGACGGTCGACGCAGGGAGCTTCGCGCCCGGCTTGCCAACGACGGCGGGCTTAACTTGCGCGGCGATTTTCGCGCCGACGACGGGCTTCGCAGCGATGACGGACTTCACGGGCGCAATGGGCTTCTTGGCCAGCTTCGCCGCGAGCGGCGTAGCATGGCTCTTGGCCTTTGCAGGAAGCACGGCATGCCCCTTTGCCACATGCGCGGCGGGCGCTTTGTTCGAGAGTTCCACTTTGGCTTTGACAGGCGCCTTTGACGTCTTTACTGCGGCAGAGGCAACCTTAAGTTCCGCACCCTTGCGGACCGGCGCCTTGGCGGCGGTCTTAGAAGGGGGAGACGCTTTTTTCTTCTGAGCCATTGCGATCATCTCACTCTCGAGTACGCGGTCCGCTCAGCAATGATGCCGAGCAAACCTTCGCCCGAACCACTTCAGGTTCGGGCCTGGGTGCGGCAGGCCTGTGAGAGCCTGACGCTGGGCGCGCAAGAACGGTGACGTGCCTCACGCCTATGAGACCGTCCCCACTGCGTCTGTTTTCGGCCTAGCTTGGCACGTCCTGACCGGCATCAGGCCCGACGACACCTTGGGTCGCCGCTTGCAGAAGTCCCCGTAAAACCTGGGCGACCTCCATTTGTTCACGGCCGTTGCTGACTTGTGCTCACTTAACGCCTTCACAACCAGAGACTAACACAGTCTGGCTGGAAATTGAAGGGCGGGGCTGTGAGACACGTTAGACGGCCTTAACCGGAACGCCTAAGTTGCTGGCGCAATACCTATCTTTTGGGGAAACAATCGCCGCGAGAGTCCGACATCGCGCAAACGGATTCCGTCAGTCACCTTCGCCGGGGTCGGAGGAGAAATATTTTTCGAATTTTCCGGTTTCGTCCTTGAAAGCGTCGGCGTCGGTAGGCGCCGGCTTCTTGGCGGTGATATTGGGCCAAGTCTCGGCGAACTTCCGGTTGACCTCCAGCCATTTCTCAACGTTGGGTTCGGTGTCAGGCTTGATGGCCTCGACCGGGCACTCGGCTTCGCAGACGCCGCAGTCAATGCACTCGTCAGGATGGATGACGAGCATGTTCGCGCCTTCATAGAAACAATCGACCGGGCAGACCTCGACGCAATCGGTATATTTGCACTTAATGCAGTTCTCATTGACGATGTAGGTCATGCGACGTCCTGGCGGGGTACTGGCGAGTTTCTGGTCGTGTTCACAATGTTCTGAGCGCAGCCCAGGTCCCTGGGACGGGGCCGACCCTACCATATGATTTGGCCCGCCCGTCAGGCCTCGTCGACGCCGGGCTTCAGCCGGTCCAAAAGGCGGCGATCGCGCTTGGTTGGCCGGCCGGACCCGGGCTCGCGTATGGCCGGCGCCGAAGCCTTCCCGACGCCCCGATCGGGCGAGGATGCTTTGATCTGCATGGGCGCGGGTGTCAATTCGACATAGAGCTGCGCCGCAACTGTCGCAGGGCCGCGCTTGGCCGCCAAGCCGCGCACTTCGATGACGCGAACCCGTGGGCCGAGCGACAGAGTTACAACGTCGCCCGGCTTGACGGACTGGCTGGGCCGAGAAATGCGGACCCTATTCAGGCGCACCTTGCCGCGCGCAATCAGCGCCTGGGCCAGCGTGCGGGATTTGGCGAAGCGGGCGTTGCACAACCACTGATCGAGGCGCTGCGCCAAGGCGCCGACTTCGGGCCCGTCGTGGGTCGCAGAAGCGCTCACCGCGAGCCTGGGCCCTCGCCGCGCTTGTCCATGCTGGCCTTCAGCGCGGCGAGCGCGGCGAACGGCGAATCCGGATCGGCGCCAGTGCGTTTCGGCGGAGCAGCGGTGACGACCTCGGGCTTGCGGCGGCCTTCCTCACGCCGCGGCCTGTCGCGATTGAAGCCGCCGGGTTGACCGCGACCGCCGCGATGGCCAGAGCGAGACTCAGTGCGGGGCTCGGGGCGCGTATCGCTGCGATGGTCGGGACGCTTGTCGTGCGCGTGGCGCTCGTGTGCGCCGTTGTGCGCTTCGGCGGTTTGGTCGGCGACGGCTGTGGCGGCGACGGGTTCAACTTGAGGTGATGACGGCATTGATGGCGAATCTGGCCGCTGCGCGGCTCCGTGCGCGCGCTGGTGATGCGGGCGGCGGTCGCGGCCTTGACGGCGCTCGCCGCCTTTACCCTTGTCGCGTTCACCTGGCTCGTGACGCTGATGTCGTCGCGGCCGCCAGATTTCTTCGAAGGCTTCGACAACGATAGGCGCGGACGGCGTCGCGCTCGCATCCGACTGTTCGCTGGCCACGGCCTCGTGTATCGCCGGCGCATCGGCCGGAGGCGGATCAATCGCGGCGACCTCGGCGGCCGGCGCGTCGGCGGGGGGCGAAGTCTCGACAGGCGCTGCGGCGTCAGTCGTCGGCTGAGGCGCGGCGGCCGGCGTCTTGATCGGGCGGCGTTCGAGGCGAAAGCCGAGGGTGCTCAACACTTCGCCGAGTTCTGCCGCCGAGCAGCCGAGGATCGACATCATGTCATCGGTCGCCTTGAAGCCGCCGTCGCCGGTCGATCCTTTAGGTGGCGCGTCGGCTTTCTCTAGGCTTAATCGCCACGCCAGCAGCGGGCGGATCAAATCGGCAAGCCGCTCGATAATGTCGAGGCGCACAGCGCGCGGCCCGCATACATGAAAACCGTTGGCGCGATAAAGGGCGTCCGGCGTCGCGGCGTCGAAAGGCGAGGAGGTCAGCCCCGGACGCGGCAAGGTTCCGTAGCCGCTTTCGAGGGCAGCGGCGTTTTTCAGAAGCCAGAGCGTCGCCGCGAGCTCGGCGGACGCTGGTTTCAACATAGCGGGAAAGAAGATGTTGAAGGCGCCGAAGCGCAAACCGTATTTGCGCAGATCGGCGCGCGCGGTC
The DNA here is from genome assembly GCA_046160845.1 of Hyphomicrobium sp. Lineage (GTDB taxonomy): Bacteria > Pseudomonadota > Alphaproteobacteria > Rhizobiales > Hyphomicrobiaceae > Hyphomicrobium_B. The sequence continues at coordinate 60,054 of JBJXHD010000007.1, forward strand.
TGGTCCAGCGCGGCGATTTCCGTCGCGACTGATTCACGTTTGAGCGCGCCAAAATTTTCCTTGAGACGGAACGCGACGCCGCGGGCAAGGCCCTGCAGATCCGTGGCGTTCGACATGTCGACCAGCGGCTTCAGCTTTTCGGCGATATGATCCTTGAGCCAGGTTCTCAGCCGTTCGACGATCTTGTCGCGATCCTGATCGGCAAGATTCTCGTCGGCGAGCAACGTAATGGTCGGCGCCAAGGGGTCGTCGGCGGCCTCGATCGTCGCAACATCGTCGTCGCGCCAGACGATGCGACCGTCACGCGTCAGCTTGAACGCGTCGTTCTGAGCCGCGGCCACTCGGCGGGCCCGCATGCCGAGTTCGCGCGTTAAAACATGCGTCGCGGCGGCGCGCGTGGCTTTCTCGTGGACGCCATCGGCGGCGGCATCAAGCGTGAAGCGGAAGCCTTTCAGCCGGCCTACGAAATGGCTCTCGACGGTGATCGCGCCATCATCCGCGATCTCGGCGTTCAACTCGTCCTTGTCCCGCATGCCCTTCATCAGTGCGCTGGTCCGGCGATCGACGAAGCGTTGGGTCAAACACTCGTGAAGCGCGTCGGAGAGATTGTCTTCGATTTCCCGCGTCCGTGCCTGCCAGTGCGCGGGGTCTTTCAACCAATCGGACCTGTTGGCGACGAACGTCCAGGTTCGGATATGAGAGATCCGCGTCGCGAGGGTATCTATATCGCCATCCGTGCGATCCGCCAAAGAGACTTGCTTGGCGAACCAGTCCTCGGGAATGCGCTTATCGCCGCCTGAGATAAATTTATAGAGGGTCGCGACCAGCTCGGCATGGCTTTGCCCGGAAATCTTCCGGTAGTCGGGAATTTGGCACACCTCCCACAACAACTCGACGAGGGACGGCGTGCGCGCAATATCGGCGATCTCGCGATCGGCGCAGGCAGCTTCGAGCGCTGTAACGTCGTCGGCGGCCCGCGCCCGCGCCAGGCGAGCTTCGCGGGGGAATTCGCGCAAGGACGCCTGCAACCGATCGAGGGAGCCAAAATCGAGTTTGCGGTTGCGCCATTGCAGCAGCCGCACGGGATCGAAACTGTGGCTCTCCAGACGTTCGACCAAATCGGCGTCGAGCGGTTCGGCGCCGCCGGTGACGCCAAACGCGCCGTCGTTCATGTGGCGACCGGCGCGGCCCGCGATCTGGCCGAGTTCGCCGGGCGTCAGATTGCGGTGGTTCTGGCCGTCGAACTTGCGCAGCGCTGAGAACGCGACGTGGTCGACGTCGAGATTGAGGCCCATACCGATGGCGTCGGTCGCCACCAAAAATTCGACGTCGCCCGATTGATAGAGCGCCACCTGGGCGTTGCGCGTGCGCGGCGACAGCGCGCCGATAACGACGGCGGCGCCGCCGCGCTGGCGGCGGATCAGCTCGGCGATCACGTAGACGTCGGCGGCGGAGAAGGCGACGATCGCCGTGCGCGTCGGCAACCGAGTGATTTTTTTCTCGCCAACGTAGGTGAGCTTGGAAAGTCTTGGGCGTGAGATGAAGTTGGCGCCAGGAATCAAATCGGCGATGGCGTCGCGCATCGTCTGCGCGCCGAGCAGCAGCGTTTCAGAACGTCCGCGCGCATGCAGCAGCCGGTCGGTGAAAACATGGCCGCGCTCGGGATCGCCGCACAGTTGAATCTCGTCGATGGCAAGAAAGTCGACGTCGACATCGCGCGGCATTGCCTCGACGGTCGACACCCAATAGCGCGCGCGCTCGGGTTTGATTTTTTCTTCGCCGGTGATGAGCGCGACCTTGTCCGCGCCCACGCGAGTCTTGATCTTGTCGTAGACCTCGCGCGCCAGAAGCCTCAGCGGCAGGCCGATCATGCCGCTTTCGTGACCCAGCATCCGTTCGATTGCGAGATGCGTCTTGCCGGTGTTGGTTGGCCCGAGAACTGCCGTGACGTTGCGGATCCGGGCTTCGAAATCGCTGGCCATCGAGTCTCGCTAGTTTGGCGGTACTTGAAACTGCCTCGGCCCCGCCTGCGGCCCTGATTGTGGCATTGCAGAGGCTGAGCGCGAGATCAAGGGCTTCATGCGTTGGACGCTGTTCGCTCAGTCGCATGCGCTCGGGAAACGACCGCGGCGCCAATTATTCAGCCTGCTGCTTCAATGCAATTTGCGCATGGCCCGCCGTCGTGATGTCCACCGTCTCGGCCATCATCACGGCCGCGCCGAGCGTCGTTGGCACCGTGACGCGATAGGGCACGAAAATGTTGGCGCTTGGGATGGGGCGCAGCGCAATCTCGATGCTGTTGTAGTCGACCCAGGGGCTTTCGAAATCCTTGGGCTTGTGGCCGGCGATCGGCACGTACTTGACGCGGCAGACCACGAGACGCTCCGGCTGACCCGACGGCGTCTTGTCAGCGATGCGTTCCTCGCCCTTGTAGGACATCTCGAGATCGAAGCGGGCCTTGCCGTCGAAAATCGGAATGCGCTTGTCGCACGGGTTCTTGTTGACGCTGCGCGTGATCGCCAGGATTGCCGACATCGGGTCGAACACGTTCTTGTAGTGCTCGGGCTGAAGGGGCACCGACTCGGGGTTCGGCGGCTTGTTCGGCAGCAACGCGACGCTGGCGACAGCGCCGGCATTGAATCCCAACTCAACGGACCCCTTTTTAGATTTCGTCTTGAACGTCAGCTTGTAGCCAACAGGCCGGGGACGCGCAGCTTCGGCTGCGCCTTCGCCCTTGATGTCGCCCTTCCACTTGAACGCGCCGAACAGCGCGGACACATTGGCGTTACTCGTCGCATCGTACGATTTGCCGTTGAAGCGCGACTCGAAGCGATAACCGCCGACCTCGAAGCCGTTGAAGTAGAGCTTGTAGCTGGCAGCCACCTGTTGCGGCCACGATGCGTCAGCGGCTTGGGCCGGAAGGACGGCCGGGAACACCGCTCCCGACGCGGCAAGCAGCACAGCGAATTTCGATAGTCGTTTCAGCACGCTTGGCGCCCCCCTCACTGCTCGACCGCGAGGCAGTCTCCGGAAATCTGCGGTAAGCGGCCTTTGCGACGATTCTGGGGCCCGCCGGCGCTTGACGGCCCTCCCGCGCCTCACCTATAGAGCAGCGGAAAACCTACTGGCGCGATGCGGGCGGGTTGCGATTTTCATGAGCTAAGCCGTAGACCCGATTTACCGCGCCCCTTCGGCGGCCGCGGACGAGGAGAGCATTATGACGAGGCGCTGCGACCTGACTGGCACTCTGCCGCTTTCGGGTAATATAAAAAGCCACGCGGAAAACAAGACGAAGCGCAAGTTTCGCCCGAACCTCTGCAACGTCACGTTGTTGAGCGACACGCTCGGCAAGAAGGTGCGCCTGCGCGTCACCGCGCGCGCGCTAAAGACGGTGGAGCATCGCGGCGGCCTCGACGCCTTTCTCCTCAAGCAGGCCAATGAAGACTTGTCGCCGGATTGCCTGCGGATGAAGCGAGATATCCAGAAAGCTCAGGCCGCCGCCAAAGCCGCCTGAATGACGCGTCGTCGTCAAGGTGATGTTTGAGAGCCCGGCGCGGATCAGTCCGCCGTCAGGGCTTTCGCGTTGTTGGCATCCGACAGCGAAAATTGTAGCAGCACGGTTCGCTGCAGATACTTATTGAAATTGTCGTCCGAGATCACCGTCAGCAGCGTCTCGCCGGATTTGGCGCGCGTGACCGCCAAGCCTTCCATGTTGTCGATCTGCTGGTCCATATCTGCCTCGATCAAAATTTCGCCGGCGGCTGTTTTGCCGGGCGCCAATTCGCCGGGGGCGATGCGGCGGATGCGCATCTTCACGCCTTCGAGCCAGCGGAAGCGGCGCTCCAGCACGAATAGCGCGCCGTCGTCGAGACTTGCCACGTCAGTTACGTCGTAGTCGCCGATGTTGGTCATGTGGAAGGGCTGTGCGCCGTCTTGGGTCCAAATCCAGCCGGTGTGATTGCGCGCGGCGTCATAGTAGCGCTCGGCCATGGCGATCGTCTCGCCTTTGTACGTGCCGCCGCGCATGACCGTCATGGCTTCCAATCCGGCGTTGCGGCGTAGGTTGGCGACGGCCTTCGGCTTGGCGAGAAAACCGCGGCTGGCTGAAAGTCCGGTGGCGGTGACATCGTAGCGGGCGATGCGCGCATTCTGCTCGAATGCCACAAGTAGTGCGCCTGCCGCAGCTGTTCCGGTAAAAAGCGACACGGCCTCCGCGTCGCGGTCGCGAGGTTTCCTGAGTGGCTTGCCATCGAGCGCCAGCATCGGGCCGAGCCGCGCGCCCGAAACGCCCGCGAGCGCCTTGCCGTCGTAGTCAAGCGTACCGGTGAGCCAGACGCCGCTGTCGGAGACGGCGACGAAGCGCTTGGCGTCATCGTCCAGCGCAAGACCGGACCATCCGCCGAAGTTCGGCGCGTCCGGGGCTGTCAGCACAAGGCCGCCGAGGAAGTTGAGTTTTCCAAAGCGCGTTTGCGCGCCGCCCGACAGATCGAAACTCGAAATTGGAGAGGCTTCGACGCGGATGTCGCGCGGCGCCAATCGCGAGATATCAGGCTTGGTATCCGCGACGGCCGGCGTGGCACATGCGAGACAAGGCGCCACTAATGCAGCGAATGCGGCCCGAATTTTCTGCTGCCAACTCGCTCGTCTCAATGCAGCCGCCGGCCGCGCGGGCGTCGCCCTGGATCTCTGGCGGCCGCTTGCTCCTCGAACAACTCGACGAGTTTTTCGGTCATGGCGCCTGCCAGTTCAGACGCGTCCGTGATGGTCACGGCGCGGCTATAGTAGCGCGTCACGTCGTGACCGATGCCGATGGCGATCAGCTCGACGGCCGAGCGGTTCTCTATCTCATGTATGACTTGGCGCAAATGGTGCTCCAGATAGTGCCCGGAATTGACCGACAACGTTGAATCGTCGACCGGCGCGCCGTCGGAGATCATCATCAGAATGCGGCGCTGCTCGGGCCGTGACGCGAGGCGCGCGTGCGCCCAAGCGAGCGCTTCGCCGTCGATGTTTTCCTTCAGTAGTCCTTCTCGCATCATCAAAGCGAGCGCGTTCTTCGAACGGCGCCAGGGGGCGTCGGCGGTTTTGTAGATGATATGGCGTAGGTCGTTCAGACGCCCCGGGCCGCTCGGCTTGCCGGCCGCCAGCCATTCTTCGCGCGATTGGCCGCCCTTCCAAGCCTTGGTCGTGAATCCGAGAATCTCGACCTTGACGCCACAGCGTTCGAGCGTGCGCGCCAAGATATCGGCGCAGCAAGCCGCGACCATGATCGGGCGGCCGCGCATGGAGCCTGAATTGTCGAGCAGCAGCGTCACGACAGTGTCGCGAAAATCGGTTTCGCGTTCGCGCTTGAACGACAGGGCGCGCATGGGATCGGTGATGATGCGCGTCAGTCGGGCTGCGTCGAGCACGCCTTCGTCGAGATCGAAGTCCCAGCCGCGGTTCTGCTGGGCCAACAGGCGGCGCTGCAATTTGTTGGCGAGACGCGCGACGGCGGCCGACAGGGTTTTGAGTTCCTTGTCGAGGAATGCGCGCAGGCGGTCGAGTTCTTCGGGCGTCGAGAGGTCTTCGGCGTCTACCTCTTCGTCATGAGCGCGCGTGAAAACCTTGTAGCCGAAGGCCTCCGGATTCTCGAGGACCGTCATGTTTGGACGCCACGGCGCGGGCGCGTTATCTTCGTCAACCTCGCCGTCGTCCAAGTCGGTGTCGTCGGTTTCGCCGGCGTCGGTCATCTCTTCGGTTTCGGAGAGTTCGCCGTCCGATTTTTGCTCCTCGGTCGGATTGTCCTTGCCGTCGGAGGAGTCGCCTTGGCTATCCTGCGACTCCTCGGCGCCGCCCTCTTCGACATCGTCATCCCTCTCATCCTCGTTCGGGTCGGGCTGACTTGAATCGAACGAGTCCGCCATTTCGAGGACTTTCAGGAGGTCGCGAACGGCGCGGCCGAACTGCTCCTGATTTTCGGAGAGGCTTTCGAGGCGTTTCAGAAGTTGCGCCCCGCGCGTTTCGATGAGCGGGCGCCAGACTTCAACCAGACCCTTGGTCGAGGGCGGCGGTTTCAGGCCTGTCAGCCGTTCGCGCAGGATCAAGGCGAGCGCGTCTTCCAGCGGCGCTTCGGCGCGATCGGCGACGGTCTTGAATCGCCCGTGACCGTAATGATCTTCGAGACGCGCCGTCAGATTTGCCGCCATGCCCGGCATGCGCATAGCGCCGAGCGCTTCGACGCGGGCGCGCTCTGCGGCTTCGAAGACGGCCCGTGCGGGGCCCGGCGATGGCGCGACGCGGCGGTGAACCTTCGCATCATGGCAGCCCATGTTGAGGGCGATTGAGTCCGCCCAACCGCGCACGACCGCGATGTCGTGGGCGGTCGGCGCGCGCGGCGGATCGGGTAATTGTACCGACTGGCCGGAAACTTCGGGTTTCCCCGGACCAAAGGAGACTTCGACATCCGCGTCGCCGGCGATGGCGCGAAACGCCGGCGCGAGCACGCGCTTCAACGGTTCGGATGGGGCTTCGCGGCGTTTGGTCGGGGGCGTCACCATGGCACGGCCGCCGCTAGCTCAAAGCCACGTTGGCCGTACTTTCGGGCAGTTCTTCGCCAAAGCAGCGCTGATAGAATTCAGCCACCAGCGGCTTTTCGAGGTCGTCGCACTTGTTGAGAAACGTCACGCGGAACGCGAAGCCGATGTCGCCGAAGATTTCGGCGTTCTCGGCCCAGGTCATCACCGTGCGCGGGCTCATGACCGTCGAGAGATCGCCATTGATGAAGGCCGAGCGCGTCAGATCGGCGACGCGCACCATGTGCGACGCCTGCTTGCGCTTGGGTTCGGTCTTGGCGAACGATTTGACCTTCGAGAGCACGATCTTCACCTCATCGTCGTGCGGCAGGTAGTTCAGCGTCGCGACGATCGACCAGCGGTCCATCTGACCCTGGTTGATCTGCTGGGTGCCGTGATAGAGGCCGGAGGTGTCGCCGAGGCCGATCGTGTTCGTGGTCGAGAACAGACGAAACGCCGGGTGCGGTCGAATGACCTTCGACTGGTCGAGCAGCGTCAGCTTGCCGGAGACTTCGAGCACGCGCTGAATGACGAACATCACGTCCGGGCGCCCGGCGTCATACTCGTCGAACACCAGCGCGGTGTTGCTCTGCAGCGCCCACGGCAGGATGCCCTCGCGGAATTCCGTCACCTGCTTGCCGTCGCGGAGCACGATCGCGTCCTTGCCGACGAGATCGATGCGCGAGACGTGGCTGTCGAGGTTGACGCGTACGCACGGCCAGTTCAGCCGCGCGGCGGCCTGCTCGATGTGCGTCGACTTGCCGGTGCCATGATAACCCTGGATCATCACGCGGCGGTTGTGCTTAAAGCCGGCGAGTATCGCCAACGTCACGTCACGGTTGAACAGATAGTCGGGATCAATGTCCGGCACGTTTTCGCCGGCTTTCGAATAGGCCGGAACCTCGAGATCGCTGTCGATGCCAAACACCTGGCGGACAGACAACTTCATGTCCGGCATGGGGGCCGTCTGCGCGTCCGCGCCGGCGCTGATTTGTGTGCGCATGTGTCGTGAAGTCCCGACTCGTGTGGCTGAAAGAAATTTGTCGTCGCCGGAGACCGTCGGTAGCGAAGCCCGGGCCGGCGCAGTCCAAGTCGGGGCGGATCAGGCCATCCCCGCCTGTTTCAAATAGTTATAGGCTTGGATTATCTCGCGCAACTTCTCCTCCGACCGGCTATCGCCGCCGTTGGCGTCGGGATGGTGAAGTTTCACCAGTTCCTTGAAGCGCGTTTTTATGTCGCCCTTCGCGACTTCGTCCGGAAGATCCAGTGTGCGTAGCGCTTTGCGCTCTAACGGCTTGAGCTCACGCCGGTAGCCAGTTGGCTGGGTGCGCGAGCTGCGCGCCTTGCGCGGCTGGCTTCGCACGCTTGCGGCGACCCGCTCTGCGGCTTCGGCCGTGCGCGAGCTGTCGCGGGAACCATTGGCCCAGGCGTTGGCTCCGGTTTTCCAGGTCGGACGGTGACCCGTCAGCGAATCTTTGCGGAAGCTGTCGACTTCGGCGTCGCTCATGCCGTCGAAATAGTTGTAGCTTTGATTATACTGGCGAACGTGATCGACGCAGAAATTGTAGTACTCACCTTCACGACCGCGGCCCATCGGCGCCCGGTGCGGTCCAGGCTTTTCGCAGCCTTTCCACGCGCAAACGGGCGCCGTGTTTTCGCGCTTTGGACCGCTGCCGCGCTTACCCGACACGCGGATGCTGTCGAAGATTTTTGAGTTCAGTTTCATGGCCGGATACTATGAGGGTTCGGCCGTTAACAGACAAGGCGGCAACTGCCGCAAAGCCGATCCTTGCCAAATCGCCGCGCAACGACTATCGGCCCGGGACGGCAATTCGACTGATATCCCTGAGCGCCCGAGTCTCCGAGATGACCGCAGAACAAAGGTTGCAGGAAAAATTAACGGCGGCGCTGCGGCCGACTCGTCTCGACGTCATAAACGAATCCGAAATGCATGCCGGACATCGCGGCTCGCCGGGAACCGGAGAGAGCCACTTTCGTGTGCTGATCGTCTCGGCAGCGTTTGCAGGCAAATCGCGGGTCGAACGCCACCGCATGGTCAACGAGCTTCTGGCGGATGAGATCGGCCAGCCTATCCACGCGCTGGCGCTCTCGACCTACGCGCCGGGCGAACCAATCCGGACGCCGACGGCGGTCTAGGTTTCGTGTTAGAATTAGACCGACCTGCGGCGCGTCACCGACGCGACCGCAGGCATTCGGATTTCAATTGGTGTCTGCTTCACCAGCGGCAGCGGCGAACCCAACCGCAACGGCGCTTGCTCCACGGATTGGGCCGCCAGCACTGGTATCGAGCCGCACAACGACGACGGTGCCAGCGACGATGGCGCACAATTTCCGTCTGATTGACGGTCGAGCCTTTCACGACTCTCAGCAAATCAAGTGTGGCGCCGGCAGGCGCGGCCTGAACGCTTCCGCTTACATTGGCGAGAGCCAGAAACGCTCCGGCAGTCGCCAGCGCTAGAAATTTTCTCATTACGCTTTTACTCCGATTTCTACATTTGCTCGGCAGTGCACAACGCTGAAACGTCGCCCGCGAAGTGGACCACAAGCTCTCGCTCACTTTCAACTCTCAATTCGAGCAAGAGGGTCAATTTCGCGTTGCGGGATAATGGATCGTCGCCTCTGCGCAGGAAATGCCGTACAATGGTGCATTGCAAATCCATGCGCTGCCACGATCTATCCGACCGCCTTGGCTTCTGTGGCGGAAGCGGTCTCGGCGGCGTCTTCAGCTTTCGGCAGCGGTTTGATGCGAAGGGCGGAGATCTTGTTGCGGCTCTTGCGCAGGATTTCGAAGCGATAACTGTGGAACGTGAACACCTGCCCCGGCTCCGGGATGGTCTGGGCTTCGTGGATTACCAATCCGGCCACTGTCGTCGCTTCTTCATCCGGCAAATTCCAGTCCATGTAGCGGTTCAAATCGCGAATCGCCACCGTGCCGTCGACGTTCACCGTACCGTCGGCCTGTGGCCGGATGTGAGTTTCCTGCACGTCGTGTTCATCGGCGATCTGCCCGACAATCTCCTCCAGAATGTCTTCGAGCGTGATCAAGCCCTGCACTTCGCCATACTCGTCGACGACCAGCGCCAGCTGCGCTTTGCGTTTCAGAAACTGATTGAGTTGGTCTTTGACGCTGGTGGTGTCGGGCACAAACCAGGGCTCGGTCGCAAAGCTCATCACATCTAGTCGGGAGGGATCCCAATTGGACCGCGCCAGCGCCGCGAGCAGGTCCTTGGTATGCAGCACGCCGACGATGTTTTCCGGCTCGTCCTTCCATACCGGCGCGCGGGTATATTGCGACTTCAGCAGGTATTCCAGGATTTTCTCGGGCGGCTCGTCGGCATCGACGGTCTCCATCTTAGTGCGATGGACCATGATGTCGGCGACCTGAAGGTCGCGCAAATCGAGGACGCCGCCGAGCATCTCCGCATCGCCCTTGGCGACTGCACCCTCTTTCGCCTGCAGATCAATGGTGCCGCGGATCTCCTCGTGCGCGGCGAGGATGTTGGCCGCGTCATCGGCTTCGCCCGGCGTGAGCTTCAGGATCATGCGCACGATCCATTCGATCACCCTGACGATGGGTCCGAGTATCGTGATCATACCGCTCATGATGGGCGCAATGGCCAACGCCATGCGGTCTGAATACGCCATGGCGTAGGTCTTCGGCAGCACGGACGCGAAAATCACGATCAGCACCGTCATGACGATACTGGCGTAGATAACGCCGACTTCCCCGATTAGAAGTACCGCAAGGCCCGCTGCGAGTGCGGACGCAAATACGTCGACCAGCGTGTTGCCGAGCAGCACCGTGCCGATCATTTTCTCGGGCGACGAGAGAACCTTGTTGACCAGCTTGGCGCGCTTGTCGCCTTCTTGCTCCATGGCGTGCATGCGCGCGCGCGACACGGCCGTCAGGGCGGTTTCACTGCCGTTGAAAAAGGCGGACAACACAATCAGGAGAAAAATCGCGAAAACGCTTAGTCCGATCGCAAGTGTCATGGGGGCGGAGAGGATCCACTCTTGAAGCTCGAGGCGCGAAGCCGCGAGCATAGCACACTTCGCAGCTTGGCGTTTAAGCGCCGATTTGCTGCGCCATGAAAGCTTTAACGGTTTCCGGCACAACGTTTTGCGTCACGAACGCTTCGCCAATACGGCGCGCGAGGATAAACGTCAGTTTGCCTTGACGGACCTTTTTGTCTTGACCCATCAAACGGATCAGTTCGTCGGCATCGGCCTTGCCGCCGGGGATATCCTTGATCTCGGTAGGAAGTCCAACGGCGCTGACGTGCTGCGTGACGCGCTCGGCCGAGCCCTTCGGGCAAAGTTCGAGCTGCTCGGATAGCCGAAAGGCGAGGCACAAACCGATCGCTACGCCCTCGCCGTGCAGCAGGCGATCGGAATATCCGGTCCAGGCTTCGAGGGCGTGTCCGAACGTGTGTCCGAGGTTGAGCAACGCGCGATCGCCGGTTTCGGTTTCGTCGCGCTCGACAATCGCCGCCTTGGCCTTGACGCTCGTCACGATGGCGTGCGTCAGCGGCTGAGCGTCGCCGGCAAGAACGCCTTTCCAGTTGGCTTCGAGCCAGGTGAAGAAGGGTTCATCGCCGAGTAGGGCATACTTGGCGACTTCGGCATAACCGGCGCGCATTTCGCGCGGCGGCAGAGATTTTAGAACGTCGGTGTCGGCGAGGACCAGGCTCGGCTGGTGGAACACGCCGATCAGGTTCTTGCCTTGCGGTGTATTAATGCCGGTCTTGCCGCCGACGGAGCTGTCGACTTGCGCTAGAAGCGTGGTTGGGATCTGGACGAAACGCACGCCGCGGCGTAACACGCCGGCTGCGAAACCGGCGAGATCGCCGATCACGCCGCCGCCGAAGGGCACGACGACATCGCCGCGCTCGAGGCCGAGTTCGAGAAGGCGTTCGCACAAGGGCGCAAGTTCGCTAAAACTTTTCGTCGCCTCGCCAGGCTTCAACACGATCGAGCCGGCATGAAGATTTTCTGCCTTAAGCGCCGCTTCAAGCGCCGCGAGGTGATGGCGCGCGACGTTTTCGTCGGTCACGATCGCGCATTTGCCAGGTCCGAGCCGGGCCTTGATCAGTGATCCGGCTCGCGGCAGCAATCCGGCGCCGATCTCGACGTCATAGGATCGCTCGCCAAGGCTGACGGTCACGGTGCGATGCGCGCCAGGGCTTGCGCCGCCGCTCTGGGCGGCGTCGCGGTCCGGCGGGTCGGGCATGGCGGCGAGAGAGTTCAGGATCTCGGTCACGGTCACCTCGTGGGCTTCGTCGCGGCTGTCGACCGTAACATCGGCCTCGGCGTATATCGGATAGCGTGACTCGATCAACGCTTTCATCGTGGCTTCGGGGTCGCCTTTGCGCAGCAGCGGCCGCGTGTCGCGCTTCAAGACCCGGCGCATGAGCACGGGCAGTTCGGCGCGCAGCCAAACGGACGTGCCGGACTGCTGGATGCGGCGGCGTGTTTCTGGGTTGACGAAGGCCCCGCCGCCGGTCGCCAGAACCTGCGAGCCATTGCCGAGCAGCCGCGCGATCACCTTGCGCTCGCCATCGCGGAAATGCGCTTCACCGTGATCGGTGAAAATGTCGTTGATGGTCTTAGCGGCGGCCTTCTCAATTTCATCGTCGGCGTCGACGAACGGCCATTGCAGCCGTGCGGCCAGTCGCCGACCAATCGACGATTTGCCGCTGCCCATCAGCCCGACAAGAACGATGGCCCGGCCGGCGAACTTTGATTTCACGATCTCAACCGCGGCGTGATCCGTCATGAATTGGCTCGGTGAAAAGTAGAAACTCTCGAAGGGTCCATTCCCTCGCGCCGCGGGGCGGAGGCCTCGAGAGCCCGCTGGTCGCCCTCATGCCATGTTCCATGGGGCCCGGCAAAGGGGAACATCGGGATGCGGGCGCTGACGGGGCGTGTATAAGACGGGAAACGATTCCTGCCGCCGTTTGGCGACATGTTCCCGTCTCGGACATAATCGCGACAGATGATCAACGCACCAGATGACGGCGACGGAAGTCCCTGATGCCAAGCCTTATCCGGTTGCTCCTCGTCCTTGGCGCGTTCGGCGCGGTCGTGTTCTCGACGCTCTACGTGCTCGCAACGCACTTTGAGCCCGAGCAGCAGACGATCTCGAAACCTGTGCAAGGCGTCAAAATTCGCCGCTAACGTGGATGCCCGACAGAACCGCATGACGCGCTGCCACCCGCTTTGCAAGATGGCGCTGAGCCTCGGCCTGTTGCTGCAGTTTTTAGTTGCAGGACCTGTCGCCTCGCAACAGCCAAGACCGTATCTCGAACCCATGGATGGGCCGCCGCTTGATGGCCAACCGCCGCGCACCGCTCCGAAGTCCGAGTCTGACGCGTGGCGTCCTCCACCTGAGTCGGACTACGCCGTGCGACGCGGTGGCTTGCCCGAAGCCGAACGCGTCGACCGGGGCGATCTTGCGCCCGTCATGGCGGGGGGCAGCTCGGGTCTGCCGCGTGAACTCTGGCAAGGGCTCGATGCGGAGTCGTTCGAGCGGCTGATCAGCGACCTCGAATTGCCGCCGCGGTCGCCTGCGCTGCATGCGCTGTGGAAACGTTTGATCGCGTCGAACGCGGCGCCGCCGTCAGGGGTCAGCTCTGATTCCGCTTTTAACGCCGTGCGACTCGAAGTGCTCTACCAATCGGGCCTTGCAGAGGACGCCGCCGGCGAGCTCGCCAAACTTCCGACCGGCGATGATCCCGTTCTGGCGGCGCTCGGCGCGCGCAATGAACTGGCGCTGGCGCACGCCGACAAGGGTTGCGAACTGGCCCGCAAAGCCGTGTCGCTCAAGGGCCAGACGCCAAAATGGCTAAAGGCGCAGGCGCTCTTGATGTCGGGCTACTGCGCGGCTCTGGCCGACGACAAGGCCGGCGCGGGATTGGCGGCCGAGATCGCGCGCGATGAAGGCGCCGAGTCGACTCCAGGTCTCGAAGCGCTTGACGCCATTTCGATCGGCGCCAAGGCGAAACCGTCTTCGGCGAAGAAATTCACTCTACTCGACTACCGCATTCTGGAACGGGCCGGCGCGGCGCCGACGAAGGCCGTACTCGAAGGCGGCGAACCGGCGTTGCTGGTCGCGCTGTCGAACGATCCTTCGACGCCGGCCGACCTTGGCCTGCTCGCCGCAGAGGCCGCGGCGCGGCTAAATGCACTGACTCCTGAGACCTTGGCCTCGATCTATCGTGTCAACGCCGGCGAAGAGCCAAGCGACGCGCTGCTCTCCGGCGGCAAGGCGCAAGGCCCGTTCCGTCGCGCGGCGCTGCTGAAAGCGGCGGAGACGGAACGCACGCCGATGAAGAGAGCGCGCCTCATCCGCGCGCTGCTCGACGATGCGAAACGCAACGGCCTTCTTTTCCAGTCGTTGCAAATGATTGCTCCAGTCGCCGGGCAACTCACGCCGCAACCCGAGATCGGCTGGTTCGCCGAAACCGGCGTTGAAATCAGTCTCGCGGCAGGTCAGTACGATGCCGCCCGCCGCTGGGTCGGGCTTGCGCCGACGCCGGGCGCGCTGACGCATTGGCTGGCGCTCGCCGACATCGCCGATCCAAATTTCTCCCCGCGTGGACAGGACCTGCCGGCGCTTGAATCGATTGCGGCATCGGGTCGATTCTCGCCGGACACCCTGCATCGCCTCGCTACCGTCCTCGATGCACTTCTGTATCAGGTGCCGATCCCGCTCTGGGATACGGCGAGCCGCACGCCGCAGCCGACCGGCGGATATTTGCCGCCGACGGGCGTGCTCTCGGAATTGCAAGATGCGGCGAAAAAAAAGGAATTCGGACGCACGGTGCTGCTCGCCATGAAAGCACTCGGCCCCGACGGCGCGGAAGGCGCGCACATGATCGCGCTTGGCGACGCCATTCGCGCCTTAAAGCGCGCCGGGCTCGAACCAGATGCGCGCCGGCTCGGTCTCGAAGCGCTTCTTGTGGCGTGGCCGCGCGCCGGCGGTGGATGAGGCTAGCGATGAGCCCGGCTGACAACGACAGATCGCGGCATCTCGACGCCTTTCTCGACATGATGTCGGCGGAGCGGGGCGCGGCCGACAACACCCGCGACGCTTATGCGCGCGATCTTGCCGAGCACTTGGCCTTTCTTGCAACGCATGGCCGAACGGAGCTCGACGCCGACAGAAAAGATGTGCAGGCCTATCTCGCGTACATGACGGCGGCGGGACTCGCGGCGACGTCGCGCGCCCGGCGACTATCGGCGCTGCGGCAGTTCTACAAATTTCTGCGCAGCGAAGAGCTGATCGCCGTCGATCCGACGTCCGGCTTGTCGGGGCCGAAGCGTCAGCGCCCGCTGCCGAAAGTGCTCAGCATTGCCGAGGTCGATCGGCTTCTTCAGGCCGCCACCGCGCGATCGCAGGGCGTCGATGGCCGCGCGCTGTTCCGCGCGCTTAGATTTCAATGCCTGCTCGAACTGCTTTATGCGACCGGTATGCGCGTCAGTGAGCTTGTCACGCTGCCGCGCTCCGTGCTGCGCGGCGATCGGCGAGTCATGACGATCAAAGGCAAGGGCGGGCGCGAGCGGCTCGTGCCGCTCAACCCGGCGGCGATGGCCGCGCTCGACGCCTATCTGGCGGTTTCGGGACGATTCGATAATTCGCCGTGGCTATTCGCGTCTAAGGCCGCCGAT
The DNA here is from genome assembly GCA_046160845.1 of Hyphomicrobium sp. Lineage (GTDB taxonomy): Bacteria > Pseudomonadota > Alphaproteobacteria > Rhizobiales > Hyphomicrobiaceae > Hyphomicrobium_B. The sequence goes on from JBJXHD010000007.1 coordinate 75,299, forward strand.
GGACACGTGACGCGGCAGGCGTTTGCGCAGGAATTAAAGGACGTGGCGCTTGAAGCGGGTCTCGATTCGGAGCGGGTATCGCCGCACGTGCTGCGCCACGCCTTCGCCAGCCATTTGCTGGATCGCGGCGCCGACTTGCGCGCCGTGCAGACGCTGCTCGGACACGCCGATATTTCGACAACGGAGATCTATACGCACGTACTTCAAGAGCGACTTAAGAAGCTCGTCAACGAGCATCACCCGCTCGCCAAGAAATGACGCGACGACGGCCTCGAGAAAAAAGCCGCGCGAACATCGCGCGGCTTCTTGCACCCGTGATCGAGATGCAGTCGCGTTAAGCGGACTTCAGCACGATCTTGTTGGCGATGCGGTGGCCGTGGCCGACGCGGTAGAAAATCCTGACGTTCTCGCCGCGCTTCAGATCGGCGCCCACGAGGCGCGGATTGTAGCGGTAGGTGCGGTGGTTGACCGTCAAGTGCATGGCGCGCGGATTGATGCGCTCGATTTTTCCACTGGCAACGAGAGGGGACGCAGCCATGGCAGTGCTTGCGGTTGCGGCAATGACCAGGGCCGCGCCGGCGGTCGAGATGAGATTTTTCACGGAACTCTCCAGTTTTGAATGACCTTCGGATCGGGCGTTCGGACGAACGGCGGATCGCGTCGGGTTGAGTTTGGGTTACTTCGCGAGGTGGACCTTGGAGGCGATCATTTTGCCGTTCTTGGCTTCGTAACTGACCACGACCTTCTCGCCGACCTTCAGCTGGTCGACCTTTACGTTGGGGGCGAGTTCGAATGTCTCGCCGGACGAGAGCACGAGTTCGTGTTTGGACGCGTCGGTCGACTTGATGTCGCCCGACTTTGTTTGCGTAGCGGCGAAGGCCGGAACTGCGAGCATGGTGACGCCGGCAAGCGCCAGCGGAATAAGCGATCTCTTGGACATTTTTATTTCTCCGTTGTGTGACTGGCGGCCAAGTGAACCGCCGACGAACGGAGATGTAGGCCCTCAGGTTTTCGCCCACTTTGCCCGTGCAATACCTTTTTGTAAGGTTTCAGACTGCGGCTGGAAAGGCGATCGATACCCGCAATCCCGGCGCATTGTCGGACAGTGCGATTTTCGCGTCATGCAGGTCGACGATTGCTGCGGCGAGACTGAGGCCCAAGCCAGTGCCGGGCGTCGAGCGGGCGCGCTCGAGCCTGTAGAGGCGGCGAAAGACATTGCTGCGTTCCTGCGCCGGAATTCCCGGACCGCAGTCGCCGACTTCTGCGACGAACGCGCCCGCGTGTTCACGCAGCGACACGTCAATCCGCGTCGGTGCGGGGCAATGCAGGATCGAGTTCTCGACCACGTTGGCGAACAGCTGGACCAGCAGTTCGCGGTCGCCGCGCACGAAAGCGGGGCGCCAAAGATCGACGGACGAGGTCAATGTATGGCCTGAGTCCTCGGCGACGGCGGCGTAGACGTCGACGACGTCGTCGATCACGTCAGTAAGGTCTTGGCGGGCAAATCGGTCCTTAGAACTGCCGGCCTCGATTTGCGTGATCCTCAGCAGCGCGTCGAAAGTTTCCATCGTGGCGTCCAGATCCGACAGCGCAGCCTCCAGGAAAGCGACGAAGTCTTCGCGGCTCTTGGCGTCGCGGCGCGCGATGTCAAGGCGCTGGCGCAGTCGACCCAGCGGCTTCTTGAGATCGTGAGCGATGTCGGAAGAGGACTGGTTGACGTTCTCGATCAACTGCTGGAGATGATCGAGCGTTCGGTTGATCTGGCCGCCGACGCGATCTATGTCGTCGCCCGAGCCCGACATCGGCACGCGCGCTGCAATCCTACCTTGAGAAACGGCTAACAGCGTCGTCGCGAACGCTTCGATTCGATGCTGCGCCTGCCGCGCGAGATAGGCGCCGCTCAAGCCGACCGCCACGAGAGTCGCGATCAGACCGTAGCCCATTACCCGCAGAAGAAAATCTTGCGTCTGGCGCACCTCGCGGTCGTAGGCGCCGACGAGGAGCCGGCCGCCCGAGACCGGCTTCCAGATCGCGAAAAAGCGATCGTCAGGACGGACGTTCGGCGGCGACGTGCCAAGGTCCGTGGCTTTGAGCGTCAGCCAACCATTCGCGGGCGCAATTCCGCGGACATTGCCGGCGATATGGCCGCCGTTCTTGTCGACGAGTTCGAAGATGAGATCGGAGCCGAGTACGGAAGCGCTTTCGCTGGTCACGGCGCGGACCAGATCGTCGAAATCCCGCTGATCGTCGATCGAGCTCAGCGTCTCCAGCGTCTCCTGGACCTGGACGCGGATGCGGTTGTCGAGGCGCGCGCTGACGCCAAGGTAGACAACGGCAAAGAGCGCGATGACGGCCGTCGTGAACAGCGCCGCGAATCCCGAGGCGAGACGCAGTGGCGTCCGCTTGAGGAGGTCACGGGCCGTCATGAAGGCTGTACCCGCTGCCCCGGACGGTGTGGATCATTTCCCGATCGAACGGCTTGTCGATCTTGGCCCTCAAGCGGGAGATGTGCGTTTCAACGACGCTGGTCTTGGGATCGAAATGAAAACTCCAGACGCGCTCGAGCAGCATGGTGCGCGTGACGACGCGGCCCTTATTGCGCATCAGGACTTCTAGAAGGCGGAACTCGCGCGGCTGCAGGTCAATCTCATGGCCGGCGCGCATGACTTTGCGCGCAATGAGATCCATGTCGAGATCGCCGATCTTGAGGCGACCGTTCTCGTCCTTGATGTGGGGGCGTCTTGCAAGCGCGTTGACGCGGGCCAGGAGCTCTGAAAATGCGAAGGGCTTGACGAGATAGTCGTCGCCGCCTGCGTCCAGTCCGTCAACCCGGTCATCGACGCCGCCGAGCGCCGATAAAAATATGATCGGGACTTTGGCGCCAGCTTCGCGCATCGTTTTGACGATGGCGAGGCCGTCGAGACCGGGCAGCATGCGGTCGACGATCATCACATCGTAGGTTTCGCCGAGCGCGTGGGCTACGCCGTCCTGTCCGTTGGCGATGTGGTCAACGAGGTGCCCCTCCTCCTTGAATCCTTTGACGATGTAGGCGGCGTTGTCGCGGTCATCTTCGATCAGCAGCACGCGCATGGGGGCATCATCGTGGCTGTTCTAGAGGAAAGTAGACCCCGAGCGGAGGGGCGCCGCTCGGGATCAGCGGACCGAGGAGCACGGGGGGAGCGCTCGAGTCCGACACGTGACAGTCAGCGCTTTGGAGCCGACTGTTCGACGCTTGCACTAAGAAATATTGGGGCAAGCGTTGGAATTTCAATACCTCAACGCGCCTTATCGCGAGATTGCCGCCAGCTTACGTTTTGGTAAGCAAGATGGTTCGGCGGCCCTTATCGCCCTTCCGCGGCAGCCTCCAGCTTAGCACGGATCTGCGCCTTGCCACGCGATCGCGGCGCCTGCATGTTTGCACGATGATCGTTGCGCCGTCGCCCGCCGCTCCAGCCTTGGGTTTCACCAGCCATCCTGTTGCGCTTCGGACATTGTTTTTCGCCGAACTGTGGGAGCGTTTTTCCTATTACGGCATGAAGGCGTTGCTGGTGCTGTTCATGGTCGCGGCCGTGGCGGAGGGCGGTCTCGGTTTCACGGCGGCGGACGCGGGCCGCGTCTACGGCAACTACACCATGGCCGTCTACATGCTGGCGATCCCGGGCGGCTTCATCGCCGACCGGGCGCTTGGCGCGCGCCGGTCGGTTCTGATCGGCGGCTGGACGATCGCGCTTGGGCACTTCTCGCTCGCCTGCCCGACGATGCCGGCCTTCTATATAGGACTCGTTTTGATTGCGCTAGGAACAGGACTGTTCAAGCCGAATATCTCGGCGCTGGTCGGCGGGCTCTATGGGCGCGATGACGACCGGCGCGACGCGGGATTCTCGCTGTTCTACATGGGCATCAACATTGGCGCGTTCATTGCGCCTCTCGTCACCGGCTTTTTAGCGCAAAGCGCGCTGTTCAAAGGCTGGCTTGCAGCCGCCGGATTCGACCCCGGAAAAAGCTGGCACTGGGGTTTTGCAGCCGCCGGAATAGGCATGACGATCGCGATGCTGATCTTCCGAAAGGCGCCGTTGTCGGCAGAGCGCATCGCGGCGCCGATTGAAGACAAGACGTTCTGGCGCGACAGCGCGGCGGTCGTCGCGCTAACGCTTTCGCTGTTCGGCCTCGCGGTGCTTTCGGATTGGGAAAGTTTGTCCTGGATCCGATGGATTTATGTGGCGCTACCGCTCGCCGGCATCGCGTGGGCGTTGAGTCGCGGCGATGGGGACGCCAAGCGCCTCACTGCGATCGGAATATTTTTTGTTGCCGCGATGATTTTCTGGGCGATCTTCGAGCAGCAGGGTTCAACCTTCAGCCTGATTGGCGATCAGCTGACGCGCACCGAAGTGTTCGGCATCCCCTTCCCGTCGTCCTGGTATCAGTCGATCAACCCGATATTTGTCATCCTGCTGACGCCGTTCGCGGCGGCGCTGTGGCTTTCGCTCGGCTCGCGCCAGCCGTCGTCTGCGATCAAATTCGCGCTTGGGCTCGCATTCCTGTCGACGTCGTTCCTTCTGATGGTTCCTGTCGCCGAGATGACCGCTCAGGGGCGCGTGTCGCCGCTGTGGATCGTCGCGGTATTCTTTCTGATGACGATCGGTGAGCTGTTGATCAGCCCCGTTGGCCTCGCGACCATGACTCGTCTGGCGCCGGAGCGCATGACGGGCTTCGTGCTCGGGCTGTGGTTTTTGGCGACTGCGTTCGGCAGTAAATTTGCAGGCGTCATGGGCGGCGCGTTCACGAGCACCGACCCGGCCGCGTTGTCGCAGTCGTTCTTTTGGCAGGCGATGTGGGTTGCGATTGCAGCCTGCGTGCTGCTTGCCCTTGCGCCGTGGGTCAGCAGGCTTTCATCTCCGGCCGTTAACCGGCTGACGCAAAACGCCGGTTGACCGGCGGCCTTTGCCGCCTTGACACCCCCAGCCGCTAAGGGGAATGTCCGCTCCGATGAGGCCGGATGAGACGCGCGACGCCGCGCCATGGTCGCCCGTCCCAATCCGTTTTCTGTTGCGAGGCCCGAACCCGTGAGCGCCGCCGCCCTTAGAACCTATCTCGATTTCGAAAAGCCCATCCTCGAACTCGAGAACAAGGTCGCCGAGTTGAAGGCCCTGCAAAAGGACGGCAAGGGCCCGCAGATCGCCGACGAAATCACCAAGCTCGAACAGAAGGCCAAGGCGGCGCTGGTCGACACTTATCAAAAGCTGACGCCTTGGCAGAAGACGCTGGTCGCGCGCCATCCAGAGCGCCCGCATTGCCTCGATTTCGTCACCGCGCTGATCGAGAACTTCACGCCGCTGGCCGGCGACCGGTATTTCGCCGAAGACCACGCCATCGTCGCCGGGCTTGGATCGTTTCGCGATCGCTCCGTTTTGATCCTAGGGCACGAGAAGGGCTCCGACACGGAGAGCCGGATCAAACATAATTTCGGCATGGCGCGGCCCGAGGGGTATCGCAAGGCCGTGCGGCTGATGGAAATGGCCGAACGGTTCAATTTGCCGGTCGTCACGTTTGTCGATACGCCGGGCGCCTACCCAGGAATCGGCGCGGAGGAGCGGGGTCAGGCGGAAGCTATCGCGCGCTCGACCGAATGCTGCTTGCGGCTCGGCGTGCCGATTGTCACCGTCATCGTCGGCGAGGGCGGGTCGGGCGGCGCCATCGCCATCGCCACCGCCAACAAAATTCTAATGCTCGAACACGCCATCTATTCGGTGATCTCGCCCGAAGGCGCAGCTTCGATCATCTGGCGCGACAGCAACAAGAAGGAAGAAGCCGCGACCAACATGAAGATCACGGCGCAGGACCTCGATCAGCTCGGCGTCATCGACGTGATCATCAAGGAGCCGGCCGGCGGCGCGCATCGCGATCGCGAGAGCGTCATCATCGCCACCGGCAACGCCATTCAGCGGGCGCTGGCCGATCTAGACGGCAAATCGCCCGACGAGATCCGCCGCCAGCGCCAGGAGCGGTTCCTGTCTATCGGGCGCTGAGCTAAAGCCCGCTAACGGACAAACGATTCTCTAAATCTTATCAGCGGTATGCCGTGCCATCGCCGTAATCGGAGCGATACTGGCGCAGGCGATACCCGCGCGTTGACAGGACGCCCGCCAGCGCCGAGAAATCGTTTTGTTCTGTCGTTGATTGCGTCATGTCAGTGCGTTGGGGCCCGAATGTAGGGCTGGTCTCGCCAAATGCGGAGCGACGCAAGCTTGGGGTGCATCATCTCATACGGTCGACGCGCGATTTTGGCCGCAGCCGCGGCTCTAATCGCAGGCTGCTCGTCGTCTGTGCCCATCATTCCGCCGGCGTCGGAAGTTCCGTTGTCCGAAGCTACGCTGGCGACGCTCGCCAAAAAGGGCATGCAGCCGGGATCCCAGGTGTTTGTTCGGATTTTCAAGGAAGAATCAGAGCTTGAAATCTGGAAGCAGCGCGACGACGGCCGTTTCTATCACTTCAAGACCTATCCGATTTGTAATTGGTCGGGCGACGTCGGGCCCAAACTGGTGGAGGGCGATCGCCAGGCGCCGGAGGGTTTCTACACCATCACGCCGACGCTGATGAACCCGAATTCGAAATTCTATCTGTCATTCAACGTCGGCTTTCCTAACGCCTATGATCGCGCCCACAAGCGGACAGGCAATTCCGTGATGGTTCATGGCAAGTGCCGATCGGCCGGTTGCTACGCAATGACCGACGCGCTGATGGAAGAAATCTACGGAATTACCCGCGAGAGTCTCAAGGCCGGGCATCCGAGCTTCGAATTGCACGCCTACCCGTTTCGCATGACGGATGCCCGCATGCAGGAAATGAAGAAGCACCGCTGGTATCTGTTTTGGCAGACGCTGAAGCAGGGCTACGATCATTTCGAAAAGCATCGCATCCCGCCGACCGTCGTGACCTGCAACAGCCGTTACGTCGTGAATGTGGTCGCGCCGCAGAGCCGCATTGATCCGACCGGCCCGTGCCCGGCGTTCCAGCGTCCGGTGATCGCGGCTTTCACGCCGCTACCGGAAGCCAATGAAATCACCATCGCGGACGGCACGAAGTTCAAAGGTCTGGTCAGCGCCGACGTCGATCCGACGCTTGCCGATATCACGCAGGCGAAGGGCGGCCTGACAGCGAGCGGCGCGACGCCGACGCCTGTGTCGGCGCCGGCGGCGGCGGCGGGGGCGCAGCCTTGAGCGGCGCGCCGGGACAATTTCGGCGGCGCATAAAAACTGCGTCTCTGATCGTGCTTGTCGTGGGTCTGGCGTTAGTGACGCCTTGGGCCTGGCGCTTGGCGGGCGGCGACGACACCGCCTTGATTGACCTCGAACGCGCCGAGCGGCAATTGCGCGCTGCCGCCGGTCTGCCGATGTCGGGCACCCCCGCGCTCGACCGCCTGCCGCAGAGGCTCGCCGAACAGGGGCTGGCCGCCGGGGCGCCGATCTTCATTCGCATCTTCAAGCGGGAGTTCGAACTCGAACTCTGGATGAAGCGAGGCGACGCTTTCCAACCTTTCGCGACGTACCCGATCTGCCGCTGGTCCGGAACGCTCGGCCCCAAACTCGCCGAAGGAGACCGTCAGGCGCCAGAAGGCTTCTACACGGTCGACAAAAACGCGCTTAATCCGAACAGCCGTTACTACCGGTCGTTCAATCTCGGCTATCCCAACGCCTATGACACATCGCTCGGCCGGACCGGATCGCTGATCATGGTTCACGGAGGCTGCGCGTCGATCGGCTGCTTCGCTATGACGGATGCACAGATGGACGAGATCTGGCGTCTCGTGACGGCGGCGCTCGACGGCGGCCAGAAGCGCTTTCAGGTCCAGGTCTTCCCGTTCCGCATGACGCCCGAGAACTTAAAGAAATTCGAAGTGAGCCCTTCGCTCGCCTTCTGGCGCATGCTGAAGCGGGGCAACGATCTGTTCGAGGCCAGACTGGCGCCGCCGCGTGTCATGGCATGCGCCGGCCGGTACGATTTCGAGCCGGCCAACCCCGATTCAGCCGGAGACGCGGTCATCGAAGACCGTTGCACGTCTGCATCGCCAAAAAACTCGTAAATTCCCGGGGTTGAGCGGCCTTCTGCCGACCAAAATTGTTGCGTTGAGTGCACCTTCCACGACACTATTGGGCCGAGGAATTGGCAGGGAAGGATCGTGCGTTCGCAATGACGGCGGGAATGTTCGACAGGAATGCCAAAATGGTGCTTGCGGCGTCGGCATGGCTGGCGCTTGTGACCCCGGCTGTCGCGTTGACGATCGAATTGAAGGACGTCGCCGCTGATCGCGTCGAGCGCCAACGCGCCGCCGCGGCGGGCGCTCTGCCTTTGCCGGGAACGCCAGACATCGCGATGTTCAACGATCGCCTGCGCGAAACCGGAGTGAGCCTCCTCTCGCCGATCGTGCTGCGGGTATTCAAAGCCGAATCCGAACTCGAGGTCTGGAAGGAGAAGGACGGCGCGTTCGTGCTTTTTGCAACCTATCCGATCTGCCACTGGTCCGGGTCGCTCGGACCGAAGTTGCGCGAGGGCGACAAGCAGACGCCGGAAGGCTACTACACGCTGACGCGCCAGCAGACGCGCCACGTCGGTCGCTGGCCACGCTCGCTCGATATCGGCTTTCCGAACGTCCTTGATCAATCGCTGGCGCGCACGGGTTCACTAATCCTCGTGCATGGAGGCTGTTCGTCGGTCGGTTGTTTCGCGATGACCAATCCGGTGATGGATGAAATCCATCAGTTGACCACCGCGGCAATCGCGGCCGGTCAGGATCACGTGCCGGTTCATGTGTTCCCATTCCGCATGACCGAGAAGAACATGACCGCCAACGCGCAGTCGCCATGGGCATCGTTCTGGGCCAACCTGAAGGAAGGCTATGACCTGTTCGAGAAGACGAAGCGCCCGCCCGTCGTCGGTATATGCGACGGCCGCTATCATTTCGAACAACCAACCAGTACGTGGGGGTCAGGCCCGCTGCAGGCCTGCGGTCAGACGCTGATGGCCATCAAGGACCAGGACAAGTGGCTGCAAGACGTGCCGCAGCCGTCGTCGGCGTCGCCGCGTCACTATGAAGACGTCGACGAACCGGAAATTCCAGATGAACCCGATGCGCCAGGCGTCGAAACGCGTCTCAGCCGCGACAAGCAGACGATGCTGCGCAAGGCGTCGGCCCGCACCAAGCACGTCGGCTTGCGGTGCTCGTTGAAGCTTGCGAGCTGTCGCAAATTCGCCGGCCTCACAGTTCGAGCCTCGGCGAAGCGCCGATTGGTCGCGCTCTCCGGCCAGCAAGGCCGCCCGCGCAAATCTCAACGGCGCGGCTAGTCAACCCCAGACCTACGTGGCGCAAACGCTGCTCCAGCTTGCAGGCCGACCCTCGCCTGCGCTACTGCCATTGCAACCGCCGCGAGGCCCATCTCCAGATACGGACGGACGCGAACGCATGTCAGATCAAAAAGTGACGGGAACTGTCGAAAACATTCTGGAACAGACGCTGTTCGCGTCGCGCTGGCTATTGGCGCCGTTCTATCTTGGTCTTGCGCTTTCGTTGGTCGTACTCCTGATAAAGTTCATCGCTGAACTGGCGCACATCGCCCTCATCGCCTTTTCGGGAACCGAAGCCGATATCATCCTCGGCATCCTGACGCTGGTTGATCTGGCGCTTACCGGCTCGCTGCTGATCATTGTGATTTTTTCTGGCTATGAAAATTTCGTCTCGAAAATCGATCACTCGAACCACAAGGATTGGCCCGAGTGGATGGGCACGATCGACTTCAGCGGCCTCAAGCTGAAACTCTTGTCGTCGATTGTCGCTATTTCCGCGGTCCAGCTGTTGAAGCAATTCATGGCGCTGAAGACCGTGACGCCCGAGAACGAGCGCGTGCTGTTTTGGCTGGTGATCATCCACGTCGTGTTCGTCGCCTCGAGTGTCCTGCTCGCGCTGTCGGACCGCATCTCGGGCCACGGAGGCGGGCATGCCGCTCCTCCTGCGATGGCGCCTGACAAGTCCCACTAGTCGTTAGCGCGTCGGCGTAGGCGGCCGGCGGCCCGGCGCGACGTAGCGCAGGCCGAGCGCCAAGGCATCCATGTTGGTCCTGAGGTAGCAGGATACGGCTTCCTTAGGACTCGCGACGATGGGTTCCTGCCGATTGAAGCTCGTATTCAACAATACCGGCACACCCGTTTCAGCCGCGAACGCCTCGATCAAGCGATAGAAGCGCGGATTGGCTTCGCGCTCGACCGTTTGGATACGGCCGGTGCCGTCGGCGTGGACGGCGGCGGGGATCTCGCGGGCTTTCTCGGGCCGGACGCAAGGCGCCAACGTCATGAAGGGATCGGCCTGGGCGGGATCGACGAAGAAATACTCGCTGACCCGCTCGCGGAGAATGGCGGGGGCGAACGGCCGGAAGCTCTCGCGATGCTTGATCTTGGAGTTGATCTCGTCGCGCATTGCGGCTTTGCGCGGATCGGCGAGGATGGAGCGATTTCCGAGCGCGCGCGGGCCCATTTCAAAGCGGCCCTGGAACCAGCCGATGACGGCGCCGCCGGCGAGGTCGCGCGCGACGCGACGTAAAAGGTCCTCCTCCGATAGCGTCTCGGCTTCGAGCCCGGCGTCGCTCAACGCCTGGTTGATCTCGGCGTCGCTGTAGGCAAGCCCATAGGATGCGCTCTTGAGTTCGAGCGACCGGGGATGTCTGAGCGTCTGATGATAATGCCAGAGACACGCGCCGAGCGGAGCGCCGGTATCGGATGCGCCGGGCGGCACCCAGAGCTGTTTGACGCTTGTCAGCTCCAAGATTCGCGCGTTGGCGACGCAATTGAGCGCCACACCGCCGGCGAAGACGAGCTTGTCGGTTTGCTGGGTTCTGACGATGTGGCGCACGATGTGAAGGATCGTCTCTTCGGCGACGTGCTGGAGCGCGAAGGCGATCGCCTTGTGGCGATCCTCAATCGGGGCGCCGGGGTCTCTCGGGGCGCCAAAAACGTCGAAGAACTTTCGCTTCATAGGCCGCCACTGGCCGTACGCGTCGAACGAGAAGTAGTCCATGTTGACGGCGTAGCGGCCTTCGGGCAGCAGCTTCACGCAGTCCCCAAAGCGCGCGACGTAGCTGTCGTCGCCCAGCGCCGCCAGCGCCATCACCTTGCCTTCGTCGGCGACCTGCTCGAAGCCAAGATACCCGGTGGTGAAGGTGTAGACCATGCCGAGCGAGTTGAAAAACGACGAGCGCCAATGGCGTTCCAAGCGATTGCCGTCGCCGGAAAACACACTCGTCGCGGCGTCGTCGCCATAGCCGTCCATGACCAGAACCGCTGCGCGCTCGTAGGGCGATACGAAGAACGACGCCGCGTGGGCTTCGTGGTGTCCGACATTTATTAGCTGCGGCAGACGCACGTTCGGAAAATGCCGTCGGAGTTTGCGCTTCAGGTAGTGTTCGAGGATGGCGAATTGATTGCGCTGCGGGGTATGCGTGCTTTGCGCTAGCAGGCTGAGGCTCGCTGGCAACTTGCCGAACACGGCTTTTGAGAAGCTGCGTCGCAGCCGCCGGCCATCCCAGGGCGTCACAAGCGCGTCGATGTCCTTGAAGCCGGCGCCGTCGGCCCCAAGCGCCGCTTTCAGCGATAAAACGGGAAAATCCTGCGTGCGCTTCTGACGGCGCAAGCGCTCTTCTTCGATGACGACGTCAATCTTCCCGTCGTCGAGGATCGCGATCCCGCTATCGTGCGTCGCGCCGACGAGACCCAGGATCCGCACCGTCAGACTCGATCCGTTTCTTTTTCACCGCCCAAGGTGCGACGACCCGAGCTCTGGAGCGTCAGTCCATCTTGCCGTGGCAGTGTTTGTATTTTTTGCCCGATCCGCAAGGGCAGAGCGCGTTGCGAGACACCCGCCCCCACGTTGCGGCGTCCTTTGGATCGATTTCAGCCTCGCTGCGGCGCAATTGAACGGGCGCGCGTTTTTCCGGTTCCGGTCCCGATGTGCGTCGCGATCGAGCGCCAGCCAGTGCGGCGTCGGCCAAGGCCAGATCGTCGGAAAATTCGTCGAATCCGGTGCTGGCGTCGATGTGGTGCGCTTCCATGGGCGGCAGTTCGACGGGCTGGAGAAGGTCCGACTGCTCTTCGCCCGGCGCGAGTTCGACGTGCATCAGCTGACCGGTGACGGTCTCGCGCAGTTTCGCGAGCATGGACCCGAACAGCACGAAGGCCTCGCTCTTGTATTCGTTCAGCGGGTCGCGCTGGCCGTAGGCGCGGAAACCGATGACCTGGCGCAGGTGCTCGAGCGTGACCAGATGCTCGCGCCACAGACCGTCGAGCGTCTGCAGCAGCACCATCTTTTCTATCTGCTGATAGAGATCTGGGCCGAGTTCCTGCTTTTTCTGGTCGGCGCGCGCGTCTGTTGCGTTGATCAGGCGTTCGCTGATCTCGGCGTCGGCGATGCCTTCCTCGGCCGCCCATTCGGCGATCGGAAGGTCAAGACTGAAAATGCGGGAAACTTCATCGGCGAGCCCCTGCGCATTCCACTGCTCGGCATAGGCGGTCGGCGGAATGTGCTGCTTGACGAGGTCGTCGATCAGCTGGCGGCGAAGATCGGCCACCGTCTCCGATACGTCCTCTTCCGCCATGATGTCGAGCCGCTGCTCGAAAATGACCTTGCGCTGGTCATTCATCACGTCGTCGTATTTCAGGATCTGCTTTCGGATGTCGAAGTTGCGCTGTTCGACTTTCTTCTGCGCGGTTTCCAGCGATTTGTTCATCCAGGGATGCGTGATCGCCTCGCCTTCCTTCAGGCCGAGCGTTTGCAACACCTTGTCCATGCGATCCGAACCGAAGATGCGCATCAAGTCGTCGTCGAGCGCCAGATAGAACTTGGAGCGTCCCGGGTCTCCCTGTCGTCCCGAGCGGCCGCGAAGCTGGTTGTCGATGCGCCTGCTTTCGTGGCGCTCCGTCGCGAGGACGTAAAGGCCGCCGGCGTCAAGCGCGAGCTGTTTCTTGGCGGCGTTATCGGCCGCGATTTCGGCGCGTTGCGCCGCGATTTGTGACTCGCTTGGAACCGCGCCCTTCTCGGTTTCTTCATGCACCCAATCGCGGACGCGATAGTCGACGTTGCCGCCGAGCTGAATGTCGGTGCCGCGACCGGCCATGTTGGTCGCGATGGTGACGGCGCCGGGTACGCCGGCCTGCGCGACGATGCTTGCCTCCTGCTCATGGAAACGGGCGTTCAAAACCTGATGCGGCACGGGATCGGTTTTTTTCAGTTTGGCTTCGTCGAGGAGGCTCTTGATAGCGGCGGACATTTCATCGAAGTGCTGGCGCAGATCGTCGTCCCGGCCGGGCTTCAGCGCGGCAGACTGATCGTCAAGAGACTTGGCAAGATCGCGCAGATAGGCGGCGTCTTTCAGCAACTCGGAAAGTTGCTCCGATTTTTCGATCGACGTGGTGCCGACCAAGATCGGCTGGCCGCGCTTTCGTGCGTCGGCGATGGACATGACGATGGACGCGAGTTTCTCTTTTTGAGTGCGGTAGATCTCGTCGTCGTCGTCAAGTCGCTTGACCGTGACATTGGTTGGGATCTCGATGACATCGAGACCGTAAATGTCCATGAACTCGCTGGCTTCGGTCAGCGCTGTGCCCGTCATGCCCGCGAGTTTGTCGTAAAGCCGGAAATAGTTCTGGAAGGTGATCGACGCGAGCGTCTGGTTCTCGGGCTGGATCTCGACGTGCTCTTTCGCCTCGAGCGCCTGGTGCAAGCCTTCCGAATAGCGCCGGCCGGGCATCATGCGGCCGGTGAACTCGTCGATGATAATGACCTGCTTGCCTTTGACGATGTAGTCCTTGTCACGCTGGAAAAGCTTGTGGGCCTTCAGCGCCTGATTGATGTGATGAACGATGGTCACGTTGTCGACGTCGTACAGCGTCCCCTTGAGCAGGCCTGCTTCCGTCAGCAATCGCTCCATTTTTTCGTTGCCCGCGTCTGTCAGCGACACTTGGCGCTGCTTTTCGTCGAGCTCGAAATCCTCCGCTTCGAGACTGGGCATCAACGTATCGACCGCCTGATAGAGGTCGGCCTTGTCTTCGACGGGGCCTGAGATGATCAGCGGCGTTCGCGCTTCATCGATCAGGATCGAGTCGACCTCGTCGACGATGGCGTAGGAGTGGCCGCGCTGAACCATTTCAGCTTGGCGCATCTTCATGTTGTCGCGCAGATAGTCGAAGCCCAACTCGTTGTTGGTGCCGTAGGTCACGTCGCAGGCGTAGGCGGCGTGGCGATCGGCGTCACTCATGTCATGGACGATGACTCCGACGGTGAGGCCGAGGAAGCGATAAACTTGGCCCATCCATTCTGAGTCGCGCTTGGCCAGATAGTCGTTGACGGTGACGACGTGCACGCCCTTGCCAGCGAGCGCGTTCAGATAGACGGGCAGGGTCGCGACGAGAGTCTTGCCTTCGCCGGTCTTCATCTCAGCGATATCGCCCTGGTGCAGCACCATGCCGCCGATCAGCTGCACGTCGAAATGGCGCTGACCCAGCGAGCGCTTCGCGGCCTCGCGAACGGTCGCGAACGCTGGCACGAGCAATTGATCGAGCGTGGCGCCTGCGGCGAACTGCTGGCGGAGATCAACGGTGCGCGCGCGCAGCTCATCATCACTCAACTTGGCGATTTCGTCTTCGAGCTCATTGATAAGCGCGACCTTGGGACGGAAATTCTTGACGCGGCGCTCGTTAGACGATCCGAAAAGCTTCGACGCCAAATTGCCGATCGACAGCATGTGCTTCCGTCCTGGAAAAGTCCGCTAGCCGGCTCGGAGCCGGTGCGGACTTGGTTCAAATCGCAATACGGGGCTTTTGCAAGGGCGGTCAGCGGCAAAGGCGCGGCGCCGGCTTTCGCCGCGCACGCCACGCCGAAAGCGCCGCATGGGGTCTAGCGACCGGAGATTTGCCGTCGGAACCGCCCAAAGTCCCTGTTACTTCGGGGTCAGACATAAGAACTGGGGGCCCCCTATGTCAATGAGCGACGGACCCGGCGAACCCGCGCGTTACGGACGACGCCACGGACCGCGCTGTCGAATTATTAACTTGGATTTCCAAGGCGCGAGGGGTATCGAACCCGGCGTTCATCGCCTGCCGCGGCGATATGCTCGCGGCGCCGGCGTCTCGCGCGCCTGACCCCAAAACATGATGAGGAGCTTGTCCCCGTGATGACGCGTCTATTTCGCACCGCCCTGGCTCCGGCATTGGCGTTGTCTTTCGCCCTCAGCGGCGCAGGCGGCATCTGGTCGCCAGCGCAGGCAGAGGACAAGGTGTTGCTGACGATCAACGGCAAACCGGTCACGGAAGCCGACGTTGCGGTTGCTGACAGCGAGATCGGCAGCGACATGGGTTCCTTGCCGCCTGATCAAAAGCGCATGTCGCTGATCGAGTTTCTGATCGACAATCAATTATTTGCCGAAGAAGCCGAAGGCGCGAAGCTTGGCGAAGGACCGGATTTCGAAAACCGGCTGAAATATCTGAAACGGCGCGCATTGCGCGAAATGTACTTCGACAAAGTCATCAAAGCATCGGTGAGCGACGCCGACGCCCGTAAACTCTACGACGATCAGGTCAAGTTGCTGAAGCCGGAGGAAGAGGTCCAGGCCCGTCACATTCTCGTCGAAACCGAAGACGCCGCCAAGGCGCTTAAAGAGAAGCTCAAGAGCGGCGGCGATTTCGCGGCGCTCGCCAAGGAGAATTCGAAGGACCCGGGCTCCAAGGACGACGGCGGCAATCTCGGCTACTTCGGCCGCGGGCAGATGGTGCCGCAATTCGAGGAGGTTGTGTTTAAACTTGCCAAGGGCGACGTCTCCGATCCGGTCAAAACCCAGTTCGGCTGGCATCTGATCAAGATCGAAGACAAGCGCACGAAGCAGCCTCCGGCATTCGAGATCGTGAAAGACAGAATCGTACAGTCGATGCTGTTGCAGAAGGCTCAGCAGTCGGCGGTGACGCTGCGCGCCAAGTCCAAGATCGAATTCGTCGACGCCGACCTCAAGAAGTCGATCGACGACCGCAACAAGTTGATGGAACAGACCACGCAGGGCGCCGCGCCGAAGCCGGACGCCGCCAAAACTGAACCCAAGGCCGAAGAGCCGAAGCCGGAAGAAAAGAAGTAGGCCGGCCGTCCACGACCTTCACAATGCCTCGCCTTTGATCGGGCCGCTTGATTTGAGCGGCCCGATCTGTTTTTGGGAGCGGATTGCCACTTGTCCGGCAAGGTCGCTGGAGGTCGCCGTCATGGGCGCAAGCTTGAAGCCGTCACCGTTTGCGCCTGAATCGCTGGCGCGACTGCCGCCGATTGACGGTGTGCGGTTTGCGACCGCCGAGGCTGGTATCCGCTACAAGGGCCGCACCGACCTGCTCGTCGCCATGATGGACCCAGGTACAACGGTGGCGGGCGTCCTGACCCAATCGAAAACCGCGTCGGCGCCGGTGCTCGCCTGCCGCAAGCACCTCAAGAAAGGCGCGGCGCGGATGCTGGTCGTCAACTCGGGAAACGCCAACGCCTTCACCGGGAAAAAGGGGCGCGAGGCCGTCGGCATCACTGTTGCGCACTCAGCAGCGGCAGCCGAATGCGCGCCGCATGAAGTTTTTGTCGCATCGACCGGTGTAATTGGCGAACCGCTCGACGCTTCGAAATTCGCGCACCTGTTGACAGACCTAGCTGCGACGGCGACGTCCGATGCATTCGAGGCAGCCTCGCGCACTATCCTGACGACTGATACCTATCCGAAACTTACGACTCGGACCGCGCTGATCGGCGACACGGAAGTGACCATCAACGGCTTCTGCAAGGGCGCCGGAATGATCGCGCCCGACATGGCGACGATGCTGTGTTTCATGTTCACAGACGCTTCGATTTCCTCGGACGCGATGCAGGATCTGCTCGACGAACATGTGCAGACGACGTTCAACTGCATGACCGTCGACGGAGACACCTCGACCAGCGACACGTGTTTGTTGTTCGCCACGGGCGCAGCCGCGAAGCGCGGACAGAAGCGCGTCTCGAAGGCGAATTCGAAGAAACTCAAAGCGTTCTCCGCAGCCCTGCACGATCTGATGCGCGATCTGGCGATCCAGGTCGCGAAAGATGGCGAGGGGCTGACGAAATTCGTGACGTTCGAAGTCGAGGGCGCAAAATCCTGGGCGGCGGCGCGCAAAATCGCGCTCTCCTGCGCCAACTCGCCCATCCTCAAGACTGCAATCGCGGGTGAAGATCCGAACTGGGGCCGCGTCGTGATGGCGGTCGGAAAGTCGGGCCAGGCCGCCAACCGCGACAAGCTTGCGATCTGGTTCGGACCGCACTGCGTGGCGCGAGACGGGGAACGCGCCGAAGAGTACGACGAAAAGACCGTCGCACAGTACATGAAGAACCGCGACATTGTCATCCGCATCGACGCCGGCGTCGGCAAGGCGGCGGCGACTGTTTGGACCTGCGATCTGACGCACGATTACGTCTCGATCAACGCCGACTATCGCAGCTGAAAGGCGGGCGCCGTCATGGACGCTGAGTTCTGGCTCGAACGCTGGCGGAGCGGCGACATCGGTTTCCATCAACCGGATGGGCACGATCTGCTGCGCAAGCATTGGCCAGGGCTTGGCGCGGCGGCCGGCGCCGCCGTGTTCGTGCCACTGGCCGGCAAAAGCGTGGACATGCACTGGCTCGCGGCTCAGGGGCAGCGCGTCATCGGCGTCGAATTGTCGGAGCAGGCGGTCGACGATTTTTTTTCAGGAGCCGATTTGACGCCTCTCGAGACCCGTGAGGGCTCCTTCGTCGTGAAAAGCGATGGGCCCTATACAATTTATTGCGGCAATATTTTCGAGCTTGAATCGCGACATCTCGACGGCGTTTCCAGCGCCTACGATCGCGCCGCACTCATCGCGCTTCCGGCGACCCTGCGACCGCTTTACGCCGCGCACCTCGCAGAGCTGCTGCGGCCCGGCACCACCGTTTTGCTGATCTCAATTGTCTATCCCGATGGGGAAATCGAAGGTCCGCCATTTTCCGTTTCGCAGGACGAGATCGCGCGGCTGTTCGGCGGCGCCTTCGAAATTGCGGTGCTGGAAACTCGGGATGGGCTTGCTGCCAGTCCAAATTTGCGCGCTCGCAACGTCACGAGGATGGATGAAACCATCTATGTCCTACGACGGCGTTCATGAAGACGATTGTCCTCGTCGCCGCCGTGGCCATGATCGACGACGCCAACCGCGTTCTGCTCGCCGAGCGGCCGGTCGGGAAATCCATGGCGGGGCTCTGGGAATTTCCCGGCGGTAAAGTCGAGCCGGGCGAAGCGCCGGAAGACGCGCTCGTGCGAGAGATCAAGGAGGAGCTTGGCGTCGATCTCTGTCGCGAGTGTCTGGCGCCGTTCAACTTCGCCAGTCACGGTTATGATGACTTTCATCTGCTGATGCCGCTTTATGTCTGCCGCACATGGGATGGGGACGTCACGCCACGAGAAGGCCAGTGCGTGGCGTGGGTCTCCCGACTTGACCTGCTCAAGTATCCGATGCCGGCCGCCGACCTGCCGCTGATCCCTTGGTTGCGCGATTACCTCGTGTGAATTCAAATTGGATCGCCCGCGCGCTATTTCTCCGGTTTCGGCGAATTCTCTTCGGCCGGTTGTTCAGCAACCCCCAGCGCGTCGGCGAGCCGCGCAGTCGCGGAGCCCGGCGCCAGCGGCTTTTGCTGGCTCTCATGCGGCGCCCATCCAGTCAGCGTGATGATCTCGAACGTGGCGCGCACGCGGCCATCCGGATCGGAGAAGCGTTCGGTGTAAATGGCTGCGGCGCGCATCAGCAGCGCGCGTGTCACCGGCATGCGGCGCCGCGCCGACAGCATATTGCTCGCGCCCATGCCTTTGAGTTCCCGCATGAGGGCAAGCGCAGAGTTATACCGCGCCGTCACGATCTCGCTGTCGGCGACGGGCAGCGCGAAGCCGGCGCGTTGAAGCAAGCCGCCAAGAACCCGAACATCTGCAAAGGGCGCGACTCGCGGGGAGGCGCCCCCCGTCGTCTCGTCCTCGGCGACCAGCCACGATTCCTTTAACTCTTTGAGGGTTTCCCCGCCCAGCAGCGCCGCTAGCATCAGGCCATCCGGCTTCAACGCGCGCCGGATTTGCGCGAAGGCGCCGGGCAGATCGTTGACCAGCTGGAGCGTCAGCGCGGATGCGACCAGATCAAGACTTTCAGTCTCGAACGGCAGCGCGCCGTCGTCGACTAAGATCGCCTCCACGTCGCCAACGCTTTCGACAGCCGCGAGGCGCGCGGCCAAGAGTTCGGCGGTCGCGCCCAAGCACCCCGCCCTCGGAAACGCGCGGCGGATAACGCTGAGACGATCGACGAAATCCTCAGCGACGCGGCGGACCAGAAAATCATGCTCCGCGGCGACTGGCCCGGCGCGCCGGAGGCGCACTGCAAGCGTTTTCCTGTCGAAAACTTCTGGCGGCCCTGCGCTCGACACACGGAACTCCTCGATGCAGCCCTCGCGGGCAATCCCTCAATGTTCTACTCTGCCGAAATGTCGTTAGCCAACGCGCCCATCACAATCGACGACGACGACGACGGCGATGCGAAGCCGCGGCAGCGGCGCTCGCTCCGGGACGGCGTCGACACCATTAGGGCTGCGGGACGCGCTGCGCTCGATCTCATTCTCCCACCACTTTGTCTCGGATGCGAAGCTCGTATTGTCGAACACAATGCGCTGTGCCCCCAGTGCTGGCGCGGCATCGACTTTGTTCGCCAGCCACTCTGCGACCGGCTCGGCGTGCCGCTGCCGTATGGAACAGGAGATCTGATGATTTCGGCCGCCGCCGCTGCGCACCCACCGACCTACGACCGCGCGCGCGCCGTCGCGCGCTTCGACGGCCTGATGCGCGACCTCGTCCACGATTTGAAGTTCCGCGACACGCATGACGGTCGTCGTCTGTTCGGCCGCTGGCTTGCAGAGGCGGGCCAGGATTTGATCGCGACCGCCGACGTGATCGCGCCGATCCCCCTGGCGCGGTTCCGTCTGCTTTCACGCCGGTTCAATCAGGCTCAAATCCTCGCCGCCGAAGTCGGACGGCGAACCGGAAAGCCGGTCGACCCGATGCTGCTCACGCGAATGCGGGCGACACGGCGCCAGATCGGCCTTTCGCGGGACGCAAGGCTACGCAATGTGGCCGGCGCTTTCTCAGTTTCCGACGGCGCCGCGACGCGCATTGCGGGCGCCGCAATCCTGCTCATTGATGACGTTATCACCACCGGCGCAACGGCCGGCGCCGCGGCGGCGACCCTGAAGCGGGCCGGCGCCAGCCGCGTCGACGTCCTGGCGCTCGCGATTGTCACCGACCCGCAAGGTTAAGTGAGCCGTTTCAAGCGAATTTCGCACGCGACGTAACGGCGCGAAGGCTCGACTGCGTGTTGCATCGCGGCGCGAACGCGATAGATTCATTGGCGCGAGTCGAACTCGCACATCGCCTCGAAGGAAGGCGCGACGCCCATGTCCACTGTGAAAGTCTACACGGCCGGCAACTGCTGCTACTGCCACATGGCGAAAGATCTACTGCGCCGTAAGGGCGCGGCGTTCGAAGAGATTGACCTCACGGGCCGCAATGATCTGCGCGCGGACTTGCGCCAGCGCTCCGGCGGCCGCAACACGGTGCCGCAAATCTGGATCGGGGACACGCACGTCGGCGGGTGCGATGATCTCTACGAACTCGAACGCTCCGGCAGGCTTGACGCGCTGCTCGCCCATTGATCGGATGCCAATCATGACATCGACTGCCAACCCCATGCGTTTTCGCGTTGGCTTGGCGCAAATGCGTTCGGGTCGCGACGTCGACGCCAACATCGCCGACGCTATTGCTCTGATCCGCGAGGCGGCTCGCCTCGGGGCCCATTACGTGCAGACCCCTGAGGTCACAACTCTGATGGAGTCCGATCCGGCGCGGCTCCTGGCAGTGTCCGAGCCGGAGGCGGGCAACCGGGCGCTCGAAGCCTTCGCCGCTGCCGCGCGAGATTGCGGTGTGTGGCTTCATATTGGTTCGATGGGCGTGAAGCTGGACGATAGGCTTCTTGCCAACCGATCCTACGTGTTCACACCTCGAGGTGCGGTCGCGGCGCGCTACGACAAAATTCATATGTTCGATGTCGATCTGGGCAACGGTGACGTCTATAGCGAGAGCGCCACGTACCGGCCCGGCGTCAGGGCCGTGCTGGCTGAACTGCCTTGGGGGCCGCTTGGCCTCACGATCTGCTACGATCTCAGATTCCCGGCGCTGCACCGTGCGCTTGCCAAGGGCGGCGCCAAGTTCCTCGCTGCGCCTGCCGCGTTCACGCGAATGACTGGAGAAGCCCATTGGCACGCGCTATTGCGCGCCCGAGCCATTGAAACGCAGTCTTTCGTTTTCGCGGCGTCGCAAGGTGGGCGTCATGAAAACGGCCGTGAAACCTACGGCCACAGCCTCATCATTTCGCCGTGGGGCGAAATTCTTGCGGAAGCAGGCAGCGACCCCGGCGTCGTGGTCGCTGATATCGACGTCGCAGTGATTGATGCAGTGCGACGAAAAATACCGTCGCTCGACCATGACCAGGCATTCGAACTCGTCACGGTCGAAGCAGAGCAAGCCTGACAACGCCCAAAAATCTGGTTTGACGGATTGCGACCTGCGGCGTTTCGCACCGTCATGGCGCTGTCTTAAAGCGTTGGGTATCGTCGTGTGCTCAGATTCTCGAATTTCAAATGGCAGACGCATGACCCAGAAGCCCGCCCCGTCCACGTCCCGGGCGCTTCAAGACATGGAAGATGAGGGCGTCAGCCCAGCGACAGCCCGCACGATCGGCGACGTCATCGCAACACGCATGTCGCGGCGCGATCTTGGGCGCGGGCTGCTAGCCGTCGCCGCCATCGACGCCGCAACGCGACTTGCGCCGAGTTCTGCTGTGGCCGTTGCAGCGCCGTTGCCGACGTTCGTTTTCGATGAAGTCGCGGCCGGATCGGACGACACCCACCACGTCGCTGCGGGCTATGACGCCGACGTGCTGATCCGCTGGGGCGACGCAGTTCTCGGCGAGGCGCCGGCGTTCAATCCCCTCGCAACGTCGGCCGCCGATCAGGCGCGCCAATTCGGCTACAACAACGACTTCATAGGCTTTTTCCCCATCAACGGCCGCAACGACCGCGGCTTGCTCGTCGTCAATCACGAGTACACCAGCGCCGAAATGATGTTCCCGGGGCTTGGCGGTCTCGAGAAGGAGGCGCGTTTTGCGGCGATGACGCCTGAGCGCGTCGACGTCGAGATGATGGCGCACGGCGGTTCGGTGATCGAAATCGAGCGTGTCGACGGGCGCTGGCGCGTCGTGCCGCAAAGTCGCTACGCGCGTCGCATCACCGCCGAAACGGAGATGCGCATCTCGGGTCCGGCCAGCGGTCACGCCAAGATGCGAACCACCGCCGAGCCAACAGGAGCGCGCGTCAAAGGCATGTTGAACAACTGCGCCGGAGCGACAACGCCTTGGGGCACGTGGCTGACGTGCGAAGAAAACACCAACGGCTATTTCTGGAACAAGGCGGCGCTCGACGCCCACCCGGATGGCGCGGCGCTGAAGCGTTACGGCTCGCCGGCAGAATGGTATCCGTGGGCCAAATTCCACGACCGCTTCGACATCGCGAAAGAGCCGAACGAGCCACACCGTTTCGGGTGGGTGGTGGAAATAGACCCTTTTGATCCGGCCTCCACGCCTGTCAAGCGCACGGCGCTCGGCCGCTTCAAGCATGAAGGCGCCGGCAATATCATCAACAAGGACGACCGTTTCGTCGTCTACCAAGGTGACGACGAGCGCTTCGACTACGTCTACAAGTTCGTCACCAGCGACGCCGTCAATGCCGCCGATCCGAAGGCGAACAGAGATATCCTCGATCACGGGACACTTTATGTTGCGCGCTTTAATGAAGACGGGACCGGGCTCTGGCTGCCGCTGACGCACGGTGTCGGCCCGCTATTCTCCGCCAACGGCTTCAACGACCAGGGCGACGTCGTCATCTTCGCGCGTCAGGCTGCCGATCTCCTCGGCGCCACGCGCATGGACCGGCCCGAGGATATCGAAGCCAACCCCAAAACGAACTCCGTCTACGTCATGCTGACGAGCAACACCAAGCGCAAGGACAGCCAGACCGACGCTGCCAATCCTCGCGCCGACAACACGTTTGGACACATCATCGAGATCCTGCCCGACGATGGCGACCACGCGAGCGCGACATTCACCTGGAATATCCTGGTTCGATGTGGCGATCCCTCTGTCGCAGCGGTCGGCGCAACGTTCAATCCACTGACGAGCAAAGACGGCTGGTTCGGCAATCCAGACAATTGCGCGGTCGACGCGCTTGGCCGGCTGTGGGTCACAACCGACGGCAACAGCGCGGGTAAGACCGGCCGAAGCGATGGCGTCTGGGCGATCGAAACCGAAGGCGCGGCGCGGGGAACCTCCAAGCTGTTCTTTCGGGTTCCCGTCGGCGCCGAAATGTGCGGGCCGTGCTTAACGCCGGACATGGAGACGTTTTTTGTCGCGGTTCAGCATCCGGGCGAAGCCGACGACGAGGCCAAGGGCGCTCCGGCGGCGTCGTTCGAGGCGCCGACAACCCGCTGGCCAGACTTCAAGGACGGCATGCCGCCACGGCCCGCCGTCGTCGCCATCACGCGCAAGGGCGGCGGCAAAATCGCGGTCTGATCCCGTCCGGGACCGCGGGCGTTAACGCATTGGCCAAGCGTCCTGATCCGGCCCGACCCTTGCGAGGCAAAATGGCGGTTGCCGCCGGGGCCGAAAGCGGTGCAAACATGCCGGACGCCGCGTTTCAACGCGCCGGCGCTGATCCCGGAGACCGCCCAGCCGATGGCTTCGCCCGCCGCTAACCTCAACGCCGCACCAACTGCGCCGCGCGCCCAACCCAACGTCCGACACGACTGGACCCGCGCCGAAGCCGCGGCGATCCACGACATGCCGTTCATGGAGCTGCTGTTTCGCGCCCAGACGGTTCATCGACGGAATTTCGATCCGAACAAAGTGCAAATGAGCCGGCTGCTGTCGATCAAGACCGGCGGTTGCGCCGAAGACTGCGGCTATTGCAGCCAGTCGGCGCACCACGAGTCGGGCCTCAAGGCCTCCAAGCTCATGGAGGTCGAGCGCGTCATTGCAGAGGCCCGAAAGGCCAAGGCCGCCGGGGCGACGCGCTATTGCATGGGCGCGGCCTGGCGCAGCCCGAAGGCGCGCGACATGGACGCGGTCGTCGCAATGGTCGAGGGCGTCCGTTCGCTCGGTATGGAGACGTGCATGACGCTCGGCATGCTGTCGGACGAGGACGTCGCCAAGCTGAGCGACGCCGGCCTCGACTACTACAATCACAACGTCGACACGTCGGAAGCCTATTATTCGAAGGTCATCACCACGCGAACCTATGCCGATCGCCTCGACACGCTGGCGCGCGTGCGCGACGCCGGCATCAAGGTGTGCTCAGGTGGCATCGTCGGAATGGGCGAAGAGACAGGTGACCGGATCGACATGCTGATCACGCTGGCCAATCTCGACGAGCATCCGGAAAGCGTGCCGATCAACATGCTGATCGCCATTTCGGGCACGCCGCTGCAAAACGTCGAGAAGATCGATCCCATCGATTTTGTGCGCGTCATCGCGCTGGCGCGCATCATGATGCCGGCGTCGCACGTTCGCCTTTCGGCCGGCCGGACCGAAATGAGCGATGAGACGCAGGCGCTTTGCTTTTTCGCCGGCGCCAATTCGATCTTTGTCGGCGATACGCTGCTGACGGCCGACAATCCGGGCGAGGATCACGACAGTCGCCTGTTCACCAAGCTCGGTCTGGCGCCGATGGAGCTTCAACGAGGCGGCGGCGTGACGCCCGGCTCTTGTGACCATGAGCCCGCGCGAACTGCGGGACATCTGGATGTCCGCCAATCATGACCGCGCGTTGAATGCGTTGTTCCAGCGGGGACGACTGCGTTCGCTCGCTCCGCGCATCGGTCTCGATTTCGCCTCGAACGATTACCTCGCGCTGGCGAACTCTGAAGCGTTAAAGGCGGCGACCCTGGCGGCCATCGAGCGCGGCGTTCCGATTGGGGCCGGCGGATCTCGGCTATTGCGCGGCAACCATCCCGAACACGAAGCGCTGGAAGCGGAAGCCGCTGAATTTTTCGGCACGGAGACGGCGCTGTTTTTCGGCGGCGGGTTTATCGCCAATTCCGCGGTTTTCGCCACGCTACCGCAACGCGGCGACCTGATCGTGCACGACGACCTCATCCATGCCAGCGCCCATGACGGCATGCGGCTGTCGAAAGCCGAGCGTCGCGCTGCGCGCCACAACGATTCCCAGAGTTTTTCGGACGCCATTGAAACCTGGCGCTCAGCCGGCGGAGCGGGACAGGTTTGGATCGCGGTCGAAAGTGTCTACAGCATGGACGGCGACCGAGCGCCGCTTGACGATCTGGCGCTCATCGCAGCCCGCCACGATGCGATGCTCGTCGTCGATGAAGCGCACGCGACCGGTGTTTTCGGTCCGGACGGCCGCGGCCTCGCCGCACATCTCGAAGGCGCGGGCAACGTCATTTCGCTGCATACCTGCGGCAAGGCGCTCGGCGTCATGGGCGCGCTGGTGCTCTGCTCGACGTCGCTGCGCGACTATCTCGTCAATCGCGCACGCCCGTTCATCTATGCGACGGCGCCGTCGCCGCTGGTGGCCGCAGCAGTGCGCGCCGCGTTTCAAATCGTGCAGCGCGAGCCCGAACGGCGGCAGCGCCTGCACGATCGGATCGCCTTCGCGGATCGCGAGTTGCGGGTGAAAACGGCGATAGCGCCGTCCGGCAGCCAGATCCAGCCGATCCTGATCGGGACCGACGATAAGGCCGTCGCGCTGTCGCAAGCGCTTCAGGCCCGCGGATTCGACATCCGCGCCATCCGGCCGCCGACCGTGCCCGACGGCACGGCGCGCTTGCGCATGACGATCACGCTGCACAGTGAGGAAGCCGCGATCAGCGCATTGATTGCCGAATTCGCCAACGCCGAGGCGGAGCGCGCCCTATGAGCGCCGACATCGTGATCGCTGGCACGGATACTGACGTCGGGAAAACAGTGATCGCCGCTGCCTTGGTGCACGCGCTGAATGGCGTTTACTGGAAGCCCGTGCAGGCGGGGCGAAGTCCTGAAACCGATGGCGAGACGGTGCGACGGCTAGCCGGCTGCAGCAGCGACCGCATCCTGCCGGAAGCCTACGTTTTTGAATCGCCGGCGTCGCCGCATCTCGCCGCCGAGCGGGACGGCGTGTCGATCGACCCGGCGAAACTTGTGCTGCCGATCCTCGCCCGACCGCTGATCGTCGAATTGGCGGGCGGGCTCGCTGTGCCGTTGACTCGCGCGCTGCTACAGATCGATCTCGTCGCCCGCTGGCGGCGGCCCGTGCTGCTGGTCGCTGCGACGCGGCTCGGCACCATCAATCATTCGTTGCTGTCGATCGAGGCGCTGAAGCGGCGGGCAATCCCGATCCTCGGCGTCGCCTTCGTCGGGGCCGAGAACGCCGATAGCGAGCGCACGATTAGCGAAATGGGCGGCGTGGCGCGGCTCGGCCGACTCCCGTCACTCGATCCCTTGACGGCGGAAGCGCTGCACCGGGCTTTTGCGGCGAATTTTTCCATCTCTGATATTCTCGGAATTGGAGCCGGCGGCCCATGAGCGCTTCGCCGATCTGGCATCCCTTCACGCAGCACGGTTTAGAGCCTGCGGCGACGCCGATCGCGAGGGCTGAAGGCGCCTGGCTCGAAGCGCGGGACGGCGCGAAGATCTTCGACGCCATCTCGTCGTGGTGGGTGGTGACGCACGGTCATCGTCATCCAAAGATCGTTGCGGCGATTCAAAAGCAGGCCGCCGAGCTGAATCAGATCGTTTTTGCCGGATTTACGCACGCGCCGGCGGAGGCGGTCGCCAAGACGCTGATCGACATGGCGCCGAGCGGCCTGTCACATGTGTTCTTTTCCGATAGCGGCTCAACGTCCGTCGAAGTCGCGCTGAAAATGGCGTTGGGATTTTTCGCGAACCGCGGCGACGCTCGAACCCGCATTCTGGGGCTGGAACACGCCTATCACGGCGACACTGTCGGCGCGATGTCGGCAGGAGGCCGCGGCGTCTTCAACGCGTCCTATGCGCCATTGCTGTTTGACGTCATGCGGATCCCGTTTCCGGCACCTGGTCATCGCCAGACGACGCTCGACGCGCTGGACGCCGCGTGTCTCGCCGGCGATGTGGCCGCATTCATCGCGGAGCCGCTGATCCTGGGCGCCGGCGGCATGTTGATCTATGACGCGGAAACTCTGGCCGCCATGAGGGCGATTTGCGCGCGTCACGACGTGTTGTTCATCGCCGACGAAGTGATGACTGGATTCGGCCGCACCGGCGCGCTGTTCGCCTGCCAACATGCCGGCATCACGCCCGATATCCTCTGCCTTGCCAAAGGACTGACGGGCGGCGCGTTGCCGCTTGCGGCGACGCTGTGCCGGCCGGACATCTTTGAAGCACATCGCTCGCAGAACCGAGCGCAGATGTTCTTTCATTCGAGTTCCTACTCGGCCAATCCGATCGCCTGCGCCGCTGCGGCGGCCAATCTTGAGATCTGGCGCACGGAACCCGTGGGCGAGCGCATCGCTGTTCTCGAAGAACTCCAGCAGGCGCAAATGGCGCGTGTCGCGTCCGACTGCCGGTTCGCAAACGTGAGGCGGCTTGGGACGATCGTGGCGTTCGACGTGTTGCACGCCGAGGGCGGCTATCTGGCCGACGTCGCGCTGGCGCTGCGCCATGCGGCGCTGGCGCGCGGCTTGCTCATCAGGCCGCTTGGCGCGACGGTGTATGTCATGCCGCCCTATTGCGCGACGCAAAAGGATCTTGCCTTCGCTTACGATGCACTTTCGTCCGCATGCGACGAGGCAATCGCATGAGCGGCGTCGCTATATTGGGTCTCGGTCACTACGTTCCGGCGCGGCGGGTCGTGAACCTAGAGATTGAATCACGCCTGGGCCTCGAGGCCGGCTGGATCAAACGGCGCACCGGCATCGAGGCCCGCCGCTACGCGGGAGATAGCGAGGCTCTTTCCGACCTTGCCGTCGCGGCCGGCGCGATGGCGCTCGAAAAGGCGGGCGCCGCCCGCCGCGACGTGGGCTTGCTGTTGCTCGCGACGTCGACGCCTGATCACCTGCTGCCGCCTTGCGCGCCGCTCGTCACCCATCGTCTCGGACTTGAAAACAGCGGCGGGATCGACCTCGCGGGCGCCTGCGGCGGCTTTCTCTACGCATTGACGCTGGCCGACAGTTTCGTGCGGGCGCATGGGGCCACGGTGCTGGTGATCGCCGGCAATATCCTGTCGCGGCGCATCAACGTCGCCGACCGCGCCAGCAGCGTTCTTTTCGCCGACGCCGCAGGCGCGGCGCTGCTCGGGCCGAGTTCGCGCGCGGAAGCTGGTCTGATCGGGTCGCATCTCGCCGCGCAGGGCGCGCACTACGATCTCATAAAGATTCCCGGGGGCGGCAGCCGCAGGCCTTTTGCAAAGCTCGCAGATCCTCGCGAGACATTGATGGTCATTTCGAACGGCCAGGCCGTGTACGCCGAGGCGGTGGCGATGATGACGGCATCGGCGCGTACGGCGTTAGAGAAGGCGGGGCTGACTGCGGCGGACGTCGATCATTTCGTTCCGCATCAGGCGAACGCGCGCATGATGGAGACAGTCGCGCGGCAACTTGCAATTGCGCCCGAAAAAATGCGCTCAACGATCTCGGAATTCGCCAACAGCTCAGCCGCCACGATCCCGCTGACGTTATCGATGATGAGCCCCATCGGGGGCTATGCCGACGGCGACGTCATCTTGATGTCCGCGGCCGGCGCCGGGATGACGGGCGGGGCGGCCGTGCTCCGTTTCTGAGCGCTCGACTGAAAGCGCTCTTAGTTTCCAAGCGCGCGCCGGAGCAAGGCTTCGACGCCGGACGATGGTCTGTAGCCGTAGTAGGAGTTGGACTTGGTCAATCCCGCCGGATCGGTCAGCGCCGATTCCAGTGTCCGCTTCGAGCGTAACGATACACTTTTCAGACTCGTGGTATCGAGGGCCGCAAGGTGATCCTTGCCGCGATCGATGTCCTTCCAGCGGTCGTTCAGCGCCAATGTGATCCGCTTCTGATGGCCGTAGCGGTCGGGCATGAACTGCGCCCTGCCGTCGTCGTCGACCCAGACCGTGAAGTAGCCGACGTGCACGGGTATCGGCGTCGCCAACGTGATCTCGTAACTTTGTGGGCCGCCGCGCGCGAGCTTGGCCGCATCGAGCGCGCCGGCGCCGCGATCGGCGTCGAACAGGTGCTGGGCCAGCGCCAACGGACTCCTCACTCGGATGCAGCCGTGGCTGAAGATGCGCGCATCGGAATTGAACAGCGACTTATCCGGAGTGTCGTGCAAATAAACGCTATGCTTGTTGGGAAACAGGAACTTCACCGCACCGAGCGCATTTTTCCCGCCGGATGGCTGGTAGACAGCGTAGGCGCTGAGATTGGCCTTGCTCCAATTCACCGACGTGCTGCTGACCACGCGCCCGTTTTTCTTGACTTTCAGACCCTGGCTCTCGAGCGCGCGGCCGCTCAGCAGTTTTTTGAGCTTGATCGAGTCCGGGAGATACCACTCGGGCCGCATGACGATGGTGGTCATCTCATGCGAGAATATCGGCGTCTGCGTATCGACTTTTCCGACGATCACCCGCTCGCGGAAGGTTGCCACTCCCTTCTCGACGAATTCGATAGAATAGGATGGCACGTTGACGAAGATATGCCGGGCGCCGAGATCGTCCGGCATCCATCGCCATTGTTCCATGTTGCTGATGACGGCCGCCAACTGGTCAGCGACGTTGACATTTAGTGCCTTGCGGGTCTTGGACCCGACGATGCCGTCGGCGCGCAGCGCCATCCCTGATTGATACTGCTTTACCGCAGCGACAAGGCGCTCGTCGTAGACTGTTTCCGCGCCAGGTTCACTTGCGATAGCTAGGCGCCGGCGCAGAGTGGCGATGTCGGGATATGACTTGCCTGGCATTAGTGCCGGACCCTTCACGTCGAGGGCCAGTTCCTGCTGCTGCTTGAGATCGCCCTGTAGACGCGCATACAGCTCTTTTAGCTTGAGAAACTGCGGGTGCTGAGGCTGGTAGGAGCGGAGAGCCGCGCCGGGATCAGCGGCCAGTGTGATTTGGCTAAGTACGGCAGCGGCATCGATCACACGCGGGGCCCGGTCGAGATAGGTCGTCAATTGCTTTTCGGGCTCTGCGATCCGGCCGCCGCGCGCCTGTCGCGCGTATTTGAGAACCAGCGTCGAAATTTCGATTTCGGCCGATGCCGCCTCGGCGGCGCTCCATCGGCCGCCTTGCATCGGCGCTGTTACGGCATTCATTTGAAACGCTGCGCTGTCGAGGCCCCAAGATTCTGCCTCGGCCAATTCGCCGACCGCCCGGCGCGCGGCGCGCGTCGGCCCACGCTCATCAACCCAGACGGCGCTGTACTCGCGGGTCGCATAGAAACTTTTGAGCACCTCGCGATCGCCGGGCTCGATCGACGCGCCGACCGGCCCCTCGAGTTGATCACGAACCGCGGCCGAAAGCGAACCTGGCGCCGGTTCCGCGGCGGCTTGAGCAGCTCCCATTAGGGCGGCCGTGAGAACAAATAGGTATCGCAATGAAGCCAAGACCTGACAATTCATACGCAACTCACTTATCTACAATGTCCGAAGAGCTGAGCGCTGACCGACCTCACCCTGATGAGCTCGCTGCGCCACGTCTCAATAGCAAACTCCGTACACTGTTGACGAGGGGCGAAGCGACATTGGATCACCTTTCGAAGCAAAAGACTTTCTTTGCTTGGCGATGGTTGCAAGGATCGCATTGTGTCGCGCAACAGGCTGCGTCGAGGTCGTTAACGTCGAATTTCGAAGCCCCGCGGCACAAATGAGCGAGCGACGATGACTGCGATGATTTCCGTGTCGAACGTGTCGAAGACGTACGCGTCGGGCTTCGAAGCGTTGAAATCCGTGGACTGCGAAATCCGCGCCGGCGAAATCTTCGCGCTGCTTGGCCCGAACGGCGCCGGCAAGACGACGCTGATCAGCGTCATTTGCGGAATCGTCAGGGCGACTTCAGGAACAATTCTCGTCGACGGCATGGACATCAATGCCGAGTACCGGCGCGTGCGTGCGATGATCGGGCTCGTGCCGCAGGAACTCGCCACCGACATGTTCGAGCCGGTCTGGGCGACCGTTACTTTCAGTCGCGGCCTCTTCGGAAAACCGCGCGACGACGCGATCGTCGAGAAAATTCTCGCAAGTCTATCGCTGTGGGACAAGAAGGACAGCCGCATCATGACGCTGTCGGGCGGCATGAAGCGGCGCCTGCTGATCGCGAAGGCTCTGGCGCACGAACCTCGCGTGTTATTTCTCGACGAGCCGTCAGCCGGCGTCGACGTCGAACTGCGCCGCGAGATGTGGGACATCGTTCGCAGGCTGCGCGACTCGGGCGTCACCATCATCCTCACGACACACTACATCGAGGAGGCGGAGGAAATGGCCGATCGCGTCGGGGTCATCGCGAAGGGCAGGATTATCCTGATCGAAGAAACGCGCGAATTGATGCGCAAGCTTGGCAAAAAGCAGCTGGTGCTTCAGTTGCAGGCGCCGCTCGCCCAAATCCCGAGCGCGCTCGGGCGGCATGGCCTCGAGATCGGCGCGGGCGGGAACGAATTGATCTTCACCTATGACGCGCGCGGCGAACGCACCGGTATCACGGCGCTTTTGAACGATTTGCGCGCCGAGGGACTCGCCTTTCGCGATCTGTCGACCTCGCAGAGTTCGCTCGAAGACATTTTCGTCAATCTGGTGCGGGGTTCGGAATGAACATTCAAGCTGTCCGCGCGATCTACGGCTTCGAGATGTCCCGCTGGGGGCGAACGCTGCTGCAAAGCATCATTTCGCCGGTGCTTTCGACGTCGCTTTACTTCATCGTCTTCGGCGCGGCGATCGGCTCGCGTATCGCCGAGATCGACGGCGTCAGCTACGGCGCATTCATCGTGCCGGGCCTGGTCATGCTCCTGCTTTTGACGGAGAGCACATCAAACGCTTCGTTCGGCATCTATTTTCCGCGCTTTACCGGAACGATCTATGAGCTTCTGTCGGCGCCGATTTCGCCGTTCGAAATTGTGCTTGGCTACGTCGGCGCCGCGGCGACGAAGTCGGTCATACTCGGTCTGATCATCCTGGCGACGGCGAGCCTGTTCGTGCCGGTTCGAATCGCCCATCCATTCTGGATGCTGACGTTCCTGATCCTGACGGCGGTGACGTTCAGCATGCTCGGCTTCATCATCGGCGTTTGGGCCGACGGGTTCGAGAAGCTCCAAATCATCCCGTTGCTCGTCATCACGCCGCTGACATTCCTCGGCGGCACGTTCTATTCGGTCAACATGCTTCCCGACTTCTGGCGGACCGTGACGCTGTTCAATC
Source organism: Hyphomicrobium sp. (assembly GCA_046160845.1). Taxonomy (GTDB): domain Bacteria; phylum Pseudomonadota; class Alphaproteobacteria; order Rhizobiales; family Hyphomicrobiaceae; genus Hyphomicrobium_B. The sequence goes on from JBJXHD010000007.1 coordinate 107,885, forward strand.
CGATCCTCTATTTGATCAGCGGCTTCCGCTGGAGCTTCTACGAAGTTTCCGACGTCAACGTCACGGTCAGCCTCGCCATGACCTTCGGATTTCTCGCCATCTGTCTCGCGATCGTCTGGTGGATTTTCAGAACCGGATATAGGTTGAAGGCCTGAACTTTCATCCGAGATGGCGATGACCAAAATCGTGCTTCGCATCGACTTCGACGACGAACGCTATATCGGCCACGGCCGAATCGAGCTGCTCGAGCTGATCGGCGAGCGCGGCTCCATCGCCAAGGCAGCGGCGGCGATGGGCATGTCGTACAAACGTGCGTGGTATCTGATCGACGAGTTCAGCTGCGTGTTCTCGGAGCCGCTAGTCGAGCGGCGCCATGGCGGCAAAGGCGGCGGCTCAGCACGGCTGACGCCGTTCGGCGCCGAGCTCGTCGAGCGCTATCGGGACATGGAGGCAAAGGCGATGACGCATTTTGCGAAGCAGATCAAGCCTATTGAAAAGCGTCTCGCGCGACGGGCAAAGCGGACGTAGCTCAGCGATCGTTTTGCGCCAGAACTTCGGCCGGCGTACCGGTCGTCGTCACGCGTCCAGCCTCAAGCACGATGACCTTCGACGCCAGCCGCATCACCTCATCGCGGGCGTGCGTGACGTAGAGCATCGGCACTTTGAAGTCATCTCGAACCCTTTCGATCAGCGGCAGGATTTCCTGTCGGCGCGCGTCGTCGAGCCCGGCGAGCGGCTCATCCAGCAGCAGTAACCGCGGCGCAGAGAGAAGCGCGCGGGCCAGCGCCACGCGCTGCTTCTCGCCGCCAGACAACTTCTGCGGTCGCCGGCCGAGTAGCGCCGCGATGCCGAGAACGTCGATGACGTGTTCGGAAGAGACACCATTTTCCTCACGTGGAGCGAACCAGCGGCCGAATGCGAGGTTTTGCGCCACCGTCATATGCGGAAACAGCTGCGCATCCTGGAAGACCAAACCGATGCGGCGCTTGTGCTTCGGCATGAACACGCCGCGGGCGACATCGACGAGCGTCTCGCCGCTGAGCGCGATCTGGCCGCGGCGTGGCCGATAGAGGCCCGCAATCAGATGGAGCAGCGTCGTCTTGCCCGCGCCGGACCGGCCGAAGATCCCGGTGACGCCCGGGCCGGCCTCGAACGCTGCTTCGAGCGTGAAGTCGCCGTGCGTCGAGGCGACATCGACGACAAGCGGCGGCGGCTCACTCATTCGAAAGTCGCAATGCGGCGCTGCGCGCGGGCGCCCAGCACTTCCGCCGCGAACAGCGCCAGGAGGGCGATGGCAATCGAGACGCAGGTGAGCTTCAGCGCGCCGGATTCGCCGCCCGGCACTTGCGTATAGGCGTAAATCGCCGACGGGATCGTTTGTGTCTCGCCTGGAATGTTGGAGACGAACGTGATCGTCGCGCCAAATTCGCCGAGCGCCTTGGCGAAACATAAAATGGCGCCCGCGAGCATTCCTGGCAGCGCGAGCGGCAGGGAGACAAGCGCGAACGTCCAAGCCGGACTCGCGCCCAGCGTGCTTGCTGCGCCTTCGAGTCGCCGGTCGATCGCCTCGAACGACAAGCGGATCGCGCGCAACATCAAGGGGAATCCCATCACCGCTGCGGCGAGCGCCGCGCCGGTCCAACGGAACGCCAGCGTCACGCCGAACCAATCGTAGAGCAAAGCGCCGATCGGCCCTTGGCGCCCGAATGCGAGCAACAGCAAATATCCGGTGACGACCGGCGGCAGAACCAGCGGCATGTGCAGCACGCCATCGAGCAGCGCCTTGCCGGGGAAGCTCTTGCGCGCCAGCAGATACCCGAGCGCGATCGCCAACGGCAAGCTGAAGACGACGGCCGTGGTCGCGACCTTGGCGCTCAATGCGATCGCGGTCCACTCGGCGGGTGAAAACTCAAACATGTATCTGCTACTTGAGAATGGTGAAGCCTTGCTTCTTGAAGATCGCAGACGCGACGTCGCTTTTCAAATAGGCGAGAAACGCCTTCGCGGCATCGGGCGCGGCGGCGCCGGCGGTCACCGCGATTGGATAGACGATAGGGGGGTGCGTATCATCGGGAAACGTATCGACGATCTTAACCTTAGGTTCGGCGGCGGCGTCGGTCTGGTAGACGACGCCGAGCGGCGCTTCGCCACGCGCAACGAAAACGAGAGCCGCGCGCACGTTCTCGGCCTGCGCCAGTTTCGGTTCTAAAGCGGCCCAGACGCCGAGCTTTTCGAAGGCGGCTTTGGCGTATTTGCCGGCCGGCACGGCCTTGACGTCGGCCACCGCCAGTTTGCCGTCGCCGAGCGCGTCGGCGATCTTGAAGTTGGGCGCGATCTTGAGATCGACAGGTCTATCAGCCGGCGCGATCAGAACCAGCGTATTGCCGAGCAGATTGGCGCGCGTGTCGGCCGCAATGAGATTGGCCTTAGCGACGTAGTCCATCCAGTCGAGATCGGCCGAAATGAACATATCGGCGGGGGCGCCCTGTTCGATCTGCTTCGCCAGCGCGGAGGAGGCCGCGTAGGAGATCGCCGACGCGACGCCCGACTCCTTCTGATAGGCGGCGGAGACTTCGTCAAGCGCGGTCTTCAAGCTGGCGGCGGCGAAGATCGTCAGCTTTGTCGTTTCGATTTTCTGGGCCAGCGTGATGGTCGGCGCCAGAGCGAAAAGCATCGTCGCAACTGCCGCTGCGCCGCGCGCGAGTATGTCCCTGCGTCCCACCATAAAGCCGAGTTCTCCCTATATCGATATAGTTGAGAGAATATCTCGCTGGGGGTAGATTACAAGGCGCGCCAACGCGGGGCGTCACGCATGGGTCACGCGAAGCGCACGGCATAAACCGGCGGCAGCGTGTGCGAGACCATCGACCAGTCGTCGCCCTGGTTGTCGCTGACCCATAGCCCGCCCGTCGTCGAGCCGAACGCGAGGCGCTCGCCAGCCGCGTCGATCGCCAGTGCGTGACGGTAAACCACGTCGTAGGCATGCGTCTGCGGCAGGCCATTGGTCAGGATGTCGAAGGTTTTGCCGCCGTCGCGCGTGCGCGAGACCACCAGTTTGCCGTCGCGCGGAATGCGCAACTCGTCCTTGATCCCGGGGACGAACCAAGCCGTGTCCGGGTCGTTTGGATGTACGACAACGGGGAAACCGAACGTCGAGGGCGCGACATCGGTGATTTCCTCGAAGTTGCGGCCTTCGTCCGAGGAAACGAAAATGCCGTTATGGTGCTGCACCCACATGCGGTCGGGCGCTGAGCGGCATTGCGCAAGGCAGTGCACGTCCTGCGCGATCGGATCATTCGTCAGCTCCGGCGGAACATGATCGGCGCGCATGCCTTCGCCGCGTTGCGACCAGGTCTCGCCGCCATCCTCGGTGAACCACAATCCGCCCGTCGAGACTGCGATGCAGACCCGCTTCGAGTTGCGCGGATCGATGAGGATCGAGTGGAGCCCCGGAAGATCGGCGCCGCCGCCCATCCATTGTTTGCGCTTTGGGTGATCCCACAGCGGGCGCACAATCTCCCAGCTGTCGCCGTTGTCGGTTGATTTGAAAAGGCCGCCCGGGAGCGTGCCGCACCAGATGACGCCAGGTTCATCGTCGCCGCCCGGCTCAAGCGCCCAGATGCGCGCGGTGCTCCAGGCCAGCGGGCGGTTCCACATATCGAATTCTTCGTAGCCCTCAGGCTTCGGCGGATAAACCGGCGCACCGATCTCCTGCCACGCGCCGTCACCGTTGGACCGGTGAACTTTGACGCCGAAGTGGCCGTGGTCGAGCGCCGCAAAGCGCAGGCCCGATCGCGCGTCGTGCAGCGCGAGCGTGACGTTGTCGCCGACGAAGTTCGCGTTCGCGATCGCCCAGCCTTGCGCGCCGCGCTTGACCGAGAACAAACCTTTGCGGGTCGATACGAGAAGTTCGTCGCTCATCGTCAACCTCCTGAGAGCGCCTGGAAGACATAAATCCGCGATGCGCCAGTGACGGGGTCGGAAAGCGCAACGCGGTCGCGAATGGTTCGGCCGTCGAGAAAAACAGTCATGTGCTTGCGCAGCGCCGACTGATCATCGAGCACGTAATTGCGCGCCGATGGATTCTCGCGGAAGACGGCGTCGAGCACCTCGCGCACCGTCGCGCCGGCTGCCTCCGTTTTCGGGCAGCCGACGTGACGCTGGATGTTCGGCGTAAAAAAAACCGTCGCCATCGGCGCGCCTCTACTGCGCTTCTAGTTTCATGCGGAGCGCTTCTTCTCGCTTGCGGAGTTCCGGCGTCATGGCTTCGCCGAAGTCCTCAACCTCGAAAAATGGCCTGATTTCGATATGACACTCTTCGTCGTGCGGGTTTGGACAGCGCTTCGCCCAGTCAATGGCTTCCTGAAGATTCTTGACCTTCCAGACCCAGTAGCCGGCGATGACCTCTTTGGTCTCGGCGAATGGGCCGTCAATTACTGTCCGATCCTTGCCCGAGAACAGCACGCGCGCGCCCTTGGAACTCGGCGTCAGGCCATCGCCGGAAAGCATGATGCCCGACTTCACCAGATCTTCGTTGAACTTCGTCATGTCGGAAAGCAGCTTCTCGCTCGGCATCTCTCCGGCTTCCGACGATTTCGTCGCCTTTACTATCACCATGACTTTCATCGCTCTGTCTCCATGATGGTAATTTTGTGATGCGTTGCGGAGTTTTTTTGCTCACGATTCGGCGAGAGTTTTCAGCGCTGCGAGACCGTCCTCGAAATCCTTACCGACGATGCTGTCCATATCGAGAAAGACATGGACGATCTTGGCCATGAATGGCGTCTCGCCCTGCATGGACCACGAGACATCCGTGGCGTCGCCTTTCGGCACGATGTCGAAGTCAACGATGTTGTGCGCTTCGAACGGCTTCACGAAATCGAGCTTCAGTTTGACCTTGGACGGCGGCGTCGATTCAATGATCTCCATGCTGCCGACGCCAACCTCCTTGCTTTCCCAGGCGTGTT